>CAYNQJ010000032.1:0-48689 GCA_964399305.1 uncultured Luteolibacter sp.
GTGGTAAACCACCGGCCGTGTCGCCGAATCCTTCCATGCCGCCAGCCATCGCGCCAGTCTCATGCACGGAAACTACCCCGCCAACCGCTCACCCCGCAAGTGCAAATTATGTTTATTTATCTGACACTATATATTCTATATATTAAAAAGCTGCACTTGCCAAGAGGGCGTGTGATCTGACAACGTCCGAGCCTAGGATGAATTTTGTTGCGGAAAATCTGATTTCACCCGTTGTCCTGTGCTTTGCCTTGGGTGTTGTTTCGCGCTGGATCAAGAGTGATCTGAGCCTTCCGGAACCTGTGTACCAGGGGCTTTCGATTTATCTGTTGCTCGCCATAGGCCTGAAGGGCGGATCTGCCCTCGCGGTCACACCTTTTACAAACCTGCTGGTGCCAGGTGCGCTCACCCTGGCCATTGGGATTGCCACGCCGATATCCGCGTTCTGGTTGATCCGCAGAATCGGCCAGCTCGGGGTTGATGATTCGGCGGCGGTCGCCGCACACTATGGCTCGGTCTCCGTAGTGACGTTTTTAGCCGCGCTGGAATCCGTGAAAAGAGCTGGGTTGCACGCCGAGGAATATCTTCCCGCTCTGGTTGCCGTGCTCGAAGTGCCTGGAATCATCATCGCGTTGCTGTTCGCCGGATCCTCAAATCCTGGCGGCTGCTGGCGCAAAGCCTTGCATGAGGTTTGCACCGGCAAAAGCATCGTGCTGCTCGTCGGCGGACTCGTCATCGGTGCTCTCTGTGGTCCCGCAAAACTGGCAGACGTCCAGCCCTTTTTCGCCACCGCTTTCAAGGGGGCGCTGTGCCTGTTCATGATCGAGCTCGGCCTCGCCGCGGGCAAGCGTCTGCGTGATGCGAAACATGCGGGAATACGGCTGCTTCTGTTGGGTTGCATGCTTCCAGTCCTCCACGGCACGGTCGCCGTTGCCGGCGCGACCATGGCCGGGATGTCTTCGGGTGGTGCCGCAGTGCTTGGAACCATGGCAGCCAGTGCTTCCTACATTGCCGCTCCCGCAGCCGTCCGCGTCGCGCTGCCAAAGGCAAACCCCGCCTTCTACCTCACGCTCGCGCTTGGCATCACCTTTCCATTCAACCTGGCCCTCGGTATTCCTCTTTATCAACAACTCGCAAACCTGCTGTCATCATGGTCGTGAAAATCCGTCTTCGAAAAATCACCATCATCGCCGAGCGCGTGTTGCGGGATGATCTTCTGGAATTGCTGAAAAGCCACGGTGCAACGGGCTGGACGATCACCGCCGTGGAAGGCGAAGGTTCGCGCGGAGTCAGGGCATCGGAGTGGGAAGGCCGCAACGTGCAAATCGACACATTGGTTTCGCCGGAAATCTCCGGTGAAATCATGGAAGACATCGGCAAGCGGTATTTCGAGGACTGGGCGATCATTGTCTATGCCTCGGACGTCGATGTCCTGCGCGGTGGCAAATACGGACATCCCTCATGAGATGCCCGGCCAACGGCGGAGAATGAAATCGGCTGGATGATAGCCTGGGCGCAAGGAATCCGGATGGCCTGCAAACAAGGCGGTCTTGAATCCGCACGCGGCCGCAGGACCGATGTCATGCCTCGGGTCGTTGCCGATATAGAGCGTTTGATCCGGGGCAATGCCACGGGCTGCCAACTGAGCGGCCATCATTGAGAACAATTCCGGAGATGGCTTGGCGATGCGATGCTGGTAGGATAGCACGACAAGATCCGGCGCGAACCAATCCGCAATCTCTCCCAGCGATGGCAGCATGTCGCACTGTGCATTGGAGAGCAGCCCCAGCGGGATTCCCAATTCATGCAAGCGCCGCAGCGTATCCACCGCTCCCGGCATCCATGACGAGGGATGCCATGCTTCCTCAACCGCGGCCATCAGGCGCTCGGCTGAGACGTCTTCCGGTATTGCAGCCACTTCGCACCACAATTCCCGGAGATCCACCTCTGGAAACGCATGATGCGATTCCGCGTGGTGGCGTCGCACCGCTTCATGCAGCGCGGAGCTGGGAGAATCCGGTACCCGGCAGCCGAACCCTGACAGGATCCCGCGCAACACCGGGTCAGCATCGGGATCCGGTTTCACACCACCCGCTGCCGCGATTCTGAGTGTGCCGTACACATCAAAAACCACCGCCTGGAATCCCGCGAGCACCGCAAAGTCGGCTTCCGGCCGGGTCTCGATACCGGGTGCGGCAAGAAACCTGAAGCCGTCCGGATCGAAATATGCATCCTGCACCCGCGCAGCATCAATCGATCGCACATCGCCTGGCTGCGATCGCATCAGATTGCCGTGCAATTTCGCCAGTTTTTCCTGATAGGCATCCATTTCGAAATTGCTCAGCCCGGCAACCTCGGCCGGAACCTCCCTGGATGAAAGCGTCCGAGCCAACCATTCGGACGCGGAAAACGTGCGGCAGCGTCCTGATTCCATGACCTCCATCGCAATCATACCGGTGTATGCCTGCGGGGCGGCGGCAATCCTGCGGATGATCTGCTGCTGGATGAGCTCCGGAAGATTGCCGAAATCCAATTCATGGGATTGAGAGAACGCGCCGTGACCGTGCGGCGCTGTTGCGGACGGAAGGGCGTGTCGCCACGCATGCAGGATTTCCCTGATTGCCTCAGATTTGCGGGACTCCAGACCATGCACATCAACCCATGAGGCGGGAATCCCGATTTTTTGATAGAAAGCCCCAACGTGCACTCCGCTTTTTTGCAGATCCGCGGCAAGATGGGGAATTTCGCGTCCAAGCAGCGGCTTGCGCCATGCCAATGCATCCAGATGAACCATGCCAAAACCCTCCGCCACGGATGTCGTGACGAGATGAGTCGCGTGCCCGAGCCATGAATCGAATGAGCAATCGCCGCCAGACACTGGAGCCATGCGATCAACCACGTCGAAATCCACCGGTAGCTCGAGTTCCCAAGCAAAGCTCCGCCAGTCGTCATGGATTGGCCGCCATAGCGGGTTGTGTGGCGCGCGGGTGATCGCCGCACGGCTCCCAGGCGGGGCCAGCAGCATGAGCAACAACAGCTCTCCCAGGTTTTTACGGCGAATCCCCCGCACCGGATAGAGCAGCAGTGGAACATCGGAATCCGAGCGGGTCGCCGGGCGGTCTTCAGAGCACGGATTTGCAAGCAAATGGGCATTTCCCTCCGGAAGTCCCGCACCGGTGAAGCGCCGCAGATCGCGGGTATTGATGAATGCATAATGGACGTGTGACGCAATCGGATAGGGATTGGCACAACCGTTCAGCAGCGGGGCATTTTCCGGCCTTCCATCTTCCGCGAGATCATGGATTTGCAACAGCAACCGTTCGCCATCTGCAGCCAACAGCGAGACCACTTCGGTCACGGCTTGGTTTTTCCCAAGCGAATGGTTGTGGAAGTGCCAAAGATCGGGCATTCCGCCAAGAGCGGCGGCAGCCGCGGCGCGCAACCCTGCAAGCAAGGCTTGCGGGGACAGGGAATCCCCATACCCGAGTCCGGCGACCTCTCTCACCGGCAGTTCCATCCCGCGCCGCGCAGCCGTTTTCCCTGTTAGGATGACATGGCCAATCCCGGCACCCCACATAGCGCGTGACGCGCATTCAATCACCCTTGTCACCCCGCCGGGCTCCAGGTGATAATGCACCAAGGCCACTTTCATGATTCGCCTTTTCCTGTCCAGTCACCGATCGGCTTGATGAAATGGAATCCCCAGATTTCAAACCCGAGCCGATGATACAGGCGATGCGACGGGCGATTGGCGGTGTAGCTGTCCAACACCACAAGGCTGCAGTCCTCGGACTGACCCAGTTCCACCAGGTGCTCGATCAGCCGCGTGCCCACACCGCCGGACCGGCACTCGGGATCGACGACCAGATTGTCGATTTCCAGATAACGCCCACACCACATCTTGGTGGCAATCCACGCGCCGCAGAGGCCGACCAGCCGCCCTTCTGAAAACGCGCCGACAATCCGGTAGTGCGAGTGGTCTTCCAACAGCGAGCGGAGCCTTTCGGCAAGCACCTTCGACGGAGTCTCGGGATTCAGGAATCCGAGCAGCCTGACGGACGGATCGAAGTCTTCCCGCCCCAGCGGCTTGATCTGAATCTCATTCATACTGCGATCGACTTGAATAAAAACGCCGGAGCAAGAACGGCATCAGTCTGCATCAAACACCAGCCTGAAACCGATATCGGCGCGGCGCAGCGAGCGTTCATCCACCCACTCGCGGGTCAACGCGTTGGAGCCGGCCTTGAGATAGGAACCACCAATGACCACCCATTTGCGCTCGCCAAGGGGATTGGCCGGATTAGTGGCGGGGCGGCGGGTCCACTCGCAAACCGAGCCCGCCATTCCTAACAGACCTGTGGTGGTGCGATCCGGGCATGAATCATTGATGGGCTGCCACGCGGCTGGAGGAATCAGGGCAGGGTCACCGACCGTGGCACGCAGTGCGGCGAACCATTCCTCCTGCGTAGGCAGACGGGCTTTTTTCCACTCGGCGAAAGCAGCGGCGTCCCACCAATCGACGCCGACCACCGGCGAATCCAGAGTAACGGGATATTGGTTCCATGTCCCACAGGCCCTCGCTGCAGAGAGCATCTCATCCCAATCGAGCGGCACATGCGAGGTTTTCTCAGACGGTTGGGACTCGTGATCGTAAATTCGTTGCCGCTGGGAATCGGCAAGGGTTTCGAGATCGATGATGAACTTCTCATATTCCCTGATCGTGACCTCATGAGCGGAAATCCTGAAGGCTCCAAGTTCCTCGACGGTCCCGTCGGGAGTGGGATGTTTTCCAGCCTCGACAAGAATCGCGCCGGGCAGCTTGGCGGGTGGTGCCGACTGAGGTTTTTCCGGGCGCATTTTGATCGCAAGCAAGAGGATCACAGCCAGGGCGGCCACGCCCAGGCTGGTGACGAGAACCACAGGTTGCTTGCCGCGCCTGTTGACGGCCGCGCGGGTCATCACGGCGCTTTGCACCGGGGCGGCGAGCTGTTGTTCGATCTGGCCACAAATGTCGCGCACCTGGTCCCAGCCGATCGGCGCGTCAACTCCCTCGCCACGCATCCAGCCAAACAAGGTGAGCATGCGGGTCGTGCCTGGCTGGGCATCGGCCACCAGATTGCGTAAGGCATTCCCCATATGGGCCACATCGCGGGCTGATTGAGCGGCGTCGCGGCGGCCGCCGATCGCCAGGTTATCCAGGCGGACCACGCCCTGGCTATCAAGATGAACATGCTCCAACCCCAACAAATCGCACGCCTGTCCAAGCGCCTCATGATGAAGCTGCGCCTCGGCAATGCGGCGCAGCAGATGGGCGAGTTGGGCCGGTTTGAAGGGTTCTCCAGCCTTTTCGCGGTCGGCCAGAGTGGCTCCGGGCAATAATTCATGGGCGAAGAAGCAGCGCCCGGGTTCCGCGACGGCTTCATAGACCGATCCGATAAGCGGATGTTCAACGGCCGCTTTCGCGCGAACATCTGCCAGAAACGCATCCCTCTGGCCGTCGCATTCCGGGCGGAGTTGGTCCACCAGCACCTGCCTTGAGACGGAAATCTGTTCCGCCAGCCACTTCAGCGTTGTCGGGGTTTCCTGGAGGAGCTCCTTGAGGCGGTATTCACCGAGAATGGTTTCTTGAAAGTCCTGATTCATGAGAGGGAAAAGCGGTAAGGGAGACCGGGCATGCGGTTCACTCGTTGGACGGCAAGGCAGGCAGCAGCGGCACTTCCGGATCGAAATCCGGTGGCAGTGAGTCCATGAATTCCGGTGGCTGGTCGGAGCCGTTGCCACCACCGGCCGGCTGACGCACGATCCTTGCGGCAAGGTCACGGGGCCAGGCCTGGATGTCCAGAACCTCGCCCTTGTACATCAGCGAAACAACCTGCCCATAGTAGCTGTGTTTCTCGGTCAAACCAGCGGACGCATCATCGCGATGCGGTATCACATAGGTCATGCGCAGGCTTTCCTCGCCACCCACCCAATCGAACGGGAGCGTGACCCACTTTTCACTGACCGTGGAATTGTCATCGAGCGGCACTATTTCGCCTTGCTCGGTGCGATTGAAAAACTCGACCTTCACGGCAATCTCGCCGACATCCGTATCATGGCCCGGGGCCTTTTGAACCGGAATGGTTAGCACGACAAGCTCGCCCCTGGCATCATTCGGATTGGAGAAAATGCGCACCCGCCCCAAAGTCATCAGCCCGGTGGGGGCCTCCTGCCTGCCGAAACCATCGCGAAGCTTGGCGGCGGCCAGCTGATAGAAGGCACCGGCACCGGTCGTGCCCATCTGGAAGACCTTTTCATAATTGCCGGCGGCAATGTCATAAACCCCCATCTCCTCGTGGACCAGACCGAGTTCGTAGTGCAACGCGGGTTCCTCCGGCGACTGGTCCAGGGCCTCTTGGAGCTTTGCGATGGCGGCCATCATGTCGCCACGGGCGAGGCGGGCCTGGCGGGCCTCCTTGAACAATCGCTCGGACCGCGGGTCGGCGATCTGAGGTGCGGTCAGAACCGGGGCAGGCCCGGCAACTGGCGGTGCCTCCGCCACGGGTGCGGGAAGCGCCGGCCTTGGCAGGGCTGGCGGCGGTGTCGGGAGCGGATTTTCCCGAGGAAGCGGAACAATCACCGGCTTGACCACCTCCTGCTTGACGATGCGGACCTCGCGAGCTTGTTCCAGACGAGTGGCCAAGGCCATGCCGGCGACCAGCAACTGGACGAAAGCCATCAAACCGAGCATCCAGCATGCCACGGGAAACACGGGCATTCTGCCCTGTGCCGGGTGATGCGGTTGATCGGACATCATGCCGTGAGGATGATGCCGGGCTCCGCCTCTGTCAATGCGGGGAAAAACCGCGGCGGTCAGGGTTTTTCCGGTGCGGCAGGTGGTTCCGTGCCTTCTTTTGCCGCAGGCACGAATTTGAGGCCCACACCATTGATGCAGTAGCGCTTGTCGGTCGGGGTGTCGAAGCCCTCTCCCTCAAAGACATGACCGAGATGGCCGTCGCATTTGGCGCAGATGACTTCCGTCCGCACGGTACCCAGGCTGGTGTCCTTGCGGGTCACCACGTTCTCGGCCTTGGCGGGATCGTAAAACGACGGCCAGCCACAGCCGGAATCAAATTTTTCCTTGGATGAAAAAAGCAGGGCTCCACACCCGGCACAGTGATAGGCCCCGTCGCCCTGGCTCTTGAACTCCTTGTAAACCTTGCCATTGGGTCGCTCCGTCCCGGCCTCGCGCAGGATCTGGTATTGCTCGGGAGTGAGCAGTTTTTTCCATTCCGCATCGGTCTTGACGACTTTATCGGCGGGCTCGGCTGGGGCTTCCTTGCTGGTTTCCATGGCAGGTTTTTTTTCATCTCCCGCAGAACATCCGGCAAGGGAGAAAACGCATAAACAAATGGCGGTAGCGAAGTGTGGATTCATGATCGGACGGCCACATTTCCCACAGGAAATTCCCGGCTGCAAATGATTTCACGGCGCCAGTCCACCGTCACCAGACCCCTTGGTCCTCCAGTTGCCGTGTGGCGGCCGCGCCCCACCCGCGATTGGCGGCGGGCGATGCGGGCGATGGATGCAGCACCCGGCCGATGACCGCCCTTGAGCCAATCGATTCAGCCGCGCGCCGCAAGCGCTCCTCAGCAAAACCACCCACACCTATCAGAAAAGACGGCTGCAGAACTTCAATCACCTCACCGAGATGCCGCAGGCATGCCTGCTCGACCGGCTCCATCTCCCTTGCCGGCAGCTTGTCCGGCGTGAGATTGGCTCCGGTGGCGCTCATCCACACCAGCGGGCAGTAATTGAGCACGAAGTGGTCCTGGAAAAAAGCCTTGGCCGTGACAAAGCGCTCGGCAAACAAACCCCACAGCCTGCGCCCGCTCACCTCGGAACGGGCGCACCCGAATCCTTCGACCGGGCGCTTCGGATGTTCCCCCGCGGGCTTGTCCACCGGTTCATCGATGCCCATCCAGTCCTTGACAGCGGCCACTTCTCCAAAGGGCACGCCTGTCTGGGCCATGCCGAACGGGCCGGGATTCATTCCGAGAAACAACACGCGCTTGGTCCCTCTGCCGTAGCTCTCCAAATACCGCTGGTGGGGCTTCCATGCGTATTCGAGCGGCCGGTAAACGCAGGCCGCCGGATCCCCGAAGGACAGGGATGCCAGCGACGCGCTCAAGCGCCGCGCCGCTTCGATCAATCGGCGGCCATCACTCATGATCCGGGTTTCCATGCGATCACCAACACGATCAACGCCACCGGCAGATAAAGCAGCGTGAAGAAGAACAGGCGTCGCGCCGCAGACCGCTCGCCTGCTTTCGCAAACCTGACGGCCAATGCCATCATCCACAACGCGAGAAGCGGGCCAAGAACCGCCCACACCACATTTGCAAACCCGATCAAGGAGGGCACCAGCGACCATCCCGCCAACATCAGCGCGAATATCGCGGAGAGCAGTCCACTCTTGCGGCCGGACACATCTCCGTTAGACCACATCTTGTATCCCACCGACTCGTATTCCTCTCGGCACAACCAGTTGATTGCAATGAAGTGCGGGAGCTGCCAGAAAAACAACAGTCCGAAAAGAAACCACGCCTCCCAGCCGATCGCGCCACCACCACCAACCCAGCCGATCACCGGTGGAATCGCGCCTGGCACCGCGCCAACCAAGGTGTTGGTCGAACTGAAACGCTTCAGCGGCGTGTAAACAAAAACATAGATCGCAATCGTCGCCGCCGTGAGATACGCCACCAGATGGCCGACCTGCACGGCGAGGTGGATGATGCCGATCGCCGAAAGAACCCAGCCGACACCGAAAGCGACCAACGGGTCCATGCGGCGCGATGGCAGCGGGCGGTCGGCCGTGCGCTTCATCCGCGCGTCGAGATCGACTTCCATCAGTTGGTTGAATGCGGCGGACCCGAATGCGGCGGCCGCCGCGCCGAGAATCGTGTGCAACAGCTTCATCCACTCGACACCTCCACCGCGCGATGCCAGCAGAAACCCGAAAAAGGCGGTGACCAGCACGAAGAAGTTCAGTCTCACCTTCATCAGCACCGCAAGATCCTGACGCAGTCCCGGAACCGGCTGCGCAGGGGAAGGCGCGTCTCCGGACGGAGCTTCCGCCGCTGCTTGATCTTCTTGTGGGTCTTCCATGATATTGAACTCGGGATGCCGGCGGCGTGTCCGGCCTCAGAGCGGGGCGAGCTTGACCAACAGATCATCGCTGTCCACCTGGTCGCCTTTCACCACCAGCACCTCGGCCACCGTGCCATCGACACCGGCGCTGACGGTCGTGAGCATTTTCATGGCTTCCAGAACGACCAGTTTGTCGCCTGCCTTGACCTGCTGGCCGGTGGAAACGGCCACCTCGGTCACCATGCCGGGCATCGGCGCGCAGCCATGGGCGGGATTGGCGGGCTCGCCCTTCGGGCGGCTCGCCTTGGATACGGACTTGAGCGAATGATCGAGCACGGCGGACTCACGCGGCATCCCGTTGAGCTCGTAAAACAAGGTGCGCCGGCCCGCCGCGTCCGGCTCGCCGATCGAAATCAGCTTGATGATCAGGATTTTCCCGGGGTCGATCTCGATCTCGATTTCCTCGCCGATCTGCAATCCATAGAAGAACGCGGGAGTCGGCAGACAACTAAGGTCATCGTATTTCGCCTTGAACGCGTTGAAATCGGCGAACACCTGCGGATACATCAGGTGCGAGTACAGGTCGTCATCGGATGCGGTGCGTCCGAGCTTCACGCTGAGCTCCGCCCGGGTGGCCTCCAGATCCACCGGCTCGGCAAGTTCGCCCGGGCGCTTGGTGGTGGCTTTTTTGTTACCAAGCACGACTTTCTGGACATCGGCGGGCCAGCCGCCGTCCGGCTGCCCGAGGCCGCCGGCCAGCATGTCGATCACGCTTTCAGGGAAGTCGATCGTGCCGGGTTTGAGCTTGGTGACATCGGCCGCCTTGATGCCGCGGGTGACGAGGAACATGCACATGTCGCCCACCACCTTGGAGGAGGGAGTCACCTTGACGATGTCGCCGAAAAGCTGGTTGACCTCGGCGTAGGTGCGGGCGATTTCGCGCCAGCGGTGGCCGAGGCCCATCGAGTTCGCCTGCTCGCGGAGGTTGGTGTATTGGCCGCCGGGCATTTCGTGTTCATATACCTCGGCCGTGCCCGAACGTGGAGCGGAGTCGAACGGCTTGTAGTATCCCAGCACCTCTTCCCAATAATCCGAGAGCTCGTTGAGCGAATCGAAGTCCAGCCCGGGATCACGCTCGGTTTTGGCGAGGGCCGCGGATACGGAGTTGAGGTTTGGTTGCGAGGTGGATCCCGACATCGAGGCGATTGCCAGGTCCACGATGTCCACACCGGCATTCGCGGCAGCGAGCACCGAGGCCGCGTTCAGGCCGGAAGTGTCGTGGGTGTGGAAATGGATCGGAATGCCGATCTCCTGCTTGAGCGCGGTGACGAGCTTGCGGGCGGCAAGCGGCTTGCACAGTCCGGCCATGTCCTTGATGGCGAGAATGTGCGCGCCCATGCGCTCAAGCTCCCTGGCCTTCCTGATGTAGTAGTCGAGGGAATACTTGTCGCGCTTCTCGTCATTGATGTCGCCGGTATAACAGATGGCGGCCTCGCAAAGCACCTTGCCGTGTTCCCGGGCCGCCTCCATGGCCACCTGCATGTTGGGCAGGTAGTTGAGCGAGTCGAAGATGCGGAAAATGTCCATGCCGGAATCGGCGGAGTGCTTGACGAACCCGGCCACGACATTGTCCGGATAATTCGAATACCCGACGGCGTTGGAGCCGCGGAAAAGCATCTGGAAACAGATGTTGGGGATTTTCTCGCGCAGCCGCCGCAGCCGCTCCCACGGACACTCGCTGAGGAATCGCATCGCCGTGTCGAACGTGGCGCCGCCCCACATTTCCAGCGAGAACAGCTGGGGCACACGGTGGGCAACGGCTTCCGCCACGCGCAGCATGTCGTAGCTGCGCATGCGGGTGGCGATCAACGATTGGTGGGCGTCACGCAGGGTGGTGTCGGTGATGAGCAGGCGCGTTTCGCCGAGAATCCACTCTGCGAATTTTTCCGGGCCCAGCTCCAGCAGCTTGTTGCGGGTGCCATCAGGGACTTCCGCATGGTGCTCGATGATCAGCGAGTCCGGCACATGGGCCTTGGGCAGCGCTGCCGCAGGCTTCCAGCCCTTGGCGGTCGGATTGCCGTTGACCGTGATGTTGGACAGGTAGGAAAGCGTGCGGGTGGCACGGTCGCGGCGGCGGCGGAACTGGAACAGCTCGGCCTTGGTGTCGATCAGCTTGGTGTGTGCCTGTCCGGCACGGAACGTCTCGTCGGCAATGACGTTTTCCAAAAACGGAATGTTGGTTTTCACTCCGCGGATGCGGAACTCGCGGAGGGCGCGGTCCATCCGCTGGCACGCCATCGGAAAATCACGACCCATCGCGGTGATCTTCACCAGCATCGAGTCATAATAGGGAGTGACGACCGAACCCGCGTCGCCGGACGCGGCATCCAGACGGATGCCGAAGCCCGCGGCCGATCGGTAGTTGAGAATGCGGCCGTAGTCCGGCGTGAAATTCCTTTCCGGGTCCTCGGTGGTGACGCGGCACTGGATCGCAAAACCATTGCACGGGATGTTTTCCTGGGGGGGAATGGCAACCTCATCGCCAAACAGCGGGCTGCCTCCCGCGATCAGGATTTGCGAGCGGACCAGATCAATGCCGGTGACGCACTCGGTCACGGTGTGCTCCACCTGGATGCGCGGGTTCATCTCAATGAAGAACCAGTCGTTGCGGTCCATGTCATAGAGGAACTCGACCGTTCCCGCGTTGTTGTAACCGATGCCCTTGGCGAGAGCGACGGCGGCATCGCACAATTGCTTGCGGACCGCCGGATCCAGGTGCATCGCGGGGGCGACCTCCACGACTTTCTGATAGCGGCGCTGCACCGAACAATCGCGCTCGTAGAGATGGACGACATTGCCGTGCTGGTCGCCAAGGATCTGCACCTCGATGTGCTTGGCGCGGGAAATGTAACGCTCGAGAAAAACGGCGGGATTGCCGAAGGCGTTGAGCGCCTCGTTGCGCGCCTCGGCCAGCAGCGACGGAAGCTGGGAGGGTTTCTCGACCACGCGCATGCCGCGTCCGCCTCCGCCGAAGGCCGCCTTGATGATCAGCGGAAATCCGATCTCATGCGCGGCGGTGATCGCCTCATCGGGATCGGTGATCGGCTCCTCGGTCCCGGGCAGGGTGGGCACGTTGAACTTGTGGGCCAGGGTGCGGGCCGCGGTTTTGTCCCCCATGTTTTCAAGCAGCTCCGGCGAAGGGCCGATGAAGGTGATTCCCTCACGGGCGCAGGCCCTGGCGAACTCGGCGTTTTCCGATAGAAAACCATAACCCGGATGGATCATGGTGACCCCTTTTTGTTTGGCGAGCGCGACGATTCCCTCGACATCCAGATAGGCTCCCACAGGACCTTTTGAGGCGTCGAGCGGGTAGGCTTCATCCGCCTTGAAACGGTGGATCGAGAATCGGTCTTCCTCGGCAAAGATCGAAACCGTGCGCAAGCCGAGCTCGTTGGCGGCGCGGAAGATGCGGATCGCGATTTCGCCGCGGTTGGCGGCCATGAGTTTTCCAGGACGTGAGGGATTTTCGGGCATGTCGGTGGCGACAATTAGGCCCGGTCCGGCCGCAGGGGGAAGGAAATTTCGGCACAATTTGCCATGCGCTTCATCCCGCGCTCCTGCGACCCCGCCCGGGCTGCGGAGATCAAGGCAGATATTTGATGGCAACGAAACCGCCCACCAGCAGGGCGGTCCCCGCGAGGAAGAACCATTCCAGGTGCTTCTCAACAAGCGGCTTCACCGTGGGGCCGCAGATCCGGATCAGAGCCGCGACCAGGAAAAAGCGGAAGCTGCGTCCCAGAACCGACGCGAGAATGAGCATCGGCAGGCTGTAGCCCATCAGACCGGAAAACACCGTGAAAACCTTGTAGGGAACCGGTGTGATCGCTGCGATCAGAATGCCGTAAAACCCGTAGGCGTCATACCAGACCTTGATCTGATGCTGGGTTTCTCCGCTGGGATCAAAAAGCCCAAGCAGCGGCTTTGCCACCGCTTCGCCGAGCCCCCAGCCGATCAACCACCCCGCAACACCGCCCAACACGGAACCGACGGAACACAGGAAGGCATACTTCACCCATTTTTCCCTCTTTCCGAAGCAAAGGGCCATCAACAACACGTCAGGCGGGATGGGGAAGAACGACGACTCCGCAAAAGCGACCCAGAAAAGCGCCTTGGAGCCGCCGGGTTTGTCAGCCCATGAGATGGTCCAAAGATAAATACGGCGGATGAAACCGGGCTGCTTGTCGTTGTGCATGGCTGAGGTTCGGAATGGCAACGGAATTTCCTGTGGATATACGCCGCCACCATTTGCCAGCCCGTCAACGCCGTCCAGTGATTTCCATGCATGATGCAGATTGCTACCCTGGTTCAGGCGACCATGGCCTGAAACACCCGGACTTCGCGCGCAGCCCTCCCTGAATATCGCATGTCGGCAGCCACATCACCCACATGTGGTCTCAGCCGCCCGCGCCCGATTCGGGAGCACAGGGGCACCATGACGCACAAAATAACAACGATCATTCGGCCTCCATGGGAGTTGGCGGAGGCCTGCGGCCATGACCGCCATCGGGTGAGCGCAACGGCCGGCCGCCCGGCTGGCGGCCCCCTTGGCGGCACCGGTCATCACCGGGCCTTGGCATTTTGGGACGGTCCTTGGCCGTGATTTCCCCATCGCCGTCGGTATCCAGCCGGGCGAACAGATTCCTCTGACGCTCCGCAGGTAGTTTGCTGTAAAATCGCCCTTCCCTGAACTCCTCAATGCTCACACCACCGCTCCGGTCCCGATCCAATTCCCAAAGCCGCCGCATCCGGTCCCCTTTGGAACCTGACGGACGCGCGATCCGTGCCAGTTCCTCGCGGCCGAGCAGCCCGTCGGCGTTTTTATCGAGGCGCTTGAACAGCTTCGCGCGTTTTTCTTCCGGCAGGTTTTTGACCCGCAACATGGCATGGAATTCATCAGGACTGATCGACCCGTCCTGGTTCTTGTCCGCCTGCTTCCACGCAGGCATGAAACGCCCGCGCTCCCATTTTTTCGGACCTCCACCCGCGCGGTCTGCATCACGCTGCGTCTCGGCGTGGCACACGACCGACAGAAAAACGGCCGAAACAAATAAGGAAAGAGAGGTTGTTTTCATCGCCAATTGCAGTTTGTGTAGCGCCGCGTCGGAGCTACAACGAATTAAAAACTCCGCAAACCACGGAAAGTTTCGCGCGCCCATATTGCCCCACACCGCAAGGTGTCCCATCTTCACAACCCTGTTACCCATGCACATCCGAGACATTCTCGCAGGCCAGCTTCCGTCGCTCTCCTTTGAGTTCTTTCCTCCGCGCAGCGACGCCTCGTGGGAAGAACTCTACCAGACCATTCGCGATCTCGAGCCCCTCGCGCCATCATTCGTGTCGGTCACTTACGGGGCAGGCGGCAGCACACGTGAACTCACCCACAACCTGGTCGTCCGCATCAAGGAAACCACCACGATCCCTCCAGTACCTCACCTCACCTGTGTCGGCCACACCGAGGCGGAGATCCAACGCATTCTCGAACGCTACGCGGCGGCAGGCGTGGCCAACATCCTCGCCCTGCGCGGCGATCCACCACGCGACCAACCGGATTACGACTGGTCAACGGGTGATTTCCGCCATGCGGCCGATCTCGTCCGCTTCATCCGCAAGTTCAACGAATCCGGAACCCACCCCGATCCCCGCGGCTTTGGAATCGGTGTCGCCGGCTTCCCGGAAGGCCACCCCTGCACGCCGAACCGAATGGCGGAACTCGACTGGCTCAAAGCCAAAGTGGATGATGGAGCCGACTATATCTGCACCCAGTTGTTTTTTGACAATCATGACTTTCTCGACTTTCGCGACCGCTGCCAACTGGCCGGAATCCATGTCCCGATCATCGCGGGGGTCATGCCGGTCACCTCGCTATCCGGGATGAAACGCATGGCGGAACTGGCTGCCGGTGCGCGCTATCCCGCAAAATTGATACGCGCCCTGAATCGCGCCAACTCCAACCCGGACGCCGTGGAGCGCGTCGGCATCCACTATGCCGCCGAACAATGCGCCGGCCTTCTCAATGAAGGCGTGGACGGAATCCATTTCTACACCCTCAACAAAAGCCGCGCCACCCGGGAAATTTTCCACAGCCTTGGCCTCAACACCCGCAGCGGGAGTCAGTAGTTGTCGGTCATCAGGACCTTATCGGGCGGCATGCCCATCCATGTGGCCTGCCGACCACAAATGGCCGATGCCGACCACCCCCGGACTCAGCGCTTGCCTTGTTCGTAGATGTCCTCCGCTTGCTTGAGGGTGAGCTCATACAAATGCCCCTCCAGCGGCACCTTCATGGAGATTCTTCCGGTTTGGGCATCAACCGGATGGAGTTGTAGCAGCTGCGGTGCCCGCTCGAACGCATCACCCGGCAGCGTGATCTCCATCAAGCCTTCGTAACGCAGCATGCGCGACATCCTCTCGGAGGCCTGGCTCTGCAAGTTCCTCATCTCCATGCTGAGTCCGAGCCGGTCGAACAGGCTGAGCGAATCCGCGGACTGCTTGCCCTCCTGGATCCGTTTCGCCTCAAGAGCCGCCCTCTTCAGGGTGAATTCACTCTCGGATTTCTCCACCTGGTTGGTGGCCAGCGCCTCATCATCCCTGGCAAACAATGGTGAAACCTTGAGATCCGTCCCTTTGGCGATGGATTCCTCAATTTCCTGGGTGGTCGGCAGGCGCACCGTCAGCGCGCCCTTCATCGCAAGCAGGTCATCCGCCTTGAGGTTCACTTCACTGAGTTCGATTCCACCGCGCTGGGTTTTCATCTGGAAAGAACCCTCGCGGAAATCCACCCGGTGGTAGTTTCTGGAGTAATCAACGACGGATAGCGCTTCGAGTAGATAAATCCGATGCCGCAAGGTGATGACGTCCTGCCCATCAAGGACCACCTGTCCTTCAAAACCCACGCCGTCCGAAGTGTTCGTCGATCCGAACACCTTCAGATCCGCGGATATCGAACCCTCGACAAAGCTCCGCAATGCGGGTGGAACAATCGCCTCCAAACTCAACATCCGGACTTTCGCCACGCCAGTCACCCGCGGCTGCTCGCCAGCCTCAACCCGCAGGCCTGCGAAATCGACGGTTCCACTCCCGAGCTTCAGACTGGCCTCCTCAAAAACCAATCCCTCGCGGTCGCAAAGAACCACCAGACTCACGATTTCCATACGTTTGAGCCAGTTCTGATAAAAATAACCGCCTTTGAAACTGAGACGCCAGCCGGTGTCGGTCCGCTGCATTTTCATGGCGCTTGACTCGATTCTCCCCTGCGTCCGCTCGGAATACCCCCAGCGAACCGTCGCATTCGCCACCTCAAACGACTCGATCTCCGTCTTATCGGAGGTTCTGAACGCCACCTCGGCGAATTTGGCGGCCGATTGTGGGTCGTCTGAACCCGCCCGCAACTCCGCATCCAACCGGGTGATCGCTACAACGCCGGGCTTCCAGACACCGAGCAGACGGTCGGTCAGTCCCATCTTGCCCCGGATGTTGCGGGCCTCGATCGAGGCGAAAAACGTGTCATCGCCACCTTCTGCGGCAAGCCGGCTGATTTCAAACTGCCCCTGCAGCCGCTGGAATCCGGCAAGCTCGAGCTCTTTCGCCGCAAGCGCCTGGGTCAGGTCC
The DNA here is from genome assembly GCA_964399305.1 of uncultured Luteolibacter sp. Taxonomy (GTDB): domain Bacteria; phylum Verrucomicrobiota; class Verrucomicrobiia; order Verrucomicrobiales; family Akkermansiaceae; genus Luteolibacter. Next base: position 16,795 of record CAYNQJ010000032.1, read on the forward strand.
GATTTGAATGCCTGCCTGAAGCCCTTGGACTCCGGCCGCTTCAGCAGGAACACCCAGAACGCGATCGTCAGCAGCACCAGGAAAATCAGAACCCGCGAGCCCATCTGCAGCAGGTGATACATCGCCCGCCCCTTCATTCCGCTGCCTGACAGCGAATAACGCAGCTGGAACCAGAACCCTTGGCTGGCCACCCATTGGCTGAGGCGTTCATTGAAATGATGCGATTGATCGGTCTCCATGGTCTGATTTGATGCGCGATGGCGGAACTTAAACCCCTTCCGCCGCCTCAGGCGAGGCAAATTTGCCTCGCACTGGCCGCCCTCATCGCCTACCAACCGCTCCGTGGAACCCACCGACTACAAAGTCCGACTCGAAATCTTCGAAGGCCCGCTGGACCTGCTTCTTTACCTCATCAAGAAAGACGAGGTGGACATCCACTCCATCTCGATCGAGCGCATCACCCGCCAATATCTCGATTACATCAATACTTTCAAACTCCTCAACATCGACCTCGCCTCCGAATTCATCGTCATGGCGGCCAATCTGATGTATCTCAAAAGCCGGACGCTGCTGCCTCGCGTGGACCAACCGCCCGAAGAGGACGCCGAGGAGGACGATCCGCGCTGGGAACTGATCCGCCAGCTCATCGAATACAAGAAATTCAAGGATGCGGCCGGATTCCTCTCGCTGCGCGAGCTCGAACAGGAAGGACGGTTCGCCCACCAACCCGACGCCCCGGAACTCCCCACCGAGGAACCCCCGGCCCTCGCCGAGGTTTCGATCTTCGATCTCATCCGCGCCTTCCAGAATGTCCTCAAGCGCTTCGAGGAATCCCATGACTTCGGCGACATCATCGATGACCGTTTCACGGTCGCCGACAAGATCGAGCTGCTGATGAAAAACTTCAGTCCCGGCGAATCGCGACGGTTCGGCGAGCTGTTCCAGTCCGCAAGCACCAAATCGGAAGTGATCGTCACGTTTCTCGCCCTGTTGGAGCTGATGAAGCTCAACCAGTTCGTCGTCCGTCAGAACAATCTGTTAGGCGACATCGTCATCGAGCGCCGCGCCATCCACAACGGAGCCGGCAACGAATCGCCCGCGGCCGCCTCATAACGGAAATCCACCTGCCAGGAAGTCCGCACGACCGGTCGATTCCCGCACCCGCTCCCGGATCGTTGGCGCAATCACCAGGCGGCGATCCTCAGGCCGATCGAACCGAAAAAACCGTTGCCGGCGTCACGGTCCCAATGGCTGTCGCCATCCGGTTCGGTGTAGTCCAGCTCATTGCCGATTGCGATGCCGCAGCCGGCGGTGATCCAGCGCTGGCCTCCCAGATGGCGGCTGGCATAAAGGCCGACCCGGTAGGAGGTGAAATCGATGGACCGCGATTCACCCGTCTCATCCGCCACATTCCAAACCCCGCCTGCGGGATCGGCACAAACGGAAAACTCCCAGTGCTCCACCGCGGTGCACTTGACCGTAAGATCCGGACCGTAAACGCCCACCCGCAGATGGTCCGCCGCCTGCCAGTCACAAAAAACACCGGGATAGACACTGGCATCTCCATTCAGGTTGATCACTGCCGCCCCCAGCCCGAAAATGAACCGGTCGCTGAAGCGATAGCCCCCGCCCACAGCAAGATCAAAGGTGAAATCGTCCTCATCGATTTCCTGGAAATCCGATGCCAGTTCGGCCCGTGCCCAGGCGGCGGAAACCCAAGGGCTCCCATCCCGCGCCGAGAATGCCATCGCGCTCAGACTCAGCGAGTGCAGCTCTTCATGATCGATTGGCGCACTGCCTCCCGCATCCGAGGTGTTGAGCGCGGTCAACGAGTACGCCGCCTTGGGCAGCCAAACCCAGCCATCCGCCAATGGAATGGGGGCTGACAGAAACCCATCCATTTCAAAACGGGTCACGTCGAATTCTCCAGGACCATCATCAAGGTCGATGTTTCCGGTCTGGCTGAATCGAACACCCGCGGCATCAAACGCGGGGACCAGCGGGTCTGCTTCGGCAATAAAGGTCCCGGCAGCGAAAATCGCGACGATCAATCGGTGGGTCATGGCGGAGCCTAGCAACAGGTTGCCCGCATGCAAGCCTCCATCCGGACCACAAACCCGGGCAAGTCAGCCACCCTGCATCAACTTCACCCCCCACCACACAAGCGACGCAGTCGCGAGAATCAACAGTATCAGCATCAGCAGGCTGTTGCGCTGGGTACGCCGGGCATTGATGATCATGCCGCGGTTGACGTTGACCTCATGCTCCTTGCGGGCCCGCCTGACTTCAATTTCGTCAAGCGGCGGCATGATGGTTTCCGCCTCCGCCAGTTCGCGCGCAATGCGCTGCTGATTCTCGACATATTCGCGCTGCTTCCTCAGCAATTGCTGCTGGGTCTCGCGAATCTGGTCAAGTTCGAGTTCCTCTTTCAGCGGGGTGCCTGGACTCATGACGAATGGAAATCAACGTAGCAAGTAAACGGCAAGCGCGACAGCTCCAAGCAAGAGCAGCGGCAGGTTGAAAGCAAAGCCGTTGCGCAGGTTTTGCACAAACTCGCCCGGCTCCTTCCGCCGACCCGCACGTTGCCCGCGTTTGGCCGGTCGCCCGAAAATCGCCGCACCCCGGGTACCTTCAAAATGCGCCGCCGCCTGATCATACTCGTCTGCGGCAAGATCAATGAGCAGCGTCGCACGCTCCAGCTTGTCGGAGAGATTCTCCCGGGTCCAATTCTCCGGGTTGACTTTCTGGATCTTGTCCAGATGCCCCGCGAAACAGGCGCGACATTGCTGCAAGTCCTCCTCCTCATTGCGCATCTCGAACAATTCCCGGTCAATCAGAGTGAGCGCCGAAGTGAGTTTTTCGGTCAGTTCGACCTGCTGGGCGACAAAGGCCCGCTTGCGGCTGGTCAGCTCCTCCAGCTCCTGCTTCTTGCGCTCCAACTCCTCTTGTTGATACTGAATGCGTTGCAGTTCCTCCTGCGCCTCCTTGAGCTTGCGGTCATAGTCCTCCGTTCCTCCTCCATTGCCGCCATAGGTCGGCATTTCCAGTTGGGAAGAGCGAATCCTGATGTGGTGGGTGTGATCGGTGGGGGTGGCCATGGCTTGTATTCGTGGGGCGTTGCAAAGCCCATACTCAAAAATCAGGGATCCATCCAGAAAAATATTTCGGTTTTCCTGACTATCTGGACTCATGACCCATCTTTTTTGTTTTTTCTGCGCCCACAGCCACGGAAGTGCATCCCTCCATGATCGGGTCTTGCCATTGTGGGAAAAGCCCTTAGCTTCCGTGCCGAGCAGGTGTTTCATTTCTCCGTAGCCCATCATCCGTCGCGTGCATACCGACCCTTCCGCCACATTGGGATGGCAGGAAAACGACCGATGGCCCCGGAAACCGAAATCCCCTGCCGCACGGACGGCGGCGCAAGCCGGCCTGCTCCGCTCTCCGGTGACTTTCCTTTTCGCAACAGATTGCGGGATTCACCCCCGGCACCAAAAAGCCGGTTCGAGTCGGAGGCATGCCGGTTCGCACGAGGTCCTTCCAGCACTTCCGGGATCGCGAGATCCCTCTGCGCCGGGCCGTCCGCAACCATGACCCATGCGAAAACATGTCAAACGCAACACAACATTCCCGCAAGTCGGGAGACAGTCGGCGCCGCAATTCACGCGGCGGCAGAAACCGTAACAGCCAAAACGAAAACCGCCGCGGCGGTGACCGGGACGACCGCGCCAGCCGCGGCGGACGCGATTCCCATCGCTCCGGCAAACCCGAGGAATTCCGCCCTCAGTCGCCTCGCCCGCCCCGCGGCAGCAGACCCGTGCAGCTCAGTTGGTGGCAGAAACTCCTGAAAGCCATCGGGCTTTACAAACAACCGCCGCAGAAACGCAAAGCGGAGGATTCGAAATCCAAAGTCCAGCAACCGGCGAAAAGCAACATCCGCAACGCCCGCTCCGAATCCAACGAGCCACGCACGGACTCCGCGAAATCCCCGGCACAGCCCAAACGCGAGCGCGCACCCCGCGAGCGCGCCCGGGGTGGAGACAGCAGCACCGTCGAATCGCCCCGCGTGTACGTGGGCAATCTCTCTTACGACGTGACGGAACAGGACCTCCAGGAATTGTTCAAAGGCGTGGGCCCGGTCCGCAATGTCGAGATCGTTTACAACCGCAGCACCCATCGTTCGAAAGGCTACGGATTCGTCGAAATGCTACACAAGGATGAGGCGGTCAACGCGGTGGAGGTGCTCAACGACCAGTTCTTCATGGGTCGCAAGCTCATCGTTTCCGGAGCCAAATCCAAAGGTCAGGACGAACGTGAGGACGCCGAGGACAGTGCGCCGGTCGAATCCCGGACGATCACCCTCGCTCCAATCCCGCAAACGCCGCCAGCACCCGCCGAAACAACGGCTGCCGAAGCCCCATCGTCTGAGCCGGCCATCGAAGCGGTGGCGGCAGGCGATGCTGCGGATGGCGAAGCCCCAGCCGCCACAGAGACCGGGGTGGAAACATCCGCTGAAAACAAGACCGAAACCGCCTGATCCAACGGCAATCAGGACTCGAACCAATCACTCCCCCCGCCCGGCCTGTCCGGTGCGGGGGTTTTTTATATCCCGCCACCATCATCGCTATTCAGCCAACGGGACGACCAATGTGGCCGATGGGCAAAGCCGCGCATCCGGCCGGGACTTCAAAGCCTCAACCATGGCGGCGGGTGTCCGGCTCACCTTGCCATTGAAAACACGTTTTCCGTTCCATGTGACGCCGATGGGCTTATCAAGATCAAGCAGGGCATCCGACAAATGCAAAGCGATCCCCTCGGGCATATCGCCTTCGAGCCGGATGACCTGCCCCTCGACCGTGGCAATGATCTTTGTTCCCGCTTTTGCCGTACCCGCTGGAATCTTCAGCCAGTAAAAACGATCATGCGTGACATCGTCCTGAAACCAGACGATTTTTTTCGGCCAAGGATTGCGTGAGTGACCGGCCATCCAAGGAAGACTCTCGGCGTCTTTCAAATTCATCCAATGACCCATGCCGGGATAAATCCGGACAAGATGGATGTATCCCCCGGGATCCTTCTCATTCAGGGCCGCAAGTTCCTCCGCTTTTTCCGCAGCGATCTTGTTGCGGTCATAGGCGGCATCATCCCCACCCATGAAAATGGCGAATGGGAGATTGCGCAAGCCGAGCAAGGACGCCTCGTTCGGATGGCCAGCCATCATGGAAGCCGCGGCGAAACGGTCGGCCATGCGCGGCGCGAGCTGCCAAACCCCATCGCCGCCCGCGGAGTAACCCATCAGGTAAACACGGTCCGGGTCAACTCCGTGAACCGCCACCATTCCCTCAATCAGACGGGTGAACAACGGGTCGATGTGCCCTTCATGCCAGAGATTCCATGTGTCGGTGGGGGCCCTTGGTGCAATGTAAATCCCCTCCTCGGGCTGATAGAGCCGGATCTGGTTCTGCCATTGCTGGTCGTTGACCACGACCGGAGCCCCGCCACCGCCATGCATCGAAATCCACAGGCTGCGGCCGCCAGCCGGGGCGTCGCCAAAAGTCTTCTCCAACCACCTGAGGGTCTTGCCATCCACCGTGAGCGATTTCGCGGTGATTTCCTTCTGCCGTTCGGCCTTCAGAGCAGCCAGCGACTCCGCCGCCAGTTGCTTCATGACCGCGGCGGCCTGGGCACCGTTCATGGAAACTTCCGGCGCGGGCCCGCGCTCAGCCGCCGGAGCGGCAAGCCAGACGCTCACCGCTGCAAAATCCCGCCGCGCCTCTTTTGCGACTGACGTCAACGCCAACCCACCGAAAACCATTGCATGCAGCAATTTCATGGCGATATCGCAGCCGCTCCCCCTTCACTTGGCGAGTGGAAAATCGGCACGGAACACAGCCCGCAGGATTCCGCAGACCTCGCCTTTTCCCCTGCACGTCATGCCACCTCCCAAAAATTCCTTCAGCCCCGGTATTGGCCTTGACGGGCAGCTTCCCGCATAGGCTTATAAGCACAGTTTACCACCACCGCATGCACCGATCCATCGTATCCCAAACCCTCATGCCGCGTGGCATGGGCAAAGCCGCCCTGATTCTCTCCTCCGCATGGTGCTTGCTGGCAGGCACCCTCCCCGCACAGGACTTCGAAGGAAAGAAAATCACCTCCGTCGACATCCGCTACAACGGTCCCAAAACCGTCAACGAGGAAGTCCTGCGCAGCCAAATGAGCACCTCGGCAGGCTCCACCTATCGCGCTGAAAACCTCGATAAGGATATCACCGCTCTTTATGAATCCGGCTATGTGGACGATGTCCGCTTCCTCGCGGAACCTGCCGGAGAAGGGGTCAAGCTGATCGCCGAAGTCACCACCCGACCACTCCGTGGCGGCGTCGGCTTCATCGGCAATACCGTTTTCACCGACCAGAAGCTCGCCAAGGAAACGAAACTGAAATCCAGCGGCGTAATGAGCGACGCGGAAATCCTCGAAGCACGCCGCAACCTGGAAAAATACTACCAAGGCCACGGCTACCCGGACGTCACCGTCTCTCACCGTATCCAGAACACCGACCGCGAGGGGCTTGCCGACCTGATCTTCGTGATCGACGAGGGATCCAAGAGCGAAATCCGCAAAATCCGCTTCGAGGGCAACCACAACCTGACCGACCCCGAGCTCCGCAAGGAAATGAAGGTCAAGGAAAAGGGCTGGTTCTCATGGCTGACCAAATCCGGCCGCTTCCAGTCCGACAAGCTCGATGAGGACCTCGACGCCATCCTCGATTATTACCGCAGCAAGGGCTACCTCCGCGTCAGCAGCCCGGGCATCCGCCGCGAACCCGTCAAGGACGGCCGCGTCGACCTTGTCATCCCGATCGAAGAAGGTGAGAAATACACCGTCGCCGGCGTCGGTTTCGGCAAAATGACCGTTTTCAAGCCCGAGGAGCTCTACCCGGCACTGACCCTCAATGGCAACGATGCCTACAACTCGAAAAAAATGCGCGACGACGTGACCATGATCCGCAGCTACTACGGATCCCGTGGCTACGCGGATGCCACCGTCACGCCTGACATCCGTGCCGCCGGACCAAACCGCGTGGAAATCATCTACAACATCGAGGAAGGCTCCGTTTACCGCGTCGGCCGTGTCAACATCGCCGGCAACACCAAAACCAAGGATAAGGTCATCCGCCAGGAAATCCCCCTCAAGCCCGGGGACATGTTCAACACCGTGGAACTGGAAACCACCAAGTCCCGCCTCGACAACATGCAGTATTTCAGCGACGTCCAGGTTTCCGAAACCCCGGCCGGCGCTGGCTACCGGGATGTCGACGTGCTCGTTGAGGAAAAAGCCACCGGCTCCGTCGGCGTCGGTATCGGCTTCAGCTCGGTTGACAGCGTGGTCGGCTTCCTCACGCTGGAACAATCCAACTTCGACCTGTTCAACCCATGGAACTTCACCGGTGGCGGCCAACGCTTCGCGATGAACCTGCGTCTCGGCTCCGAGCGCTCCGAATTCAGTGTCTCGCTCGTCGAGCCATGGTTCCTCGATCGCAAACTCGCCCTTGGAACCGAATTGTTCTACAAACAATCGAACTACTTCAGCGATTGGTATGAGCAAACCAACGCCGGCGGTGCCGTTTCCTTGCGCAAACCACTCGGACCGAAAAGCTACATCAAGGGCGAGCTGAGAGTCGAAAATGTCGAAATCGATTCGGAAGTGGGCGCCAGCGACACCTTCGATGCCGGCAATGGCACCGGCTCGGAATTCTATGAGGAAAAAATCGGTGGCGACTTCCTGCGCAGCGCCCTTGCATTCAACTATGTCTGGGATACCCGCGACAGCAGCATTCTCCCGCGCACCGGCCACAAGCTGGACCTTGGCATGACTTATGCCGGCCTCGGCGGTGACGTGGAAACCTTCACCGTCTCGGTGCAAGGCCAGAAATACTGGAACCTCAAGTGGGATTCGATCCTTTCTGTCAACGGCGAGCTTGCCTTCGTCGACAGTGTTGGCAGCGGCGATGTGCCGATCTTCGAGCGCATGTTCCTCGGTGGAGGCAGAACGCTGCGCGGCTTTGAGTTCCGCGATGTTGGCCCACGCGACACCGGTTACACGGATGACGTTTACGGCGGCAACTCGCTGGGCTTCATTTCGATGGAATACACCGTGCCAATCATCGAGACCATCCGCGCCGCGGTCTTCTATGACACCGGTTTCGTCAATGCGGGAAGCTGGGATCCAAGCCCGAGCGACCTCTACAGCGATGTCGGCGTGGGCGTCCGCCTCAAACTGCCGATCAGCCCGATGCCACTCGCCCTCGACTACGCAATCCCGGTTTCCAGTCCGGATGACGAGGCCGACAAAGGCGGCCAGTTCAACTTCTACCTGAACTACCAGTATTGATTCCACGGCGCCCGGGTGGAAGTCCTCCGCCCGGATCCCATGCCGATCATCTTCAAACGGGCCGCACTCATGCGGCCCGTTTTGCTTGCCGGATGTCAGAATCTCCTGCTGAGCGATGGCGAGGCCGGATCACCAAAGCGCCACGGAAAATCCTTGGCCCGGGAAATGCCGATCCGCGGACCGGCAACCACCTCGACCCGCCCACCGGTCCGGATGCCGCAGCCGCGGGTTTGCAGAAACGCCAGACCATGGGCCGAGCCGTCGATGCCAAGCGCGCGGGTCGACCGGCCTGGCCCGGCCCCCAACAGATCATCCTTCACTCGAGCACGCCGCTGCCGCATCGCCTCCAACCCATCAAGCGGCTCCACCGCCCGCAACAGCACGAATCCCGCGTGGTTCCGCCCTTTGACCAGGATGTTGAACAACCAGTGAACGCCGTAATTCATGTACACGTAGGCGTCACCCGCACGACCACGCTCCACAAAATTCCGGCTGCTTGGCCGCGACCACGTGTGACACGCCGGATCATCCACCGCCTGATACGCTTCGGTCTCGACGATCCGCGCGACACATCCATGCCAGATGAAATGGCAGCCGATCAACCCGCGGGCGCATTCCACCGCGTCCTGCTCGAAAAACTCCTTCCTTACCACCGGCATGGCCCAATCCATTCCCCACATCTAATTCCAGCTCAAGTGAAAATACAAAATCTCGAAACCTCCCTGGACATAAAAAAGCCCTGTGGCCAGACTGCGACCACAGGGCTTGAGGTAAGAATCTTCGGTCAGTGGCCCGTACTGAGCGTCACCGGCTTGTAACCACCGCGTGAGCGGAAATACAGGATCAGCGCGATGTAGCAGAAAAACATGAATCCGGGGAACATGGCAATCTTCGCCAAGGCCCCCTGATTGGCCCCATTGCGAGCCGCGGTGATTTTGTCCGCCGTCTCCTTATCCGTCTTGGCCAGTTCGGCAACCTTGTCGGCATCCACGGCGTTGTAACTGCCCAGGACGTATTTGCCTTCCTTGGTCACTTTCTGGTAAGCCTCAGCGGAAACATCGCGCTCAATGGCGTTTTGCGCCGTTTTTTCGGTGATGGCTCCAATCACTGGGCCGCCGACAATGCCGACGGCAAGCATGCCAATACCGGCAATCGCATTCAGGGTCAAAGCCCCACCCTTGGGAGTTTGCTCGGATACAACGCCAAGAGTAGTGGGCCAGAAGAAGGTTTTACCAAAGCCATAAATGGTGGCCGCGATAAAGATGGCCGCAACCGATGACGCTTGGGAGAGTAGCGTGAGGCCTGCCGCAGCCACAAATGCGGAGGCAGCCAACAAGCCAAGGGGCGACAGGCGATGGATGATCGAGCCCGCGAAAAAGCGCAGGACCATCATGATCGCCGAAGTGTAGATCAGCACCCAAAGCCCGTTGCCCCCGATTTCCTTCATCGGTTTTTCCATGATGCCGGTAATCGCGCCATCGGTGCCGAGTTCGGTAGTGGCAAGGGGAAGCATGATCAGGCAGAGCACGAAAAGAATTCCCCGTCCAAGCGACTTGCAGTAGGCGCCAAAAGACGCCACACAGACAACAAATAACCCCCATTTGAGCGCGGAGCTCCATGCGAAAACTTCAGCTAGCTGACTGACAACCAGGTAACTCGCAATGGCGGCACCCAGAATGCCGAATTCCGCCAACATCTCGCGATAGGTCGTTCCGGAGGCCACGCGCTCGTTGACCGGGAAGCGGACTTTGGCAAGCATCAGGACGTAAACCAGCGCGGGAATGGCGATCACATAGACAAGCACGCGCCAGTCTTCATGCGCCTTGACTCCAAGGGCCAGGGTGATGAGACCACCGATCACCAAGCCGCCCGGCCAGCCAGCGTGGAGGATGTTGAGCCACTTGGTCTTATCGCGATGGAAAATAGTGGCCACAACCGGATTGATGAAAGCCTCAACAGTACCGTTGCCCAGACCGAGAATGACCGAGCCCCAGTAAAGCAGGTGGTAGGCTTTGTCCTTGGCGTTGGCATCTGCGGAAATCACGCCGTGCGCGCTCAGCGCCAGCACCGCATACGCGGCATAGCAAACGAATGAGAACCACATGGCCGCCTTGTAGCCAACCCGGTCAATGATCAATGAGAAGACAATGATCGAGATGGCGAAAGGCCAGATGCCCGCACCGAAAAGTTGTTGCGCCTGCACGCCGTCCAATCCGAACGCCTTAGGCCAAAGGTTGGCATCATTGACCAGAAACGCTCGGGTGATGAACGCAAAGGCCGTGGTGATCAGGGCGATGAAACACCCCCAGAAGAGGGCCATGTTGGGTTTTTCGGCTTCGTTATTAGTCATGGGATTTTGAAGTGTTCGCGGGAATTAGCGATTCCCGCCTCCGGTGGCAAGCCCAGGGTGAAAAAATCATGCCACCCGGCCTTGGAATTGGATGATTTTTGATCCACTTTGCGACTCAATCGATCATGGAAATCCAGCTTGGCAAGCCCCTCACGCTGGAGGATGTTCGGCCCGCAATGGGATTGAGTCTTGCTGAGTTGCGTAATGCCATGCCGGAAGGCGGCTTGTTCGGAGGCGGATCATGGCGTTGGTCGCCGGAGCCACTCGCTTTATCGCCTGCCGAGGCCCGCCAAATCATGGAACTCGGCCACCCACTGGCCCGCTTCCAGCAGGCATGTGACACGATCTATCGCCGCAGCGCCGCCGGCAAGCTTCCCGGTTGGCTGGCGGAGCTGCTCGACGAAGGAAAGCCGGAATGGATGGCACGGCTCCAACATGGCCCATCAATGGTAAATCAGCTCCCCAGGGTAATCCGACCCGATCTGATCCTCACCCACCCCGGCTTCGCCATCACCGAACTGGACAGCGTGCCAGGTGGGATCGGTGTAACCGCATGGCTGTCGCGGATTTATGCCCAAGCCGGACACGACGTGCTCGGCGGTCCGGACGGAATGATCGATGGTTTCCGCTCACTGCTGCCCGAGGGCGGCACGGTGTTGGTTTCAGAGGAGTCCGCAGATTATCGCCCGGAAATGGAGTGGCTGACCCAAGAGCTCGGAGAGGCATGGACGGTGGCCTCCGCCGAGGAGTATGAACCGGATGGCCGTGCTCTCTATCGGTTTTTTGAGTTGTTCGACTGGGAAGCCGTTCCCAATGCCAAACACCTTGCTGAATCCGCAGCTGCCGGAGAACTACGGATCACCCCTCCTTTCAAACCCCATCTCGAGGACAAGCTGTGGCTGGCACTGCTTTGGTCGCCTGCCCTGAAAAAAGTCTGGGAACTCCACCTGCGCGCCAATCACCTGAAGCGGATGCAAGACCTCGTCCCCTTCGGCTGGGTGCTCGACCCTACCCCGCTGCCGCCACACGCGGCCCTGCCACGGCTCAATGCCCACAGCTGGGAGGAGGTCGCCGCATTCAGCCAGAAAGACCGCCAGTTGGTGCTCAAGGTCAGTGGTTTTCATGAAACCGCCTGGGGATCGCGCGGGGTATTCATCGGCCACGACCTGCCCGCCGCCGAGTGGGCGGAGCGACTCCAAAACGCCCTCGCGCAATCCTCGGAGCAACCCTGGCTGCTCCAGGAATTCCGCGAGGGCCGCAAAATCACCCACCCGGTTTTCCGCGATGACGGCTCGGTGGAGATGATGCAGGGCCGTGCACGCCTCTGTCCTTACTTTTTCACGGACCACAGCGGTGTGACCCGCTTCGGTGGCTGCCTCGCAACGATCGTCCCGGCGGATAAAAAGAAAATCCACGGCATGGCCGATGGCATCCTGGTGCCCTGCGTGGTAGCCCAAGACCCGCCCTGAGCCGCCACCAATCGCGAATTCATCCAGTTCCGGTCATGCAGCGGTCATCCGCACATCCGGCCTGCGGCAAAGCCTGGATTTCAGCTGCCAGTTCGCCGTCCGTTCGCAGCCGCAGCCACTGCGACAAACCCAGCCGGTTTTCCGAAATCAAATGCACCGCTGTGCGCACCAGCGGCTGCATCGCTGGCCCAGCCAGCCGGAACGCCCACTCCTGATAGCGATGGGTCGCCCACAGGCAGGTCAGCCAGGCCGCCGTGCCCTGCCACCACCTCCCGTCATCCGCCAGCACGACCACATCGCGGTCCGCCCCCAATTCCAACAAGCCGGGAAATCTCCGTGAGGCCTCGGCCGACCGCAGATCCACAAACTCCACCTCCACACGTCTCGGCTGGGCCTCAAGCCAGCTGCGGAAACTGCGGCACAAGCCGCACTCGGCATCGTAAAATATGGTCAGGGTCCACATGATAACCAACTGGAATGTCAGGGGTGTTTCAGACCTTTGGAGCCAGCACGCCGGCCGCCGGCAGCGGTGGCACCTTGTCCCAGGTCGCGCGCTTCCGCAGCTTGGTGAACACATACAGGTTGAAGAAGTGCATGACACCCAATACCAGCAGCACTACCCCCAGTTTGCCGCTCAAGGCCTCAAAAACCCCGCGCACCGCCACCACATCGCCCGCCAACCTGAGGTGAAGCGCCACAAACCCGAAGTTCACGAGATAAAACCCCATCACCAGCAAACGATTCACGCTGTCCGCCAGCCTCTCGTTTCCGTGGAAGCAATCGACCAGGAATACCCGGCCGTTGTGAAACAGATTGCGCGCCACCCACCACGTGAGCGGCAACGCGATGAGCAAATAAAGTCCGTAAGTGACAACTGTGGCATTCATGGTTCTTGGTCTTTCTGGTTTTGTTTTTTCGCTAATCCCGATTCTTTCAGGAAATTCTGAAATAATCGGGGAAATTTTTTTAGGGGTGCCAGCAATGAGTCTCGCCATTTCCTTCGCTCTGTGACTTCCGCGTTGCCGCTTTCATTAATTTCAGTATTTACAGAAATTACGATACATACAACACAAAATTTCGGAAATTTTGGGGCAAGCGACAAAAGGGTGCCCCCCTAGCTGCTTGGATTGTCCTGTAACCCACCCTCGGTGCCCGGGGCATCCCCTTGAGCCCTGTTCCGCTGATGGAGGGATTGCAGGTAGGGGTTGTGCGGCGCGGGTTTTACCGGGAGCGCCTCGGTTTCCAGCATTTGCCGCACCCGTTTTTGGCTTTCCGCAACCAGTCCGGCGATGAGCGGGGCTTCGGGCAGGTTTTTCCAATATTTTTTGGGCATCTCCGACTGCATGGCGCGGACTTTGAGCCGGGCAGGGTTGAAAATGCTGGCGTAATAGGTCCGCCAGAGCGCGTCGAGCGCGTCATGATCGGGGGCGGTTTCACGAGCCACACCCGGGGTGTAGACCAGGGACGCACCGTCCCAATGAGCGCATTCGAAAGGTGTTAGAATCGACCAATCCATGCTGGCAAAACGCTTCAAGAAAAACGGCGCGGCCAGTCGGACGATCCGGTATTCCGGTTCGAACCATGCGACAAACTGCTCGCGGCCGGTCGTTGCGTTGGTCCCCACCAGGCGAAATCTGACAAACGCATGCATCTTGTGGATTTCCCGCCCGACGGACTTGCACCACAGCCGGACCTGGCGCAGGTCCGGGTCCGTGGCGACATGCAACAGGTGGCTTTCCTTGCCGTGGGTCAGCCTCCACAACACCCGGTAAAGAACGGCCCAGCGGCGCGGATCATTGTGGGCGCAGGCCGATCTCGCCAGATCGAGAAATTCGGATGGCACGCGTGGTCCGGCACCGGAAACCGGAGCAACCACAGGCGGTTCCGTGTCAAAGAGCAAACTTCCTTGGGTGGCGTCCGACCATAGCACATCGCCAGGCGGCACATGATGGCGGAGCAGATCGCGCGCTGCATCCCGCCAGGACCCGAACGTGGGCTGGATGACGACAGTTCTCATGGTTAGATCTCGCCGGAGCGGGCGGACTGGTAATCCTCTGGCAACGGCTTTGGCGTGTTGAAATCCAGCTCCATCTGCTTGGGCGGTGGAAGGAAGCGCGAGCGCAGGGCATCGCCATCAAGATCGAGCAGCGACGGGGAGTGGTCGGCCGCAATGATGAATGGCAGCAGTTTCCTCATGGACAGCCGCAGCCGGACGAGATCCGCCAGCCGCAGGCGGGTGAAGCGCCGGGCCTGGAGGATGCGGTCGGCATTTCTCACACCAAGTCCGGGGATCCGCAGCAACGACTCACGCGGGGCCTTGTTGATATCGACCGGGAAAAATCCGCGGTTGCGCAGCGCCCACGAGAGCTTGGGATCGAGTGCAAGGTCCAGGTTTGGCGCGGAGGCCGTGGTGATCTCATCAACCTTGAATCCATAGAAGCGCAACAGCCAGTCCGCCTGATAGAGACGATGCTCCCGGACCAGCGGTGGCGGCTGCATCGGCAGCAGCGATGACGGCTCCGGGATCGGACTGAATCCCGAGTAATAGACACGCCGGAGTTTGTAACCCGTATAGAGCGTGTCCGCCCGGCGGAGGATCAACGAGTCCGTCGAGTCGTCGGCGCCCACGATCATCTGGGTGCTCTGGCCGGTGGCGAATGGTGGAGGTTTTGGTGCACCGGGCCTGGATTTGCCGGCATGGCTCTCGTCGATTTTGTTCCGGATGTGGCCCATGGCCTCCTGGGTGCGTGCCAGGTTTTTCTCAGGAGCCAACGCGGACAGGCTCTTCTCGCTGGGAAGTTCAATGTTGATGCTGATGCGGTCGGCATACCTGCCGGCGAGCTCGATCAGTTCAGGAGACGCCTCGGGGATGGTCTTGAGATGGATGTAGCCGCGGAAGTGATGGTCCATCCGCAGTTGGCGGGCGACCTCGATGACGAGCTCCATCGTGTGGTCCGCGCTGCGGATGATCCCGCTGCTGAGGAACAACCCCTCGATGTAGTTCCGCTTGTAGAAATCCAGGGTGAGCCTGACCACCTCCTCCGGTGTGAAGCGCGCGCGCCGGACATTGCTGGACCTGCGGTTCACGCAATAGTGGCAGTCGTAAATGCAGTTGTTGGTCAGAAGCACCTTGAGCAAGGACACGCAGCGGCCGTCCGGCGTGTAGGAATGGCAGATGCCCGCGCCACCGGTGGACCCCACACCGGTGCCACCGCGCGAGCCCTTCCTTGCGGCGGCGCTGCTGGCGCAAGAGGCGTCGTATTTGGCGGCATCCGCCAGAATTTCCAGTTTGCGGGCAAGTTCCATGGCAGGTTGGGGCTCAGCTGAGGGATGAAAGGAAATCACCGGCGGCCTTGCGGTGGGCGGCTTGTTTTTCCGGCGATTGTTTCTGCCAGCTTTTGGCCATCATCGAGAGCCTCGGGTTTTTCAGGAAAAAGGACTCATGGTCGCCGATAAAACTCCAGAACAGCCCGTCCCATATCGCGCACCACGGCCCCTTTGGTTCGTCCGACATCTTGAGCAGGTAATTGGAGCCGGACAGATAAGGCTTGGTGGTGAATGTCCCGCCATCCGCAAACTGGGACATGCCGTAAACATTGGGCACCATCACCCAGTCATAGGAATCCACAAACATCTCCATGAACCACCGGTAAACATCGTCCGGCCGGATCCGGCACAGCAGCATGAAATTGCCAAGCACCATCAGGCGCTCGATGTGGTGGCAGTATCCGTCCCGCAACACCTGGCGGATCACTCGGTCCACAGGCGGAATGCCGGTGGTTGCCTGATAGAACGAGGCCGGCATCGGCCGGTGGAAGTTCCAGAAGTTGCCGTTGCGGATCCCGGTGCCACGGTATTGGTAAATGCCATGCAGAAACTCGCGCCAGCCGATGATCTGGCGAATGAAACCTTCAAGTGAATTCATCGGAATGTTTCCGGAACGCGCGGCCTTGGCCATCACCCGCCCGATCACATCGCGCGGGTCGAGCAAGCCGGTATTGAGCATCGGAGTAATGGCGGAATGATAAAGGAAGGCGTTTCCGGCGGAGATCGCATCCTCATACAGTCCAAAGTTTTCAAGACGACCGTCGATGAATTGGTCAAGCCAAGCCATCGAGTCCCGGCGGCTGACCGGCCAGCGGAAATTCGCGAGTGATCCCGGATTGCTAGCGAACCTCCGACTGACGTAATCCACGGCCTCGCGGGTTGCGGCAACTGGCGCACTGGCTGGTTCGCGCGGCGGGATGTGCGATTTCGGCAGTTTCGAGCGGTTTTCCACATCAAACGACCACTTGCCGCCAACCGGTGTTCCCTCGGCTTCCAGCAACAGACCCATGCGCTTGCGCTGGGCTTCATAAAAACGCGCCATGAATGGCTTTTTCCTTCCCGCCAGTTGGGATTCCAGAAACCCCGGGGGACTGAGGAAATTCGGGGATTCATAAGTCACGACGCGGACGCCACGCCTGGCGGCAAATCGCCGGATGCGTTTCAACAGGATTTCATCGGCTGGATCGGCGAGGTGGATTTCGCCAACCTCTGCCGGCAACTCGCGCTCTAGCAGGCCAGCGCTGTCCAGCGATGATCCATCCGGATTTTCGACATAGAGCACGCAATGCCCCGCGGTTTTCAGTTCGCACTCGTATGTCTTCATCGACGCTCGGTGCAGAACCAGCTTCTGCCGGTGCATCGCCGCAGGCCAATGCGGGTCGTTTCCGAAAAACAAAGGATCCTCTATCAAATATACGGGCCTGCCGGCGGACACAGCCGGGTGCGCGCCGAACAACTGGTGGGGGTAAATCAAAGTGACCTGCCGCTTCATGTCAGGTCGGGCTGTGGTGCGGGGGGAGCGATAACGGCCATGCACGAATCTGCACCGCAAATGACTAGTGGTCAAGTGACCAGCTTGCACCCAGCCGGCCATGCGCCGCTCCTGGCTTCCGCAGCTCGGCGCGAACTCAGCGGTCGAGCAGCGCGAACTTGAGTTCGGCCTCGGAGACGACCTCGCCGTTGACAAGGCAGCGGCAGCGGGTGTGGCCGATCGATCCGCGGATTTTGAGGATCTCGCTCTCGATAAAAAGCGTGTCGCCAGGCAGCACCGGGCGGCGCCATTTGACATTGTCGGCACTCATGAAATAGCCGATCTTGCCGGTGTTTTCCGGTTTGCGCAGCATCAGCACCGAAGAGACCTGGGCCATCGCCTCGAGCTGCAGCACGCCGGGCATGATCGGGTGCCCTGGGAAGTGACCGGGGAAAAACGGCTCGTTGATCGTGACGTTTTTGACTCCGGTGCATTTGTTGTCGCTGAGGCAGTCGACAATGCGATCCACCATCAGGAACGGGTAGCGGTGCGGCAGGATCCTGAGGACTTCGTTGATATCAAGCACGCTCTCGCCGTTCGGAAGATTGACCTCAGCCGGCACCATGGAGCGCATCCTGAGATACTCCGACTTGAGTTTTGCAGCCATCTTGGTGTTGGGCCCGTGTCCGGGTTTGACGGCGATGACGTGCCCGAGGATACGGATGCCCGAGAGCATCAGGTCGCCAATCAGGTCGAGCGCCTTGTGGCGGGCAAACTCGTTCTGAAACCGCATCGGCTCCTTGGACATGGTTTCATTGCCGCGGATGACCACCGCGCTTTCGAGCGAGCCGCCCTTGATCAGCCCCTTGTCGAGCAGCGGCTTGACGTCCTCGTAATATACAAAAGTGCGGGCGGCGCAGATTTCGTTCTCGTAGGTGGCCGGTGTGACCTCTGTGGAAAAATACTGGGTGAAACGACCCTCGGGGCCGACATTGGTCACCGAAACCCTGAAGGTTTTGGCGGGCATGATGGTGATGATGGTGCCATCACCGGTTTCCAGATAAACCGGCTCGCGGATTTCCCAAACCCGACGTGGTGCCGATTGGGCAACCACTCCCACCTGCCGGATCATCTTCACAAACGGCTGTGCCGAGCCGTCGCCAATCGGCGGTTCGTTGGCATCCATTTCGATCAGCGCGTTGTCCACCCCCATGCCGGTGAGCGCCGAAATCACATGCTCGACCGTGTGCACCTTTACCGAGCCCTCCGCCAGCGTGGTGGCCCGCTCGACGGTCTGCACCTTGTCCACATCCGCGTTGATGAACGGCTGATCGGGAAGGTCGATGCGGCGGAATTTGAATCCATGACCTTCAGGAGCCGGCTTGAGCGTGAGGGTGACCTTTTCACCAGTATGAAGCGAAGTTCCTTCAAGAGTGGCCGGACCGGCAAGGGTATGTTGGAGAACTACGGACATGGCCGGAGACATTTGGGATTATGGGCCCCGTGATCAAGCCGTAATCCACGGGCATCCCGGATAATCCAATGGCGCTGCGGAACGACCGGTATCACGAAGCCTCACAGGGTGGTGCCACATCCGGCCTGAAGCCTGCGGACTTGATATCGGCGGGCGCCGCACCTCGGAAACTGCGCCAACAGGACACCGGCAGGCGCGAAAGCAGGACAAGGAGGAATTGGGAAATGACGAATCCCACCAGCCAGGGGAAGGCCTTGTCCATGAATCCGTAAGAATGCAGCCCGACACCCAGCATGTTCACACCAAACCAGGAAAAAGCGGTGATCGCGTTGCCAACAATGGCCATGGCCATGATGCCGCGTTCACGGATGAACCCGCCCCAGCGCGCGTGAAGCAGCAGGGCACACCACAATACAATCATCAAGGCACCGTTTTCCTTGGGATCCCATCCCCAGAACCGGCCCCAGGATTGGTCCGCCCAGATCCCGCCAAGCACGGTACCGACAAAACTGAATAGCGTGGCGAAACAAATGACCCCGTAGACCATCCGCGTAAGGGCCTTTGCCACCGGCCGTTTGAGCAGCGGTGTGAATATCCCCAACACCACATAGACAATCGCCAGCATGCCGGCCAGGAACATCGCGGAATAACCAAAGGTGATCACCACCACATGCGTCGCCAACCAGAAATTGCTGTCCAACACCGCCTGCATCATCTCCAGGGTGTCTCCGCTCGAGCCAAGATGGTGCGCAATGATCAGCGTGGCGAAACCGACCAGACCCGCCGAAGCGGCGCCAATGCCGTCGCGGAACAGCCGCTCCAGGATCAGGCCGATCAACACGGCCCCCCAGCCGACGAATATCGCCGATGAGTAAAGGTTGGTAACCGGCGGGCGTCCCTGGATGTACATCCGGGCCAACATCCCGAAGGTGTGGATCAGGAACGCTAACAAAAGCAGGAGGAAGGCGGTCTTGCGCATGCCCCGGGGCATCGCCATCCATGAGATACAGGCAAGCAGGAAGGCGGTCACATACAACACCATGCTGCCGTAGAACGGTTCGATCTGGTTGAAACGAAGCTCGAAGGTGGTGCGCCCCGTCCACTCCGGATGCTCGATCTTGAGCCAACCGGCATATTCGCCCGTCACGCGCGAGAATGCTTTGACATCACCGGCACGGAAGGCGTCGCCCATGTCGGCGAACGCCGCGACCGAGGCGGGGATGGTTTCCGGGGATTTGACCCGCATCAGGGCGTCGCCGGTGGCCATCCAGGCATCCTCCTTGCTGCCAGCGGGGGGGGCGACGGTGAGCATGTAGGAAAATTCCGCCTGGCGCTGGTAGCGTGAGACCGAAGAACGCAGCATCGCGAGGCCATCTTTATCGAGAGCTCCCTTGCTTTCCTTCATCTTCGCATCACCTGCGGCAACCGTCTCGGCATAGGTTTTGATTTCCTTGGCAAAGTCCTTGGTGCCTTCTTCGTGGATGCTGCTCTTGAGCCGCTGATAAAGATAAATCGAGTTGCGCAGGTTGAACACGGCGGATTGGAACGGGGTGCGCTGGGAAGACGCGACATCTCCAGCGATCTTGCCCTCCTCATCGATCTTCGGAAGATGCGGCTCGAGTTCATCGAACGAGCAGGCACGGCGCTCGGAATTCGGCAATCCCATCATGCCCAGCACGTCCGGATTCGCAATGTCGAAAACCGGATAGGTGTCCGCCACTTCGGGACGGAATAACACGTCTGCCAGCCAGCGCGAGGCACGCATTTTCCCGCCTTCTTCAAGACGCAGCGTCTGCTTGCTGCTGAGGATCAGAAGCGAGTTCCGGGCCACGGTGTCCAATGGCTTGATGCGGCCGCCGACCAGCACGGGGATCCGGTCGAACGACGAAAGATCGAACTCGCCGGGCATGGCGCGCGGAGTCCGCCATGTGGAGGCCAGCCAGGCGACGAAGACAAGCAGGACGAGATAGGGAGCGAGACGTTTCATGGCGCGGGGGAGGATTTCGCACGACGCGCGAAGGCCGTGAGATGAAGGGAAAATTGATAGATAAGCCCGAGCGAGACGATGACACAGGCGATGTACGGAGCCTGATAGCTTGGATTGCGGACAACCTGGAGTATCGTGCCGCTGTTATCGGATTCAAATCCGGACTGATAGTAAGTGTCACCGCGATAACGCAGCGGATTGTTCATGAAAATCAACGCCGGGCGCGACTCGTTGTTTTCCGGGTCCACCACATCCACCTTGCTGGAGAAATTCTTCGGAATGGAAGTCCCCGGATAGGTCTCATGGGTGAAATCGTGCAAAGTCAGGCTGTAGGGTTTGTAATGACGCGCAAGACGCAGCTGAAGGCTCCATGGACGCCCGTCGACCTCAAGCGTCTGGGCATCGGCCATGGCGGCTGAAACCAGCCAGGTCCCCAGGGACTTCCCATCGGATTCCGGGATGATCTCGATCACCGCACTCATGTTGTCGCTTTCGTCCATGCGGATCGCCCGCGGGGCGGACATCACCGCAATCCGCTTGCCGGTGCCCATTGTCGCCGCAGGAACTCCGGCTTTATCCGCAGTGACGGGACGCAGCTTTGAATTCCGATAGAATCCGCGAATCACGATCTTGAATGGCAGCGACTCATGCATGATGACACCACCGCCCGCCAGCAGGTCGCCGGGAATCGCCGTCACCTGGTCAAGCTCCGGATCCGAGTGGTCGATCACCGCCAGCTCCATCCTCATGCTGTCCTCGGAGTAATTCTTGGTTTCCCCCTCCTTGAGGCGCATGTAGCTGTGCACGGAGAACAAATCAGTGGCAAGGCCGCCTGCCAGCATGATAATGAGGCCGAGGTGGGTAAGCTGGATGCCCAGTTTTTTCCAGCCCCATGAAAACCGGCGGATGTGCGCGGCGATCAAATTTGTTAGAAGAACCGCGCCGATCAGGTGGCCGCCGGGAAAAACCGGCAGCCTGACGCTTTCCGAGGCCGACTGCCACCAGACGAACCAGCTTTGGAAGTATTCCTCCTGAACCAGATAGAGACCGAATTTGACCTGGGCAAGGGTCCCGGCAAACACCAGCACCAACGCCGCAGCCAGACAAAAAAGAGTGAGACGCAGCGAACAGGCGAAATCGAGGAAACGTCGTAGGGTTTTCATCATTCAGGCTGGGTGAAGCGGATCGATTCCAAAAACGCTCTGAATGCAGGCACCTCCGCTTCCACCAATGCATCCGGGCCGGTCAGTTTGAAGAACCAGGTGTCCGCACCATGGCGCGCCCACCCGGTCGCCATGCGGGATTTCTCGCCCTTCAGATCGACAAATGAAAAGGTCTTGGGCCCGGCTTTCACGCTGGAAACCTGCTTCTCGAAACCCGCTTGATCGACGGCGGGCAAACCCAACTGGCCAAGCCAGCGGTTCACGTTTTCCAAATCCCCGCCAACGTCACCCGGAAAATGGGAAACCGCGATCTCTCCCTTGGTGCCATCGGCATGGGTGATGACAAATGTGGCGTCGCGCATGCTGCGCACAGTGGGATCGGCCTGCCAACCCACGGGAATTGCCCAAGTGAGGCGGCCGCCTACGGCAGGGGCCTTGGGATCGACAGCCGGTGTCTCTTCCTTCGGTGACTCGGTTTTTGCCGCCTCACCCTCTTTTGCCGGACCTACCGACTTTACCCAGTTCAGGAAGGCATCCTTTTGGGCGGCGGTCAGCTCGGCATTGCCCCGCATTCGGAAAAACCAACCGTCCTTGCCGCGATCGACGATGGCACCCAGCATCCTTCCGTCCTTTTTGGGATCCGCCCCTTCGAGCAGGCCCTCGATATCCACCACCAGCGCTTCTCCCAGAGGAGTCGCCAAGACCTCGGAATGATCCTTGAGCGTCTCCTCAGTGATGGCGGTCAATCCCTGCTGATCGCGCCAACGGTTGACGTTCACCAGCTTTCCTCCGGCGGCCCCGCGGAGGATGACGAGTGAAACGTCGGTGCTCGCGCCCTCCTCACCCTCAACCCGGTAACTGAGCTGCCGCATGCTGGTCGCCGCTTGTTTGATCCAACCCTCCGGTGCCGTATCCGACACTTTCGGACCGCTAGGCTCTCCCACCATCGACAGTTGTTGCGGAGTCAGGCCCGCATGCGGGTCACCACCCGCAGCCGGATCCATTCCGGGAATGCCCGCATGGGGATCTCCCGAAGCCTCACCGGGTTTCATGCCTGGAACCCCCGCGTGAGGATCCGCACCGCCCTCCGCATGCGCAACAGGGCTGGTTCGCTCGACGCGGTAAACTTTGATTTCCTTGTCCTGCTTGCAAGCACTGCCGGCAAGCAGGATCAATCCGGCACATAAATGAACTGATTTCATGATTTGGGCTTTGGAATGCCGGGAATAAGCCGACTTTGACAAGCTGCGTCAACCGTATCCGAAGACATGCGGAGTGAATCAGATTATTCCTCCTGGGTTCCACCATTGTGGCACTCGGCACAGTTCGGCTCGAGGTAATCGGAGTCCAGATGGAAGAAGTCGAATCCCTTGAGATTGACCTTCTCAAGCTCCTCGCCGGCTCCCTGGGAGGTAATCAGATGGCAGGCATTGCAATCGCTGCCCTTGATGGTGGTCTCGCCGTCCTCGGCAAAATGCATGCCGTCATGACAGCGGAAGCATCCGTTGGTATTCTTGTGCCCGATATGGTCCGGGTGGGCGCGCCAATCGGCTTTCATCTCGGGGAAGAAGTTGTTTTTGTAAATATTGAGAGTCTCCTTGATCAGTGCTTCCACCCGCTCGTCATCCGGATACTCGGAGCGGAGATACTCCGCGATTTTCTTGTGCGCCTCCTCTCGGGTCGAATACGGAGCCTCCAGAGCCTTGACCACATTGGCTTTGGCCCAGGGAATGCCCACATCGATCCGGCCCAATGCCATCGCCTGATCGACGGCATCGTTCGGAGTGGCGAACTTGTGGGCGGGCCGGTTGTGGCAATCCATACAGTCCATGGTCCGGATCTCGTGCTTGGAAATGTCATCGGTGAATTCCTCGGTGCGGTATTCGGTCACCTTGCCGTCCGCATTGGTCACCCGGACCCATGGGATCTGCAGACGCGCCTCGTCGAGCGAGATGAACTCGATCTTGTTGGAAACATTCATGTGCGAGTGTATCCCTTCCACCGGGCCGTGCACCGGATCGCTTCCCCCCACTTTGAGAACCATGTTCACCGTGAACGGCGTGTTCTCCTCGTCAGCCAGGAAACGGCGGTAGGTTTTCGGCACATCCCCGAAATGCTTCTGCGACCAATGGCAGGTCTGGCAGGTCTCCTGCGCCAGCCGCAGGTTCGGATTGTGGATCTGGATCGGCCGCTTGTAATCGCCCCGGATCTGATGGTACAGCTGCTTCACCCCATTGAGCTTCGTCTGGATATACGCCTTGGTGCCAGGTCCGATGTGGCAGTCCACGCAGGCAACCTGGGCATGGGCGGAGTGCTGATACGCCTTGTATTCCGGCTCCATCGGCGTGTGGCAGGCCTCGCCACAGAACGTGTTGGTCTCCATCAGGTGATAGGTCTCGTAACTGCCAAATGCCGTCAGGAAAAGAAACACCAGGCTGCCGCCGACAAAGGCGACCATCATGCGGCGGTCACGCTTGCGTGAAAGGTCGATACGCAGGACGAGCGAGGACTCCTTGTGCGGCATGCCCTTGCGCATCCTCCGGGACTCGAGGATGTAGCCGAGAAGCACCAGCGCCGCACCCGCGAAAAAGAACATCGGCGCGACCACGTAGGCAAGAATGCCCATGTACGGGTTCGCGTGCTCGGCAAACAGGTCCACCGCGAACAGCAGCAGGAAGGCGAAGGCTGCGGATATCGATAAAACCATGCCGGCCAAGCTGAGCCAGTTGCGCAGGCGGTTGAGGCGGCCGGGGATCGCAGGTGTCGGGGGATCTTCACTCATGGGTCTTCGGGGGTGATGGCTTTGATGGGATTCTCAGAACTTGTGTTTTCTAAAAAAGCGGAGCCTCGTGGTCGAGACTCCGCTTGAGCAACCGTTCCAGCAGCGAATGCGTAGGGACCGGCATTGACGGCCCTTATTTCTTGAACTTGCGGATATAGGCCACGAGTTCCTTGGCTTCCGCCTCGGAGATCTTGCCGCTGTAACCTTTCATCTTGGTCTTGCCACCGTCCTTCACGCCTTCAAGGATGGCCTTGACACCTTCGGCATCGGACCACTTCTGGCCTTCGGCAGTGGTGTAGTCCCTTGCGCCGGCCTTTTTGCCCATCTTGGTGTTGCCGGATCCGTCCTTGCCGTGGCAGGAGGCGCAGCTTTTGGCATAGATGGCGGCAGCGTCGGCATGAACAGCCGGAGTGGCCAGTGCGAAGGCGATGGCAATGAGAGCAATGTGGTTTTTCATGGGAATGTTGGTTGGTTGTTGGTCTACAGGATGGAATGTGGTTTTTTAGAAACGGATTTGCAAGCCTGAAGAAACCATGTGGGCGTCGAAATCATTCCAGCCGCCGCTCTGATCAGGCATCGGATCGGTATTGCTCGTGATAAACGCATAACGAATGTTCCAGACCATATTCGGTGTCAGAATCCGCGTCAGGGCCAGGCTGATGGAATGTTCCTCGGTATTGAGCCCGTAACCCATGGTATCAACACCGGTGTATCCCTGGCTGTTCACATAGTTGCTGGCCTGGAAGTATGAGTAGCTGGCGACGATGTCGGTCTTGTCGTCAATCGCGTAACCAGAGGTGAGGCTGGCCACCAGATAATCGTTGTCTGCATCGCCGGTGTATTTTTCAGGCGTATCGGTCTCCGAACTGGCCCAGCTGACACTGCCCTGGACATACATGCGCTCCAGAGGACTCCACGTCACACTCTGGCTGAGGATGTGGGTGTCGATCTCACCGCTCTGGATAAGATCGAAATATACGGGGGTTCCCGGTGCGGTGCTTCCAGCCGTGGTCGGCGGACTCCAGTTGAGCCCGCGGTTGTCGATCTCGCTCTGCTGATAATCGTAGCGGGTCACCAGCGATAGGTTCGACATGGGCCGCCACGTGACCCGCAGGTTCACATCATCCACCTCGACGTTGTGGTCCGTGAGGATCGGCCGGAAGTTGTTGGCTCCTCCATCCGCGGAATTTGAAGCCTTCACCTGGTTGCCAACCTGATGGTCGAGCGACTGATCTCGCTCGCTGTGAAATCCTTGCAGCGAGAAACTCAGGTTGCGCATGGCATACCAGTTGACACCGAGCGTGTATTCCTGCTCGTCGATATCCACATCGGAATCGAGAAACTCCCCCGGAAGCACCCGGTCTTTCCTGAGAACATCCTCGTTCTCATTCCCCCAAAGTCCCTTGGCAAAGAGCACAAGGTTGTCGAGCCCCGTGTAACGGATGTCAACGGCTCCGGTCATGGAGTCCATATCCGTGTATGAACCGAGACTTTGCATCCCCTGCCAGCTCTGGTTGGAGTTGAACGCCCTGAAATTGCTATAGGTGTCAACGCTTTCATTCTCATACCTGAGCGACGGAGTGACGGTCAGGTCGGTCACAGGCACCCACATGAAGTTGAGGTTGGTGATGAACTGGTTCAGGTTGCTGCCACCGCTCATCTGATCATAGGCGTAGTCACGCCTTGCAGGAGAACCCGGGATCGGTGTGGGCCAATAAACACCATACTCACGGGCACCGCCGTCGATGTCGGTGTCCATGCTGCTGTAGGAAGCGGCGAAGGAGAGCCAGGCCTTGTCACTGAAACGGGTCACACTGTGGATGTTGCCGGAGAAAATGTCGGCATCCGTTTTCTCGGTCTGGGTGATTTCATTGATATCGGTGGTGGATCCGGATCCGACACCGGTGGGCTTCGACCCCCAACGCGGCATGTAGCGCGAGTTGTCGAGGCTGTAGGTTTCATATACAAGTCCCATGCCGATGTCCGTGTTGCCCAGTGTGTGCTCCACATCCAGCTCGAAGATGTCGGTGCTTTCATCGATATCCCAAAGGGCAGGCATGAGCTTGAACGCGGGACTGCTGCCGGTGACGCCGCCCCAGTTGGTATTTGCACGGGTGTCCCCCCATGCCAGCGAATCCTTGTCGCCATCCCGATAGAGATGCCTGTAGGCGAAGGTGATCTCCGGCACGTCCTCCATGCGCAGCCCAGCCTCGAAATAAAGCTCTCCGCGGTCAATTGACCGGTCATCTCCAAACAGAGCATTCACGTTGCTGGCCTCCATGTTGGCACCTTCAAGATAGCCGCCCGTAGCGTCATACCAGGTGCGGAACTGCTTGAAGCCCGCCTTGACGTAGCCGAGTTCATCCTTTTCGACACCGATGTTGACCTCGTAATCCTCAAGGCCCGGCATCGCGCGGCCATCCAGTGTCAGGGCAGTCGAATCATCGAGCTGATGGATGTAGCCCATTGAGTCAATCCCGCCATAGAAGTCACCATTGGTCTGGGTGCGGCGGGAAAACCCCTCGTCGTCACTACTGACAAATGCGCCGCCGATGGTGAAGCCAATCCAATTGAGGAGTTCGGGTTCTTCAGCGGACTCGGATGAAGACGCGGGTTCCGACGTGCCTGCTTGCGAGGCTTGCATGGTGATCAGCAACGTCGGCGCAAGCAGTGCGAAACGGAACGCACGCAGGATTTTGGATTGCCCCAACAGTTTTGAGAAGAGAATCGGTTTCATGGTTTTTTGGATTTTGGGGATTAGTAGCGCAGTTCGACATTGGTGTTGGATCCATGGACGGCTTCATGACAGCCGGCGCTCCAGCAGGTGCCCTGGTTGAATCGGCTGGTTGAACTGCTGCCTGTGCCGGTCGGGCCATGGCTTCCGGAGGGGCCCATCTGGCCGGAGAGTCCCGTATGGCTGTCGAAGTGGCACTTCAGGCAGAGCGTCGCGTTGCGTTCGGTGAGCATTTTCTGGTTCACCGAACCGTGGGGACTGTGGCAAGAAGTGCAGCCTTCCTTGACAGCGTCGTGCGCGAAGATGAAAGGCCCCATCTGGGCCTTGTGGCACTCCGCACAGGTTTCGTTCCTGCCGTGGAGCTGGGTGCCGCCCCCCTTGATCGCGTCGCCCTTGTGCGGGTCATGGCACTCGGTGCAGGTCATCTTGCCGGAAAGGACCGGGTGACTGAAGGGCAGGCTGAACTGGGCCTTGGTATCGAGGTGGCATTGGAAGCAGGTATCCGGGGATTTGCTCGGGTTGATGATGGTGCCGGCGGCCCCGCCCGATTCCTGGTGCTTGCTGCCCGCGCCGTGGCAGGATTCGCAACCCATGTCCACGGCATTGGCCCCCTTGGCCTGGAGTTTGGCGTGATCGGCCGTGCGGAAGTCCCGGACAAGCTCCTCGTGGCATTCGGCGCAGCCTTCGGTCCCGATGAATGTGGCCCCAGGGATGCTGACCGGGGCCATGATGGTGCGCGAGGTGGTGCCGCAGGAAATGAGGATGAGTGCCACCGATGCGGTGCCGCCCCCAACCCACATCAGGTTGCCCTTGAGGCTGCGGATCGATCGGTTGAGAAGCGAGGTTATCGGGAAATTCCAACTGGTTTTCATGGGGTTTATGGATGGGGTGACAATTCGGGAGAGCAATTCAGGGACCAATCAAATCTCGTTAATAAGGTCAATGTTGAAGTGATAGAGTTCCACCCCGGATTGGGGGAAAAGCGGTTTCCCGCAGGATGACTCCCGTGAGCGGGACAGATCGGGGCTGGCATGCCCGGTAGATCCGATAGAATTCATTGCGGCGTATCCAATCGGCAAATGTCCGGATCGGCTACGCAAATCCCACCCTAAACTATGCGGATGTTGTTGGGAGGAATTTCCGGCGCACGCAATCGCACGCCTCTCCCGTCTTGGTTCATGCGCCCGACCCGGTGACCATTGGCCGGCGGGAACGGTCCGCCAATGGCGGCAAGGCGTCCTGCGCCATCCGAAAGGCCCCGGAAGAAGCCCTTACCAATTGATGTTTTTGCCGCGGGCGTCGATGTGGGTGAAATTCCAATAACCACCGACTCCGCCGCGGAACAAGCCAAGGTCGCGCAACTCGCGGGCCGTGGCGGTCACCACCGAGGCACGAACAGGAAATTTCACGTCAACCGCAACATTCGCCTGATGCCAGGAACCCCGTCGGGCACCGGAACAGCGGGCGTTGTACGCAGGGGATCTGTAGGCGGAAATCACTTCCACATCGGAGACATTCAACTCCAACGCAATGCGCTCCACAACCCGCAGGGTGTATCCCATGCGGTTCCACCAGACTCTGGGCGGTATGCTGTTCCATACGCCCCTTTTCGATTTCGCGTGGGAATCCAGGACCTGTTTGGCATTCACACGCCGCAGGTTGAGGCTGTTCAAATAACGAAGGTATTGGGATGCCGCCGCGCCATTCCGATGCCACCATTCCTCGGGAAGATCGGAAGCCGTTTCAGGCTCAACAAAGCGCACCGCGCGGTTGGATGCGGAACGGTTGGACGTCGGCACGGTGACCTTGGGGACCGCAGCGGATTTTTTCGCAGGCGTAAAGGCTTGGGAAACGGCGGATGTGGCCAGCCATCCCAAACCGGCAAGCCCCATCGCTCCCAAAGCTCCACGACGGGAGTGGACCGGCAGACCGGTGTCAGCTGTGCGGGGCATTTCGTCAGGAACCATCATATTTCAAAGGCAAATCCGGGTAATAAGGGCGCTTCCAAAGCGGTTCATGTACCAAAATCACAAGGATTCAGGCCATATGATCACCAAGAACGCGTGGAGCGAACCAGAAGGTGGAAATCCGACAAGCAAAAAAAATCGCACATCAGGCGGATTTTATGGAATTCCAAGCACCAACAGCACCCATCCTGCCTGAATCCGGGCAAACATCGCAAAATATTTAGACCATCGCCCCGTTATTCGGAACCACCAAGACCGAGCTGTTCGCATTGCCACTTGAGCAAAACCTCGCACGGGACCGCCTCGTTCGAAGCAATGCTTTCCAATACAGCTCGCGGAGCAATCAGTGAGCTCTCGATATCAAGCTGCTCGGCGGCCTGATCCCGGGATTTGAGCAGCGCATCAAGCCTGCGCTCGAAATCCCGGTCGCGCTTGCGACGCTTCCCGGTAGGACGCTCAGGCCATTCGGACTCGGGCAGCGCCTCGATGGACGCCATCGAGGCGCGAAAACGCTTCACACGGTCCGGCCGGAAGTGATGCGGCAGGGTGATCGATTTGCCAGCCACCAGATCGTGGCACCATTCGAGAATCTGGCTGTTCGTCACCACCATGAAGGACGGCCGGTCCCAGGCCTTGGCCTCTGCATCCCGCCAATGCCACAACGCGCGTAGACACGCCAGACCGCGTCGGTCCAGCTTGCCCGAACCCTGGATTCTCCAGCTCTCCTCTTTCGCATCATCCCGCTCCAGCACCTTGCGACGCGCGGCGGAACAGCTTTCCTCAAACCAATCATAGCGCCCGGCCGCCTTGAGTCCGGCCACGATCATGTCACCCATCTCTAACAGATAATTGACATCATTGAGCGCGTATTCGATCATTTTCGGCGATAATGGCCGCTTGCCCCAGTCCGCCTTCTGCGAGGATTTCGACAGTTCGATTCCGAAATACTGCTGGACAAGATCACCAAGCCCGAACCGCCTGGCACCCAACAGGCGGGCACCGATCTGGGTGTCATACACAACCGCTGGGAGATCGCCGAACTGACGCTTGAACATGGTCATGTCATAGTCCGCCCCATGCATCCACACGGTGGCCTCCGCAAGGTAATCGCCCAACGGCGTGAGATCCTCAATGGCCAGCGGGTCAATCAGCACGGACTCGCCGCGAATCGCAAATTGAACAAGACACAGCGACTCGCGGTAGCGGTGGAGGCTGTCGGCCTCGGTATCGACCGCGCAAACCGGACCACCAGGCCCGCAGCGGCATTTTTCAAGATGTTGAACTAAATGTTCCGTGGTTTCAATCATGTCGGAATTGGCTGGCAGACTGGAAGACGATGATGACGCGGTGGAATCTCACACCACCTGGAGCGCCTCCGCCTGCTGGCGGTTGAGTTCGATGACCGACCACGGCAACCCATGGACGTTGAGGTCGGCCATGAACGAATCAGGGTCGTGCTGCTCGATGTTCCAGACACCGGGTTTCTTCCAACAACCCGCCAGCATTTGCTTGGCCCCGATCATTGCCGGCACCCCGGTGGTGTAGGAAATCGCCTGCGATCCAACCTCTGCGAAGCAGGCTTCGTGGTCGCAAATGTTGTGGACATATAGCGCCTTGAACTCCCCGTTCCTTGTTCCGGTGATGATGTTGCCGATACAGGTTTTGCCCTTGGTGGACTTCCCCAGGTCGCCAGGATCGGGCAATACAGCCTTGAGGAACTGCAATGGCACGATTTCCACCCCCTTGTAAAACACCGGATCGATGCGCGTCATGCCGACGTTCCCCAACACCTCGAGATGTTTCAGGTAATTGGGCGAAAACGACATCCAGAACTGCGCGCGGCGGATCGTGGGGATGTGCTTGACGAGCGATTCGAGTTCTTCGTGGTACATCCGGTAGATCTCGTAAGTGCCGACACCATCCGGACAGGTGAACGGCTGGTGAAGCGACATCGCCGGTGTCTCGATAAAACGGCCGTCTTCATAATGACGGCACTCCGCGGTCACTTCGCGGATGTTGATCTCCGGATTGAAATTGGTGGCAAAAGCCTTGCCGTGATTGCCGCCGTTGACATCGATGATGTCCAGAGTGTGGATTTCATCGAAGTGGTGTTTCAGCGCCCAGGCGGTGAAGACATTGGTCACGCCGGGATCAAACCCTGATCCTAACAGGGCCGACAGACCGGCCTTGAGAAAACGATCCTGATAGGCCCACTGCCATGAATACTCGAACTTGGCAACATCCTTGGGCTCGTAATTCGCCGTGTCCATGTAATCACAGCCGGACTCCAAACAAGCGTCCATCAAAGCCAGATCCTGGTATGGAAGCGCCACATTGATGAGCAGTTTCGCCCCGGTCCGGCGGATTAGCGCGGCTGTCTCCATAGGATTGTCGGCATCCACCCGCTCGATGGCGATGATGCGACCGGTCCGCTGTTTCACTTCGGCGGCGATGGCCTCGCATTTGGATAGCGTCCGGGAAGCAAGGGTGATTTCGCCGAAAACTTCGGGAACCATGGCGCATTTGTGAGCGACGACTTTGCCGACTCCGCCGGCTCCGATGATAAGGACTTTGTGCATAAGATTCGCTGCCACAAGGGGTGGGGGAATCCGCTCCCGCTGGCAAGGCGGAAGAACAACCCAAATACGGAATTGGGCAGTGCGCCAGCGCTTGGCCGTCAAACCAACCCCGCATTGTCCACAGTTAATCCCAGGCAATAAAATCAGCCGGGCTCTTTTCGCAAGTCCCGCAGGCTCCAGAGGATGCCTGCCGCCGCATTG
>CAYNQJ010000033.1:0-45734 GCA_964399305.1 uncultured Luteolibacter sp.
GTGGGCCGAGAACCCCTTGAGCGCAGCGAAACGGGTTTGACTGCCGGGTTTTGCGGAATCGCAAAACATTTCAAATCCACGCGAAGCGCACCTTGCAGGGCCGGAGCGCAGCGCAGGCAATCCCACCCCCTCCGCCAGCTTGTTGATTACCAACAGGTTGTGCGTTTTTAGGGGCATTCATGGGCTATTCTGGGTCGGTGGTTTTACGGTGTTTCGCATATTGTGCCATCTTGATGCAGCGTTTTGTGTGGAATGCGTGTGAAGCGGGACAGGTTTTCTGTCGCGTTTCCGGCGGGTTTGAAACCCGGTCCCCACTCGGCTGATCTTCAACGGCATTCGTCCAGAATCTGGCGGGGTGCCTGCCGATTTCAAGATCGGAGTGGTAGATTGCGATCCCGCTGGCATTTATGAAGATTTCCAGATAGTTCATTCCTCCGGTAACGACAGTCGCTGTCGTCCCATCCAGATCATTCTCCATGAGCCTCGTAAAATCCAAACAACGCGTCGCCGACCACGGGGAGGTCTTCACCCCGGAATGGCTGGTTGAGGCGATGCTCGATCTGGTGAAGGGCGAAACCGAACGCATCGACTCGCGGTTTCTGGAGCCGGCCTGCGGCAGCGGGAATTTCCTCGTGAAAATCCTCCAGCGGAAACTGGCGGCGGTGGAACTGAAATACGGCAAGTCGGATTTCGAGCGCCAGCACTACGCCCTGCTCGCCCTCATGTGCCTCTACGGCATCGAGCTCCTGCCCGACAACATCGCTGAGTGCCGCGCCAACCTGCTGGAAATTTTCGCCGCTTACCTGAATCTCCAGCCATCGGACGATCTCTATCGAGCCGCATCCTATTGAAAGCCACAAAGGGTTATCACACTTCGGGTTGTATGACACCGTGGTGGCGAAGGAATGAGCAGAACATCACTCACCCGTGGGACATTCCTTCTACGGGACACTCCTTGCCCGTGAAGAACGGAGCGACGAAGATAAGCAGGAGTCTATCGACTGGTATCGACGAGCCGCAGACCTTGGTGATTCTTCCGGGATGATTTCCATGGGGCTAGCTTATCGCGAAGGACGGAGCGTTCCTGTCGATGAGAAGAAGGCCGTCGAATGGTTCATCAAGGCTCACGAGGCTGGTGCTAGGAGCGGTGCGGACCTTGCTGGACGACTTTTATCCTTCCGTGCAGAAAACCATCTGGAAGCGGTGAGGTGGCTGCGGATCGCTGCCGACAGCGGAAACGATCTTTCGTATGCCAGCCTGGCCTACATTTATGAGGACCGGCGTTCACCCGCTCACGAACCCGAGGAAGCATTTCGCTGCTGGCTCCAAGTTGCCGAACGGCCACGTGGAAATCTTCGCTTTCATGCCATGTGGCGGATGGCGTGTTGCTGCCGGGACGGCATTGGAACCGAGCGAAACCGTGAGGAAGCCAAGCGGTGGCTTGATCGAATCATTGCAGTCGCTCCCAAAGACAAGTCCGATTACCGGGATGCCGTCAAATTGCGCCACGAACTGGATCAAGAATTGTTTTGAGATCGCTTTTGTCTGATGCCATTTGAAAGACCAAAGTCATTCAGCATCCCGCCATTTCCGCCCTCGGGGTGACATTTGCGATTCCTGGATCCGCGCCGAGCAACTTCACCGGGGAATTTTCCTCGGGTTCCATCGGGAGCCGTGAGGTGGCATCGCAGAGGATTTTGAAGAAGTTGAACCATGCTTCCCCGAAAAAGCCATTGATGCTCTGGCGGATGGCGCGGTCGTCGCTGTTGGAAGACAAATCGGCCAGGGCCTTGAGTTCGCTTTCCAGGCAGATGGCCAGTTCCTTGATCCGCTCGACGCGATTCAGCTGTTTGCCGATGCCGAGATTGAGCCGCCCGCCGGTGGCGTGCAGGTAGCTGGCGAGGTCCTGGAGGGATAGCTCCGCATCGGTAGAATGCTCCAGCTTGGACACTGCGCTTTGGGTGCGGTTCATTTTTTCCGCCACATCGGCTTGGGTCATGCCCGCAGCGGCACGGCTGCGGATAAGGGCATTGACGATGGTGGCACCCTTGATCCGGCGGTCAAATTCGCGGATTTGCCCGTCATCGGCGGCGGTGGCCTTGACGAGATCCCGCACCGACGCGAATCGCTTCGGCTGGGTGGCGGGAGATGGAGTGGTGTCGGTTTTCATTTATTTTTTCATCTATTGGTTGCGACAGGGGGAATTACTCCCCGGTCTCCTTGCGGAGGGCCTCCACCACGCGCTCGGCGTAGCGGATGTCCTTCGCCTGGGTCGTTTTGGAGCCAAGGCACAGCAAGTGCAGGACCTTTGATTCCAAAGCGGCATACGTGTAAAGTCTTGTCTGATCCAATTTGCCTCTTTTTTCTCCGCTTGCAAGTGCCCCGCCCGACTGGTCGATGGCACGAATGCCCTTCGGTTCCTCATGTAGAAAGCCGAACTGAACCAGCCGTGGATGACTGGATTCTTCAAGGGAAACCTTGTATTTCTCCAGATTCTCCATGACGGCAAGGAATTCGGCAGGTTGCTTTTTCGCGTACCGCTTCGCATCCCGCTCAAACTGGTCGGTGGGCTCAAGTTCCCAATTCATGGGCGGCTTAATTATTCCAAAACGGAATATTGGTCAAGGTTTTAAACCGACTGAACGCCAAATTCCTGCCGCTGCCGCGCATCAAAACGGATTTCATCCAGGGATGCCATGGCCGCGCCCAGCGCCATCCATGCCGACCTGATGAATACAAGTCGTCCTGCGGTGCTCGCGGTGGTCGGCATGGTCCGGTGCATCGTGAGTTCCTCCAAGTGTCTTCGGGCGAAGGGAAACGACCGAACGGCATCCTGCCCACCGGCGGCGGTGGTGACATGTGCCGTCGCCGCGTCAATCGCCGCCCGGAGTTGGTCTCCAATGACGGAAAACCCCTGCCGCAATTCGCTTTCGAGCTGAGACAGGCGGATCCGCAGTTTGAGGGGGTGGCCGATGGCGACTTGCTCTTCCTTGAGCCGTGAAGCATCGAGACGGCAGGTGCACCGCGCCATGATGCCGGGAAGTTCATCGGCGCGGGCGAGAGTGATGGCGATGGTTTGCAGTTGGCCGGGAATGGAGCAGAGCCGTTCCATCGCCTGCCGGAAGGCTTCAATGCGGGTGTCGGTGGTCATGGCGGCGGTATGGTTCAGGCTTTGGCGAGCACCTTGCGGAATGCCTCGCAGGCGGCGGTCATGCGTTTGTCCTCGGCCGCGATTTCAACGTGTGCCGCCAGCGCCTTCTCATGCCACTCCAGCGCGGTCTGGAACCCTTCCACACGCTTCGACAGAGGAGCATTGAAAAGCGACATAACCCGCCACGCTTCGGAGAGCTTGTCCTCCTGCAGTTTGGCCAGCTCGTTCGGGCGGATCGACTCGGCAACGATCAAGGTCGCCTTTTCAAGACTTTGTTTGTCCGGGTCGAACTGCGCGGCGCGGAGCATGTCGAGGAACGCCGTCAGCGAGCTCTTAGGCGCATCTCGGACGATGGCGGTAACCTCTGTATGGGATTCGAGGAACGCGGACTCAGTCTCCGCCAGGAGGCCGGCAAGCTCGGCTTGAAGGCGAGGATCACGGCTCTGTGGGCGGAAGGTCAAATTTGGCAGCCAAGAGGCAGTGCTTTTGACGCCAGATTTTGAGAGCAGGCAATCCCACCCGACCCTCACCACCATGACCCCACCCACCTGGGCGATGAGGTGATGAATGTGTTCCGAGTGTAGTGAAAATAGCGAATTTAGCGGATATGGCGAATATTTGTTGCTATTCCCAGCGCTGGGTTCTATCGTCCCCACCGGTATCCCCATACACACCATGCAACCCGCCATGCCCCGTGGCGTAAAATCCGGGGGCCTTGCCATGCTCACCACACGCACCAACCGCTTGGACCCCTCTTTGATCCCACCCGACGAGTTGGCGAAAGTCGCCCGCATTTTCGCCCGTCCGGATCACGTTCTGCTCACCGACAGCAGCGGAAACCAAGCGGAAATCCCCGAGGCACTATTCCAGCATTTCGCCCGGATTGTCCGCCTGATGTCGGAACGAAAAGCGATTGTGATGGTTCCCGAGGATGAGGCTTTCACCACTCAGGCCGCTGCCAATTACCTCGGCGTATCCCGCCAGCATTTGGTGGGTCTGATCGATAAGGGTGAAATCGCACACCGAATGGTTGGCACCCATCGCCGGGTGTCCTTCAAGGACCTCCTCGCCTACGAGAAGTCACGGGACAAGGCCCGCCGGGAAGCACTGGACCGACTCACCGACCAAGTGATCGCAGGGGGCAAGTATTTCCCCGACACTCCGCAACCATAATCCATGAGAGCGGATTTCCTTCCGCAATTTTCATCGCGACTGCTCGACGAGTTGAACTCGTAACCCGGATGATATCAAAATAGGCAACGACGCACGGGCAGGCTGAAGAATCGGCTTGTCGCTTTGCCCTTGGATCTTAACCTTAATTGTGCAGATGAAGCGTCCAAAAATGATGATGAAAACAAGCTCATGCCCACGCCCGGCGATGCTTGTGGTTTTATTGATGGCTGTTTTAGGGCTTTCGGGAGGATGGGCTCGCGGCGAAGAAGCCAAGCCGGAGGCGATTGAGCACTTGAAGGAAAAAGCCGAACAAGGGGATGTAGGCGTGCAATTTAGCCTTGGAGTTGCCTACGCCAATGGGCAAGGCATCAAACAGGATCATGCCGAAGCAGCGAAGTGGTATCGCATGGCGGCTGTGCAGGGGCACGCCGGTGCGCAATATAACCTAGGAGTCGCCTATGCCAACGGAGAGGGAGTAGAAAAAGACGATACTGAGGCTGTTAAATGGTATCGCAAAGCGGCCGAGCAGGGGCACGCACAAGCACAATTTTTACTCGGGCTCTACTATGCTTCCGGGCTAGGCATTGGAAAGGATGAGGCCGAAGCGGTTAAGTGGTATCGCAAGGCTGCCGAACAGGGCTGCGCGGACGCGCAATTACAACTAGGAGCTTATTATACCGTAGGCGAAGGAGTGGCAAAAGATGAGGCCAAGGCAGTAAAGTGGTATCGCAAGGCGGCCGAGCAGGGCAATGCGCACGCACAATATATTCTTGGGTCGCGTTACACCGACGGCCAAGGTGTCGAAAAGAATGAAGCCGAGGCGGCTAAATGGTTTAGCAAGGCGGCCGAGCAGGGCAATGCTTATGCTCAACATGACCTAGGATTTGCCTACGCCAATGGCCATGGCGTTGAAAAAGATGATGCCGAAGCAGCAAAGTGGTATCGCATGTCTGCTGAACAGGGTTACGCCGAGGCACAATATAAGCTAGGAATCGCTTACTTTAACGGACAAGGCGTGGCAAAGGATCATGCCGAAGCTTTTAAGTGGCATCATAAGGCCGCAGAGCAAGGAAATGCTTTTGCGCAATTTTTTTAGGATCTGCCTATGCCTACGGACAAGGCGTTGAAAAGGATGATTTCGAAGCAGCGAAGTGGTATCGCATGGCGGCCGAGCAGGGGCACGCACAAGCACAATTTTTACTCGGGCTCTACTATGCTTCCGGGCTAGGCATTGGAAAGGATGAGGCCGAAGCGGTTAAGTGGTATCGTAATGCTGCCGAGCAGGGGCACGCCGGTGCACAATCTAGCCTTGGAGTCGCCTATGCCTACGGACAAGGCGTTGAAAAGGATGATTTCGAAGCGGTTAAGTGGTATCGTAATGCTGCCGAGCAGGGGGGCGCCGGTGCGCAATGTAGCCTTGGATTCGCCTATGCCAACGGAAAAGGAGTAGATAAAAATGAAGTGGAGGCTGTTAAGTGGTATCGCAAGGCGGCCGAACAGGGGTTCGCACAAGCGCAATTTAATTTAGGAGTAGCCTACGCGAATGGGCAAGGCGTCAAACAAGATCATGCCGAAGCTGTTAAGTGGTATCGCAAGGCGGCCGAGCAGGGGCACGCCGGCGCGCAGGGAGCGATCGCAGACTCTTATGCCTTTGGACGAGGAGTCAAACAAGATCAACTCGAAGCTGTTGAGTGGTATCGTAAAGCAGCTGATCAAGGACGTGCCGGCTCGCAATTTGTTCTTGGATCCCGCTATGCCAACGGGCTAGGTGTAAAAAAAGATTATGCCGAAGCTGTTAAGTGGTATCGCAAGGCGGCCGAACAGGGGGACGCACAAGCGCAATTTAGCCTTGGAGCGGCCTACGCGAATGGACAAGGTGTGGTTAAGAATGACACGGAGGCTTACAAGTGGATATTGCTTGCAGCTAGCAAGGGAAACGAGCTGGCAAGTAAGAATGTGCTGGCGATTGAAAGTCGACTGACTCCCGCGCAGCGTGCCGAAGGGCAGCGGATGGCGCAGGAATGGGAAGCGAGGTTTGCAAACCGTGAGAAGTCCGATGAGGCCAGCGTTGGAAGGGCAGACGAACCGGCAGAGGCAGGGCCCAAGTCCATGGGGACTGGGTTTTTAGTCACCCGTGATGGTTATTTGGTGACCAGTCAGCATGTAATAAACGACTGCAAAAAAGTATTCGTGCGGAGTGAAGCGGGTTTGTTGGAAGCCGTGGTGGTTCGTGAGGATGCAGCTACCGATCTGGCCTTGCTCAAGGTGACGGGTGAGTTCCATGCGCTGCCGGTCGTGAGCAGCCG
Source organism: uncultured Luteolibacter sp. (assembly GCA_964399305.1). Lineage (GTDB taxonomy): Bacteria > Verrucomicrobiota > Verrucomicrobiia > Verrucomicrobiales > Akkermansiaceae > Luteolibacter. The sequence continues at coordinate 6,631 of CAYNQJ010000033.1, forward strand.
GGTCATTCGTCTGGGAGCTGCGGTGGCAACCATTGGATTTCCGAACATCGGGTTGCAAGGGATTGAACCGAAACTTTCCAAGGGTGATGTTTCAAGTCTGGCCGGAATGCAGGATGACGTGAAATATTTCCAGATCAGCGTTCCGGTCCAGCCGGGCAACTCAGGTGGTCCCTTGTTTGACATGCATGGCAATGTGGTCGGCGTCATCGCCTCGCAATTGAGCCAAAAAGCAGCGCTCGAAAGCACCGGGACTTTGGCTCAGAGCGTCAACTATGCAGTCAAGAGCAGCTATCTGCTGGGTTTCCTCGAATCCGTGCCTGAAGCCAATTCGGGTATTCCGGATGCGTTGACCGATGCGCGGAAGTTTGAAGCCGTTGTAAGTGATGTGAAGAAAGCCACGGTGTTGATCATCGGGTATTGAAGCCTTTCCCCGCGATTTGCGTTGCGCTCGAAATCCGGGCAAAAAGCCCAAGGCGAGGCTTTGTCATCAATCCATTGGCTCAAGGGGGAACCGCCAAACCCATGTTGTCGCCTTAGGGGGAGCTTCCTTTCTTCCATGGCTCGCCTTTTTCCCGGCATTTCAGAAATGGGGATTCATTGAGGATTCTCCCGGTATCCTGCGAGCTTATTGAAATTCTCGCTCCTAGTTCATGGTGACTCAGGAAGAATGCATCCTTGATTGTGTGCCGCATCGCACTCGATCCCGCGCCCAACTAGCTTCGAATACCCCGAACCATTCCTTTGAATGAAGAGCCTGTGGATCCTTTATCGAGGCAAGCACAGCGAACAATAAAACTTGGCCTCATCGGTGCCATGACCAAACATCCGCTGATACCATGCGCATGATTGCTCCACACAGCTCGTTTGCCGGTGCCGTATGGCCGGCCATTCCTTCGCCGCCTGCGGCGGCACTGTTATCCATCCTGCACCAACTTGAGCAAACCCAACATTGCAGCGAGGCGGAAATCGACGCGATGCGAAGACCGCAGCTTCTCGGGCTGATCGAACACGCCTGCCGGAACAGCCGTTTTTGGAAAGAGCGCTTCGATGCGGCAGGGATCAGCCAACTGATTGCGGGCGGGCAACCGATCGATTCCGCCAGCTGGTCGGAGCACTGGCTGAGGCTGCCGGTGCTCACCCGCGCCGAAGTCCAGGAACTGGGAGACGAACTTGTGATGTGTAATCTTCCGAAGGGCCATGGAAACATTTTCGAGGTGGTCACATCCGGCTCCTCGGGTCGCCCGGTCAGGATCTCGCGCAGCACCATGGACCATCTGTATTGGCAGGCCTTCCAATTGCGGGGCCACTTGTGGAGGGAGCGGGATTTTTCAGGGACTTTTCTCTCCATCCTGCGGGATGAACAGCGCCCGCCATCCTTCGCGGGTGCTCACATGAGGAGAATGGACGACTGGGGCGCTCCTGTTTCCACAGTCTGGCCGACGGGACCCAGCGTGCTGCTGGACTACCGGGCATCAACCACTGATCTGCTCGCGGCGATACGGGAAATTGCGCCGGACTACATCTGCACCTTCCCCTCACTGCTTCTGGAAATACTGCGCGTCGCCAGGGATGAGCGCATCGCAATGCCCAGGGTCAGGGAAGTGATTACCGTGAGCGAGGCCTGTCCGCCGGAATTGCAAGGGCTTTGCCGGGAAGTGCTTGGGGCGGAAATGAGCAGCACCTACTCCGCCGCGGAATGCGGCGGGATCGCCACGCAATGTGCCGAGGGCAGCTGGCACGCACAGTCCGAGCGCGTCATGGTCGAGATCCTGGATGAGGATGGACACCCCAGCCAGGCCGGGACGACGGGTCGCGTGATCCTCACGCCGCTGCAAAATTTCGCCATGCCGCTTTTCCGCTACGAAATCGGCGACCTTGCGACCGTGGGCTCCGGCCGATGCGCATGCGGGCGCAAGCTGCCCGTGATCGCGGATATTCCCGGACGCGCGCGGGACCTTCTGATGCTTCCTTCGGGTGAATTCCGCCCTCCTTATTACGGCCACAATGCGGTGATGGGCGTCAGATCCATCCGCCAGCATCAGGTGGTGCAAATTTCCCCCAACGCGATCTGTCTGAGGCTTGTGGTTGCGAAACCGCTCACCTTGGACGAGGAAAACTTCATCCTGTCGAGAGTCGATGCCGCGCTCGAAGGATTGTTCCGGATTTCCATCGAATACGTGAATCTGATCCAGCGCCAGCCTAGCGGAAAGTACGCCGAATTCGAAAGGCTGTTCCCCCTGTGAGAAGCGAAAACCTCAGGCCTTCGACCGGGACCGCCGGCTGCCGAGAAATGTCAGGCCCAGCATGGTGAGAAGCGGGGCTGATGATTCTGGCACGGCGAATGTGAAAGTCGTGCCCACGGGCAGTGTCACCCGGGGGTCGTCAAAACTGAAATACGGCACCAAGGTGAACCTGATTCCCTTCACCACCGAGTCAGTGGGGAGATCCGTGAAGTTGTTGCCAGTGATGGTGGCCAAATCCACATTATTGAAAATACCGTATGCCCACAAGTCTGAGGCGGCGAACAATTCCACGACCGAGTTGTTGTCAAGGATCGCGCTGATCGTCATCGAACCTCCTTCGTCAGTATACACCGAGCCATTGCTGATGGAGACAAGGTCCTTGACGCTATCGATGGGATCAAAAAGGACATCGACATCCCGTCCGACGATTTCCGTGGTCAGAGCCGGGGTGGCAATGGTGGCGGACTCGGCGTGTGGTTGCGATCCGGCAAGCACCAAGCCTGCGGAGGCGACGGAAAGGCATGCATGGGCGTGTTTCATGTTTTCGGTATGTAGGCGTGTGTGACAGGCTGGAGCCTATGGTGAAAAAACAGCAGGCGAGGGGATCCCGGACTGTTTGCGAAAGAGCCTTCCCATCAAGGTTGGGATTTTCCGCAGCGCAAAAAATGATCCTGTTGCGGCACCCGGGTTGCAATGCGCGTCAGATTGATCTTCGAGGAAAGATGTAAAAGTTGCACCATGGATATTGTGAAAACAGTTTTGGTAATTGGCAAATGGCCATTGTGTCCGCAGTTCAATCACGCGCGAGCGCCTCATCACATCAATCGCGCCTGTGTTCCTCACCACAAATACCTATCGACTCATGAAACCAAGCTTCCGCAACAGCCTTGTCAAAACGGCGATCCTCTCGATGATGCCGCTGGCCGGGCAAGCCGCCGTCACCTTTACCAACGAGTTCGCTACTGGCGACCCCGCCTTGGCTGTCGTGGAAAACGATTTCCAATACCAGGCATGGGACATTTCCAAGCCTTACGCGAACCAGAAGAACTGGGATGTCGCGTCAGGCGATGGCAGCGTTGCCGTCAGCGGCTGGGCAACCCTGCCCCAGTCATACATCGACCAATACCCCGCGGCAGCAGGTGCCGGAGGTGCGATGTTCAGGGCAACCACAACATTCAACAGTCTTATCGGTTTCAAGGTGTCCGAACTCACCGAAGTTTCGTTTCGGTATTCACTTGGCGAAAATCACACCGCATCGAATTTTATCAGTGTTTCGCTGTTCACTGAGACTGGAGAAATTTACGGACTCAATACGCAAACAAGTACCTTGGTGTCGACGCGTTCGGGCCCCGGTGACACAGGCGACTACATCCGGACGTTCTCGAATTTCACGGCGGATCCAAATGACAGGACCTATATCGGGTTGATGTTCAATAACAATATGACCGGCACGTTCACCCCCGGCGTAGGAATGTCCTTCGACCGTGGCCAGTTCGTGGATGCCACATTCCAATCCGCCACAGTCAGCATCCCCGAACCTTCCGCCGCGTTGCTCGGCCTCGCGGGAGTGGCGCTGCTTTTCCGCCGCCGGAGGGTTGCCTGATCCATTCTTGCTTCCGACAAAAACCCCCCGGCGCTTGCGCGCCGGGGGGTGGGTGGTCCGGGGGGCTTTGGATTTGGGGAAAAAATTGCTGCAACAAGGCTTGTCACAAAATCGGTGTCTGGCCATACGGCTCAGAGACGAGCCGGTGGATATAACCAAAAAAATGCAGAAATTGCACTTCCTGGCGCCTGGGTGCGGGGTCATGGAGCCAAACGAGCGTGTCCGCAACGCGACGGGTGTGCGTTGCGCGCGAGGGCCGGCGGGATGGCTCAGGTGGTCAGGCCCTTGATGACCTCGCCGTGGACGTCGGTGAGGCGGAAGTTCCGGCCTTGGTGGCGGAAGGTGAGTTTTTCGTGGTCGAGGCCGAGCTGGTGGAGGAGGGTGGCCTGGAAGTCATGGACGCCGACCGGGTCGCGGGTGATGCCATAACAGAACTCGTCGGTTTCCCCGTGGGAGTGGCCGGGTTTGAATCCGCCGCCGGCCATCCACATGCTGAAGCACGCGCCGAAGTGGTCGCGGCCATGGTTGGGCTGGTTGACATCGCCCTGGACGAAGACCGTGCGGCCGAACTCGCTGGCCCAGATGACCACCGTGTCTTCGAGCAGTCCGCGTTGTTTCAAATCCCTGACCAGGCCGGCGGACGGCTGGTCGGTGTCGCGGCACTGGATTTCGAGCTGGGTGGTTAGATTGCTGTGCTGGTCCCAGCCCGAGTGCATGATCTGGACGAAGCGGGTGCCGCGCTCGATCAGGCGGCGGGCGAGCAGGCAGTTTCTGGCATAGGATCCGTTGCGTTGGACGTCGGGGCCGTAGAGGTCGAGCACCGACTTTGATTCGCCGGAGATGTCCGTGAGTTCCGGCACGCTGGCCTGCATGCGGTAGGCCATCTCATACTGGGTGATGCGGGTGTCGATTTCCGGGTCGCCGAAGTCGTGGAGGTGGTGATGGTTGAGTTCCGCGAGGTCGTCCATCAGCGCGCGGCGGAGCTTGCGGGACATCCCGTCCGGGTTCGACAGGTAGAGCACGGGATCGCCATCGCCGCGGAAGCGCACGCCCTGGTGCTTGCTGGGAATGAAGCCGCTGCCCCAGTAGTGGTCGAAGAACAGCTGGCCGCAGGTTTTCCCCTGATCCGAGGAGGTCATCACCACGAAGGCCGGCAGGTCGCTGGTCAGGCTGCCGAGGCCGTAGGTTGTCCATGCGCCGAGGCTGGGGCGTCCGGGGATCTGGCTTCCTGTTAGAAAAAACGTCACGCCGGGGGCGTGGTTCACCGCGTCGGTATGCATCGAGTGGACGAAGCAGATGTCATCGGCGATGCCGCCGATGTGCGGGATGAGTTCCGAGAGCCATTTGCCGGTTTGGCCGTAGGCGCGGAACGGTTTGAGGGCGGGCAGGATGGGGTAGCCTTTCTGGCCCGACGTCATGGTCGAGAGGCGGATGTTGCCGCGCACGGACTCCGGCAGTTCCTGAAGGCGGTGTTGTGCGAGGTTCGGCTTGTGATCGAAAAGGTCCACCTGGGATGGTGCGCCACCCTGCCAGAGAAGGATCACGCGTTTCGCCTTCGGGGCGAAGTCCGCGAGCGGAGTGGGGGTGGCGGCGAGGCCGTCCTGGCGGAGCAGGTTGGCGAGCACGGCCGCGCCGATGCCACCGGCGCTGCGGCCGAAGAACTGGCGGCGGGTCAGGTGGCGCTGGTGCTGGAGGATGGGGTCCATGGCATGTTTGTTAGAAAAATCCGCGTCATCCGCGGGTGAGTGCCTCGTCGAGGTTGAGGATCGAAAGGCAGACGGCGGCCAGGGCGGCAACGTAGGGAGGGTCGGCCGGCAGGTCGCGTGCGGCCTCGCCCTGGCGGAGGTAGCGTTCGGCGGCATGGGGGTCCGCGGTGAACTCCGCGTGTGCGGTTGCGAAACCGCGGAGGATGATTTCCAACTCCTTGTCGACCGGTTCCCGCGAGCAGACGCGGAGCCATGCGCGGCGGATTTGGGCGCGGGTGTCGCCGGCGGGAGTTTCCCGCATGACCTGGATGGCCAGGGCCCTGGCCGCCTCGTTCCATGTGACATCATTGAGCGTGATGAGCGCGTGGATCGGGGTGTTGGTGCGCGAGGGTTTGACCGAACAGATCGTGCGGGAGGAGGCGTCGAACATGTTGCCCGGCGCGGCGGTGCGCCGCCAGAAGGTGTAGAGACTGCGCCGGTGCAGATCGCCTCCATGCGATTGCGGATAGGTGAAATCCCGTTCCTTGGTGATCGAGAGTCCGTCCCAGATGCCGGCGGGCTGATACGGATAGACCGGCTTTCCGCCGAAGCGGCGGTCGAGCAGGCCGCTGCTTGCGAGGGCGAGGTCGCGCAGGATGAATGACGGCAAGCGGTGCCTCGGTGCGCGGGCAAGAAGCCGGTTTTCCGGATCCGCTTCCAGCAAAGCCGGGGAGGTTCTGGCGGACTGGCGGTAGGTGGCGCTGGTGACGATGAGGCGGTGCATGTGTTTCACGTTCCATCCGCTCCCGCGGAACTCGGCCGCGAGCCAGTCTAACAATTCCGGGTGACTCGGCGGGTCCGCCTGCACGCCGAGGTTTTCGGAGCTTTTCACGATGCCGGTGCCGAAGAACCACTGCCAGTAGCGGTTCACCTGGACCCTTGCGGTGAGCGGGTTTTCCGGGGCCATGAGCCAGCGGGCGAGGCCGAGGCGGTTGGGTGGCAGTTCCGGACCCATGGGCGGCAGGCATTCGGGAGTGCCGGAGGAAACCTCCTCTGTCGGCGAGGTGTAGACGCCGCGCGCATAGACATGGGTTTTGCGTGGTTGGGCGTCGGACATGATCATCACCTTCGGCAGCGCGTCGCGGAAGGCGTTGGCTGCGGCGGTGGCGGTTCTGGTTTTTTCGCGCGCGGCGGCGACATCCGGGTGGCTGGAGGACGCGATGAAATGATCGAGGCATTTTTTCGTTTCATCGGGATTCCGGCCGGCTGCGGGTTTCGCGACGATGGCAAGGATGTCGGCCGGGATGTTTTGACGCGTGGCGGGTTCGGGTGTGGTGGTGGTGGAAATGCGGAAGCGGCCGAACTGGTGGCGGACGTGGGGTGACTGGAATTCCAGCGTGAGTTGGACCGCTTGCCCGGCGGGGACCGGGTGGGTGGTTTGGACGACGAGGTGATGTGGCCTGGCGACATCCGGGTGGTAAGCCCAGCCTTTCGAGTGATCGTCATCGAGCACGCCGGCCGGATTGAAACCCGGTTGGAAATAATCGGCGGCGGCAGCGGCGAGCGGGATCTCGTTCCCATTCGCGGAAATCCTGACGCGGGTGAGCACCGCGTTGCCACTGTCCGCGCGGCCGGAGCCACCCATCGGCAGGCTTGGATCCGGGATCACATCGATGCGCAGCCCGGTCACCGCACCGGGTGATGCGGGCAGCCGGATGACGTAGTTCGCCTTGTCCGGGACGGGGCCGCTGGCGACGATCTGGTGGTCCCCGGAGATGGTTAGATCGACGGCTGGATCGGCGGTGGCGGCATCCGGGCGGGTGGGCGACCATTCCACGGACGGGCTTGATTGAAGCGCGGACTCCCAACGGGCGAACTCCGCCAGCACGGCGGGGTTGGGTTTGGCGGCTTCCGACGCCTGATTTTGCAATTCCGCGAGCCGGGCCATTTGATCGGCGGTGCCTGCGTGGATCCACGGATCGGCGATGCGGTATTGTCCGCCGCCGGGAGGCACGCCTGTTTCCGGGACGTGGTTGAAGAACGCCATCATCCGATAGAAATCGCGCTGCGGGACCGGGTCGTATTTATGATCGTGACACTGCGCGCATGACATTGTCAGGCCCAGCCAGGTGGTGGAGGTGACATCCACGCGATCGAAGAGGATCACGTTGCGCTGTTCCTCCGGGATGGCGCCGCCTTCGCCATTGAGCAGGTGGTTGCGGTTGAATGCGGAGGCGATTTTCTGGTCCAGCGTGGCCTTGGGGAGCAGGTCGCCCGCGAGTTGTTCGATGGTGAAGCGGTCGAAGGGCATGTTCGCGTTGAGCGCGCCCACGACCCAGTCCCGCCACACGTATTGGTAAGTGTCGCCGTCCTGCTGGAAGCCATTGCTGTCGGCGTAACGCGCGGCATCCAGCCACGGCAGGGCCATGCGTTCGCCATAGTGCGGGCTGGCAAGCAGGCGGTCCACGGCGGCTTCGTAGGCGCCCGGTGATGAATCTGCTAGAAACGCGGCGAGTTCCTCCGGCGTGGGCGGCAGGCCGGTGAGGTCGAGGCTGAGGCGGCGGAGCAGGGTGGCTTTGGGGGCTTCCGGCGATGGCTGCAGCCGGCGTTTTTTGAGGGAGTCCAGGATGAAGGCGTCGATGGGATTTTTCACCCATGGTGATGCGGCGGGCGGCGGGGTGGGGCGGGTGATCGGTTCGAACGCCCAGTGCTCGCGGTATCCGGCACCTTCCTTGATCCATTGGCGGAGAATCCCGATGGATTCCGGTGCGATGGTTTTTTTCGATTCCGGCGGCGGCATCACCTCGTCCGGATCATGGCTGAGCAGGCGTTCCAGCAGGTGGCTGGCATCGGGGTTTCCCGGAACGATCGCGATCCTGCCCGATTCCGCCGGGCGGATCGCATCGTCACGCCGGTCGAGGCGCAAGCCACCCTTGCGGGTGCCGGAGTCGGGGCCATGGCAATTGAAGCAGTTTTCCGCGAGCAGCGGCAGCACCTCGCTGCGGAAGTCGACCGGCTCCGCCCGTGCGGCCGGGGACAGGGCGATTCCCATGGCGATCATGGCTGGCGCGGGACGTGGCATGAGGGGGAATTGGGTGTCTCGGGGGGGAACCGGTGATACCTTCGCATGGCTGGCAAGCTTTCAGGTGCCGGCTGTGATTTTCCCGGGGGGGACGACGGGTCAGGCCGCCACATTTCACGCTAAATGTCGGCCGCCGTCCGGTTGCGCCCGTCTTCCGCTTCCGGGGCGCGGTCCGCGATTGCGCCGGGGTTGGCGAACGCGTCGACGAGGGATTGCTGGATTTCATCGCAGTCCCGGGCGTGGGCGAGGATGGTCAGCTGGTCCTGGCTTTGCAGGCGCGTGTTGCCCTTTGGCAGGATGATTTCACTGTTGCGGGCGATCATGGTGATCACCGCGCCTTCGGGCAGGTTGAGGTCGCGGATCCTCGGGCCGTTGGTTAGATCGGAGTCGGGAATGTCCACCACGACCAGGTCGTAATCCGTGTGGGCGAGAGTGTGGAGTTCGAGGCTTACCAGTGGTTTCGGTCGCGCGGGCTCGGCCAAATTCAGCCATCGCGCGAGGATTCCCAAAGTCGAGCCCTGGATGAGCACGGAGAGAAGCACTGCGAAAAACACCAGGTTGAAGATCTTGTCGCTGCCCGGGAGTCCTGCGGCTGCGGGATAGGTGGCGAGGACGATCGGCACGGCCCCACGCAGTCCGGCCCAGGAAATGAAGGTCCGGTTTCGCCAGCCCAGATTCATGAAGGCCGTGCCCGCGAACACCGCGACGGGTCTCGCGACAAAGGTGAGGATCAGGAACAACAGGGTGCCTTCCAGCCACACGCCGGACCATTGGCGCGGGAACACCAGCAGTCCGAGCATCACGAACAACCCGATGTTGGCGATGGTGGAAAGGGCCTCGGAAAAATTGCGCACGCCCTGTTTGTGCACGAACGGACGATTGCCCATGACGAATCCCGTGGTGAAAACCGCGAGCATGCCGCTGCCGCGCACCAGATCGGTGAGGCCGTAGGTCAGCAACCCGGCCGCCAGAAACAACAGGTAATAATACCCGCGGTCTTCGGGAACAAGGCGGTTGTACAGAGCCACCGCACCCCGTCCGGTCAGGTAGCCGATCACCGGCGCGATGCCGAACTGCCACAGCAGCAGGGCCACCGATTCCGCGCCGAAATCCGCGCCGGATGCCGCGCCGGCCACGACCACCGTGGTCAGCAGGATGGCCATCGGGTCGTTGGCCGCGCTTTCGATCTCGATATTGGCTGTTAGCTTTGGCGCGACCGACTGGCGGCGCAGGATCGAGAAGGTTGCGGCGGCATCGGTGGACGAGATGATCACCGACGGCAGCAGCGCCGCCAGGAAATCCCATTTGAGAATGAAGTGGAGGAAGCAAAACAACACGGTGGAGGTGAGGACGACTCCCCAGGTTGCCAGTCCGCCCGCGGACAGTGCCACCGAGCGGAAGTTCCGCATGTCCGTCATCAGCCCGCCGTGCAGCAGGATGAAAACCAGCGCGATATTGGCCATCTGATTGGCGAGCGTCTTGTCGCCGAAGTGCCAGAAATTCAGCACATCGCTGCCGAACAGGATGCCCGCGCCGAGCGCGACCACGATCACCGGCACGCTCCAACGCTCCAGCCAGACCGCCGCCAATACGACGGACAGCAGGAGCAAAGGAACAATCAGATACGGAATGGACAGCACGGTCGCACTAAAGGGCCGGCCAGATCATGCCGCAAGGGGATTTGTGACAAACGAAGGGAATGCCGCGCTGTTGCGCACGATCGGGGTCAGATGGGAGTGGCGCAGCAATGTTTGAATTTCCGGCCGGAGCCACAGCGGCATGGGTCGTTCCGGCCCGGGGCCTTGGCGGGCGGTCTTTGCCTGGCGGGCCCAGAATGTCCGCCGGCCGCCGGTTGGCCCATCCGCCGCATGAAGTGTTGCATGCCGGCTGTGGCAAGGAACAGATTCCGCAGGGCATCCTCCCTGATAGATTCCATCAACGATGCGAACAGCCCGAAGGCGTCGTTCTTGAATTCCACCAGCGGGTCCTTCTGGCCCTGGGTCCGCAGGTAAACACCTTCCCGCAACTCGTCCATCGCGGCGAGGTGTTCCTGCCAGTGGTGGTCCACCGCGGTGAGCATCATGCGGCGTTCCTGCTGCGCGACCAGTTCCGCTGGCAGGGTGGCGGTATTTTTCTGATAGATCCCGCCGGTTTCCGCCACGAGCTGCCGGCAAAGCGCGTCCCCGCCGAGGTGTGCGATGTCCTCCTCCCTGGTGTGGACGGGAATGATCGCGCGCAGGCTGCGCAGAAACCCGCCGCGGTCGGCCAGCGACGGGTCCGATTCGTCGAGGTGCCTGGCGGCCAACGCCGGAATCGTTTCCCCGATCAGGTCGAAAACCATGCGGCGTGTGTCTTCGGTGGCAAGCACCTCGTTGCGGTATCCATAGACGATCTCGCGCTGGAGGTTCATCACATCGTCGAATTCGAGCACGCGCTTCCGGGTATTGTAGTCGCGTTGTTCGACTTGGATCTGCGCCGCTTCCACGAACGACCCGAGCTGGAATCCGCGGGATTTACCCGCCTGTTCGAGAAGTGCCGCGATTTTTTCCGGCGAGGCATGGTTTCTGATGAGATCGTCTTCAAGGGAGATGAAGAATTGCGAGCGGCCGGGGTCGCCCTGGCGCGAGCAGCGTCCCCGCAACTGGCGGTCGACACGGCGCGAGGTGTGCCGCTCGGTACCGATGACGAACAGGCCGCCGAGTTCCGCGACGCCGGGGCCGAGTTTGATGTCCGTGCCGCGTCCGGCCATGTTGGTGGCGACCGTCACGGCTCCGCGTTGACCCGCGAGCGCGATGATGGCGGCTTCTTGCTCGTGCATTTTCGCGTTGAGCACCGAGTGGGGAATGCCCGTGCGCCTGAGCATGCGGGAGAGTGTTTCCGATGCCTCCACCGAGGCGGTTCCGACCAGCACCGGCTGCCCGCGCGTGTGGGCCTCGCTGATCCTGGCGACCACCGCGTTGTATTTCTCCCGCCGTGTCCGGAAAATCCGGTCGTTGTCATCGATGCGGATGTTCGGGCGGTGGGTGGGGATGGGCAGCACGTCGAGCTGATAGATATCGTGCAGTTCGGCGGCTTCCGTCTCCGCGGTGCCGGTCATGCCGGCCAGTTTTTCGTAGAGACGGAAGTAGTTCTGGATCGTGATGGTTGCGACAGTGGTGGTTTCCTTTTCGACCGTGACGTTTTCCTTGGCCTCGACCGCCTGGTGCAGCCCGTCCGACCAGCGCCTCCCGGCCATTTCGCGGCCGGTGCTTTCATCGATGATCACCACTTTGCCCTCGCGGATGACGTAATGGACGTCCTTTTCATAGAGGGAATACGCTTTAAGCAGTTGATTGGTCGCGTGAATGCGGGCGGCCCGGGCATCCGCGCCGCCGATGGCCGACTGGCGCGCCGCCGCGCGTTCGTCGTCGCCGAGCCGCGGGTCGCGGTCGATGGCCGCCAGCAGCGCCTCCGTATCGGGAAGGGTGAAGGAATCCGGGTCCTCCGGAGCGAGGAAGAGACGCCCTTTCTCCATCAGGTCCGCCTCGTTGGATTTCTCGTTCACGGTGAAGAACAGTTGTTCCCTGATCCGCATTTCATCCTTGCGGAGGGCTCCCTGCTGATAAGACAGGCTGGTTTTTTCCAACAGCCGCCGCAATTCGGGGTTTTCCATGAACCGCATGAAGCGCCGGTTGCGGGGTTGTCCGAGCTTGAGTTTGAACAAACCCTCGCCGGCGGCGGCCAGATCGCCATTTTCAAGATACCGGACCGCTTCGTCGGCGATGGTGTTGCAAAGCCGTGTTTGTTCCTTCACGAGCCGTTCGACATTTCTCCTGAGGTCTTCGAGTGGCCGGGTGTCGCCGGAGGAGGCGCTGGTGATGATCAGCGGTGTGCGCGCCTCATCAATCAGGATCGAATCCACCTCGTCGATGACCGCGAAGTAGTGTCCGCGCTGGACCTGGGTTTCGGCACTGGTGGCGATGCCGTTGTCGCGGAGGTAATCGAATCCAAACTCCGAGTTCGTTCCGTAGGTGATATCACAGGCGTAGGCATCGCGCCGTTGCTCCGGATCGAGGTCGTTGGTGACGCAGCCCACCGACAAACCGAGGTAGCGGAAAAGCACGCCCATCCACTCCGAATCGCGGCGGGCGAGGTAATCGTTCACCGTGACCACGTGCACGCCGAGTCCGGCAAGGGCGTTGAGATAAACAGGCAGTGTGGCAACCAGGGTCTTGCCCTCGCCGGTCTGCATTTCGGCGATCATCCCGCGGTGCAGGGCGACGCCGCCGATGAGCTGGACATCGAAGGGCACCATGTCCCATGCCGGCGTCTGGCCGCCGCAGGTCCCGGCGTCGCGCAGCCGGCGTGCCGCGTTTTTAACGACGGCGTAGGCTTCCGGCAGGATTTGGTCGAGATACTTCGCTCGTGCCGCAGGGAAGCGGCTTTCGATATCATGAAACGCGGCCTTTGCCTGCCCGATGCCTTCCGGGGTGGCTTCCACGCTGCGGGGCAGGGACCGGAATTCCGCACGCAGGGCGTCGAAGCGTGACTGGATGTCGCGCGCGGCGGCCGCCAGTTCGCCATCATTCATCGATTCCAGCCGCATTTTCGGTGGTGCGGCCAGCGGGTGATAGCGGGCGAGATGGCGTTGCCACTTGCGGGTGAGTTCGCGCAGCGCGTCCTCAGGTTCGTGCCGGAGGGCATCTTCGATTTCGTTGATCCTGGCCACCGTGGGCCGGATGCGGGTGATCTCGCGGTCGTTTTTGTTTCCCAGAAATCCGGGGATGAGTTTGTGGAGCATGGAATGGTTGGGGTTGGAGCGGGTGCTCCGGGTGAATTTCTAACAGTCTTGCAATCGGGTCCGCGGACGGGGCACGCGGCGGGCGCGGGATCCGCGGAAGCAACCGGCAATCCCGTGCCCTCGAAAGGTGGAGGTGGGATGCGGCGGGGGTGTGCTTCGATCATGGGAAGCGCACGGCGCGGCCGGCAACGTGCGGGCCGCGGGGGAGGCGGATGCGCCTCAGGCCTGCGAGGGCGGTGCCCTGCCATGCATCGCTCCACGGAGCATGGCGGCGGGTTTTTCCTCGCCGGTTGGTTCCAGTTTTACGAAACACGCGTTCTGGTCGCGGCAGGAAGTGTCGATCCGGGAAAATGGCGGACCGAAGACCAGGGGATCGGCAGAACGGCCCGGCGATCCGAGATCAGGAGACGCCAATGAAATCCCGACTCCGTCGATCGAGTCGTTCCGGCGTGTCCAGGAATCGCCCTTGCAAGGTGCGTCCAAACCGAACAACGCAAGCAATGCAATGACCCAGGGAGCCCAAGTCATGCGATGCCTGCGTGTTTTGTGAGCCATCGTCACTGCGTGTCAAAATCGCGGACGATGTGAAGTTGTCAAACGATTGGTGGAAATTTTGATTTCACGTTCACGCGTGAGAAGGATCCCCCATCGATTGTCCGATCACGGGGGTGTTTGGACACTCCCCATGACCATGGCGGGTGGAGGCGCGGGCCTCCGGCAATTCACCAGTTTCCGCGGCGCATGGGTTCCTTGGTGTCGGGGTCACCGGCACCGGCGAGTTCCTTCATGAGTTCCTGGCGGCGGGCGTCGATGATGTCCTTGGATTGGCCGTCATAATCGATGAAGAACAGGCGCTTGCCATCCGCGCGGAGGATGCCGGTGAGGCGTTCGGTGTCCGATTCCCTTCGTGCCTTCCTGCCTTCGCCGCTGTTCTCGGGGGCGGTTCCGTATTTCCTGAGAAACTCGGCCTCGGTGCCGGTCGGGATCGCCACGATGATCACGCCGCCCGGGATTTTTTCGCGGTCATCGTAGGTGAACGCATGGAAGAAACGCAGGCCTTCGATGGCGCTCTTGAAGCGGAACGGTTTCACATGGGTGACTTTGACAGTGATTTCCTTGCCGTCATAGGTGTCCGACTGGCCGCGGTAGAAATCCGCCGTGAATCGTGAGAGCTTGCCGCCGGCGAACGAGGCCTGGGTCAGGAATCCCGTGATAAGGACCGCGCCGAAAGCCTTCAGCGCCCAACTTTGATTGTGGAATTTTGTAGCCATGTGTTGGAAAACCCGGCCACCCGATCAAAGTTGCGTTTTTTCCCGAACGGCTGCCGACCCATGCGGTAATGGCGCGCTGCGGAAGTCCTCACTCGGCGGATTTCAGCCCGATGAGTTCGAGCAGGCGCTGGAGGTCGTCGTCGCCGTAGTATTCGATCTCGATCTTGCCCTTTTTCGGGCTGTGCTGGATGGCGACGTGGGTGGCGAGATGTTCGCGCAGCCGATGGGTGATGGCCCTGACGTGGATGTCCACCTCGCGGGTGGCGGTGGTCTTGCCGGAGCCGCCGGTTTCCGGGGCGTGGGCCCCGCCGTTGAGGAACGACTGGGCGAGTTTTTCCGCGGCGCGCACCGTGAGTTGGCGGCGGATGATCTGGTCGGAAACCAGCAGTTGGGATTCCTGGTCCTTGATCGAGAGAATGGCCTTGGCGTGTCCGACGCTGATGCGGCCCTGGGCGACGAGCAGCTGGATGTCGCGGTGCAGGTCTAACAAGCGCATCGCGTTGGCCACGCTGGCCCGCGACTTGCCAACGCGCGATGCGATCTCGTCCTGTTTCAGCGAAAACTCCTTTGCGAGGCGGACATAGCCTGCGGCCTCCTCCATCGGATTGAGATCCTCGCGCTGGAGGTTCTCGATGAGCGCCATTTCGAGCACATCGCGGTCGTTGGCCTCGCGTTCGATCACCGGCACGGTGGGCAGTCCGAGCTTGCCGGACGCGCGCCAGCGGCGTTCGCCGGCGATGAGTTCGAGCTTGCCGTTGACCGGCCGCACGATGAGCGGCTGGATGATGCCGTGCTGGCGGATCGATTCGACGAGATCGTCCAGCGGGGACTCGACAAACTGGGTGCGCGGTTGCAGCGGGCTGGGCACCACCATGTCGTGAGGGACGTCGCGGACGCGTTTGAAGTCCTCGGGCTGGGCGGCGCCATCGGGCACGGGCGTGCTTTTCCTGATGAGTGCTCCGAGTCCTTTTCCGAGTGCCTGTTTCGCCATGGGGGGAGGATCTTTACGGAATGCCGCCGCGAATTCCAAGCGGATTTAAAGGGGAGTTCGCAAACCCCTGATGCGGCTGGATTTGCGGCCCATGCCATGCGTGTGGCACGCCATGAACAGCGGGGAAATCCTTAATCAATTTTCATCGCCGCCGGATCACGAGGCGTTTTCCGCCTTGGTCTGGCCGTTGCCGCGGACGCGGTATTGGTAGCTGGTCAGCTCCCTCAATCCCATCGGGCCGCGAGCGTGCAACTTGTCGGTGGAAATCCCGATCTCCGCGCCGAAGCCGAACTCGCCGCCATCCGCAAAGCGCGTCGAAACATTGTGAAACACACAGGCGGAGTCCACTGTCCGCAGGAAACGCTGTGCCGCGGATTCATCTGTGGTGACGATCGCGTCGGTGTGATGGGAGCCATAGTGATTGATGTGGGCCACCGCTTCGTCCAGCGAGCCGACGATCTTGATGGAGAGGATGAGGGCGAGGTATTCCGTGTGCCAGTCCTCATCGGTGGCGGGAATGATGTCGGGGAGAAATTTCCGGGTTTCTTCGCAGCCACGCAGCTCGACATGCTTCGCGCGCAGCGCGTCAGCCACGGCCGGGAGGAATGCGGTGGCCGCCTCGCGGTGGACCAGCAGGGTTTCCATGGCATTACAGACGCCGCATTTCTGGGTTTTGGCGTCCACGGCAAGCCGGACCGCCATTTCAAGATCCGCCGCCTTGTCCACATAGAGGTGGCAGATGCCGTCGTAGTGCTTGATCACCGGCATGCGGGCATGGGCGACGACCGATTCGATCAGGCCCTTGCCGCCCCGCGGGATGATCAGGTCCAGCCACCGGTCCATCCGGGCGAGCGCGACCACGCTTTCGCGGTCGGAGAACGGGACCAGTTGGATCGCATGTTCGGGGCCGCCGGCCCCCGCAAGCGTGGCGGCGATCGCGCGGTTCGAGTGGATCGCCTCGCTGCCACCGCGCAGGATGGTGGCATTTCCGGTTTTGAAACAAAGCACGGCGGCATCCGCGGTGACGTTCGGCCGGCTTTCGTAGATAATGCCGATGGTGCCGATCGGCACCCGGATTTGTTCGATGCGGATTTTGTTAGGGCGTTCCCAGGATTCCATCACCTGGCCGACGGGGTCCGGCAGCGCGGCGACCTGCTCGATGCCGCGTGCGATCGCTTCGATCCGTGCGTCATCCAGGCGCAGTCGGTCGAGCATCGCGGCGGACAGTCCTTTTTCGGTACCGGCGGCGAGGTCGAGTTGGTTGGCTTCCAGCCACAGTGGTGCCTGCTCGCGTACGGCGGCGGCCATCCGCATGAGGATCCGGTTTTTCTCCACGCTGGCGAGTTGTGCCAGCTCGTATGCGGCGGCACGTGCCTGACGTCCCATTTGCTGGATGGCATCTTCGATCGCGGACATGGGTGTGGATGGAAATCCGAGCATAAGCCGTGACCGCCGGGGCTCAAGCGGCAATTCGCCTGGCGGAATCCGCGATTGATTCCGGAGGCAGCCCCTTGCATCATGCGGCACATTCCACGAAACGAATGCTCACACTCCTCAAAATCCGCAATCTCGCGCTGGTCGATGAACTCGTCTGGGAACTCGGGCCCGGCCTGATCGGCGTCACCGGCGAGACCGGCGCGGGCAAATCCGTCATCGTTGGCGCGTTGAAACTCGTGCTCGGCGAGCGTGCCGACAAATCGTTGATCCGCACCGGTGAGGAGTCCTGCTCGGTGGAGGCGGTGTTCGAGCTCAAGGATCCCGGTGAAATCAACGCGATTCTCGAGGATGGCGGACTCGACCGTTGTGACGACACACAGCTCATCGTGCGCCGCGTCATCGGCCAAACCGCCAACCGCCAGTTTGTCAACGACTCGCCTGTCACTCTGAACCTGCTCAAACGCATCGGCGAACATCTCGTCGATCTGCACGGCCCGCACGACCATCAATCGCTGCTCTCGACCGAGCGCCAGCTCGCGATGCTCGACGCCTACGCCGGTGCCGAATCCGCGCATGCCGCCTACCGTGAATGCCACCGCGCGTGGCGGGCGAAGGTCGCCGCGCTGGAAGAACTCCGCCACGCGGAAAACGCGTCCGAGCAGGAAATCGACCTGCTGCGCCACCAGATCCGGGAAATCGATGAGGCCAGGCTCAGCCCCGCGGACGAGCAGGAACTCGAGGATCGCTGGCGGCGCGCGTCGAACGCCAGCCGCCTGGTGGAAAATGCCGCCGCGGCCGCTACCGCGCTTGGCGGCGAGGACGGGGCGCTCGCCCGTCTAACCGATGTCCAGCGCCTGGTGCGCGAGCTTGAAAAACTCGACCCCTCGATCCGCGAACACACCGCCTCGCTCGAAGCCGCGGTGATCGATCTCCAGGATCTCGAAGGCAATCTCGCCGACTACGCGTCGGAGCTCGACATCGATCCGGCCGAGGCCGACGCCCTCGAACAGCGGGTGAATTTGTTGGAATCGCTCAAGCGCAAATACGGCCCGACGCTTGGCGATGTCGTCGCCCGCCGCGAGAGCGCCGCCGCACGGCTCGACACGATTGAAAACCGTGGTGAGAAACTCGACGCGCTGGAAAAGGAAGCCGCCGTCTGCCGTGCCGCGCTGGATGCCGCAGGCAAGAGCCTGGGAGCTGTCCGCCGCAAGGCCGCGCCCAAGCTGGCCAGGGAGATCGCCGCGCAGCTCAAGGATCTGGGTTTCAAGCAGGCCTCGTTCGAGGCTCCGCTGCACGATCTTCCCGACCCTGGGCCGCAGGGTTTCGAAGCGGTCGAATTCCAGTTCGGCCCCAACCCCGGCGAACCGCTGCTGCCGCTGCGCCAGATCGCCTCGTCCGGTGAAATCAGCCGTGTGATGCTGGCGGTCAAATCCGCGCTGGCCGATCAGGACGCGACTCCGCTGATGGTGTTCGATGAGATCGACGCCAACGTCGGTGGCGAGGTGGCGCGCGCGGTCGGCCGCAAGATGGCGGCGCTGGGCACGCGTCACCAGGTGGTGGCGATCACGCATTTCCCGCAGGTGGCCGCGACGGCCGCACTCCACTTTGTCGTGGAAAAGGAAGTCAGCGGTGGCCGCACGCGCTCGCGTCTTTTCCCGGTCAGCGGGGAGACGCGCATCCAGGAGCTCGTCCGGATGTTAGGTGGCGGGGGCAAGCAGGCCCGGGCGATGGCCGCCTCGCTGCTCAGCCCCACGGAGTGACGGGATTTCCGACCGGCCGCGGCCATGCGGTGATCGGCACGGCTTGCGGCTGTTAGCTCTCTTTTTGGCGGACAGGATGTCCGCGGCACGAAGCCGTCAGGATGACGGCGCTCCGTAGGGTTGCGGCTCAGCGCGAGGGCTCGATCAGGCCGAGGCAGATGGTGATGGTGCGGGCGTTGTCGAGCGGCATGCGCTTGAGCGAGTGGGCCGCGCCCCATGAGTCCGAGTACAGGATTTCCTTCTTCTCGCTGTTATAGCCGATGATCAGGCGCATGTGTCCGCCGGAGGCCTGGGGCAGGCCTGCTTCGGGAAAAACCCCGAGCATCACCGACCACAGCAGTGGCACGCCGCGGTCGATGTGGGTTTGGATGGTCCGCTCGAAGCGGCCGAAACCACTGCGGTCCTTGACTGTGCGCGCCTGCTTGAGCAGGTCGGGATCGGTTGCAAGGAAGATGTCCTGCAGGTTGATGTTGCCTTCTTCGGGCAGCATCGGCTTTTCGGCGGCGCGCGCGAGGCGGTTGTAGTCCTTGGTCAGGCTTTGGAATTCGCGCACCTCCGGTTTTTCCAGATCGCGGACGCGCAGCCTGAGCCGCCCTTGCTTGGAACGGAGCTCTTCCATCATGCGCAGGGGATCAGTGCCGGCAGCGGCGTTACTGCCTGCGATCTGGGCGATTTCATGCTGGTCCACATCCATGCCGTAGTAGCGCATCATGCGTTCGGTGGTGGCCACCACGCAGTAACCCTTCGGCCCCTGGTCCACCATGGGCACGCCCGGAATCACCACGTCGCCATTGTCATCCCTGCGCACGCGGCTGCCCAATGATCGGCGGTCCACCCGTCCCTCCGCGCCATTGGCGGAATCTTGCACACGGGCCACGCGCAAGCGCAGGAATTCCGGGGTGAACGCCTGGTCGCGGGTGCGAACCTGGCGTTGGAAGCTGTATTCCAACAAATATGCGGTGTCTTTGCCGCGGAACAACCAGCCGGGGGTTTTCACCAGGTTGCGCGCGTCCGATTTGCGCTCGACCGCCGGGAGTCCGAGTTGCTTCTCAAGGGTCTCCTTGATCTTGCCGGCATAGCCGATGAATGCCTCGTCATCCTTGAATTTCAACTGGCTGTCCGCGCGGTTGAAAATGGAAACATCGATGTTGGCAGGTTTTTCCTCCTTGAACTCCACCACGATTTCCGCCGGGCGGACCGAACCCTCCCACAGGCTGAGGTGCATTCCGAAAAAGCGCGCGCGATCCTTGCTTTGCGACAACCATTGCAGGCCGTGCGCGCGGAATGCGGTGTCGAACTCATCCGGCGAGCGCGACCAGATGCCGGGCCCGCAAAGCAGGCGCTCCAGCGGCAGCGGTCCCTTGTCCGCCGACTGGCCACCAGCCGCGTTGGTATCCGCGGAAAACGCGGAGTGCGGGCTTGCCCAGAGGGTTGCTACCGCAGCGACCCTCAATGAAATCCGGAACGTGCTGATCAACATGATGGACCCATTCTGTCCGAAACCAACCCGGGTGCAATCGGGAATGTGTTTTCATGAAGCATCCCGTGTGAGAATCCGACCCCGGAGATGTCGCGGCTGTGGTGGAATCCGCCTCGCCTGTGGGAAACCGGATGGAGGGCCGATCGTGGATGAAGAAGCGGGGGCATCAATACTCGGATCCGTAGCAAACCCGCGACTCATATAACAAGAGACGAGTCCGGAAGCGGCTGCTTTTCGCCGGGCACTCGTCACGGCCTCTTCTCCAACTTCGTCGCCTTAAGAATGAGCGTCGGCCCGCGCTCCACGTATGCTTTTTTAACAACCTTGCCAGCGATGCGCACCTCCCCTTCGGGAATCTCTTTATCTTTCAAGGTGGAAATATCCACTTCGATGGCCTTCGTTCCGGATTTGGTTTGATAGGTCAGTCGCCAGCCCGTGGTTTCACCGCCAATGCCCATCATGCCGCCCTGGAGCCGTCCGTTGAGGATAATCTCGGCACCTTCCTTGATGACGGGTGGATTGTAGGGTGCCGGCTTGGCCGCTTCCGACGCGCCCTTGATCACTACCCGGAAGCTGGCTGTCTTGGCCGGTGGCTCATCCTCCGCAAGCGAAACATACTTCAGATCGATCGTGGTCTGGCCCGGCTTCAGCGCTTTGAAGGTCCAGAGTTCCTTGCCGCCGGCCCCTGGCATGAGCTCTTCCCCGGGAGCCGGAGGAGTGGACCGGTACTCGTTTCCAACGGCTTTCACCAACGCTTTATCAACCGGTTTCTGCAACTTCCAGCTATAGCCGGTGGTGATGTTCGATTCGAGTTCAATGGTGAATTGCCTGCCGGCGGTTGTCTCGACCACCTTGGCGGCGTTTTCCTCCGCATGGGCCGGATGGACGGCGAGCAGTGCGGCACAAGCGCCGCTGAAAATGCTGGAGACAAGGCAGGTGTTCATGGTGTGGAGTTTCATGGTGTGGAGTTTCATGGCTTGATGAGATGACACCGCTGGCGGCGAAAAATTGGAAAATTTATCCAAAAGCCGGAATTTTTACCGATGCCGGCCTCATCAACGTGCTGCCGCCGGTGCCTGCCATCTGTATTTTCCCTCAAAGGCTGGATCGGCAAGGGCCCGGCGCATTGATCCCGGGACAAGGCGATCATTCATGTGGCGGCGACCACGAACCCCCGCCGTAAAAACTGCTAGAAATCCAGATAGATCTCGGTGCGGCGGTTGGCGCGGCGGCCGGCGGGGTCGTCCTCGCCGGTTTCCGTGACGTTGGGGCGGCGCGGCTGGCTCGCTCCCTTGGCGATGGTGACGATCTGCGATTTGGTGACGCCGGCCTGGATCAGGAAGTCGCGGACCGAACTGGCGCGGCGTGATGACAGGTTGTTGTTGTAAGGGTCGGTTCCCAAGGCGTCGGTGTGGCCGCTGATGGTGATTTTCTTGCCGGGATCCGCCTTGAGGATCAACGAGACGATTTCCAACTGCCTGCGGGTGCGCGGGCTCATCGAATCTTCATCGAACTCGAAATAAAGTGCGAGGGTGTCGCCGCCGGCGGGGTTTTTGACGAGTGGCGAGTAATAGATGTCGCCGCCTGCGACGCGGCGCGCGTAATCGGCGAGCAGGTCGTCGAGGTTGATTTCCGAGACCCGCCAGTTGGCCGGGGCGGGCGGCTGTTGGAGGGTGAGCGAGAACCTTGCCTGCTCCTTGCCGTCGCTGCTTGCGACGTTGGCGATGTATCCCGCGAGGTCGTCGTGTCGGAACATGGCGCGCAGCGGTTTGGTCTTGCGCATTTGGTATTGGCCTTCCTCGAACAGAATGCACAGGCCGGCGATCTTGGCGTCGGAGACGGTGGAGGGGTTGACGAAGTCACGGGCGAACTCGAAATCCTGGCGGATCACTGCGCGCAGGAAGGCATCGGCCACGGCGAGTGGATCCGCGAGAGCCGCCTTGGGGATCGGCTCGCCCGCTGCGGGTGGCAGGGTGATTTTTTCCACCGACCATTTTTGACCGACGCGCTGGAGGTCGATGATGATTTGGTTGCGGCCGGGTTCGGCGCCCTCGAGTTCGATTGCCCAGCGGGTGCGTTTATTGAGTTCGATTTCGCCGATTTCGCGGATGCCGCCGGGTTGGCGGATGTGCATGGGCGAGGCGGCGAGCGCCTTGAGGCGGGCGGCGGTTTGTTCATCCATGGCCTGTTTGCCGATGAGTTTGCCGACGCTGTTCATGTCGCCCTCCTCGAGGGCTTTGGCGATGCGGTTGACGAGATCGGCGGGATCGCTCGTTGTCAGGCCGACGCCCAGATCCTTGAGGACCGTTTCGGGGTCATCGGCAGGGGCCGGTTTTTCTTCCGCGGGCAAGCTTTCCGTCGGTTGTTCTTCCGATGGGGATTTTCCATCTCCGGTTGGAGGTGTGACCGGGCCGGGAAGCACCCGTGGCGGAGAAACATCATCCGCTCCCATTCGCATCAACAACAGAGTGAGCGAGGATGCGGCGAGGATCAGCGCGAGGCCGAGAAACACATAGGGCAGGCGGGAGCGTTGCATGGGAGGAGTGGTGGGGGACTGGGTATCGCTCAAGAAACGCCGCCGCACAAGAATGGATTGCCGGTGCGCTTGCGGACCAATCAATCAGAGGCTGGCATGGCAGGGATGACGACGCGCATCGATTTGCCATCGCGGATCACGTGAAGGGTGGTGTCTTGCACCTGGATCGAAGCGGCGAGGTGGAGGAAAAACTCGCGGGCTCCGCTCGTGCGGAATTGGTTCACGCCGATCACCAGATCGCCGACGCGCATGATCTCCGAAGCCAGGCCTTGGGCGGCAAGACCGGTGACCACCACACCACGGAATCCGCGCATGCGTTCCGGAACCGAGAGATCCCGGACCTCCATGCCGATCGCCTTGAGCACTTCCTCGGGGTCGCGTGTCCGGCCGGGACCGGACGGGTCCCTCAATGAACCTCCGGCAAACGCGGAATTGCCGCTTTCACGGATCGTGGCGGTGAGATCGATGGTTTCCCCTTTGCGCCAGACGCGCAACGGCACCGTGCGGCCCACACGGGCGGACTGGACCATCGCAAAGAGCCGGCTCGCGGAGCGAATGGTCTCGCCATTGAAGCTGACGACCACGTCCCATGGTTGCAGTCCCGCCTCCTGCGCAGGCGATCCCGGGGACACGCCGATCACAGCGGCACCCTCGCTGCCATCGTATCCTAGCGCCTCGCGCACCGTGGGATCGAGGTCGCGCATTTGCACTCCCAGGAACCCGCGGATCGGACGACCGCGTTCGAGGATTTGAAACAAGGCTTCCTTGACGTCGTTGGAGGGAATCGAAAACCCGACTCCCTGGAAACCCGGGTTCTCGCGGTCCGGGGAGAAAATCGCCACGTTGATGCCGATGATCTCGCCGCGCAGGTTGACCAGCGGGCCGCCGGAATTTCCCGGATTGATCGCGGCGTCGGTCTGGAACAAATCCCGCTGATTGTCTGATAGAGAGCGCTCCTTGGCGGAAATGATTCCCTGGGTGACCGTCTCGCCGAGACCGAAAGGGTTGCCCACCGCGAACACGAGCTGGCCGACCTGCGCCTGGGAGGAATCTCCGAGTTTCAACGGGGTGAACGGTCCATCGCCTTCGATCTTGAGCACGGCGATGTCGAGCAGCGTGTCCTCGCCGATGAGGTGGGCTGGCAGGGCCTTGCCACCATGCAGGGTGACCTGGATTTTCTGTTGGCCGGCGACGACATGGTGGTTGGTGACCACATGGCCTTCGTTGCTGACGATGACACCGGATCCCTGACCCTGGGTGGGATAGCGGCGCTCGCTGGCGCGCCCCCACAAATCCATCAGCCGCTCGGTGCGGATGCCGGCGGTGTCGATGCTCACCACCGATGGCACCACCGCGCGTGTCAGGCTGGCATATTCGTCGTTGAGCCGTGACAACAGTTCGACCTCGCCGAGATCCAGCGCGGCCTTGTCCTGCAGGGTGAATTTTTCCGGGCGGAAATCGTTGCCGTTTTGTGAGAAGCCGGGGATCCAGTCGCGCAGACTGCCGCCATTGCGCCAGACCCGCAGCAAGGAAACCGCCAGGAATGCCGTGGTGAAGACCAGCATCATGGCCAGCAGGCGTCGGAGGGTTGGGTTCATGAGCAGTGGTTGAGGCGTCAGAACATGGACCGTAACGCATGGAATTCCAAGCGCGGATCATGGAAGATCAGCCCGGAAGCGACAACAGTCCCGGATTTCGTTTACCCGGCGGGCGGATTCGGGTAGATGGGTCGCGCACGCTTATGAAAATCCAACTCCCCGCCGCTGTGTTTGCAGCGCTGCTGATATCGGGACCGCTGGCCCGGACCGAAACGCTGTCACCCGATATCCGCGAAGCCCTGCTTGCACGGTTGCGCAAGCTCCAGGAAATGGCGGATGCGCGGGTGGATGCGCAATTCCGGACCGCCCTCGGGGCCTATCGCGCGGCGGCCGGTAGCAACCAGTCGGCCCTCGATTTCTACCTCAAGTGCGTCGAGAAAGTGAACTTCGAGGACCAGAAGAAAAAGGCTTCCGAATACCGCGACTGGAAACGCCAGGAAGCGGATAAGCTGTCCGCCGCCAAGGTGGGACCGGCGCTGCGCCTGCAACTCCGCTGGCTGATGCTCACCCTGCAGGCCGCGTCCGAGAGGGCCGAACCCTCGGCGCTGGCCGCCTCCGCCGCGGAAATCCTCAATGCCGTTTATGACGATGCCGAACAACTCAGCGACCAGCAGCAGATCCTCAACGAAACGGTCACTACGACGGTTTTCGCCAGGGCCTACGGCGTTGGCAACCTGAGGCTCGATGAAAAATGGCCGCGCTCGCCCGCGCAGATCGGTGCGATCTATGAGGAAATCCTGATGCCGCCGCTGCGCAGGCCTTCGCGCACCGGAGAGCTGCGCGCCGCATGGAACAAACGCATCCAGCAGGAAATCACCCGCCAGGAGTTCTGGGGACCGAAAAACCCGAACGCGAAGAAAAAAATCGGCACCGTGGAATCCATGCGCTCGCCGGAATACGACCGCTTCATGGCGGAGACCGTCCCGAACCTCCAATGGCAGATGGAGAAGGATTTGTTTTCCAGCGGTGATGAAAACGAAGCCGCCAAACGCATGCTCGCGCACATCGAGAAACACCTCGCCCATGCATCCGCGCGCAGCTGGGCGGAGGAACTCGCGGATCTGTTAGGTCCTGGTCCGGAATCCAAATCCGCCGCTCCCGACTGATGATGGCGCGCCAACCACCGCACGCGATGCGCCTGGCGCTGCCTCACCGGGCAATCGACTTCCCGAGACGGCCGCTGGTGATGGGAATCGTCAACGTCAACGACGA
The DNA here is from genome assembly GCA_964399305.1 of uncultured Luteolibacter sp. Taxonomy (GTDB): domain Bacteria; phylum Verrucomicrobiota; class Verrucomicrobiia; order Verrucomicrobiales; family Akkermansiaceae; genus Luteolibacter. Next base: position 32,309 of record CAYNQJ010000033.1, read on the forward strand.
TTCGTTTTCCGGCGACGGCACATTGGACATCGATGCGGCGCTGCGGATCGCAAGGCGGCAGGTCATGGCCGGCGCGGATGCGGTCGACATCGGGGCGGAAAGCGCGCGCACCAACCGCATGGCGATTCCGGCGGCGGAGGAGATCCGTCGTTTCCGCGGGTTTCTGGAGCGCTGGGAGGAAGTGTGGCACGACGTGCAGCCGCGCGATTCCCAACAGCTGTGGCCGCCGTTGCTCTCCGCCAACACCTGGCGGCCGGAGGTCGTGCGCGAAGTCCTCGCCTGTGGCGGGGTGGAACTGGTCAACGACATGGGCGGCCTGCCGGACGCGCGCAATGCCGCCGCCTGCGCGGATCACGGCGCGGCCCTGCTGGTCATGCACAGCGTGGGTGAACCGAAAATCCCGCACCTTCACCAGCAGTGGCCCGATGTGATGGGCGCGATGGAACGGTTCTTTGAGGAAAAAACCGGATTGGCGCGCCATGCCGGGTTGCCGGAGGATGCGCTGGTCCTGGATCCGGGCATTGATTTCGCCAAGCAACGCGATGACAATCTCACGGTTTTCCGCGAGCTCGCCCGGCTGCAACGCTTCAACCGTCCTTTGCTGGTGCCGGTTTCCAGAAAAACCGTGATCGGCGAGGTGCTCGGGCTGGCGGATCCGTGCGAGCGCGATGCCGGGACCATCGCCTGCATCAGCTCCGCGATGAAGCGCGGCGGCTCGATCTTCCGCGTCCACAACGTCGAGGCCGCCTGGCAGTCGGTCAAAGTGCTCGATGCGCTGGTTTGAAACGGGGGCGTCATTTCGCCATGGCCGGAGGTTTTGATTGCATGCGGCGCACGATCCCGGGAAAGTAACCGCGCATACCGGACCCATGAAAGTCATCGCAGTCGCCAACCAGAAGGGAGGAGTGGGGAAAACCACCACCGCCCTCAATCTTTCCGCCGGGCTGGCCCTGCTTGGCCAGCGGGTGCTGTTGGTCGATCTCGATCCCCAGGCGAACTGCACCAGCGGACTCGGCATGGAACCTCCCGATGGCGGCAGCATGTATCCGGTGCTCACCGGCTCGGCCACCGTCCACCAGCAAATCCTCTCCACCGGCAGGGAAAACCTTTCCCTCGTCCCCTCGGAAATGGATCTGGCAGGTGTCGAAATCGAACTCGCCCGCAGCGATGACCACCTCACCCGCCTCCGCTCCATTCTCCAGGGGCTCAAGCCGAACGACCTGTTCGAGTATTGCATTCTCGACACACCTCCCTCACTCGGAGTGCTGATGTCATCCGCATTGGCCGCCGCGGATGAAATCCTGATCCCGCTGCAATGCGAGTGGTTCGGCCTCGAAGGTCTCGCCAAGATCGTCCATGTGATCGATCAAATCCGCGGCTCGGATGCCAACCCGCACATCCGCCTCGAAGGCATTGTGATGACGATGTTCGACGGCCGCACGCTGCTTTCGCGCCAGGTGGTGGACGAGGTCTCACGGTTTTTCCCGGACCAGATGTACCGCACGATGATCCCTCGGACGATCCGCATCGGCGAGGCGCCCAGCCATGGCCGGACGATTTTCGAGCACGACCCGAGCGGCCTCGGCTCGCAGGCATACAAGTCGCTCGCAGAGGAATTCCTGACCCGCCACGCCGCCAATCCGGCCGTCGCCTCCTGAAACGCCGAATCCCGCCCGCCGCCGCGCCCGTGATTTGATATGGCACCGTCTCCCATGCTCACCCGCTTTCTCGATCCCTCCTTCGTCTCTCTGAAAATCTGTGGCGTCACCCGCCGCGAGGACGCGGAGCAACTCGTCGATCTCGGCGTGGACGCGCTCGGTGTGAATTTCTGGCCGCAATCGAAGCGCCACCTCTCCGCCGCGGATGCCGGCTGGCTGCGCGGACTGGAAGGGAAGATCCTGCGCGTCGGCGTGTTCGTCAATCAGGACCCCGCACTGCCAATGCAGCTCATCCGCGACGGCTGGCTCGATGTGGTCCAGCTCCACGGCGACGAATCGCCTGAGGACACCGTGATCTATCAGAAAAACCGGATCCCTTTTTTCAAGGCGATCGGCGTGGGAACGCTGGACGATTTGTCCCGTGCCGCCGATTACCTGGCGGATGCGGTGCTGCTCGACGCCCACGCGCCGGGCGTCTATGGCGGCACCGGCGCGCGCTTCGACTGGAACCACGCGCTGGATTTCAAATCACGTCACCCGTTGCTGCCGGTCATCCTCGCCGGCGGAATCGTTCCGGACAACGCCGCCGCCGCCGTGGCCACGGTTCACCCGTCCGCCCTCGATGTCGCCTCGGGCGCGGAGTCCTCGCCGGGCATCAAGGACTTCGACAAGGTGAGGGCCTTGCTCGCCGCCATCCATCATTGAGATTCCCATGCTTGGCGATTCCCACTGCCACCTCGCATCGCACCGCTTCCAGCCCGGTGAGGTTCCCACGCTCATCGCCAACGCGCGCGAGGCCGGCGTCTCATGGCTCGTCACGCTCGCCACCAGCCTTGACGACCTCGCTGCCAATCTCGCCATCGCCAGCGATCCCGCCGTGCACGCCTGCCTCGGAATCCATCCCTGCGATGTCCACCACGCGCCCGATGACGCAACCTCGACCATTGCGGCCCATGTCCGCGATCCGCGGGTCTGCGCGATCGGCGAGACCGGCCTCGATTATTATCATCCCGCCCCCGATGGCTGGAATGAGGCGGATTTCCACAAACGCCAGCGCGATTTCCTCCACCAACATTTCCAACTCGCCGCGGATGCCGGCCTCAACGTGGTGATCCACACCCGCGACGCCGCGGGCCAGGCGTCGTTCCATGACGCGCTCGCGATCTATCAGAATTACCACAGCCGGGTCCGTGCCGTGTTCCATTGCTTCGCCGGATCATGGGAGCACGCCCGCCTGGTGCTCGATCTCGGCGGCGTGCTGTCATTCGGCGGCGTCGCCACTTTCAAAAACGCGTCGGTCGTCCGCGAGGTCGCCACCCGCTGCCCGGCCGGATCATTCATGGTGGAGACCGATGCTCCCTACCTTGCTCCCGAACCCAAGCGCGGCAAACGCAACGAACCCGCGTTCGTCCGGCACACCGCCACGTTCCTCGCCGCACTCCGCAATGAATCGGCGGCGGCCTTCGCCCGGCACACTTCGGACTGCGCCTCCGCATTTTTCCGTTTTCGATCCCGCGTTAATTGAATAAAAAAACCGCGCGTCTCCGTTTCACTCGGGAACGCTGGACGTCGCGGCCCGTCCGGTCATCCCCGCCGCCTCCATCCCAGCCCACTCCCAACACCACGGACCCATGAAACAAAAGATCCACCGATTCGCCCTGCCGTTCCTCGCATTCGCGCTCGCATCCTGCGCCTCCAAATCCGCAGACCAATACGACACCGCCCCCGACTACGGAGTGGCCGACGCCGGTGTCCAGGATGCCAACCCGGTCTATGACACGCCCGCCGCTTATGAGGAAGGAGGCGCCGTCGCCACCCCTCCTCCCTACGGCGATGTCGCTGTCGATCCCGCCGCCGCCGATCCCGCCGCAGCACCCGCGGCCGCCGCCAACCGCAGCGCCATCATCCACACGGTCGTCAAGGGCGACACGCTTTCGGGCCTGAGCTCCAAATACAATGTCCCCGTCGCGTCCATCAAGCAGGCCAACCAAATGACCAGCGACATCGTTGTTCTCGGCCGCAAGATGGTGATCCCGCCCCGCTGAACCCACTTCCACCGCGCCGGGAGCCGTTCCGCTCCCGGCGCTTTTCTGTTTTCAAACCATGCGACTTTCCGCCGTTCTTATCGCCATCGCACTCACCGGAGCGGCCATCACCCGCTCCGCCGCACAGCTTGCCGCGGATGGGAGTTCGCCCGCCGATGCCTCGCTGCGCGAGGTGGCCCTCCAAAACCTCCTCACCGAACGGACATCGCTCAAGGATTTGGAGAAGGCCGCCATCGCCGCACGGCAGTCCGGTGTCTCCGAACAGGCGATCCTCGAGGCCCGCTTCCTTTTTCACGTCGATCAGAACGATGACGCCGCCATCGCCGCGATGCTTCCCGACTTCATGAAGCGGCGTGATCACTTCAAACCGGCGGACTCCGCGATCTTCGCCCACACCGATGACTGGCTTGCCGCGGTCGAATACGTGCAGGCCGTTTCCGCCCTCCGGAAAAACGACATCAACGCATTCAAGAAACACATCACCGAGGCGTTCTGGCTGAGCCCGGGACAAGCCGCCGCATTCGCGCCGCAGGTCGAACGCACCCGCCTCGACCAGGCGATGCGGTCCGTGAAAATCGATTTCACCATCCGCGCCACACCGCTCTCCGGAACCGGCGACGCACCCGCGCTCTCGAAACTCATCAATGGAAAGAAAGCATTGCTGCTCCACTTCTGGTCGCCATGGAGCAGCGAGTGCGAGGCATCGCTCGGGGACTTCGCGGCCACCACCGCGCTGCTCGCGAAGCATGACATCGCGGTGCTCTCGCTGGTCCCCGACAAGCCGGCCACGCTGCGCGCCGACACCCTCGAGATGATCCGCCCGCATCTCGAAAAACCCTTTGGAACATGGGGTTTGGACGATTCGGAAACCCCGCTCGCCCAAACCCTGCTGGTGCGCAACCTGCCCGCAATGATCCTCATCGGCACCGACGGACGCGTTCTCTTCAACGGTGCTCCCGATGACGCGCGGCTTTGGAACGCGCTCGCGGAAATCTCTCCCGCGATCCATCGCCCCGCATCATCCGCGGACGGTGACGAATGATGGCGCGGCGCTATCTACGACGCCTATCGTAGATCAAAAACCACCCCTCCGGAGGTATTGAAGATTTATTGAATTTCAGATCATTTTGACTTGACGCAAGTCAAAACTACTAGTCATATCGTCACATCAACGGGACCACCGCGCATGTCACAACCCATCCAACCATCCAACCTTGAGCTGCAGGCATTGTCTGTTTTGTGGCATCAGGGACCGTCGACGGTTGCATCGATCCAGGAGTCGTTGCCTGATGGAAAAGACCGCGCCTACACCACGGTGCTCACCATCATGCAGAACCTGGAACGCAAGGATCTGGTGAAGTGCACGCGCGTCGGACGCGCCCATGTTTATGCGGCGGCCAGTCCGCGGGAAGTGATCGTGCGCCGCGCGACGGATGACTTTCTCACCAATGCTTTTGGAGGACGCCTCGGTGAGGCCGTCCTCGCGATCCTCTCCGCCGGCACATTAACGCCGGAAGAGAAAACAAGAATAGAACGCGAACTCCAACGAAACAAAACCATGGCTGCAAAAAAAGCACCGAAGAAAGCACCGGCGAAAGCCGCGAAGAAGGCCGTTAAGAAAGTTGCCAAGAAAGCTCCGGCTAAGAAGGCAGTGAAAAAAGCGGCCCCCAAAGCCCCCGCCAAAAAGGCACCTGCCAAGAAGGTCGCCAAGAAAGCGGTGAAGAAGAAGGTCGCCAAGAGCGCCAAGAAGGCCGCCAAGAAGGCGGTGAAGACGGTCGCCAAAAAGGCACCGGCCAAGAAAGCCGCCAAGAAAGCGGTGAAGAAGGCCGCCAAGAAGGCACCGGCCAAGAAGGCCGCTAAAAAGGCACCCGCCAAGAAAGCTGCCAAGAAAGCCGCCAAGAAGTAATCCGAACACCCGCTGAATTGAGAAGGCGGCCGCCATTCGTGGCGGCCGCCCCCCTCGTTCAAAAGGGTTTTGTCAAGGGTGGGGGATCTGCGGATCCCCCGCCTCTTTTTTTCCCGGAAAAAGGGGTTGCATCCCGGCAGGCACTGGTCCTACCTTCCGCCCGCCCCGGATCAACCGGAATCGCGCGGTTAGCTCAGTGGTAGAGCACCTCCCTGACACGGAGGGGGTCACTGGTTCGAACCCAGTATCGCGCACCATCCGGCAGCATGCATTCAACCACTTCTCCGTTTTGAGTTCCGAGACGCCCGCGGCACCGCCCGCACCCGATGAGCTGGACGCCCTGTTGCGGCTTTTGGATGACGACACTCCGGCTGTTCGCGAACGTGTGGCGGAACGCATCGCGCTGTGCGGCGGAGATCTGAGCGAATGGTTGTCCACCCAGCCACGCACCTTGAGTGCGCGTGAAAAGCAGGTGTTGGAATCGCTGCTTGCCCCGGCCCGCCGCGAGACTCTGGAAAGGGACTGGCAGGTTCCCACGGCCGGTAGCGCCGCGCTCCGCGAGGACTGGGATTATCTGGAAGCCGCTCTGCGTGCGATTTCCGATTTCCTGCATGACGGCATTCACCTGCGCCAACCGCTGTCCGACGCGCTCGACCTGCTTGCCGAGGAAGCAGGCGAACATGGCGTGGACTCCGCGCTGAAACTGCGTGGCTTTCTGTTTGATGGAAACCGCCTGGCGGGCAACGAGGATGACGAATTGGACCCGCGCAATTGCGATCTGGCGTGGGCCATCGCGGAAGGCCGCTCGAATCCCCCGGGAGCTTGCGCGATCTTCGCGCTGCTCGCACGCAGGCTCGATCTCGATGTGGAATTCGTGGATTTCCCGAATCACATGCTTTGCAGAATCTTCGAGGACGGCTGTCCGCTGATCATCGATTGTTATGACAAGGGTGCCCTTCATTTTCAGGAGACGTTGCTGGAAGACCCGGATCTCAAAGGACCGAAGCGCAAGATCCTGCGCGCCGCGGCGGGGCCGGACACCTTGCTGCTCCGGCTGTTGGAGACGCTTGCCGAGGACCTTGGGGAAGCCGGCCGCCACGAGGATGCCGGGCTGATCGCCAAACTGCGGTCCTCGCTCGCTTGAGAATTCCGGCACGGATGCCAAACTTCTCCGCATCGATTTGGGATGGATCTTCGCAACGGGACTGCCTAGTCTGCCGCGCCCATGCCAACCGAAGCGATTCTTTCCACCGCCCGGCAATACCTCGGAGTGGATCCGACAGTGCCCATCACCCTGGAGCCGATCAAGCGCGGTGCCTCCGGGCGGACCATCGTGAGGGTGAAATCACCGGTCAGCGAACCGTTCATCGGAATCCACTGGACCGAGGAACGCGAGGACAACGCCCAGTTCGTCCCGGTGGCGGGCTTTCTCAAACAGGCGAAGCTGCGCGTTCCGGACATCATCCATGAACGCATGCGCTATCGTGTCGCGCTGGTGCAGGACCTCGGCGATGTCGATCTGCTCTCATTCAGGAACCGGCCGTTCAAGGAGCGTCTGCCGCTTTACCGTTCCGCTTTCGAACAGGTGGACCGCTTGTTCTATGCGAAACCGCCCAAGGATTTCCAACTGATGCCGCCGTTTGACGTGGCGCTCTACCGCTGGGAGCAGGAATACTTTTTCGAGCATCTGGTGGAGGATTATCTCGGCCAAAACGCGGATGCGTTGAGGAAAAACCAGGTGTTCATCGATCAGGCGCAGCGGCTTGGCACCGTGGCACGGCATTTGGTCCACCGCGATTTCCAATCCCAGAACCTGATGGTCAAGGATGACAAAATCTGGATGATCGACTTCCAGGGCCTGCGCCGTGGACGCCAGGAATACGATCTCGCATCGCTGGTCTTCGATCCCTACCTCGACCATGATGAAGACCAGCGCGAGGCCTTGCTCGACCTGTGGGAGGAGATTTCCGACGAACGCCCGGAACCCGGCCTCTTCCACCAGTGCGCCGCCCAACGGCTGATGCAGGCGCTCGGTGCCTACGGCAACATCCTGAAAAACCGCGGCGACGAATGGTACCGCCCGCACATCGCCACCGCCGCGCGTCTGTTAGGTGTGGTGGCCGCAGGCGGCCCGCTGGAAAAACCGCTCGCTCCCGTGCTCGAAGCGATCCGATGAAAACCCCGCCGCCGTGAAAACCCCGTCCGCCTTCCGCCTGCTGGTGCCCGTGCTCGCCGCCGTCACCGCCTGTGCCGCATGGCGAACCATCCCCGGCACCGCGATCGACCGGCTGTTTTTCACCGCCACCAGCATCACACGCGCCAAACCGCCGCTGCTCGTCACCGGCGCCGGCAGCCACAGCGACCCATGGGTATTCCGGAGCTTTGCCCCCAGCCGTCCGCCCGGCCGCGCGGATGCGCCGGTCATCGTCGCCCTCGGTGACGACACCGATGGTTTTTTCCAAAGTTCGCCCGCGTCGCCCGTCGACCTGGCGGTCATTCTAACCAACATGCACCGGCTCGGCGCGCGCAAGGCCGCCACCGCCGCCGTGCTCGCATGGGATGATCCCGACCCGATCGGTCTTGCGGCGTTGGATCTCGCGCTGGCCCGCTTCGATTCGCTGGTGATGGCCGCGCCCTTGTCGCGCGCCGCCGTGCCGGAACTGATCCCGCCGGCCTTCCGCAACGCGTCGCTCCCGGTCACCGCCGCTCGCGGCGATGTCTCCACGTTGCCGATCGTCAACCGCATCCCGGTGTCCGGGGTGATCCTCGGCGGTGACAACACCCGCGCCGGATTCCAAACCCTCGATTCCGACAAACCCGGCCAACCCGCTCCCTTGATCGCACGCTGGGACGACCGCCTCGTTTTCGCATTCCCCGTGATCGCCGCGCTGGACCGCCTCGGGCTGCCGCTCGCGCACATGGAAATCCAAATCGGGAAATTCCTCAGCCTCGGACCCGACGGGCCGGCCGTCCCGATCGACGCCTTCGGCCGCCTGGCCGTGCCCGCCCGCGGACTAACAGCCATGGCGGAGCTTCCGGCGGAGTCGCTGATCGATGCCGAACCCGGGGTTTACCCTGCGGAAGCGCGCCCTCCCGTGATCCTCGCCGACCACCGCAGCACCGCCGAGGCATCGACGCGCGCGTTTTCGCAACAACTGCCGTTTCTTGTCGCGACGCTCGCATCGGACAAGGCGCTGGGCCCGGCGCACGTCCATCCGCGGCTGGCGGTGCATTGGGAGTTGCTGATGCTGTTGGCCTTTTCCCTGATTGCCAGCGCCTGTGCCCGCCTGCCGTCGTTCACCCGCCGGCTGTCACTTCTGTTAGCGGTGATGGCGGTGTTTGCCGCGCAGTTCAGCGCCGCCGCATTGTTCGGCGTGTGGTTGCCGGGACTGGCCGCGCTTGCCGCCACGGTCATGGCTTTTGCCGCCACCTGCCGCCGCCGGTCCCGGAGGCTGTCGTGAAGTCGGGGAGCGCACGCATCCTGCGTGCTGCCTTTCGCATCCTGCGCAAGGATTTTTCCTTTCGGAGATCCAAGCGCGACCATTATCGCCGCATGGATACGCCTCAGTATTCCTCCTCCTCATCGCCCGGCACCGGCGGGATGATGTCCTCGCGCATCAGCAGCCGCTGTGGATCAAGGTCCGGCAGCAGGTCGGCAGGCGTGTTGCGCACGGTTGCGACGTAGGGGACGATGCGGTCCAGCTCCGCGATCGCGCAATGCACCATCGAGCACACAATGTCCGGATCGAAGCGCTCGCGCTCGAAGAGATTGGTGATGCGGAAGACCAGCATGCCGCGGTCGAGATCATACTCGAATCCACCCAGCGTGAGCGGCTTGTTGGCCCGCGTCAGAAGCTCCAGCGCCACCGGCAGGTGGTCGTCATCCATCTGCATCGGCGACTCGGTGACAATGCTCAGCGCGTTGAGCTGCGGGTAGGCCTGGGCGATCAGGTCCACGCGCGTGTGATGCGCCTCGAAGCCCGCCCGCAACACATCGCGGCCTTCGACCAGCTCGCAATGCCAGCCATTGCTGCCGAAAATTTCCTCAACGGTGAGTATCTGGCGGGAGTGGGGGCGCATGCCGGGATCATGAATTCCAAAACCACCACTGCCAATCCCATTTGCAATCACCGCACGATGCGGAACCCGCGGGTGTTTTCCAGCAGCGCGACGGGCGTGACGATATGGTTCCGGATGTGGCGCGCCACCGGCGATTCAACCACGATTTCATGAAGGAACTCGTTCACCACCCCATCCTCACCCATGACCTGAAGTTCGACACTGCCGTCCTCCAGGTTCTTCACCCAGCCGCAGATATCGAATCCGCGCGCCAGATCCTTGACGGTGTAGCGGAACCCGACGCCTTGAACGCGTCCTTCAAAGATGACTTTCCTGGCAATCATGGGCATGGCATGCGGTTCCGGTGTTTTTGCGTGCGACCGGCTGGAGCGCCAGCCTATCCACCAGTTTCCCGATCCTCAATCTTCTTTCTTCGCCGCACGCGATCACCAACCGGGCATGGCCCCAGCCGGCAGGATCGGAAAAAATGGCAGGGCGTGGCGGCCCGCCACGCCGTGGCTTCTCCCACCCACCATGATGAAATGCGCAATCCATCATGTCCCTTTCGCGACCCTTGCGGCTTTGCGGTTAAAATCCGATCCCCAAGTTCCTTCCGTGAAATCCACACCATCAGCCGAATTTTCTGTTAGCCAGTCACGCATCGCCAACCGCGAAGCGGACCGGTCATGATTCCCAAGGTGGGCGGGGTGCCCACTCTCCTTGAGGCAAGGCGTCAGCTCCGGCCATCCCGGAATTTCGCGGCGAGGCCGTCGGTCTCGGTGTTGAGGAAACGGATGCGGGTGGGGGAGACCCGGATGATTTCCAACACTCTCTGCCGCCCGCTCCCTGCCGCGGATTCCGCCGGCTTCCCTTTCATCACGGCGATCCGGTCCATGGCCGCTTGCCGCAGCCGATCCGCCGCCGCTTCGGAATCCAATTCGATGTCCCACACGGCCGCCACCGAGGCCTCCCCGTCCGGCAGCAGAAGATAACGATCGTTTTTCCATGCCGAGGAAATCTCCACCGCTGCCTCCGCCTCGCCCATGGCCTGCAGCCACAGCCGCAACCCGAGCTGCCCTGCGGTCTCACTCAGATACGGCTCTTCCGGCGCTACCGGCAACTCCATCGGCGCCGGTGCGGCCGCCGCCGCGGTGGGAACCAGGATCGCCCGGGTCGTCTGCGGCGGATTGCGCAGCACCGCATGCAGCGCGTCGTTGCCCCTGACGTGCAAGGTGTCCGCCAAACCCTTGCCCTCGATCAGCGGAAATGTGGTCAGCCCCTGAATGAATGACGGCAGACTCTTGAACAACTGCTCCACCTCCGCATTCTCCGCCATCGGCATGAAGCCGATTGATCGCGCGCTCGCCGCGTAATACCGCGACTCAGCCCCCGACGCCGCTCCCTGATGCAGCGCCTCCCGCGCCCGCGCCGCGTCATCCCCGGGATACGCCGGCGGCGGCGGAAAATGCTGGTTCAACAAAATCCTCACCAACAAGCGAACCAAGGTCGCCTGGTCCGGCACGCTTTCCTCATCAAACCGGTCCGTCACCCAAGCCTCTCCCGTCACCTCGTCAAACCATCCCCGCGCTCCCACCGCCCTCACCACCGTCAATTGTGCCAACAAATCATCCTCCTGACTTAAAAAACCAATAAGTCGGTATGCTTCTTGGCGGTCGTCGATGCCGGACGGGCCGAAGCGGCTTTCGAGTGAGGCGGCGATGCGGTCGCGGAGTTCTTCGGAGGCGATGCGGTGGATGACCGGGCTGGAGATGAAGGTGAGGCCGAATTCCTTTTCGACGCGGCTGATGAAATCGCTGGGGACGGGCAGTTCGCCGCCGCCTTGGGCGAGGGAGCGGAGCGATTCGTTTTCGCGTTTCAGCATCTCGTTTTCCTCTTGGGCGATGCGGAGTTGGGTCTCGAGGTCTTGGTTGCCGCTGGCGGTGGCGGTCGATTTCCAGTGGAGGCCTTGGAAGATGCCGCCGAGGCCGATGGCACCGCCGAGCAACCATGGCAGCAATGACTGGGCGGATGGCAAGGCGGGGAAGGGTTGGGACTGGCAGCAGGGGAGACTCAGCGACCGGTCGGCCGGGCCTTGGGGTTGGCGACGTCGCCGCCCTCTTTGAACGGGTTGGTCTCCAGGGCGGAGGATTTGACGCCGAAGACCTGTTCGAAGGTCTTGCCGGGCAGCAGGTTGATGACGATCGGGGCGCTGCGCGTGCCTTGGGCGTCATAGGTGTAGCAGACCCGTTGCACCGGCAATTCCTTACCGGTCTGCGGGTCGAGGCGTTTGTTCCGCGCGTCGAACATCCGTTCCTCCACGAGCTGGCCGTCGGATTTGCGGTATCCGTAGCTCACCTTGAAGAGGGCGGTGTTCTGGTTGTCGAAAATCTTGCAGCCGACCGGGTTGCCGGCGCGGTCCATGCGGTAGATGGTGCGCATGATGAGCACGCCGTTGGCGCTGAGTTTCTTTTTGACCAGGGTGCGGTTGTCCGGGGTGCGGGTGAACAAGGTGCGGGTGCCGTCCTCGTGGCGCATCACCCGGACGTTTGGACCGTCCACCGCGTTGAAATCCTTGTCGACTTCCGCGGCACCCAGCGGAACGGCCGTGAGCAGGCCGATGCCGCAGAGGACGAGTGTTTTGAAAGTTGCCAGAGCGTTCATGGCGGGCAAAGTATCCCCGCACGGCGGGGCCTGCAAGCCGCCAGTTTTTTTGCGATGATTTGGAAAACCCGCCACCGCGTGATGGATCTCACCCGCCATGCCAAGGTGATGGGAATCCTCAATGTGACCCCCGATTCCTTCTCGGATGGCGGTCTGCACCCGGATCTTGCGGCGGCCATGGCGCATGCGCGCCAGATGATCGCCGAAGGCGCGGATATCATCGACATCGGCGGGGAGTCCACCCGTCCGGGATCGGTTCCGGTTTCCGCCGCGGAGGAGACCGCGCGCACCGTGCCGGTGATCCGGGCCCTGCGCGCGGAATGGGACGGCTGGATCTCGATCGATACCAGCAAGGCCGGCGTCGCCGCCGCCGCCATCGCCGCCGGCGCGGATGTGGTCAACGACGTGAGCGGCCTGCGCGCCGACCCGGACATGGCCGCCGTGTGCGCCGCCAGCGGCTGCGCCGTGGTGGTGATGCACATGCTGGGCGAACCACGGACCATGCAGGTCAACCCGCATTACACCGACGTCGTGGCGGAGGTCGCCGGGTTTTTCGCCGAGCGCATGGAATTTTTGTTAGGTGCGGGCATCCATCCTGAAGCCCTGTGTTTCGATCCGGGGATTGGATTTGGCAAGGCGCTCGACCACAACATCGCCCTGTTGCGGGCCCTGGAAACGCTCGGCCCGGCAGGTCGTCCGTTGTTATTGGGGGTTTCCCGCAAATCCTTCATCGGCGGTATTCTGGGAGATCCCGATCTCACCCTGCGCGAGTGGCCGACGGTGGCCATCACCTCGCTGGCGCGCGAAAAAGGTGTCATGCTGCACCGCGTCCACGCCGTCCGGCCCAGTCACCAGGCCCTGCGCATGACCGAGGCCATCCTTGATTGCTAGCTTTTCCCGGCGCTGCCAAAAATATCCACTTGCAGCGCGCCCTGAAATCACCGAATGCTCCCTCCGTGTCCGGCATTCCCGGGCAGCTCCATCATGTCGGGGCGTGGCGCAGTCTGGTAGCGCGCCTCGTTCGGGACGAGGAGGCCGTGGGTTCGAATCCCGCCGCCCCGACCAAAAAAACCTCCCTTCGCGGGAGGTTTTTTTAT
>CAYNQJ010000034.1:0-44868 GCA_964399305.1 uncultured Luteolibacter sp.
CGCGTGACCAAGCTACTCCCCTACGGCGCGTTCATCGAAATCGAAAAAGGCGTCGAAGGACTCGTCCACGTTTCCGAACTCTCCTGGGTCAAGCGCATCACGCGCCCCAGCGATGTGCTCGAAATCGGCCAGGAAATCCAGGCCGTCGTGCTCGGTATCTCCATCGAGGAACAGAAGATCTCGCTCGGCGTGCGCCAGCTCGACTCCAACCCATGGGACGAAATCGAACTCCGCTACCCGGTCGGCGCCACCATCAAGGGCCCGGTCCGCAACCTCACCGCTTACGGCGCGTTTGTGGAACTGGAAGAAGGCATCGACGGCATGATCCACGTCTCCGACATGTCGTGGACCCGCAAGATCAACCACCCTTCCGAAGTCCTCAAGAAAAACGACGAAGTGGAAGCCGTGGTGCTCGCCATCGACAAGGCGAACCAGCGCGTCTCGCTCGGCATCAAGCAGACCGAAGACGATCCATGGAGCCTCATCGACAGCCGCTTCAAGGTCGGCGACCTGGTCAAGGGCACTGTCGCGAAGATCGCCTCGTTCGGTGCCTTCGTCAGCCTCGACGGTGACATCGACGGCCTCATCCACATTTCGCAGCTCAGCGAGGACCACGTGGAGAAGGTCAAGGACATCATCAAGGTGGGCGACGAAATCGAAGCCCGCGTGATCAAGGTGGACAAGGTCGAGCGCCGCATCGGCCTCTCGATCAAGGCCGTCGGTTACTCCGAGGAGCAGCTCAAGAAGGAAAGCGCCAGCTTCGAAAGCCTGCGTCCGTCCTCCGAAATGGTCGGCCTCGAACAGGCTTTCAACCTCGCATCCGCCGCCGCTTCGGAAGAGTGGAGCCCCGGCGAGGAATAAGCCTCACACGGAGGCGATGTTACGCCTCCAGACAGAATCAAAGAAAAGCCGGACGGCCATGCCGTCCGGCTTTTTTCATGCTCTCGCATCAATCCGGATTCCGTATCGCCTGTATCCGTTCCGCAATCAGCGGAAGATCGCGCGGAACACCCGGACACACAAACGGAGAATCACCACCAGTATTCCGAGAACCAGGCCAACGGTTAACAACAACGCCAGAGCAACGGCCCCCAGAACCAGTCCCACAATCCCCCACAACGGCCACCACCGCATGTCGAGTTGTTGAACCCGCCCCCGCCAGTGGTTCCAATCCTGGCCGGCGGACCCGTGCCGTATGTCATCCGCCCGCAGGTCGACCGGAGCATGACCCACATCAGCAACTGACGGACTCACAGGCACCTCACCATCGATTTCCAACACCTCGACCTCGATCTCGGTGACTTTCGGTTGGCGCGAAGGATCCGTCATGGCTTCGCAACCATCATGACCCGGGGCGTCGGCAAAGTCATGGACAAAATCCGGCTTTCACCCGCCCCTGGCAATACAAACGCAGGCACTTACGGATAGAGTGGTTTCGGTTCACGCACCACACCGGCGGAGCGCCGTGCCTTGGGATGCTGGCCGCCGATTTCCCGCGCCATCTTCTGCGCCAGCCCGCCGAGACGGGCCACAATCTCGGGATGGTCATCCGCGACATTCGTTTTCTCCGCCACCTCCCTGTCGAGGTGATAGAGCCTCGGCTTGTTGGTGTTGGCATCAGGCGCGAGCGGGCGGCCGGACGCTTCAACCTGCGGCTTGAGCGCCAGTTTCCACGGACCTTCCCGCACCGCCTGCAATTCATATTGGTAAAAATAATAATGCACCCCCCGTGGGGACTCGGTGCTTTTGCCTAAGAGAAGCGCTGAGATGTCACGGCCGTCGATTACCGGCTCCGCGGGCAGCTTGCCCCCGGCCAGCGAGACGGCGGTGGGAAGCAGATCAATGGTGCCCGTGATCGCGTCGACACTGCTTTCGGCCGGGATTTTCCCCGGCCACCATGCGAGGGCTGGCACGCGGACACCACCTTCCCAAGTGCTGCCTTTGCCGCCACGCAGTGGCCCCGCACTGCCGCTGTCAGCCCCCTTGCCCAACCACGGGCCGTTGTCACTGGTGAACACAACGAGCGTGTTTTCAGCGAGGCCCAGAGATCTGAGGGTGTCCAACACTTTGCCTGTGGACCAATCCAGCTCCTCTATCCAATCACCGACACGACCGTTGGCTGATTTCCCCCGGAACGCCTTGCCCGGGTGGATCGGCACGTGGATGCCCGTATGCGGCAAATAGAGGAAAAACGGCTTGTTGCTGTTGGCGGTGATGAAGCGGACGGCTTCCTCCGTGTAGCGCTCGACGATGCGTTCCTGCTGCTGGTCGGTGAGCAGCTCGACCACCTTGTCGTCCCTCAGCAGCGGGTGGACCATCCGACCCGTCACGCTTGACTTGCGGGGCATGTCGTTGGAATAAGGAATCCCGAAATAGCCGTCGAACCCCTGACGGGTGGGCAGGAATTCCGGTTGGTCGCCGAGGTGCCATTTCCCGATGCACATCGTTGCGTATCCGAGGTCACGGAGATGTTCGGCGATCGTGCGTTCCTTCGGATTAAGCCCTTTGGCGGCGGATGGAAAATAAACTCCGGGAACATCGATGCGCGGGCCATAACAACCGGTGAGCAGCTGCGCGCGGGAGACCGAACAGACCGGCGCGGCATAAAACGAGGTGAGTTTCATGCCCTCGTCCGCCATGCGGTCTAGGTTTGGCGTTTTCTGCGAGGTCGCGCCAAAGGGGCCGATATCCCCATAGCCCATGTCGTCGATGAAAATGACCACGACGTTCGGTTTTCCGGCATCCGCGGGCGTGAGGCAAAGAAGGAAAAGGAGCGGCAGAAGCAGTGATTTCATGGGCATACCGGAAAAAACGTCCCGTCCATGACGGATCATACAGAGTGATTCCGGAGTGGACGTCCGAAGGATCTTCCGCATCATGCCGCCATGCGAATCATTGGATTGGCACTGCTCTGGATGGGATCGGCGCTTGCGGGGCCGATGGAGGACTTCGTGGCCGCCGCCCGTGAAAAACACGGGACCAAGGGCGAAAAGGCCGCGAAGTTCCTGATCGAACACATGCCGGACAAGGACAAGGAATCCCTGACCGCTGGTTTTTTGACATCCCACCTCGATTCGGTTTTCGCTGCCCGCTCCGAGTTCCCCTGGGCGGCGGATGTGCCATGGGCTATATTCCTCAACGATGTGCTGCCCTACGCGGTTTTTGATGAAACCCGGGAACCCTGGCATGCAAAACTGCGCGAAATCGCCAGACCTCTGGTCAGGAACGCCAAATCCGCAAGTGAGGCCGCCCAGACTCTGAACCAAGGACTCTTCAATCAGATCAAGGTCCACTATCACACCGGCCGCAAGAAACCAAACCAAAGCCTCGGCGAATCCATGGCTTCCGGCCGGGCGACCTGCACCGGCCTGTCGATCATCCTGGTCAGCGCCTGCCGTTCGGTGGGCATCCCGGCAAGGGCTGTGGGCACTCCCTTGTGGGCAAACGGACGTGGCAACCACACCTGGGTCGAAATCTGGGACAAGGGCTGGCACTTTACCGGCGCGGATGAATACGACGCCGGCGGTCTCAACCGCGGATGGTTCACCGGAGATGCCGCTCAAGCGATGCCCGATCCCCCGCAACATGGCATCTACGCCACTTCATGGAAGCGGGCCGGACTCTGCTTCCCGATGGTCTGGGCACCCGGAAATGGCGATGTCGCCGCCATCAACGTGACCGGACGTTATGCGAAACCACAGGCGGCAGCCGATGGCATGGCCCACCTCGGCGTGCGACTGTTCGACCGCAAAGGCGGCAGGCGAGTAGTGGCCAAAGTTGGATTGTTAGAAAAATCCGGAACCCGCCATGAAACGCAACTCACCAGGGCAGGCACCGCGGACCTGAATGACATGCCGCGTTTGACACTGAAAGCCGGATCATCCGGGAAGTTGCTTTTCACGCTTGGCGGTGAAACCCGTGCGATGGACTTCGGTCCGTTGCCGCCTGGCAATCCGACGATCGACGCCCTGTGGGAGGAACTCCCGAAGTGGGACAAACCATGATTCGAGGAGGGTGGGCGTCGCGCCCAAATGATTGGGAAAAAGATCGGCGGGACGCCCACCCTCCTCGAAACCTCAAGTCCCGGCGGCCACCACGGCGGAAAGGGTTTCCATGAGCTGCTTCTTCAGGGTGTCCCAACGCAGGGGAATACCTGATAGAAAAAACGACTGGGAAACGCTCATCCGGATCTGGGCATACTGACCGGCGGAGGCATCCGCCAAGAGGGACGCCGCGAACGGCGAGGGCTCCACATCACGCTGATGGACGGCGTCCAGCCCGGCCGCCCTCATGCCCGCACACCAGGCACCTGCCAAACGCACCGCAAGATCCGCGCCAGGACCGGATTCCAACACGACCCGGCCGGTGGTGGCCGGGTCGGTGTGAATCATCAGATGAACAACCGAGGCATAACGCCGCGAATCCTCGGCAATCCGCTGGGCGAGGGCGCTGCGGAACGGTCTCTCATGGCGATCCGCCAGCTTGAGGCGGGTGGCCTCAGGCAATTTCATGGAAAAACGGCTCCAGCGCGCGTCACCTTCCTGATCCAGATCGATCAACAGGCGGGTGACGTCGCCATGCACCAGCGGGGTTCTGAATTTCATGGCGAACGCCTGCGCCAGATTGAGGGAACCGGGTTCCCAGCCTTCGGAGGATGTCACGACATCCTCCGAACCCCGGAAAAGCTCCCGATGCGCCTCAGGGATGGCACAGGTCGCATTCGCACAACTGAAAAGAAGAACCATGGATCACTTCAGGACCTTCATCTTGTGAACGCCGTAAACCGCGTCATCGCCAAGCTCCTCCTCGATGCGCAGAAGCTGGTTGTATTTCGCAATTCTATCGGAACGGCTCATCGAACCGGTCTTGATCTGGCCGCAGTTGGTGGCGACGGCGATGTCCGCGATGGTGCTGTCCTCGGTCTCGCCAGAACGATGGCTGAGTACGGAGGTGTAACCATTCTCCTTGGCCAGCTCGACGGCGTCGAAGGTCTCTGTGAGCGAACCGATCTGGTTGACCTTGACCAGGATCGAGTTGGCGACACCGAGGTCGATGCCCTTCTGCAGGAACTGGGTGTTGGTGACAAACAGGTCGTCGCCCACCAGCTGGGTGGTCTTGCCGAGTTTCTCGGTGAGCACCTTCCAGCCGGCCCAGTCGTTTTCCGCACAACCGTCCTCGATCGAGATGATCGGGTATTTCTTCTGCAGCTTGGCGTAGTAGGCCACCAGTTCTTCAGCGGACTTGACCGACTTGTCGGACTTCTTGAAAACATAGTTTTTCTTCTTCTTGTCGAAAAACTCGGAAGACGCGACGTCCAGCGCGATGGCAATGTCCGTGCCCACCTTGTAGCCGGCTTTTTCAATCGCCTGGCAGATCACACCGAGGGCGTCGTCCGCGCTCTTGAGCGTGGGGGCAAAACCACCCTCGTCACCGACGGCGGTGGAAAGCCCGCGGTCATGGAGGACTTTCTTGAGCGAGTGGAAGACTTCGGCACCGTAACGGACGGCCTCACGGAAGGTGGGGGCACCGACCGGCATGATCATGAATTCCTGGAAATCGATCGGAGCGTCCGAATGCGCGCCGCCGTTGATGATGTTCATCATCGGAACCGGCAGGACCTTGGCGTTCGGGCCGCCGAGGTATTTGTAAAGCGGCACGCCGAGCTGTGCGGCAGCGGCCTTGGCGACCGCCATGGAAACGCCGAGTATCGCGTTTGCACCGAGCGATTTCTTGGTCGGGGTTCCGTCGAGAGAGAGCATCGCCGCATCGATGGCGGCCTGCTCGGTAGCGCAGTAACCGAGAATCGCAGGAGCAATCCTGGTGTTCACGTTTTCAACGGCCTTGAGCACGCCCTTGCCGAGGAAACGCTTCTTGTTGCCGTCGCGGAGTTCGACCGCCTCGTTCTCGCCGGTGGAGGCGCCAGAGGGAACCGAGGCGCGGCCAACGGCACCGCCATCGAGCATGACGTCAACTTCAACGGTGGGATTGCCGCGTGAATCAATCACTTCGCGGCCGCGGATTTCAACAATCGTGGTGTAGTCCATGGTGTGTGTGTGGTAGTGGGAGATGGGAGGGAAGACTTGGATACGGAAGACAGAAGACTAAAGGGAAGAGGCGGATATGGGGAGCAATTCGCAAGATAGGAACATCATGGCCTTCCGATCTCCTGTCTCCAGGTCTTCTGTCTGCTCAGGGATTATAGGGCCGGATCGACCGGATGGTGAGCTTCTGGAAAACCTCGGTGGCTTCGTCGCGAACCTCGACCGTATCCCCCGGCGCACGGCCGACGAGCGCCTTGCCGACTTCGGAAAGATAGGAAACCAGCTTCTTTTCGGGATCCGAATCCCAGGCACCGAGCACGGTCATTTCCACCTCGTTGCCGGATGCGTCCCTGAGGGTCACGATCGTTCCGATGTTCACCTTCTCGGCATTCGCCCCCTTGAAGTCGGTGCCGCGGGCGCGATGGATCTCACGCTCCAGCTCACCCTTGCGGTGCATCAGGTATTTCTGGAGATCCTTGGCGGATTTGTATTCGAAGTTCTCGCGGAGGTCGCCATACGAACGGGCGATGGAGATGTCCTTGGTGTTCTGGGGTATGCGCACCCGGATGAGTTCATCGAGCTCGGTCTTCTTGCGCTCCAGACTTTCCCATGAAACGAGCAGGGCCTCCTCGGGTCGTTTGGCATTGCTGCCATTGACGAGCTCCGCGGTTTCCGGCCGGGCCTTGATGATGCGCGCCATCAGTGATTTTTTCTCAAGCTCGGCGAAGACCGGGCAGTCGAGCAGGCGGCGGGCGAAGTTCCTTGCCTCGTTCGCATCCATGATGCCGACCAGGTCGTTCAGCAGGGACTTGTCATCACCTAACAGGCTTTGCAGCCGGGATGTCTTGCGAGGGCCGTCGGAAAGATGGTCGTTTTCCAGCAAATTCAGGATCGCCGCCCCAACATCCGGACTAAACACATCGGCTGCGGCACCCTTGCGCTCGCGGCAGACCCAGATCAGCGCGTCCGAACCAAGGTCGCGGCGCGCAATGGCCGAGCGAAGATGGGAGACGAGCGCGGGAAGCTGCTCGCGCTCCAACAGAATACGGGCGATCTCCGTCACCCCGCGGGCCCCCACACGGTCGAAAACCCGAACGATCTTCTCCACCCACACATCACCGAACGCATCGGGAAAGGACTCGTAAACCGCACGCTGGCGGCCGGATGGCAGGGCCCCGGCTTCTTCCGCAAGCTTGAGCGGCTCCGCAGTAACCAATAAATCGGAAAGGCGCACGGCGGCAGGATCGAGCTCCAATGTCTTGGAGGATCCGATCACCTCGTCGCGGGCGGCGACCAGTTGGAGCGCCTGCCCAAGCTGCACGCGGGCGGCCTTCTTCGCACCTTCGTCGATATCACCGAGCAACCGTCTGAGCGCGTCACTGTCGTTTTCGAACGCCCCGATATCCGCAGCAATCGCCTCAAGCGCACGAATCATGCCCTTGATGTCGCGGGCGGCCTCGAACGCTGCGACGAGTGATTCCGCAGGACTGCAATCGCCGCTGCGCAGCACGATCGGATCGGTGCGCTTCTGCGGGACGGCCGCAACGCGTGACTCGCGCAGGGCCTTCTTGGCGGATTCCCACCATTTTTTGAAGGATGCCTCGGGAATGACGGTGCCGCAAAGCTGCTTTTCCAGGGCATCGCCGGTCATGCTGCCGCCGTGGCTTTCGAGAAGGTGGACGACCAACCTGACAGGATCGCTTTTGGAAAGTGAGCGGAGTTCTTCGATCTGCTCGATTTTTTTCGCCCTGAAATCATCGGCGGCAAGCCACTCGGTTTTTTGGAAGGCAAACTGGAGCTCCATCACCTGGGCGGTGGATTTCTCGAAATCGATGGTGATTTTTTTGCCGGGCAGATCCCAGTCCACCACCTTGCCGGCACCAAATGATTTGTGAATGCAGAAATTTCCGGGAGCCAATTGAGATAGGCGCTCGCCGACCGGTTTGGGAATGCGGCCGGCTTCCACCAGCTTCGCCACGTCAGGATGCATGCGGCGGAAGATGCGGAGACACGCGACAAAACGCAAGGCATTCCCTTGATAAATCTTCGATCACATCCGCAATCACTGATTTTTGCCCGGCGGCGAAACCACCCGCGGACGCGGCTGGCGTGCGGTCATCACCCGACCTTCCAAAGCATGCTCCAAGCCGCGCGTCAACGCATGGACCCTGCGCCTCCAACCCTCGGGAATCTCCTTCAGACTGCCACCCACCGGAATTTCACCCTCGTAGATGGTGTCACCCTTCGGACCGGTGATCTTGATCTCGTGTACGTCCCCGGCCCGAAGAACTTCCACCCGCCCGTCCTCGGTCGAGTAACTGGCGCGCTTTTCCGCGATATTGACCAACCTCATCGGACTCTGAGGCGGATCGCCTGGAAGAATCGCCTGGTCAACGATCTCTCCCGGCAGCATCCGGGAATTCGGCGGAGCCTCTCCCAGTTTCAATACGAATTCCAATGGCTTGCCGGCGCGAAAGCCGTGAAGCGTGACCTTGTCTCCGGGCTTTGAAAGCCGCAACAGCGCCGCCAATTGTCCCTCGTTGACCAACATCTGGTCATCCATCTTCCAAAGGACGTCAAAAACCCGCAGCCCGGCGGCATCGGCCGGACCATCCTTGTCCACCAAGCGAATCACAAAACCGATGCCGGTTGGCAGCGATGGCAGATGGGCGACAATCGACTCATCCGGCTTGCTGACCTGCAGCCCGAGCCAGGCGCGGGGCGCCGTAGCCACCCGCGCCGCCGTGATTACCGGAGGCGGGGCGGTGGACTCGTCAGCCAGCACCGCTGCCAAGCCAATACCACAGAGAATGACATGGAAAAATTTCATCTCAGAATGCGCTGATTGGCATCAGGAAAACCTCATCCCGCGGCTCGGAAACCTTCATCACAATGCCGGTCTCCTGATCATAAAGGCTGTTCTCCTCAACCACACGCAGACGCACCGCACGCATCGCCGACCCATCGGCATCTTCCTGCCAGCCCTCATCCGTCATCGATTCAATCCGGTCGCTTTCACCCACCAACACGAACTCGGGGGCCGAAGTCTCGTCCTGCCCGGCGATCGGCGGAACATCGTCCGGGGAATGAAACAATATCGCAGCCCCCATGCCGGTCGCGGCAAGACCACCCCAGAACCACCTCCTGAATCGCGAGCCCCCGGCGGCATCGGGATGAACGGCACCCCCATCGGCCAGCGCCAATTCATCGAGCATGCCCTCCATTCCCCTCTGTGCATCCTCGCTCAGCGCGGTGGGCATCAGGCGCGCCAGTATGGTTTCAACTGTCCTTGGATCATGCATGGCGGACCTCCTTCATGCGGCGCAAATCCTGCGCCAACTGCTCCAACGCATAACGGTATCTCGAAGCCGCGGTATTGGGCGAAATCGCCAAAGCCTCTGAAATCTGGGCAAATGTCAGACCACCCCAGAATTTCATGACCACCACCTCGCGCAGCTTGTCGCTCAAACCTTGAACGGCATCCCTCATGATCAGAGCCTCCTCATCATCCTCAAGCAGCGGATCCAGCCAGACATCCTGGAAGTCGTTCAGGTAAATCACCGAGCTCTCGCGCTTTTTCCGCCGGGTCTCGCCGCGGTGATGGTTCAAACCACAAAACCGGATCGTGGAATACACCAGGGGAAGGTCCGGCGGACCGCCACCTTTGTCCGCCTGATGATGCCACATCCGCAGGATCGCCTCCTGCACCAGGTCCTCAGCGTCTTCCCGTGACTGGCTCCAACTGCGCGCAAACAACAGCAAGCGCGGGCCGTGCTCGGCCAGCCATTGCTTCCACGCGCTTGACGGGGAGTCGTTCATTCTCTGGGTAAATGCCTCCTCGCACGGGTTTTGTCTGGAAAATCGAAGTCCCCGGCAGGATCAGCCGGTTTCAGTCCAGAAACCGGATTTTCCCGGGAACCGGCGGACGGCCCATCGCCATGGCCGCGTGCTGTTCATCCGTGCATGAAGAATTGATCGGAGCGTCAGGCTCGGCAGAACTTGGTTGCAAGTATCCGTTCTGGATCATCCAGGTCTCGACCTCCTCGCCGCTCACGTCCGCAAGCATGTGGCCGTCAATCTCAACACACGGCGAAAGCGATTGCCCGCTGCGTTGCTCCATTTCCCAGCGGAATGCCGGGTTCTTGATGATGTCTTTCTCATCGTATGCCAGGGCGTATTTGCGCATGATGGCACGGACTCCCTCGCTCCAACCGCAGAAGGTCTTGAGATAAACGGTGATTTTCGGTGGGGTGGCTTGCATGTCTTGGGGTGTTTGGTTGGAACTTCATAAACCCGGTTCCGGAATTCTGCAAGCGAAGCCGTTTTTCAGATCCACCCGAAAACTCCGAATCACGCACCCGCTTCCGGATACTTTCCACACACCACACCCGCTGCCGCGAAATCCGCCCGTGTCGAGCGGCTGGGCGGCCTCCGCAGCGAGACACTGATCGGCTTCCAGAAAAAACACACGACATCGGTCAAAATCGCCCTCGGCCTGCTCTTCCTGACCCTCGCGTTGTTCATCCTCATCGGCCCGTCGCTCTAACACATGATTTCCTGAAAAGGCACCGGCGATTGATCATGGAACCCGACATCCGGATTCCAAATCTCCAATTTCCTTTTCCTCTCAGTTGGCCACGATGTTGAGCAGCTTGCCGGGAACGAAGATGATCTTGCGGACGGTCTTCCCTTCGGTGTGTTCCTTCACCCGCACGCTGTCCATTGCGGCGGCCGTCACCTCCGGCTCACCCGCATCCTTGGATAGGACCAAACGGTCGCGGAGCTTGCCGTTCACCTGGACGATGAACTCGATCTCGGAGCGCACCAGCGCGGCGGGGTCATAAGCGGGCCATGAGTGTTCGGACAGCATCACCTTGCCGCCGAGACGCGCGTGGATCTCCTCCGCAAGGTGCGGCGCGAATGGATTGAGCACGGTCAGGAACCGGATGAACTCCCCTATCGGAACCACCTCCGCCTGGGTGAAGGCATTGGTGCAAATCATCATCTGCGAGATGGCGGTGTTGAAACTCAGTTTTTCAATATCCTCCCCCACTTTCCTGATCGTCTCGTGCACCACCCGCAGCAGCTCCCTGTCGGCGCAGGGCACGTCCTTGATTTTCGAGGACACGGCAAATGATCCGTCCTGTTGTTCCTCGAAGGCAACCCTCCAGACGCGCGCGAGGAAGCGCGACACGCCCTCGACTCCCTTCATCTGCCATGGCTTGACCTGCTCGAGCGGCCCCATGAACATTTCATAGAGGCGCAGCGCGTCGGCACCGTATTCCCTGACCACATCGTCCGGGTTCACCACATTGCCGCGGGACTTGGACATCTTCTGTCCGTCCTCCCCGAGGATGAGGCCCTGGTTGACGAGTTTCTGGAACGGCTCCGGCGTGGTGACGTGGCCGAGGTCGAACAACACCTTGTGCCAGAAACGTGCGTAAAGCAGGTGCAGCACCGCATGCTCGGTCCCGCCGACGTAGAGGTCGATGTTTTTCCAGTAAGCTTCCGCTTCCTTGGAGATGAAGCGGTCGCTGTTCTTCGGATCACAGTAGCGCAGGTAATACCAGCACGATCCGGCCCATTGGGGCATGGTGTTGGTTTCCCTGGCAAAGCCATCGGGCAGGTTCACCCATGCGGTGGCCTTGCTGAGCAACGGATCGGGCGTGCCGCTCGGCTTGTAGTCGTCAAGCGGCGGCGCGAGCAGGGGAAGCTCGCTCTCGGCGATCGCCTGATGCCTGCCGTCCTTCCAGACAATCGGAAACGGCTCGCCCCAATAACGCTGGCGGGAGAACAACCAGTCGCGGAGCTTGTATTGCACCCGGCGCTTGCCTTTGCCATCGGCTTCAAGCCATTCGGTCATCCTGGCCTTGGCGTCGGCAGTGGAAAGACCGTCGAGGAAACCCGAGTTGATGGCGGTACCGGGCTCGCAACAAGGAAGCTCCCCCCCCTCAACCACCGGCTTGATCTCCAACCCGAACTTCGTCGCAAACTCGAAGTCACGTTCGTCATGCGCGGGCACGGCCATGATCGCGCCGGTACCGTATCCCATCATCACGTAGTCGGCGATCCACACGGGGATTTGCTCGCCGTTGACGGGATTTGTCGCATACGCACCGGTGAATACACCGGATTTGTCCTTGTTCAGGTCACCGCGGTCGAGATCGGATTTCGAAGCGATGACTTTCTGATAGACTTCCACCGCCTCTTTGCAGGCGGCGGTCGTGATTTGCGGAACGAGGGGATGCTCGGGCGCGAGCACCATGTAGGTCGCGCCGAAGAGTGTGTCGGGCCTTGTGGTGAAAACCGTAACGCTTTGGCCATTGATCGAGAAATCCACTTCCGCCCCCTCACTCCGGCCGATCCAGTTTTTCTGCAGCAGCTTGATGCCATCCGGCCAATCGAGCGTGTCAAGCTCGTCGATCAGCCGCTGGGCGTATTTCGTGATGCGCAGCATCCACTGGCGCAACGGACGCCGCTCGACAGTGTGACCCTTGGCTTTCCACTCCTCCACCTCCTCGTTGGCAAGCACGGTGCCGAGATCCGGCGACCACCAGACCGGAGTGTCGGCGACGTATGCCAGGCGGACCTCATCGATCTGTTCACGGGTCCAGCCTTTGGCTTCAAGCTCGCTGACAGGTTTCGCCCGCTTGGTTTCCTCACAGAAATAGGAGTTGTAGATCTGCAGAAAGATCCATTGGGTCCAGCGCACGTATTCGGGATCGGTGGTGGCGATTTCGCGGTCCCAATCGTAGGCGAAGCCGAGCGACTTCAACTGGCGGCGGAAGTTCTCGATGTTGGCGGCGGTGGTGATCGCCGGGTGCTGGCCGGTCTTGATCGCATACTGCTCCGCAGGCAGCCCGAAGGAATCATAGCCCATCGGATGCAGCACGTTGTGTCCGGTCATCCGCTTGTAGCGGCCGATGATGTCGGTGGCCGTGTACCCTTCCGGATGGCCCACATGCAATCCGGCACCGCTCGGGTAGGGAAACATATCGAGCACATAGTATTTCGGCTTTGAGGGATCGAAGCCGTCATCTCCCGGCCCGGGCGTGCGGAAGGTCTTCTCGGATTCCCAGCGGGCCTGCCATTTGGGCTCGAAATCTTGGAAAGGAAAGGGCTTGCGGGCGTCGGACATGGTGATGAAAGGAAGGACGCGGACTGTGGGGAAAAGCACCCGCCTTGAAAAGGAAAACCCCGTGGTTCCGCGGCAACGGAATCACGGGGAAAAGACCACACGGGTACGGCCGTGGCACCCGCCGGCCGGGAGAACCTGCGGAAAAGGATCACTTTTCCTGCTTCCCAAGCACCTCCTTGAGCTTGGCGATGTAGCCGTCGACGCCGCCCTTCAGCTCACCAAGATCCTCCGACAGCTTGTTGCCCTCGGAGTCAAGAACCCACATCGTCGGATATCCACCGTTGAGATATTTCTTCTCGAGTTCGGCGTTTTGCTTTTTCAGCTCCGCCGGTTGCTCCTTGTTTCTCGGGAAATCGGCCTCCATCAGGATGAAATGCTCCTTGGCAAAATCCATGAAGGCCTTCTGCGTCAGGACTTCCTTTTCCAACTTCTTGCACCACCCGCACCAGTCGGAGCCGGTCAGATACAATAGAACCGGCTTTTTCTCCTCCTTTGAGCGAAGCTTGGCGGCCTGCCAGTCATCGGTCCATCCATCAGCGGCAGCGGATGCAATGGAAGCTGTGGCAATGAGGGCGATGATGGGTGAAATCAGCTTGAGCATGCGGGAATCAGCGGGTTCGGGGTTCAATCGAGGTCTTTTTTCTCAAGGGAAGCATCGAGGTGTTTGAGAAAATCCTCCAGTTTCGGGTATTCGGAAGCAAAAAAACGGGTGAACTCCTTACCTTCGGAATCCAACAGGACCACGGTGGGAAACCCCTCGATCTTGTATTTCTCAGCCAGCGGCTGGTTTTTCTCGCTCAGCTCCTTGTCACCCTTGGGGAAATCCAGCTCAACAAGGATGAAGTTTTTCGAGGCGGCCTCCACGAATTCCTTTTTGGAAAAGACGTTCTTGCGCATCGCAATGCAGGGAGGGCACCAATCGGAACCGGTGAACTCGACCAACACGGATTTTTTGGAGGCTTTGGCGTCTTTGAGCGCCTTTTCAAGATCCGTTGACCAGCCCTCCAGGGTATTGGCGAACGCGGAGGCCGACAACGCGGCGACTCCAACCGTGAACATGGCGAGTCTGGTGATTGCTTTCATCAGTTCATTAGCGGCTCAATCAGAGGTTTTATTCAAATAAATTCGCCCGGTCCGCAATTTCGCGTTAGCCAATCGCCATGCCGCATCCTCCACGCTTGGTTGTCGCCACCCGCAACCCCCACAAAACCACCGAAATCCGCTCGATGCTCACCGGCCAATTCGAGGTGCTCGATGTGACTTCATTTCCCGAATGTCCGGAAATCGCGGAAACCGGCACCACATTTCTCGAAAACGCACGACTCAAGGCGGAAGGCATCAGCACCAGAATCGATGGCTGGGTGCTCTCTGACGATTCCGGACTGGAGGTGGATGCCCTCGACGGCGCACCCGGCGTCTGGTCGTCGAGCTTTGGTGGCGAGGAAGGCAATCACGCACGCAACAATGCGCGACTGATGGAGGAAATGGCAGGGAAAACCAACCGACGCGCCCGCTTCCGGTGCACGATGGTGCTGGCAAGAAACGGCAGGAAAAAGGCGCATTTTTCCGGCACCGTGGAGGGACGCATCATCGACTCACCGCGCGGAGCCGCCGGATTCGGCTATGACCCACTGTTCATTCCGGATGGCCACCCGCAAACGTTCGCCGAATTGGGCGAAGCCGTTAAGAACACTCTCAGCCACCGTGCAAGGGCGCTCGCGCAGGTCGTCACCTACCTCGCCACATTTGAAAAATAGTTTACTTATCCTTATCAATTGCTATTTTCCACACCGTGAAAAAGTTGTTGCTGGCGGTTCTGGCAATCCTGCCTCTGGCGGGTGGTCTGGTTTCCTGTTCCAGTCAGGTGAAGGCCCGCAAGCCGGTCAGCTACCGCTTTGAATACGGCCGTACCGCCTTGCTGAAAGACGGCATCGCCTACGCTCCACGGAACGCGCCGCCCGCTGTGAAACGCGCCATCGCCGCAGGCAACCGGCTCCAAGGCAAACCCTACAAATGGGGCGGAGGGCACTCGCGACACAAGGATTCCGGCTACGATTGTTCCGGCACGGTTTCCTATGTCCTGCGCGAGGCCGGATTGCTGAGGGGTTCGCTTCCTTCAAGCGGTTACTTCAAATACGGCAAAAAGGGTGAAGGGCGATGGATCACGATTTACATCCGCAAAGGCCATGTGTTCGTCACCATCGCGGGGCTGCGACTCGATACCGGTGGCCCCGGTGCCCGCTCCGGACCACGCTGGAAGCCCGAAACCCGCGAAGGTCGCGGCCACGTGATGCGCCACCCGAGAGGCCTCTGAGCTTGCTCAGCCTCAAATTCCGATCTCCGCCAAGGAGCGGAAAACCCGGTCCGCCAGCGAGAAATCCAGACAATCAGTCACGCGGTTGGGCACCACCCATACCCGCATTCCCGCCTCTTTCGCGGATTTGACCCCGTTGAGCGAATCCTCGATCACCAGACAATCCCCCGGCTCCACCCCGAGTCGAAGCGCCGCCTCCAGATACAAATCCGGAGCCGGCTTGATCCGCGGCGCATCGCCACGACAGACGGTGGTCTGAAAATACCCGGACATGCCGAGCCGCTCGAGCCAGCCATCCACCCAAGCATGTGAGGAACTCGAAACCACCGCCATCGGCATGCCGCTCGCCCCCATGCGCCGCAACAACTCCACCGCTCCATGCATCGGCCCCTCATGCGCAAGCTCCGCCATGATTTCCTTCTGCCGGCGGGCATCCAGATCATGCCAGTCAAACGCCATGCCGGTGAGCTCCTCCAGGTGGGTCTTCGGCGACCAGGTCGCGAAATCCGAGCCAATGCAGCGCGTGTAAACGTCCAGCGGCAATGGCTGCCCGTGTGCCCCGAAGGTGCGCCGCCATGCCTGATAGATGGCCCACTCGGTATCCACCAGAACACCGTCGAAGTCAAAAAGCACCGCCGCAAATTCCATACCGCTGAGATGCCCGGTATCCCCCGCCTCCGCAAGCCCGGATGCCACGCGCTGCTGATTCACCACATCGGCTCCTGCTGGCGCAACGCCTCGTACAGCACGATCGCCACCGCCGTCGACAGATTCAGGCTGCGGGTCCCTCCCGGCACCATCGGAATCCTGAGCGCCTGCCCGCCCGCCGCCTTCACCCACTCTTCAGGAAGGCCCTTGGTCTCCCTCCCGAACACCAGATAATCCCCCGCTCGAAACTCCGCGCCCCATACGGTTCTTTCTGCCTTGGTGCTCAAATACCAAAACCCCGCACCGGCATCAGCCGACGCCCGCAGATCCGCCATGCTCTCCCAAACCCGCAGTTTGACATCCTGCCAGTAATCCAGGCCGGTACGCCTGACATGCTTGTCATCCAGCGAAAACCCGAGTGGCCCGATCAAATGCAAGGTAGCCCCCGTGGCCAACGCCAACCTTCCTGCGGCTCCCGCGTTGTGCGGAATTTCGGGTTCTACCAGAACGATGTGGAACATGCGCTTGTCAAAACCGGTTACCGCGGGTCCCTGCGCCGCGCCAAGGTGATGGACAACCCCAGGGCCCCGATGAATATCAGATAGCACGCCAGCAATTCCAGATAGCTTTTGCAAATCCGCGGAATCCCGGGCGAAAACGCCGACCCCAACGACGCCTTCCAGAAGGCCGCGCTGCCAATCACCCGGTTGAACACATAGATGATCAACAAGGCCGCCGCAATCAGACCGGACCCCGCATGGTGACCCAGCGTCGCGGCAAAATGCACCATCACCCGCCGGTGCCGCAACGCGGTGATCAATGCCACCAGCAAAATCAACCCCGCCACCAACGCCTCGGGAAAATTCCACCCCAGAATCCCTGAAACAAAATCCTCGATCTCACCCACAAACGCGGCAATCGCCCCCAGCGCCAACACCCGGCACACCGGCCGGTAAATCCCGGCATGGGGCGAAGCCCCCAGCATCACCGTCGCAGCACCTGCTAGCAGAAACGCCTGCAACAATTCCACCGTCCCACGCTCCACCGGAACCGATGGCTGGTTCGGAAGCCACGCCGGCAACAGAATCGCCACGCATCCACCGCAAATCAGCAATACCCGCACCAACGCCTGCGACAAGGATGGATTCCTCTGGGGTTTGGGCAGCACGTCGGACATTCCCCACGCTCTAGCGCCTGAATCCCTTCCATGCAAGCCCGGCCTGCCACGCCGGAAACGCCGGAACAACCCCTTTCTTTGAACATTTTCCGCTGAAATCCAACGTTTCGAAATTCTGAAATTCTTGCTTGCCGTAGCTCCCACAATTTCCAGAGTTAGCCACTCTTTAACGAGCTAACCCTCTGCCATGATCCAAAACCTGAAAAACCAGACCCGCAAGGTCGCAGCAGCCACCCTTACGACCCTTGTGCTCTCCTCACCCGCTTTGTTCGCCCAAGCGGCGCCAAAAAGCAAAACCATGCTCGACCGTTGGGTCCTCGACGGCGGTCCCACCATGATTTTCATCGGTGCGGCCATCATCGCCTTCATCGCGCTGGCGATTTACAATTTCATGGCCCTCACCAAAACGAAGTTCTGCCCGGATGATCTCAAGGCCGCCCTCATGGACCACATGGTCAACTGCCGCGTCCGCTCCGCCATCGAACTCGCCTCCACCCACCCGTCCTACCTCGGACGCATGGTCGCCTACTCGTTCCCCAACATCGACGCCACCCGCCCCGAAGACCTCGGCCGCGATCAGGTCGAGGACGCCATGGCCGATTTCACGGTTAATGAAAACCGCAAGATCATGACCTGGATCAACTACATTTCGGTCTGCGCTCAGGCATCCCCCATGCTCGGACTGCTCGGAACCGTCATCGGTATGGTCAGCGCCTTCGGCACCCTCCAAACCAGCGGCGGTGCCGATCCGGGACAACTCGCCGGCGACATCTCCGTCGCCCTGCTCACCACCCTCTGGGGCCTGATCAACGCCATTCCCTGTATCATCGTATTCTATATCCTCAAGAACCGCTTTGCAGGCTTGGTCGCGGAATCCGTTCATTCCTGCGAGGAGCTTCTCAACGCCGCAGTCGCCACGGTCAACGCGGAAACCCTTTATGCCAAGATCCCCGAGGGTATTGCCGTTTGATTCTTTGAAGCGTTGCGCCTGACGCCCATCAGGCCCGGGCCAACGCTCCAACCGGAAAAACTCAAGATCCCCATTTCATGGCCTCATCCAAATTACGCAGCGCCTCGGCAGAACCCGAAGCCGAGTGCTCACTCGACATGTCGCCCATGATCGACATGGTCTTCCTTCTGCTGATCTTTTTCATCGTCAACGCCACCGCCATCATCGTCCAAAAGGATCCGAATGTGAAACCGCCGATCGCCGTGAATTCGAAGCCTCAGGAGGTCAAGGAGGGACGGATCGTGGTCAACATCCGCAATGACGACGGAAGCGGCATCATCTTCACCGCCGAGGATTTCAATACGGTTCTCCCCGATGAAGACGCCATCTACGACATGGTGGACAAAGCCAAAAAACGCAACACCAGCCTGGGAGTCACTTCCAAGCTCCACCTTCGCGGCGACAAAGAGGCCGTTTTCCGCAACGCCCGCACCGCCATCAGGGCTGCGGCACGCGCCGGGGTCGATAACGTGGTCTTCGGTGTCTATGTCCGCGAACTGAAATAATCATCCCATTCCAGAATCTCCCAGACCATGGCACGCCACCGAAAATATGAAGCGGCCGAGGAAGCCGACCCAGCCCTCGATATTTCGTCACTGATCGACGTCTGCTTCCTGCTCCTCATCTACTTCCTTGTCACCTCGTCCATCAGCCCGACCGAAAGGGATCTCGGCATGACCCTGCCCGCCGCCAATCCCAGCACGGAAATGCCGGATATCGAACCGCTGTTCATCAAGATCGAGGCTTCCGGTGCCATTTATACCGGTGTCGGTCCCGGACAGCAAATGGCGGACTCGGATCCAAGCGTCCGCGAGGTTCCCCTCCTCAGCGGACAGTTGGACATGTATGCCAGCGCCGCCAAGGCAGCGAACACAACCCCCCTGGTCCAGATCTATGCCGATGGCAGCGCCTCGCAGCAGCGTGTGATTGACGTGCTCAACGCCCTCGCGGGCGTGGGCATCAGCTCGGTCACCTTCACCGAACTCCTGGATTGACCGGAATTCCCGGGGTTTTCCTCATAAACCGAATCATCCGCCCTTGCCCGGGACGGAATGCGTTGCATGATTCAAGCCACGTGAACACGGCCTTAGCCATACTTTCCACCATCAATTTCCACTTCTTGAAACCCGAAAACTCCCTCAAGCCATGAACTTCCGTCATCCATTGAGAGCCCTGTCCGCCGCCGCTTGCGCCACCTTGATCACCATCTCATCCCCCGCACACGCCGAGGATGACGACCTGCCGAGCCTTGTGAACAAGGCGATTCTCGCCATGAAGCAGGAGAAATGGAAGGAGGCCCTCGCGCTGAACACCCAGGCCGTGGAACGCTACAGCAAAAACGCCCTGGTCCTGTTCGGCCCGCGGTTCGGAATGATCCATTACCGCAAGGGCCTTTGCGAGATGAAACTCAAGGAATGGGGCGCAGCCATGGCATCCTTTGAAGCCTGCTACAAGGACTTCCCCAACGCCGGCAACCCGGGAGCCGGAAACAACTTTGAAAAAATGGCCCTCCTGAAGTGGGGCGAGTCCGCGATGGGGGCGGAAGATTGGAAAAAGGCCATCGAACTCTTCCAGAAGTTCCTCAAGGAACGCGACAAAGTCCGCGACAAATACCCGGAAGGTGCCTTCCACGTCAGCATGGCCATCTGTTACTACAATCTTGGCCGCCTGCCGGAAGGCAACGAACAGCTCGAAATCGCCATCAAGAACAAGGAACGCTTCCCAACCCCGGATTCCGCCATCGTCGCCGGATTCCAGGCGCTGGTGACCGGCGCACTGGCCAAAAACGACGAGAAGGCACTGGTCGACTTCATCCAGAAAAACCGTGGCGAGCTGGTCATCGAGCCCTATGCGATGCAGCAGTATTCGCGCGTTTTCATGAAACTCGCGGGCGACTCCGTAACCGCCGGCATGGAACGCGCCGCCATCGCACTCTACCAATTCGTCCCGTCCACCGACGCCGCCATCGAAGACATCCGTGCCAGGCTGAAGTCGATCGCCGATCTCCGCCACCTCAGGGATGGTTCCAACATCATCAACAAAGCAAGGCTTGAAGCCGATCTCAAGTCGCTTGAGGAAGAACAAAAAAGCGGCAAATCCATGGAGATGGTCAAGCTGAGCGCCATCGCGTTCCTCCATGAAAAAAACGGCAACGTCCGCGGTGCCTACACTGCCTATCTCCAACTTGAGAAGTTTTACCCGCAGGCCGCCAAACGCGAGGACAACCTGTTCAACCTGGTGCGCACTTCCTCGAGCGTCGCTCCCGGCCCCGAAACCCAGAGCTACGGCGAGGTCTTTCTCAAAAACTTCCCGGATTCCAAACACGTCCCGCTGGTCCGCCGCCTGATGCTTTCGTCGCTCTTCTCCGAAGGTGAATACGAGACCTGCATCGAGGTCGCGGAACCGATGATCGAAAAACTCGAACCCGGAACCGTGGAGCATGACATTTGCCTCCACGTGCTCGGCGGCTCCTACTTCTACACCGCCCAATTCGACAAAGCCCAGCCGCTTCTCGACCAGCATGTCGAAAAATATCCGGACAGCATGTTCAAAATCGCCGCAACCTACTTCCGTGCGGCCAACCTTTCCCGCCTCCAGTTCTGGAAAAAGGCCGCCGGGCAACTCGATGAGTTCCTCAAAAAATACCCGGATGCGTCCAGCAATGTGTTCATCCCCTTCGCTCTCTACGACCGCGCCACCTGCCACTATGCCGAAGAGGAATACGACGAGGCGCTGACCGCGATCGCTCGGATTGTCGATGAATTCCCGGAATGCAACGTCACGGACCAGGCCTATAACCTCCGTGGCAACGTGGAACAGGCGCTCGGCAATAACGACAACGCCGAGCAAGCCTACATCAAGGCGCTCGAGATTGCCGAAACCCGCCGCAATGCCGCGGTTGCCAGCGAGTCACTCTTCTCGCTCGTCGCCCTGCTTGGCCAAAAAACCCCGGGCAAGGAGGAAAACCCCCGCCTCAAGGACGCGGTTCCTTATGCCGACCGCTTCTGGAAGGAATATGCCGAGGGATCCCCGCTGCAAAGCCGCGTGGCCGTCGCCCAGCTCCATGCTTTTGTCGCCGTCGGCCGCGCCGATGAGGCACTGGAACGCCTCCAGAACGTGATCGCGGAACTGGCCAAGGACCCCGAGGCCACCGGCCTTGAGGAACTGGTGAACTCCTACACCGAGGCCTACCTGGCCAACCACACGGCCGAGCAACTCAAGGAACATTATTACAATTTCCCCAAAGTCCGCGCCACGGACCACGCCGCCCGCGCCCTGCTCCGCGTCGCCGTCATCAGCGTCTTCGAGGATATCGTCAAAAAATCCGATGATGAGGCGGTCAAAAATTCAGGAACCGCCAGGATCAAGGTGCTGTTCCAGGAATTGAAAACCGACTTCGCCCTCAAGGACCTCACCAACTTCATCCTCGTCAAGATCGGCGACTATCTCCGCACCAACACCTCCACCCCGCGCGAGGCGCTCCCATACTATGACGAAGCGCTCAACAGGCCGGATCAATCCTACCGCTTCGCCGCCCTCCTCGGCCGCGCGGACGTGTATGGCAAATCGGAAAATGCCGCGGACCTGGACAAGGCGATCGAGGATTTCACCCGCGTTTACACGGACTCCCAGGACAAACCCCAGCGCGAGTTCGCCCTCTATCGGATGATCGAGACCTTGATGGCCAAGAAAGACTATGTGAAAGCCGAAGAACAGGCCAGGGCCTATCTGGACACCAAGACAACCGGCTTCTCGAAATACTCACCCAAGGTCTGGTTCATGCTCGCCCAATCGTTCGACCTGCGCAACATGTCCGAAGACGCCATGGCCGTGTATGTGCAAATCTGGGCCGGTGCCCACAAGGGCAATATCCAGGTGGCCGCCCCGTCCGTCAAACGCTGGATGGAACTGTCATGGGAACGCAACAAGCCCTCCAAGGACCCACAAACACCGGCCGACCGCCAGGGAGCCTATGAAGGCGGTGCCAAATGGATCGAATTGACGGGCCGCTTCAAGGACAAGATGACCGAAGGCGACCTGGAACTCTGGAAAGAGGTTGAAGCCCTTGTGAAAACCTACGAGGCCAACCCCGGAATCAAGTCGATGGCCACGATCAAGCGCGAGAAGGAAGCCGCCAAAAACAAACGATAACGGAAGCCGCCGCACGCCAGCACCACCCAGCCCATCCCCGCCATGAAATCCATTTCAACCACCGCACTGATCCCGGCGCTTGCAGCCGCCATGTTCATGGGAAACACCCCTGCCCGCGCACAGGACGCGCCAGCCCAGTTCCTCGCCCCGGCCCTGCTCATCGAAGAGGAGGGAATCGCCAGGAAATGCTGGCTGATGGCGGCCACCAAGACCGACATCCGCTACCGGGAAAATGAAGTCTCGGTCGCCACCGTCGACGCCAAGGTCAAGGATTACCAGGCAATCTATCTTTACGACCCGCGCGAGTATTCCCAGGCCATCGACCTTTATCAGGGAAGGAAATACAAGGAAGCCCTGCCGCTTTTCCGCAAGATCAAGGAACAATACAAACCTTTGCAGGCTCTCGAAAACAATCACTCCACCCTGTCAGGTTATTATGAAATGGAGTGTCTGCGCCGGCTCGGCGACCTCGATGGTTTGGCCGCCGCCCTCGGCAAATTCATCAAAACCCCGCTCACCCGTAAAAACCAGCTTCGCCAGATCGAACTCTATGTCATTTGGGATGCCGTGCGCACCAAGAGCTGGGACCGCGTCGATATCATCGCCCGTGATTTCGAGAAAACCCGACTGCAAGGCGACCAGCGCGCCCAAGTCGCCTACTGCCATGGTTTGGCCCTTGAGGAGTTGAAACGCCCCAGGGAGGCGCTCAATGCCTACCAAACCGCCATGACGGTGGATGCTGGCGCTTCGGAAGATCTGGCGAAAAGTGCCGCACTCCGGGTGCTCGGCATTTTCAAGGCAGATCCGGATGTCCAGAACGCGATGAAAGTCTGGGGCACCGAGGATGAGAACAAGGCCGGCCAGGGATACAGCGATCTGTTGGAAGCCGCCGCTGTCGCAAGGCTCTTCGAGCTCTCCCTCGGAGCGGGAACCTCGCTGCCGGCGGACTTCAAACCGTTTCTCAAATTCAAGGAGACCGATCCAGGCTGATGCCTCTGAAGCTGCAATCGGCCGCCACCTGGAAGTGGCTGGCCATCCTGCTTCCCATGGCCGTCGTGATTGGATCGGCGTCGGCATTTTTCCTCTGGAGCCTGGATGCGGTCACCCGCCTGCGCTTTTCCCTGCCATGGCTGCTCTGGCTCCTGCCATTGGCCGGGCTGTTGGTCGGCTTGATCTATCATCATTATGGGAGATCCGCAGGTGGCGGCAACAACCTGCTGATCGATGAGATCCACCAACCCGGAGCCGGCGTGCCGCGGCGGATGGCCCCCCTGATTTTGTTAGGGACCCTGGCCACCCACCTCTGCGGCGGCTCGGCCGGACGCGAGGGAACCGCACTGCAGATGGGCGGTGGCATCGCCGCAACCTTCGCCCGCGTCCTGAGGCTGGACGAAACCGGTGTCCGGATCCTGCTGATGGCCGGCGTCGCGGCAGGTTTTGGCTCGGTTTTCGGCACCCCGATCGCGGGCGCGGTCTTCGCCTTGGAAGTCCTGGTAATCGGCCGCATGCAATACGACGCGCTGGTCCCCTGCTTCATCGCCTCGCTGGTCGCGGATTGGACATGCGGCGCATGGGGGATCGTCCACACCCAATACCACGTCGCCGTTGCCGCCAGCAAGCCATCCCCCGATCCCTTGCTGCTGGCGAAGGTGATCCTCGCCGCAGCCGTCTTCGGCCTGGCGGGCGCGCTTTTCGCCAAGGCATCCCACCGCCTGGCCCGGGCATTCGAACGCCTCATCCCGCGCCCGGAATGGCGGCCCTTTGTCGGCGGGCTCCTCGTCATCGGCTTGTTTCTCATCGCCGGCACCGGCGATTACCTCGGGCTGGGCATCCTGCCGGAATACCCGGGCTCGGTGACCCTGCCCGCGATGTTTGTCTCCGCCGACATCCCCGCCAGCGCGTGGCTCTGGAAACTTGCCTTCACGGTGATCACGCTGGCTTCAGGCTTCAAGGGAGGTGAGGTCACCCCGTTGTTTTTCATCGGCGCGGCGCTCGGCAACGCAATGGCGATCCTGCTTGGCGCACCCATCGACCTCTTCGCCGCCATCGGCTTTGTCGCCATCTTCGCCGGTGCGACCAACACACCCCTCGCCTCCACCCTGCTTGGCATGGAATTGTTCGGTGCCGGCAATGGACTGTTTCTGGCCACCGCCTGCATCATCTCCTACCGCTTCAGCGGCCACACCGGCATCTATCAGGCCCAGCGCACCGCCGCCCCCAAGTTCCGCCCGCTCGGACGGCAATGATTTGATTATCAGGCTCTTCCACCCAGGCCACGCAGGCGTTCCAACAACGGAGGATGCGAATAATCCAACCAAACCCGCAGGCGGGACGGAGACGGATGCGACAGATGATCCGCCGTCATCCGCGTGAGCGCGGAGGCCAGCGCCGCGCCATCGCCGGTGACCTCCGCCGCATATGCGTCCGCCTCGAATTCATGGCGGCGCGACCAGGCATTCAGGATCACCCCAAGCACCTTGCCGAACGGCTCCATCAGAATACCAAACAGCACCAGCCCGACGTGGGGGGAAATGACCGGCACACCGAAGGCATCGAACAGCAGACGTGCAAACACGCCGTTGGGATCGGTCGCCAGTCCGATCAGGAAAAAAATCGCGGCGGTCTGGATCATGCCGGCCGCAAGACGTTGTTTGATATGCCCGCGCCGGAAATGACCGATCTCGTGAGCCAGCACCCCTAACAACTCCGGAACACTGCTTTTTTCGATCAGCGTATCAAAAAGAGCGATTCTCTTGCGCTTTCCGAATCCGGTGAAAAACGCGTTCGCCTTGGTCGAGCGCTTCGATCCATCCATGACAAACACCCCGTCGAGGGGAAATCCGCACCGCTCGCCGAGATCCTCGATCTCCTTCTTGAGCGGACCTTCGGGCATCGGCGTGAACTTGTTGAACAGCGGCATGATCCACGTGGGGGCCAGCCATGTCAGCACCAGCTGGAAAACCGTGACGACACCCCATGCCCACAGCCATGCGTTGGGTACGTGGCTGAAAATCCACAGCACCGCCGCAGCCAGCGGCAGTCCCAACAAGGCCGCCAACAGCAAGCCCTTGAGCTGGTCCATGACAAAGGTAGCGGGCGTCACCCGGTTGAAACCGAATTCCCGTTCAATCACAAAGGTTTCATGCACCGAGAACGGCAGGGATAGCAGAGATTGACCGAGGAAAATGGCTGATAGAAAAACCAACCCGGCCACCAGTTCGGATCCGGCCAGCGATCGCGCCACACCATCCAGCCAGCCGAAACCGCCCGCACCCCAGAAGCCGACCAGCACAAACAGTGAAATACCGGACTGCAACATGTCGAAACGTGAATTCACCCGCTGGTAATCGCGGGCCTTGTCGAGCTTGCACGCGTCCATCACTCCCGCCAACTCTCCCGGAACCTCGGTGGGAAACGCCTTGAGATTGAGCAGGGTGGCCACCAATTCCAGCTTCCAAAGCAAGAACAAGGCCGCCAGGATGCATATCGACATGAAATTCCAGTCACTCATCAGCGGGATCATGCACGGCAGGACGCGGGCCGCAAGCGCCGTGCTTGCGATGGCCGCCGCATCCGGCTGCGTCAGCCTGATCGCCGACAAACACACCTACGGCGCCTCCTCGCCGCCCGTGCGCGTCAATGGCGCGGATATCCGGATGCAGGTGCGGCCGGAGGGAACCGACGGCGCGGGCTACGCGGTGAGTGCCATGGTCGTCTCGGCGGCTGTCGCCACAATGGATGGCCCGTTTCGCTGGCGTTTGGAGGCGACCGGCCGCAACGGTGAGCACCGTTCCCTGGTAATTCACCGGATCCATACGCGGACCACCAAGACCAAACGCAGCGAATGGTTCCCCTCGTCCCAGCTCGGAAAACGCGCGGATTTCCGCCCCGTGAAAGGCGAGGATGGAGTGACCCGCGCGAGATACCCGATTCCCGGCCGCCTGGTGATCAAACCCCGCGAAGACGGCGCGATCGAGGTCACGGTGGACCTCAGTGTCCTCAACGGGCAAGGCGCGGTGCGGAAAAGCGTGCGGTTCCGCATGGACCCATCCCACAAGCGGCAGGACGAATTCGTTTTTCTGCCTGCGGAAATCGTTTCAAGCTTCGGAAAACCCATGTCCGATTGGGAGGAAAGCGGCTGGGATTGAACATTGCGCATGCGGGGTTTCCTCTTTAACGTCCGCCAATCCCGATGGTGAGATCTCCGCTTCCAAGTTGCCTTTTGATTTTTTCCCTGCTTGCGACCGGGGCAGCTCAATCCCAGCCGGAAACTCCTGTGAACGTAGCCTCCGCCACTCCCGACGCGGCTGCCACCATCGATGCCCCGCCCACCCGCAGCGCCAGCGACGGCGCGATCATCACCCGCAGGGACGCACGCACCATCAGCCTGAAAATCCCGGCCCCCAGAGGCATGATCGTGGATCGCGAAGGCCAGCCGCTGGCCCAAAGCCAGGTGGCTTACCAAGTCGCCCTCCAATACCGCCAGTTTGAAAACGCCGACCGCGACTTCGTGGTCGATTGGGCACGAACCCGCTTGCGGGCGCTCGAAAGCCTGGTGAAAGGCGTGACCCCGCTGACCGACGACGAGCTATACGACCATTACCGCCACCGCCGCTGGCTGCC
This sequence comes from uncultured Luteolibacter sp., assembly GCA_964399305.1. GTDB lineage: Bacteria > Verrucomicrobiota > Verrucomicrobiia > Verrucomicrobiales > Akkermansiaceae > Luteolibacter. The sequence goes on from CAYNQJ010000034.1 coordinate 27,103, forward strand.
ACTGCTGGTCACCGGCCACATCGGCGAAAAGGAGGCCCGCGATCTGGAATCCAAACTCAGCTCAGGACTCGTTCTTCACCCGATCTACCGAAGATACTATCCCGAAGGTGAACTCGCCGCCCACATCATTGGATACTCGGGCAGCGTCGGCAAACTGCCGACCGGGCCGATCAATATCAACGAACCGATGTGGGAGGAATCCGAGGGACGCGCGGGCCTGGAAAAAATCTTCAACACCCAGCTCACCGGCGAACCCGGCATCAAAAAACTGCTGTTCGACGAAAATGGCAACAAGCTGCTGGAAGAACAGGTCAAGCGCCCACGCCCCGGCGGAACGCTGGTCACCACCCTCAATCTGAAATGGCAGAAACTCGCCGAGGAAACCCTGCGCAAAGGCTGCCAGCGGGGCGCCTTCGTGGTCATCGACGTGGCCACCGGCGAGGTTCTGGTGATGGCGTCGCGGCCATCCTTTGATCTGAACCGCTTCATCCCCGGCATCAGCGACACGGAGTTCGACAAACTCAACACCGATCCCGCGACACCCTTGTTCGGCCGCGCCTTCCAATCGGCCTATCCACCCGCCTCGTCCTACAAGCCGATCGTCGCCCTCGCCGCACTCAACAACGGCATAGTCACCGAAGACTCGACGATTTACTGCCCTGCCGCCATCAGCATCGGCAATGCGGTTTTCAACAACTGGAGCAAGACGCCCGAAGGCTCGATCGATGTCAAACGCGCGATCGCCCGCTCGTGCAACACCTGGTTCTATCAGATCGCCATCAAGGTGGGCCCGGAACCGATTCTCGGGCTTTCCCGCCGCCTCGGTTTCGGATCACGCAGCGGTCTTCCTCTTATCGGCGAAACCCCCGGTCTCGTGCCGTCCGATGAATGGATGCTCAAACATGAAAAACGCCGGATCCTCGATGGCGATACCGCGAACCTCTCGATCGGCCAGGGCAGCCTGCTCGCGTCCCCCCTGCAAGTGGCGCAAGCCATGGCCGGCATCGCCAATGGCGGCGCACTGCCGAAACTCCAGCTGGTCCGCCAGACACAGGACACCCGCGGCCGGGTCACCGATGCCCCGGTTCCCGAACGCAAAAACTGGCTGGGGGTGAGCGACGAGGCGGTGCGCATTGTCCACGAGGGAATGTCCGATGTCGTCAATGGCGGCGGCGGCACCGGCCGCAGCGCCAGCCTCAGCTACACGACACTGTGCGGCAAGACCGGCACCGCCCAGTGGGGGCCCAAGGCGAAAAACCAGCGCCTGGCATGGTTTGCCGGCTTCCTGCCACTCGACAACCCGCGCTATTCATTTGCCGTGCTCTACGAAGGCCGCCCGCACGAACGGGTTTCCGGCGGTCGCATGGCCGCACCCATGGTGAAAAGGTTTTTTGAAGGAGTGAAGGACGACATCAAGGAAACGATCGCACCGCCGATGAAGGCGCTGATCGTGGTCGACGAAACGGCGGGGGCCGTGCAACCCGCCGCACCGCCGACGGGCGAAGCCGATCCTGATCTCGATACAGTGCGCGAAACCCCACTCAAGGCCCTGCCTGTGGACCCCGCCGAACTGGAATTGGAAACTGAAACGCCACCATCGGAAGACAGCGGCGACGCTTACGAAGAAACCGTGGAACCGGCCGCCCCGGCACGCGCGTTGCCTGTCGGCGATGACGAGATCATCCAGGAAGGCGTCGAAGAGCCTTAGCCCCTGTCTTGAAATCGGGTAGCGCACGCATGCTGCGGGCTTCCTTACCGGACCTGTCCGCCCGCTTCGACCCGGATCCTGCCTGCGGAGCGTCTCAGGCGGGCCCCTCCCGTTAGATTGACCACGGCGGGGGAGGCGACATCGACCAGCGCCAGCGCACGGTCCAGCAGTGCGCGGTCCAACGACTGGATTCCGTGATCGATCAGGAAAACGCGCAATGCCTCGCGCCGGAGCAAGGGATGCAACCCGCGCAAGACACCGAGATGCAGCCGCCCCTGCGGATCCCTGACCCGCGCCTGGTCCAGCAGGCTCTTGATCCACTCCGCCTGCTCGGCCGCATCCGCCGCCGCACGTGTCAGCGCCGCCACCGCATCCCTGCCGGAAATGGCATCGAGCAGTGGAAAAACCTCATGGCGCAGGCGGTTGCGCACCGCGACCGCATGTCGGTTGCTCTCGTCCTCCCGCCATGCATGCCCGCGGCTGGCGAGCCAATCGATCAGCTCCGCATGCCGCAGCCCGAGCAAGGGGCGGATCAGGCTGACACCCACCACGCGATCATCTAACGGAATCTCCATCGTTTGTTCCTCCCTCATGCCCTTCAGCCCATGGGATCCGCGCAGCAGGTTCCATAAAACCGTCTCGGCCTGGTCATCCGCGTGATGGGCGAGCAGTACCCGCTTGCAGCCGTATTTCTCCGAACACCGTGCGAAGAATTCATGCCGCGCGTTTCGTGCGGCGGTCTCCATGGATTCCCGGCTGGCCTTCATCCTCGCACGCACGTCCGCGCGACCGATCTCACAAGGAAGGTCAAGCCGCTTGGCCAAATCCGCGACGAAGCGCGCGTCCTTGGTCGATGCCGCCCCGCGCAGCCGGTGGTTCAAATGGCAGACAGTCAAATTTTCAAACCCGGCATCAACCAGCAAGTGGAGCAGGGCGACCGAGTCGGCGCCGCCCGAAACCGCCACCAGCCATGGTCCGTTACGCGGCGTCTTGGCGAGCCAGGGGATGCGCTTCTCCAATGTCACCCGGGCAGCTTGGGCGCTGTGCCCGCTGAAAGCAATCGTCCATTGGCGCTTCCTGCGGGCCATGTGCAGCGGCGCATGCAGGGACAGCCGGATTCCATGAAGTAACCGCCGCGCCGCAATTTCTGTTAGCAGCAGGTCGTGGCAGCGGCGGCATGGAGCCGGCCGTCGGGCGCGGGGCATGCGGGAGCGAGCGGGTCGCGTCCGGGAGCTTCGAGCGAGAGGTCGGGCTCCAGCGTCTGGAGGCCGAGCTTGGCGAGCAGGGCCAGGTCCTTTTCCGCCTCCGGGTTGTCGGCGGTGAGCAGTTTTTCCCCGTAGAAGATCGAGTTCGCGCCGGCAAAGAAGCACAGTGCCTGGACTTCGTCGGAGAGGCGGGTGCGGCCGGCGGAGAGACGGACTTTGGCGGCGGGCACGGCGATCCGCGCGCAGGCGATCATGCGGACCAGGTCGAAGGGATCGACCTGCGGGTTTTCCGCCAGAGGCGTGCCCGGCATCGGCATCAACGAGTTGATCGGCACGCTTTCGGGTTGCGGGTTGAAATTCGAGATCACTTCCAATAAGCGGAGCCGATCCGTGATGGTTTCGCTGAGTCCGAGAATGCCGCCGCAGCAGACCGAGATGCCGGCGTCCTGGATGTTGCGGATCGTACGCAGGCGGTCTTCGTAGGTATGGCTGGTGACGATGTTGGGATAATGTTCCGGGGAGGTGTCGAGATTGTGGTTGTAGGCGGTGACTCCGGCGTCGCGGAGTTGTTCGGCCTCTTCAGGCCCGAGTTCGCCGAGTGTCACACAGACTTCCATGCCAAGGGTGGAGACATCGCGCACGATATCGAGAACCTGCTCGAATCGCGGGGTTCCACCGCGCACGCCTTTCCATGCCGCGCCCATGCAGAAGCGTGTCGAGCCGGATTCCTTGGCGGCGCGGGCGTGTTTCATGACTTCCTCGCGCTCCAGCAGCACATGGCTTTCGAGTTCGGTCTTGTAGCGGGCGGATTGTGCGCAGTAGGCACAGTCTTCCGAGCAGCCGCCGGTTTTGATCGAAAGCAGCGTGCAAAGCTGGATTTTCCCCTCGGGCCAGTGGCGGTCGTGCACCTCGCGGGCGCGTTTGAGGAGATCGAAGAATGGCAGCGAGTGGAGCTCTTGAAGTTCGGCGAGAGTCATGGCGGTGATTGGGTGGAAACCATTCGTGGCGGCGTCCGGATTGGGAAGCAGATAGTGATATGTGAGAAGGAAAAAGCCGGATATCGGTCCTGCTCAGATCTCGATAGTGCCTTCGAACACAAAATCCGCAGGTCCGGTGAGCGTGACGTTTTTGAAGGTGGCGTCCCCGGCCTTTTCAAATCCGATCTCCAGCGTGTCGCCTCCGGCCACGACCACCTGGATCGGCGAGGGCGCGCCGGTGAGCAGGTGGTGGATCAGGGCACAGGCGACCATGCCGGTGCCGCAAGCCAGCGTTTCGTCTTCCACTCCGCGCTCGTAGGTCCGGATCTCGATGTGGCCGGGAGCGATCACCGTGGCGAAGTTCGCGTTGGTGCCGGCAGGAGCGAATGCCTGATGTTGGCGGATCGCCTGGCCGTGGGTGAAGACATCGAATTCCTCGAAGGCTTCGCCGCCGGGCACGAAGGCCACGACGTGCGGGACCCCGGTGTTGACAAAATGCAATTCGGCATCGAGCCCGGGCACGTGGACTCCGGTGTTGAGCTTGAGATCCTTCGGATCGGACATCGCGATGCGCACGTTGTCGCCAACCATCTCCGCAGCCAGGGTTCCGGCGATGGTTTCGAAAGTCACCCGGTCGCGGACCTCCTCGCTGAGGTGCGCGGTGAAGCGTCCGAAGCAACGCGCGCCATTGCCGCACATCTCCGCCTCGCCGCCATCGGCATTGTAATAACGGAACTTGTAATCCGCACCGTGTTCGGCCGGTTCCACGGCCAGCAGCCCATCCGCGCCGATGCCACGGTTGCGGTCGCAGAGCGCCTCGATCGTCTGGGCGTCGAGGTGGATCGAGAGATCGCGGTTGTCCACAATGATGAAGTCATTGCCGGCACCGTTCATTTTGAAAAACTGGAGAAGCATGGTGGGATCGGGGGTGGGAACTTGGAAACGGCAGATGCATACGCGCGCGGCGGAACGTCTGCAAGCCTTGGAATGAAACCATTTGCCTGGCGGGCATGGTGATTTCCACAAAAAAACCGCCGCCCGGTCAGACCGGACGGCGGTTGGTTTGAGGTTGTGGATCAGGCGCTGGCGGCTTTCGAAGCCTTCGCTTCGAGCGCCTGCTTGGCGCGGGCGACGATCGCGGAGAACGCGGCGGCATCGGTGACGGCGAGATCCGCGAGGATCTTGCGGTCGGCTTCGATCCCGGCGGCCTTCAGGCCTTCGATGAAGCGCGAGTAGGTCATTCCCTCGTTGCGGACCGCGGCGTTGATACGCTGCGTCCACAGGCGGCGGAACTGGCCCTTGCGCCTCTTCCGGTCGCGATACTCATAGGTCATCGCCTTGCGGACGGCGTCCTTGGCGTAACGGAAGAGTTTCGAGCGGAAACCGCGGAAACCCTTGGCGCGAAGCAGCACGCGCTTGCGACGCTTGCGGCTGGCCGGTGAGTTGGTGGCACGTGGCATGTTTTGTTTTCAGTTGGAACAGGTCGTTCTTTTCATTCCTCCCGCAGTCTCACCTGTTCGTGTTTCCCTCGCGGGATCAGGCTGTGTGGAGGCCGTCCGATTCGCGGACGGGGGCGTTTTCCGTTTCCGGCTTCGGTGTCAGTGGAAGGGAAGGTTCTCCTTGACGTTTTTGACGTCGGCATCGGAAACAAGGGCGGATTGGCCCAGCCTGCGCTTGCGCTTGCTGTTCTTGCACTGAAGCAAGTGGCGTGCCCCTTGTTTGCGACGGAGGACTTTCCCCGTTCCTGTCACTTTGAAGCGTTTGGCGACGGCTTTCCGTGTCTTTGCTTTTCCAGAGACTCTTGGCATGGGACGGGCAAGCTAGGGATCGACGCCCGCTTGGCAAGAGAAAAGTGTCGCTAAAATTGGCGAACGCCTAGAGCGGTTGGCCATCCGAGGCCGGTTCCCTGACGATCCAGTCCTCGGACAAGACCCGGGTGATTTCGAATTGGCGGACTTCGGCTCCCTCGACCCGCCTGATGCGGAGGCAGGCGCGGATCAGGCGGTTTGGACCTACGTTCATGCCGCTGGAGGACCTGAGGAACATTTGTTCCAGCGCCAGCGCCTGGGGAGAGCCCCGGCGGCAATACCCCAGCATGACCGGATCGTTGTCGGGACTCAGCATGCCGTAGCAAACCCAATCCTTCTCGTTGCTGAAGGGTCCGTTGTAATAGCTGTCGGGTGCAAGCAACACCCGCACCTCGCCCTCGGCCGACGTGGCATCCTCGGACATCAATTCCACCCAGGGTCGTGATACCCTTCTGGCAAAGGCCGGAAAATCGATTTTCCACCGCCCGGTTTCATCAGGCGTCAGCTGAACCAAGCGGCTGTATGGCTTTCCATCCAGCATCGAGTTGACCAACACACCGTCAATCAGCAAACCGTTTGCATCCATGCTGCTCAGCCACTGGTAGTCTTGAATATCGCCATCAAGGCTGGGAAGCCGGGTCAGGAAATCCACCACCTCCTCAGGCTTGGCCGACCCGGTGTAAAAAAACGAGGGGATCATCACAGGATCCCTGAGCGCCAGAGCCCGTTTGACATGACTCAACGCTTCATCCTCCGATGGCGAGGGAAAACGGGATTTCACGACCGTCTGAACGGGGGGAGCCTCTTTTTTGGCAACCCGATTACCCCGTTTCATCTGACCAAATGTCCAATTCACGACAAACACCGCCATCGCGACAAAAGCCGCCAGAGTCAGGACCGCGGACCAAGCCCAGATCACCCGCTTGCGGGCTTCGCTCTCGCGCTTGCCGCGCCGGTCCGACCACCCCTCGCCGGATCTTCTCCTGCGGCGACGGCCACTGGACGGTTTCGGCATGCCGGTGCCCGGGACACGCGCCACGCGACCAAGGCTTGGCGCATCGCCGGCGGACCTCTCGAAACGTTGGGGTTTTACCGCCCGATGGACGTCACGCGGTTTCATGTTCCGGGGCATCTAAAACTTTGAAATCCAAACCGCAAGCGGTTAGTGCCCCTTATTTTGATACAGGCATGGCACAGCATTGACCTTGCGGCGATTTGGCGGAAGATCGGGTCGTGAGCAGCCCCCACGACCAGGATGCGGATGAAGCGGCGGAAATCTGCGGCTGCCATCACACCGGATCACGCCCGGACTGGGTGCCGGAGGGCGCGGCCGAAGACTCACGATTTGCCTGCCGCGTGATGCCTGGTATTGCGCCCCCGGACCCTGCCGCCGGGAAAAATCCTGCCAAGCGCCGCAAGCTGACTCTCGACGACTACGAACAGGGGGTGCTCGCCGCCGACGTGGGGTTGCTTTCGCGGGCGATCACGCTGGTCGAGAGCAACCGCCCCGACCACGAAGCGCTTGCCCAGGACCTTCTCACCCGCATCCTGCCGAAAACCGGCCACTCGATCCGGGTCGGCATCACCGGCGTCCCCGGAGCCGGAAAAAGCACGCTGATCGAGGCGCTTGGCATTCAGCTTTGCGAACGTGGCCACCGAGTGGCGGTGCTGGCGGTGGACCCGAGCAGCAGCGTGACCGGCGGCAGCATCCTCGGCGATAAAACCCGGATGGAAAGACTCTCCCGCCACCCGAACGCCTACATCAGGCCCTCGCCATCAGGCGGATCTCTCGGTGGCGTCGGCCGCAAGAGCCGCGAAACCATGCTTCTCTGCGAAGCCGCAGGGTTCGATGTGATCCTGGTCGAGACCGTGGGCGTAGGCCAAAACGAAATCACCGTGCGCTCGATGGTCGATTTTTTCCTGCTGGTCATGATCGCCGGTGCCGGAGACGAACTCCAAGGCATGAAAAAAGGCGTCATTGAGATCGCCGACCTCATGACCATCAACAAGGCGGACGGCGAAAACATCACCCGCGCCAAACTCGCACGCACCGAATACAGCCGGGTGCTGCAATTCCTCCAACCCGCGACTCCCGGATGGAAGACCCGCTGCACCACTTGCTCGGCATTCAATCCCGAATCCCTGACCGCGCTCTGGAACATCATCGGGGAGTTCGCAAAAACCACCCGCGAGTCCGGAGCGCTGGAGCAACGGCGCAGGCACCAGTCGATCGAATGGATGCACGCCATGATCGAGGAGGAACTCCGCCACCGGTTCTACCGCAACGACCGCGTCCGCGCCATGCTGCCGGGTATCGAGGCCATGGTCGCCGGGCAATCCCTGCCGGCCGCCACCGCCGTGCGCAGGATCATGGACGGATTCTAACGGTAAATCACCAGTCGTTGCCGAGCCCGTAGCGCCCGGCCAGCTCCAACAGGTCCTCGCGCATCGGCCACTCGTCGGGACGCTCGCTCGTCTGATGGCGCTTGCTGGCCCCCTTGAGCATCATGCAGCCGGTGTTGTCTCCGATCCGGCGTATGGCCTCGACCTCCTCCGCCGTGAGCCTCACATCCGGCAGCGCGGCGAACTCGCGGATCTTGTCCTCGATCGGACGCGCACCTTCGCCGGCCTCCTGGATGAACGTCGGCACCACGCTCTCGACCGCCGGGTGACTCAGGTTCCAGATCGATGCGAACTGCAACAACGTGAGCCCGTATTTGTCGGCGATCGGCTGCATTTTCGCGGCTTTTTCCATGCCGTGCTGCACCCAGCCCTCCGGACGGTAGGTCCGGTGGTCGCCAGCCTTGAATTCATGCCCGGGCAACCCGAGGTCACCGTGAAACACGCCGCCATGATCAACCACCCGGGTCATCACTTTCACCCCGTGTTTCTCGCAGGCCGGGAGCGTCAGTCCGACCGGCCACGGCTCGAGCGGGTTGAGGATCAGCATCGCCCAGTCGATCCACTCGCCGAAGCGTTCGAAGCAGCCGACAAGATCCAGCGAGAACCCGTTGGCCGGTCCCGGTGCGATGCCGAGCCGGTCGGTCAGCCCCTCGTCCTTGGCGGACTTCATCGCCTGCCACAGCGCCTCGCTGGTGTATCCGGTCTCGTCCGGGTTGTGAAGCATCAGCAGGTCGAAGCGGTCCGCCCCGCATCGTTCCAGCTCGCGGCTTGCGGCCATGCGGATGAAACCGCCATATTGATCCGGGCCGCGCAGTTCGGGATCGGTGAAGCGCGGATAGCCGCGGCTGCCCTGGCGCTGGCCTTCATAGAAATCATGGCCGATCATTCCCACCAGGCTGTAGCTTGAACGGTCGATCCCGCGCAGCGCCCTTCCTAACAGCTCATCCGCCTTGCCGTTGCCATAGACATCGGAAGTGACGAAGGTGCGGATGCCGGCGTTGTAGGCGGTCTCGATGCAGCCGATGAAACGCTCCTCGCTGAGGGTCTCGCCGAAGTGCATGAAGCGTCCTCCGCTCCAGGTGCCGTATGCTGTGGTGGTGGGTTCCATGATGATGTGGGGAGATGGTCTAGCCCCCCCCGCGCAGAAGGTCAAGGAGCGGGTTGCGCGCGGAGCATTCACGCCCTGTAGCGGCAAACCAGTCGGAGCGATAGCGACGCTGAATGCATCGCGCAGCGCAATCCGGCTGGCCGGAGGCAATCCATGACCGTCGCTGACCGCCCGGAGGCCGGGCCGGCCATGGCGAAGCCAATGATGAAGCTCCACGCGGTTCATCAGCCCCGGTGCTCACAGATTACCGATACAAGCCATTCCACGCGCGAATTCACCACCAACCACCCGGGCGGCTCTCAAGGGCGCTTCACCATCGCCTCGCAGCCTTTGAGGTCGAGCTTTCCGGATGCGAGGACCGGGATCTCTGCGACGTTGACGATCTGTTTCGGGCACCACAGCGAGGGCAGGCCTTCGTCGAGCAGCTTGTAGCGGAGGTCGATGCATTCCTGTTCGAGCGAGGCGCAGGGAATGGTCGAGAGCAGCAGGATGGCTTCGCCCTTTTGTTCGTCGGGCACGCCGACCACGGCGATCCGGCGCTCGGTCTCGCCATCCAGCCCCAGCACCCTGTTGACCGCGGCCTCGATCGTCTCATGCGGCACCATCTCTCCGGCGATCTTGGAAAACCGGGAAATCCGGCCCTCGATGTAGAGAAACCCGTCGTCATCCACGCGGCCGACATCGCCGGTGCGGAACCATCCGTTAGAAAGCACCTCGGCGGATTTCTTCGGATCGCCGAGGTATCCGGGGAAGATGTTCGCGCCCTTGAACCAGATCATCCCCTGCCGGTCGATCGTCAGATCAACGTCGGTGGCGGGATCGGTGATCCGGATCGCCAGGCCGGGAAGGAGCTGGCCGACCGAGCCGTTGCGCGAGGATGGCAAGCCAACCGACCCGGCCTCCGCGGCGGGGTCGGGCAGATTGACGTTGGTCGCGGGCGAGGTTTCCGTGAGTCCGTATCCCTCCTGCGGGCGGATCCCGAATTTCTCCTCGAACGCGTTGGCCAGCGACTGCGGCAGTTTTTCCGCTCCGGTGACGACGAGCTTGAGCGAGGCAAGCTGGGCGGCATCGATGCGCTTCATGTATCCGCGCAGGAAAGTCGGGGTGGAAAGCAGCACGTTGACCTGGTGCAGCGCGATGAGCTCGGCCAGGCGCTTTGTTTCCAGAGGACTCGGGTAAGTGACCAGGTTGATCCCCTCGATCACCGGGAACCAGAGCGTGACCGTGCAGCCGAACGAGTGGAACAGCGGCAGGCAGCCGAGTATGGCCGAGCCATCCGTTAGATCGAGGCGGGAGCCGAACTGGGTGACGTTAGCCAACAGATTGCGGTGACTGAGCACGACGCCCTTGGGTTCGCCAGACGAGCCGGAGGTGAAGAGCAGCGCCGCCTCGTCATTGCCCCGGCGTTTTTTGAGCTCGAGCAGGCTGCCAAGCAACGTGGCGGGAAGGAATTTGGAAACAATCGCCCAGCTGACGATTTTCTTTTTCAGCGAAGGCAAAACCCGTTCGATCAGGATGAGGTCGCGGTTCGGCGGCCATGGGAAGGAGGAGACTTTGCGGACGAAGGGATCGGCGGTGATGAAACGGTCGACACCGGACTGGCGGATGCACGAGCGGATCGCCTCGGGACCGGCGGTGAAGTTCAGGTTGACCGGGGTTTTACCCGCAAAAATCACCGCAAGATTGGCAATGAGCCCGGCTTTTCCGGGAGGAAGAACGATCGCAACCCGCTGTTGGTCGGTCTCCTCACGAATGAAACGGGAAAAGGCGATGGCGGCGGCGAGGACCTTCTCATAGGGCAGCTCCGAGTCGTCGGCACCGTCGATGATGCGGTTCCGCCTGCCATGTTTTTTAAGCCCTTCGAGCAGGGCCATCGCCAGCGACCCACTGAAAATCTGGCGGCTGCCGAAGGCTTCTTCCGCGGCTTCCAGCAGCGACTGGTGATAGGCGGCCACGCTGGCGACATCCGGGCCGAGAGCTTTGCCGATGGCGATCACCGAGGACGGCAGCGACGACCGCCGCTGGATCGACAGGCCGGACTCGCGCGGGCAATCGATGGCGACGGGCACCACCGGCAGGCCGAAGCCACACATCACGCAGAGGTGGGCTGATGGGATATGGCAGGGTGTCGCGTTGCGGGCGGTCGCGCGACCGGGTACGTAGAAAAGGACACCGCCGTCCTGGAGGTAGGGTTTGAGCTGGGCACCTGCGGCGGCTGGCGCGGCATCCGCGGAGGTGAACATCGCTCCCGATCCGGATTTTTCCAGATAGGCGCGGAGCGAAGGGTCATGCTGCGAACCCTCCTCGACCAGCCAGGTGATTTTGCGGCCGGAGAGGAGTTTTTCAAGGTATTGCAGTTGCTCGAAATTGAGACGCCCCGGGATCAGGAGGAATCCGGTATCGGGGATGCGGTCCTTGTGAAGAATCTGGGTGGCGAAAGAGGACATGGCAGGAGAAAATGAGAGTCGTAGAGCACCAAAAATCACGCTCCGGGCGCAATTACACGGATTTTGGGCAAAGAGGCACGGATTTTCTCAGCGCAAGGCGAGGAAATCTCACAGGGAAAGTCTCTCAGACGGGATGGCGCAAGTGCTCGATCGCCGCACGCAGGTCGTCGGGGCCGAGACCGCCGGTCACCTTGGCCTGGCCCGCAGCGGTCAGTAGGACAAAACGGATCGCCCCCGCAGAGAATTTCTTGTCCGCAGCCAGCTTCGCCATGACCCGGTCGGTCGTGATGCGCTCCGGCAGCACGACCGGAAGTTCAAAACGCGCCAGCAACGCGAGGATCGCGGAGGAAACCGCCGGCGCGAGACCGGCATGCATTTCGGATAGATGGAGCGCCGCCCGGATCCCGAGCGCGATCGCCTCGCCATGCAGCAGCTCGCCATAAGGCACCGATGCCTCGATGCCGTGGCCGATGGTGTGGCCGAAATTGAGCAGCGCCCGGATGTCGCGCGTTTCGTATTCATCCGCCTCGACGATGCGTGCCTTGATCGCGATGTTGCGGGCGATCAGCTCCGCGGGCACGTCCCGGCTGGACGGATCAAGCGCCGCGAGATCTTCCAACATTCCAGCGTCACGAATGGCCGCGTGCTTGACCGCCTCGGCGAATCCCTCGTGAAACTCACGGTCCGGCAGGGTACGCAGGGTTTCCGGATCGACGATCACCAGCCGCGGCTGGTGGAAGGAACCTAACAAATTTTTCCCTTCGGCGATGTTGACTCCGGTTTTTCCGCCCACCGAGGAATCGACCTGGGCGACAATGGTGGTCGGGATCTGGACCAGCGGAATGCCGCGATAGAAGATGGATGCGACAAAACCCGCGAGGTCGCCGACGACGCCGCCACCGAGGGCGATGACCATCGACTTGCGGTCATGGCCGGCGCGCACCATCTCGCGGCAGAGCGACTCGGCATGCACGAGTGATTTCGACGACTCGCCCGCGGGAACCGTGTGCAGTGTGGGCCGCATGCCGGCACCCTCAAGCGAGGCAAGCAACGCGGCGCTGTGGAAAGAAGCCACCGTTTCATCGCTGATGACCGCCGCGCGACGGCCTGCAAGTCCGGCTTTGGAAATGAGGGCTGCGGCATTGCCCAGAATTCCCGACTCCACAAGGACATCGTAGCTTCGTTCGGCAAGATCAACACGCACGGGGGGCATGCGGAGAGCCTGCCGCAAACCCGCAGGTTTTGTCCAATCAATCCCTGCGGACGGCAGGTTCACATCCCGGCTTCTGCCAAGCGCTCGGCCATTTCCGCCTTTTGCAGGGCCTGGGTGAATTCGGAGAAATCCCCGGCCATCACTCCGGCGAGGTTGTGGGAGGTCAGGCCGATCCGATGATCGGTCACCCGGGACTGCGGGAAATTATAGGTGCGGATTTTTTCCGAACGGTCGCCAGAACCAATCAGCGACCGGCGGTGCGAAGAGTAGGCCGCCTGTTGGTCGCGCAAGGTCTGCTCGTAGAGTTTGGAACGCAGGATCTGCAGGGCGAGTTCCTTGTTCTTGATCTGCGATCGGCCTTCCTCACAACGGACATAAAGTCCGGTCGGAAGGTGGAATATCTGCACCGCGGATTCGGTCCGGTTGACGTGCTGCCCCCCTGCCCCGCCGGCGCGGCAGACCTCGATCCTCAGGTCTTCCGGCCTGAGTTCGACATCCACTTCCTCGGCCTCGGGCAATACCGCCACGGTGATCGTCGATGTGTGGACGCGCCCCTGCGTCTCGGTGGTCGGCACCCGCTGCACGCGATGAACACCGGATTCATACTTGAGATAGCGGAACACCTCGCCACCGGTGATTTTGAGAATGACCTCCTTGAACCCGCCGACCTCCGACGGACTGCTCTCCAGATGCTCGCACTTCCAGCCGCGCAGGTCGGCATAGCGCTGATAGGCCCGCATCAGCTCGGCGGCGAACAACGAGGCTTCGTCGCCACCGGCACCGGCGCGGATTTCCACCAGCGCATCGCGGTCCTCGCTCGGATCGGCGGGAAGCAGCGCGTATTGCAGGTCGTCCGACAAGCGGGCGATGGTGGTTTCCAGCCCCGGGATTTCCTCCGCTGCCATGGCGGAAATCTCCGCATCGTCGGATTTCGCCAGATCCTGGCTGTCGGCGAGCTGGCGCCTGGCATCTTCAAGTGACGCCCACAAATCGAGCGTCTGGCGGAGCTTCCGATGTTCTCGGAGTATGGCCGTCGCACGCTTCGGATCGGCAAACAAATCGGGATCACCAACCGCCTCCTCCAACTCGGAGAAGCGGTCGCGTTTTTTGGCAATCAGGGAGGAATAATCCACGGCGCGCGGAGTAAAACCCGAAACAAGCGCATTCTGGAACACCGAATTGCGGAAATCCGGTGGTTTCCGGCGAAGAAATTTGCCGCAGCATTTCACAAAATCCATGCACAATCGCTCATGGTCAGCCTTGTAGTTGACCACAGGCCGGGAGCTCCCTAGCTTTCAGCGCTCACGCAACCAAATCTATGAAAGCACCCATCACTGTCTCCGTCACCGGCGCAGCTGGCCAAATCGGCTACGCCCTCCTTTTCCGCATTGCCTCCGGTGCCGTTTTCGGCCCCGACCAACCGGTCAATCTCCGCCTGATCGAAATCGAACCCGGCATGGCCGCGCTCGAAGGCGTCATGATGGAACTCGATGACTGCGCCTTCCCGCTGCTCAACAGCATGACTGGAACCTCCGATCTGAACGAAGGCTTCAAGGGTGCCAACTGGTCGCTGCTCGTCGGCTCGGTCCCGCGCAAGGCCGGAATGGAACGCGGCGACCTGCTCGGCATCAACGGCAAGATCTTCACCGGCCAAGGCAAAGCGATCGCCCGCAACGCAGCCAGGGACGTCCGCGTCCTGGTCGTCGGCAACCCGTGTAACACGAACGCACTGATCGCCATGAACAATGCCGACGGCGTGCCCAAGGACCGCTTCTTCGCCATGACACGCCTCGATGAAAACCGCGCGAAAAGCCAGCTTGCCGCCAAGGCCAGCGTGCACGTTTCCGCCGTCACCAACCTCTGCATCTGGGGCAACCACTCGGCCACCCAGTATCCGGATTTCACCAATGCCAAGATCCAAGGCCGCCCGGTGACCGACGTGATTTCCCACGTCGAGTGGCTCAAGGGCGAGTTCATCTCCACCGTCCAACAACGCGGTGCCGCCATCATCAAGGCCCGCGGCGCATCCTCCGCCGCATCCGCCGCCAACGCCGCCATCGATACCGTGAAAAGCCTGATCACCCCGACCCCGGCCGGCGACTGGCACTCGGTCGCGGTTTGCTCGGACGGCTCCTACGGCATCGAAAAAGGCCTGATGGCTTCCATGCCGATCCGCACGATCGAAAACGGCAAGTGGGAAGTCGTCCAAGGCCTGCCGATCGACGCCTTCAGCCAAGGCAAAATCGACGCCACCATCAATGAACTCAAGGAAGAGCGCGACGCCGTGAAGGATCTCATCCCAGGCTGATACCGACACTTCCGAACCCATCTGCAACACCCCCTGCCATCCCGCATGGCAGGGGGTGTTTTGTTTTTCTCTGCAAAAAAGACCCATCATCATATCTGGATATGAAGATTTGATTCTTGAAATCCCCTGTGAAGGGCAGTAGGGATATCGGCATGCCGCAGCCAGACGCCACCGCCGAACTCAAAAATGTGCTCGCCCACAGGATCATGGTCCTCGATGGCGCGATGGGCACCACCATCCGCTCCTATGGCCTGAGCGAGGCCGACGCGCGCGGCACACGCTTCGCCGGAAACGCCAAGGACCTGCTCAATAACGGAGACATCCTTTCAATCACCCGCCCGGATGTGATCGGGGACATCCACAAACGCTTTTACCAGGCTGGCTCGGATATCTGCGAAACCAACACCTTCTCCGCCACCAGCATCGCCCAGAGCGAATTCTTCGTGGAAGACCCGCGCGAGCACGGCGGCCGCAAGGACCCGCAGTTCTTCCAGAAAATCATCGAGGATCCTTTCCTCAACGAACTGGCATGGGAAATGAACGTCGAATCCGCACGCCTTTGCCGCAGGTGGGCGGACGAGATCGGCAGCGATACCGGCCGCAAGCGCTACGTCGCCGGAGCCATCGGCCCCCTTACGGTTTCTCTAACCAATTCCCCCGACGCCGAGGATCACGCATTCCGTGTCGTCACGTTCGACCAGGTGCTCGAAACCTACAAGCACCAGGTCCGGGCGCTGATCGAGGGCGGCTGCGACATCCTGATGATCGAGACGATTTTCGACTCGCTCAACGCCAAGGCCGCCGCGGTGGCCGTCCAGGAGGTTTTCGCGGAACAACAGATCAAGCTCCCGCTGATCATCTCCGCCGCAGTCGGCCTGGGCGGGGAAACGATGATTTCCGCGCAGAAAGTGGAAGCGTTCTGGAATGCATTCGCCCACACGCACCCGTTGGCGATCGGCCTCAACTGCTCGCTGGGACCGGACCTGATGCGGCCCCACCTTGAGGAACTCTCCGACTGTGCCACCACCCACGTTTCCTGCTATCCGAACGCCGGCCTGCCCAACCCGCTCGCTCCCACCGGTTTCGACCTCGAACCGCAACACATGCACGACTTCATGGCCGAATTCGCCGCGGCCGGCCTGCTCAACCTCGCCGGCGGCTGCTGCGGCAACACCCCGGATCACATCGCCGCCATCGCCAAAGCCGTTGCTGACAAAAAACCACGGGAACTGCCGGTGGTGGGATGAATCGAAACGCGGAGACGCGGAGAACGCAGAGGACTTTCGCAGAGATTGTTAGATCATGAAATCCAAAGAACAACTTAACAAGCTGTCTGGAATCATTATTGATTCCGCCATGGAGGTGCATCGTGAGTTTGGCCCCGGATTGCTTGAACGTGTTTATGAATCCGCCCTCGCCGGGGAGCTCGCGCTTCGTGGCGTTTCATCCCAACGCCAGGTTGCAGCTCACGTGGTATATAAGGGAGAAATCCTGGACGAGGACGCCTATCGCATTGACCTGCTGGTTGAGGACGCCGTTGTTGTGGAACTCAAGACGGTTCCAGCTCTTCTCCCGGTTCACCAGGCGCAGCTCCACACATACATGAAGTTGAGCGGCAAATCACTAGGACTGCTTGTCAACTTCAACGTTCCACTACTCAAAGACGGCATCAAACGCCACGTGATCCAATTCCCTCAATAAACTCAGCGTCTTCCTCCGCGACCTCCGCGTCTCCGCGTTTCGATTCAAAATGAAAACCATTCCCCACGCCCTCAGGCTCTCCGGCACGGAGGCCTACAACCACACCCGCGACAAGCGCTTCCTGATGATCGGCGAGCGCGCCAACGTCGCCGGCTCGCCGCAGTTCGCGAAACTCGTCCGCGCCGGCGAACTCGAGGCCGCCGTGGAAATCGTCCGCCAGCAGGTCGCCAACGGCGCGAACGTGATCGATGTCTGCTTCGACGACGGCCTGATCGACGGCAAGGCGATGATGAGCCGTTTCCTGCGCCTGCTGCAGGGCGAACCCGATGTCGCCAAAGTGCCGATCATGGTGGATTCCTCAAAGTGGGAGATCCTCGAGGAAGGGCTCAAGCACCTTCAGGGCAAAGGCATCGTCAATTCGATCTCGCTCAAGGAAGGTCCGGAGAATTTCAAGCATCAGGCGCGCCACATCATGCGTTACGGTGCGGCCGCCGTGGTCATGGCCTTCGATGAAAACGGCCAGGCCGCGTCCTACGGTGAGAAAATCCGCATCTGCGAGCGCGCCTACCGCATCCTCGTGGACGAGGTCGGCTTCAACCCCGAGGACATCATCTTCGATCCCAACATCCTCACCGTCGCCACCGGCATCGAGGAGCACAACAACTACGCGCTCGATTTCATCAACGCCACCCGCTGGATCAAGCAGCACCTGCCCGGCGCGAAAGTCTCCGGCGGCGTCTCCAACATCTCGTTCTCGTTCCGCGGCAACAACAAGGTCCGCGAGGCCATGCACTCGGCATTCCTCTATCATGCCGGAATCGCCGGCATGGACATGGGCATCGTCAACGCCGGCATGCTCGAGGTCTATGACGAGATCCCGAAGGAACT
>CAYNQJ010000035.1:0-42661 GCA_964399305.1 uncultured Luteolibacter sp.
GCGGGCATCACGCCCCCGGC
The DNA here is from genome assembly GCA_964399305.1 of uncultured Luteolibacter sp. Lineage (GTDB taxonomy): Bacteria > Verrucomicrobiota > Verrucomicrobiia > Verrucomicrobiales > Akkermansiaceae > Luteolibacter. Next base: position 21 of record CAYNQJ010000035.1, read on the forward strand.
TTGTTTCCTCGACTACTATGACCTCTGCTGACTTCCCGCCCCCTGACAGCGGCAGGATCTCCCCAGGTAATGGCACGTTGCTCCGCTGCACTGCCGCCGAATTTACCTCCACGGGCATACCAGACGGCTTCGCTGTGTTGTGCCAGCTCGTCGCTCCATGTCGGCCTTCTATTCGGTTCTTGTCCATCAGCTCGCAGCTTTCTCCTAGCCTTCCTTCCCCGCGGTGGTCACCCTTCCCGAGTTGGCTTCAGATGGTGGTTTCTTCATTTTCATGTTCTGGTATTTCCACAGGGGACTTGAACCCCGTTTACAACATGCCCATGCTGGGCACACACAAGGCGTCGCTCTCAACACCTGCACGCCACGATTTCAATCCGTCATGACCATTCCACCCTCAACCCACAGTCGAAGCCTCGCCCCCGGGCAGGTGTGAGAAGACTTCGACGTTCTCCATAAAAATGAACCCGCATTTAGTTTCTTTCATCACAGTTGAAGACGAAACCGATCTTATCGTATCCTTTGCAGTGATGGATCCAGAGGACGGCTCCTTTCAAGGCAGCTTGAATATTATTAGGACTCCGAAGTATGAGCAGTTCCTCGAGCCATACGAACGCTGCCCAATGGTGTCCTTTCCACTCGAAGACGATGGAGTAGAGCGCCTGCCCCTTAGAATTGCTTCATATTCTGCCGATGATGGAGTGATGACGATTCGATGCGAAGGTGCCACGTTCGCATTGGACCTAAGCAGGGTAGAGCATGAAGACTTTGACGCGATGGCCGAGATTCTCCGCAAGATGTGCAAGGATTCCGATTCAACGCTTACCGGACTATGAAGCACACAACCGATTCAGCAAAAAACCAGGAGAACAAGTCATGCGAGGCAACCGGCGATAACGTCCCTAGTTGAATCGGAGCTTGATCCGCCGGTTCCACCACATTTAACGTTAGCGATGAAAGAAGAAATCAAAACCAGCAAAACCATCGGCTATGTATTCGCCGGGATTGGCAGTCTGATCTCTTTGATTACGATTCTTGCCACAGTAAACGGCAACAACCTGCTTGTCATATCTCCTTTCTTCCTTTTTGCAGCTTATGTGGGATTTTCCATTATCAGAAATCCGAGGACATTGGTTACAGTCGAAAAAGAAAGCATTACCCTGCACCAAGGTAGTATTTGGTCTAATACAGGCGATGTAGTCATCCCGATAGATAAAGTTGAAGAAATGCAGGTGCGAAGAGTTCGGGTAAACAAGGGCTACTGTGCGTTTTTAACCATTCGCACATCAGAGGAAATTGAGGTTTCAGAAAAAGGGAAGAAGGTTATAAAATTCCACACACGATTAAACGAACTAAAGAATGACCCACCGACTACAATCAATTGGCCATTAAACTGGCCTGAGGGTGGAGCCGGGAAGTTACTCGAAAAACTAGAACTGCTAACCAGGCGAGGTGGGCAACGGCATAGCCGCACCCACATTTAACGTTAGCGTAAAGAAAGAATAGATGCGCAAGATCACGATCGAGAACTTTCGAGCCCAGAAGGAATACCCACAAATCGTTGCGGCTGTGGTTCAAGCTCTCTCCCGACAGCGATTTGTTGCTCCAATAGACGTTTTCCTGCACATGGGTCTTCTACACACTGAAGACCTTACAAAGTGGAAGCGCGGCGGCACTCCGTATTTGGAGCGGGTCGTGCGGTGCAATCTGTCCCGAGCCAGTGCAATTCTGCGGATACTACGATTTCACGCCCACGATCTGAACCTAAGTCCATCAATCACCAAATATATGCACCGCAACAGCGCATTGCGCTTCTCGAAGACGGGCGACCCCCTGATTGAAGAAGCCTACGCAAGACACTTCGTCGCAATCGAAAAAAGGAAGCTGGGGGATGGAGCAAGCAACCAAGCTAATGCCGGGGATCAAACACCCTGAAACGGAGAACCCTAACAACAACTGGATGCTAACCTCCTACAATCCCGGCTGTTTCAATCCTTGCTCTATTCAAACGCGGCGGTAGCATCACATCATCGTTCGGCAAAAATAATGAAACCGAGAATCGTAGCTTTTTTGATATCAGCCAACGTCCCAATTTGATTTCGGCCTTCCACCCCCGCAGCGTATGGCCTATTCGTTCTGCTAAAAATGAGATTCGCACTTCCCACCCTCCTGGCTTGCACAGGCATTGCGATTGCGGACACCCCTGAGGTGCCGAGTTCGCTTTCACCCGACGGCAAGATCCACGCAGTCATGGATGTCGATCGAGACCCGAAGATTGTTCCCGAATGGAAGGAGGACAGCTTCCCGCAGATCGAGGTGACTGAGAAGGACACCGGAAGGCTTATGGTTTCCATCGATTACTTCGGCTCGCCGGGAAGTGATGCCCGTCCGCTTCGTGAGCATGTGCGCCTGAGCTGGCGAGCCGACTCCAAGGCATTTGCCATCACTATCGACGACAGGTTTTACTCTTCGAGCGTCGCCTACGCCCTGAACAAGGACTCCAAGTTCGTGAAGGTTGATTTCCCGAGTTACGAGGCGATGACGGGCTTCCCTCCTCCGGACAGCAAGCATTTACGCCCGCGAGGGCGAGCCACTGTCGTTGGATGGGATAAGGAAGACAGGTTGATTTACGACCTGTTCGCTTCGCCATTGCCTTCCTTTGCAGGCAACGATCCCTTGGTGCATCGAGTCTACCTTGAAGTATCCGCCAAAGGGATGACTCCCAAGGTAGTGGAGAGCGAGAAGGGTGAGTGGAGACTTGGCGACTGGATACCAACCAAGGCAGGACAAGCCGGCTCTGGACAACCCGCTACTCGCCCCGAGTCGAAGTCGGAGGGTGGCGACTAGGAGATCACGCCAAGGTGGAGAAAAAGGATACTTTAACAGCTATGTAACTAGATCGCCGCTTTGATGCAGATGAGGACATTTCCGAATACCTTAACTGGGGCAAGCCGACTCACCCTGGCCTTGAGCAGTTTCGTGTGAATGTCGATCTTCCGAATTGGATGATCACATCGCTCGATAGAGAGGCGAAGAAAGTAGGCGTGACTCGTCAATCCATCGTCAAAGTCTGGCTCGCTGAAAGAATAAAAGCAGAATCGGGTCCCCGGGAGTGATTAGCTCCCGGGGACCACACCATCCTGCGCACGGCTCCTTGTCGAGTGGGCCCGGAGGTGACATTGCCTGCATGGTCGGCGCCCCGGGAGGCGGCAGTACGGGAAAAAGCCCGGGGCGGCGAACCGTCCCGGGCTCCGAAACAACCCAATACTCCAGAGAAATCCGTGAAAAATGGGTGGGGAGGCTGTCCGGATCAGAAATTCCAGATCAGGTCCAACGTGACGCGTTCTTCCATCAGGCTGTCCTCCTCGTTGGTAAGCGGCAGCTCGTAGGCGGCACCGACCTGGACGGCATCGGTGATGCGGGAGCGGAAGCCCATGGCCACAGTCACCAGGTCACGGTTGCGCTTTGAATTTTCGGCTCCAAGGTTGAAGAGATCGCCGCCTTCGAAGTCGATGACCGCGGGGAGGTCGCCACCGAGGTGATAAGGATAGTTGCCGGTGCCGTCTCCGGCGTCGATCACATGGAACCAGTTCACCTCGACGAGCGGGATGAACCACTTGCTGACCTCGTAACTGGCATGGGCGCTGAGGAAGCCGCTGGTGGATTGCTCGTTGGAGAATGGCAACTGCACGCCTACGGAGCCGGCGAACTGCCAGTCATCGACCAGTTTCAGCCCGTTGAGGATCAGGTTGATGGCACCATCGCCCTCGCCCTGGAGCACATCGCTGTTGCCGGTGGGAAGTTCGAGTGTGGCGGTTCCGCTGACGGCGGTGCGGGAGACGGGATCAAGAATGAACGCGTATTTCAAGCCCGCGCCAAGGTTGGCAAAACCCTCGGTATCAAGGAGGGTGTTGTCCGGGTTCATGTCCACATAGCCATCCTTGGTGGCGACGATCGAGAGGCGCTCGTTGAGCGCGAACTCGAATTGCAGGGCATAGAGCTGGACATCCCCGCCGAGGTCCACATCGCCGAGGCGGGTGTTGATGGTGTCCGGCAGGCTGTGGTAGGCGAAAATCGGGTGGACGTTGGTACCGGGCAGCGCGAGATCAAACAAGGTGGGGTTGCTGATCGGCCGTCTTGCCTGGGCAAATCCGTCTGCGGAGGCGGTCGGGGCTGGAGTCACCGTATCCACGGTGGTGCCGGCAAGTGCGAATGGCCCGAGCAAAGCAAGGAGGCCGGTGCTGAGAATCCAAGGTTTAGTCATGAGGTTTGATGGAATAGGGAGGTTTGGGGTAGAAATCGCGGCGGCTGTGCCCGATCGCTGCCGCGAATCCTTCACGCTGTCCGATTTGCGGCTACTCATGGTTTGCCGTGATTGATGCAAATCCTGCTGTTTTGGTCGGGTGATTTCAAAGCAGGTGGATCCAAGCGGAGCTTGCGCTCTGCAGGGGGAAAGAACCTTGCGCAGGATGCGCATGGGGGCACGCAGGATGCGTGCGCTGCCCATCAATCCGGGATATCCGAGACCCGGAGATGGCGTCGCACGGCTTCAAGGGCGGCCTGGCTGACCGCGAGTTTGAAATCGTGGCGGTTGCGCGGGTGGAAGACCTTGAAGGCGGCAGGTGGCGCGGCACGGTGGGCGAGGCCGATCCATGCGGTGCCGACAGGTTTTTCCGGGGTGCCGCCACCGGGTCCGGCGATGCCGGTGACCGCGACGGCGAGATCCGCGCCGCTGGCGTGCAGGGCACCGGCGGCCATCTGGCAGGCCACCGTTTCACTGACCGCGCCATGATGGAGCAGATCGTCCGGGGAAACGCCTAACAATCCGGTCTTGGCGTCGTTGGAATAGGTCACGAAACCGTGGGTGAAAACCGCGCTGGCTCCGGGGACGTCGGTAATCCGGTTGGCGATCAATCCGCCGGTGCAACTCTCGGCGGTGGCCAGGGTGAGTTGGCGTTCGGCCAGCAGACGCACCACCGTGGCCTCCAGGGAGGAGCCATCGTCGCTGATGAGGAAGTCCGCGAAGTGCTCCATGGCAATGGAGCGGCCGCGCTCGCAGGCCTCGGGCGTGCCGATCAGGCGCAGGTCCACCTCGCCGATGTGGGCGCAGTATCCGTATTCCAACCCCGGAATCGCGGCGAGGGCGTCATCAATCCCCTGATGGAAATCGCTTTCACCGATGCCGGTGAATTTCAGCTCCACCACCTCATCGGTCGTCTCCATGCCCGCGAGCGCGCGCAAGCGCGGGACGACTTCCGTGTGAAACATCGGATAGAGTTCGCGCGGTGGACCGGGAAGGAGAAAAACCGCGCAATCCGAACGGCCGTTGAGCCGCGGCGGGACATAAACACCGGGGGCGGTGCCGTGAGGGTTGGGCAGCACATCGGCCCCGACGGGAACTTGCGCTTGTTTGAGATTCGCCTCGGCCATCGGGCGGCCGCGCAGGGCGAAAAACGCTTCCAACGAGCGCAGTGCGGCCTCATCCGTGATGAGTTCCAAGCCGAGCACGCTGGCGGTGATTTCGCGCGTCAGGTCATCGCTCGTCGGCCCGAGGCCGCCGGTCACGATCAGCACGTCGGCCCGGCAGAGCGACTCGCCGATCGCGTCGCGGATCGCCTCGCCATCGGGCACGGTCGTCTGGCGGGCGATGCGCAGACCGAGCTTGAACAGTTCCCTGCCAAACCAGGCGGCATGGGTGTTGACGGTGTTACCCAACAACAACTCGCTGCCGGTATTGAGAACCTCGATGCGCATGGCCTTGCCGGAGGATCAGCGAACCCGTTCCAACAGCCATGGCAGCAGTTGGTCGATGGGCAGCCTTTGTTGTTCCATCGAGTCGCGGTCGCGCACGGTGACGGTTCCCTTGAGTGCGTCGCCGTTCTCGCCGAGCGTATCGAAGTCCACGGTCACGCAGTATGGTGTGCCGACCTCGTCCTGGCGGCGGTAGCGGCGGCCGATCGCCCCGCCATCGTCGTAAAACACGGTCATCCATTTTTGCAGGGAGTTCCGGATTTCCCTGGCGATGCGGACTTGCTCCTCGTTCTTCTTGAGCATCGGGAAAATCCCCACCTTGATCGGTGCCATGGTCGGCTTGAAGCGCAGCACCGTGCGGATGTCCTCCTTGCCTTTGTCATCCGTGAGCGTTTCCTCATCGAAGGCCTCGCAGATCAGCGCGAGGATCGTGCGGTCACAGCCGGCGGACGGCTCGACCACATGCGGCAGGAACCTCTCCTTGGTTTCCTCGTCGAAATATTCAAGGGGCTTGCCAGCTCCCTTCTGATGCACACCGAGATCGTAGTCGGTGCGGTAAGCCACGCCTTCGAGCTCCTGCACGCCGAACGGGAACTCGTATTCGATGTCGTAGGTCTTCTTCGAGTAAAACGCGCGCTCGCCATCCGGGATGTCGTTGATGTGGAGTTTCGTGCGCGGGATGCCAATCTCATCGTAAAACGAAAGCCGGGTTTCCAGCCACTCGTCGGTCAGGCGCAGGCCGTCGTCCGGGTGGCAGAAATATTCGATTTCCATCTGCTCGAACTCGCGCGAGCGGAACGTGTAGTTGCGCGGGTTGATCTCGTTGCGGAACGATTTGCCGATCTGGGCGATGCCGAACGGCAGCTTGATGCGGTTCGAATCGAGGACGTTCTTGTATTGGCAGAAGATCGACTGCGCGGTCTCCGGACGGAGGTAGGCGATCTGCTCGCCGGTGGCCCCGAAATTGGTCTGCAGCATCAGGTTGAACATTCTCGGCTCCGAGAGAAGAACCCCGTTGTCGGGATGATAGAGCGCGCCCTCCACCGGGCCCGGGCGTGACGCGGGCGCGGAAAGCAGCGGCTTCGAATCCTTGCCGAACATCTCACGGTAAAACTGGATCGCGAGTTTTTCCGCAGAGCGGGCGGGTTCCTGCCTGCCCTCGGCGATGAGCACCGTGAACGGCTTGTCGGTGGATTTCCCGGAGATCTCGTCTTTCGCACCATGGAAGGTAAACTCCGTGCCGGGGCCGGCGGCGGGGATCTGGTCGGCACGCAGACGGACCTTCGTGAGCGGGCATTCGCACATCGGGTCGCTGAAACCGCCGACGTGGCCCGAGGAAACGAGCACTTGTTCCATCGTCAGGATCGCGCCGTCCATGCCGAGCACATCCTCGCGCTCCTGCACGGTTTTGCGCCACCAGTAATCCTTGAGGTTGCGTTTCAATTCCGCTCCAAGCGGGCCGTAATCCCAACAACCGTTGAGGCCTCCGTAGAGCTCGCCGGCTTGGAAAATGAAGCCGCGGCGTTTGCAGAGGGAGACGATTTTCTCCATTCGGGCGGGGTCGGTGACGTCTTTGTTGGCCATGGGAATGCGTGGTGGGACGCGGATCAAAGCAGGCGCACCGGCCCCGGGCAAGACGCGATTGTCATGCCATCCGCCGCAGGCACGGGAGAAGAATCATGTGGCAAGCCCGCTCCGCAGGAAAAGTGCGACGGTCATGGAGAAGACCCGCTGCGGGGGGAAAAAAGCGACGGTCATAGACCGCCGCTACAGGGGTTCCTGATCAAGGGCTGGCAACAACGCGGACGAAGATATTGGACTGGGGCTCTGTGGTGGTGACAACCGCCGTGACCCAGACGAGGCCCGGGGCGTTTGGTGCCTGGGTCATTGTCACATGGTCGCGCGACCAGTCCCGCAGATTGGTGCTCCACTCGACGTGCAACGAGGATTCCGGGAAATCCGATGACAACGGAAACGTCAGTGAAACCTGGGTATCACTCAGGCGTTCGAACGTGAGCTGTGATGGGTCGCTGGCGTTCGGGTCCGTGCCAAACAGCATTTCGAGAAGGTTGCCGTAGGCATCGCCATCCGGGTTTGCAGCCATCCCCCAAAGGGACGGCTCCAGCGCCGGGTTGTTGATATCATCCGGATCATACTCCCCTGCCGCCCACGTGGCATAGGCACCGGCCAGGCCATCCAGAACGGGCACAAGCTCCGCGACCGAAACCTGGAACTCGTTCGAAACCACCTGCGCCCCCAGCGGGTTGGTGGCGACGAGGACAAGATCGTAAGCGCCGCGGTTCGATTCCGTCGGTGTTCCGGAAAATTCGCCGGTGAGCGGATCAAATGACAGCCACCCGCCGCTTGGCAGCGGGCCGCCGCCGGCAAGCCGGACATCGATGACCAGCTCGCCCGGATAGACAGGATCATCGAAGGTCTCCGGATCCACCGTCCACCCGAAGAGGTTGTCCTGCCGGGCGATTTGATCCGGAACCTGGAGTGTGAGCCGCGGGTCGAGTTCATAATGGAACTGATAGACCCGCGCGCTGCCCGCATTCGTGGCATTGGTCGCGTTCACCGCATCATGCGCGGCACCTGCCACACCGATGAAGCCATCCATGGCCACCGAATAGCCGAAACGGTCCGTGGCCGACGCGACACCGGGCGACAAACGGTCGATCCGCCGCCATGCCGGGGTGGACGACGAACTGTAGCGGTAAACTTCGGCAAAACCGCGGTTTTCCGACACCCCCTGTGTGGCGCCGGGCGAGCCGATCATGACCAGGTCGCCGGACACCGCGATCGACGAACCGAAGTGTTCTGATAGATTTCCATCGCTTGGCACGATGGACCGCGCCAGCCCCCATTGATTCGCGCCGCCGAGGTTGCGTTCGAAGATCCTGGCTCCCCCGGCGTTGAATGCGGGGAGAAGGGATCCTGTCGAATGGATTCCCACCGCGATCCGGTCACCCGAGATATCCACCGAATATCCGAACCCGTCGTATGCCTTGCCGCTTGTCGATTCGAATTCATCCAGGCGCTTGGTTTCGGACCATGGCTGCCCGGCCGCACTGCGGGTGAAAATGTAGGCCGCTCCATAATCCCAGCGTTCGTAATCCGCCGCACGATTCGCACCGTAGGCACCGATGACCGCGGTATTGCCGTCGAGCGCCAGTGCGGAACCGAAATACTCGCTGTCGATGCTCAGCGTCGAGTGTCGGTTGTCCAAGGGCAGGATGGTCTGGGCGTGAGTCCAGTTGGATGGCCCACCCGTGCCGAGATTGAAGGCGAAAGCCCTGCCGGACCGCACCCTTCCACCGGACAGGTTGGCGTTGGGCGCGCCGATCAGGATCGTCCCTTGATGAATCGCGACAGCCGTGCCGAATGCGTCACCGCCGCCACTGTTGACGACAGGCGGCACAAGTTTGACCGCTTGCAGCCATGCGTTCGGATTCGCCGGATCCCTGCGGAACACATAGGCCGCTCCGACGTTGCTCGTGCCGGGATCCGCACCCGGAGCCCCGACCACCATGAAGTCACCGTCGATGGCCACCGCAAACCCGAAGCGGTCGCCAGACACCGTATCCGAACCGGCGATCACCGCGACCTGACCCCAAGGAGCGCCGAAGCCGGCGTTTCGCTCATAAACATAAACGCGTCCCGCATCCGATGCCGGAGTATCACGCTGCGGGGATCCGACCGCCATCGTATCGCCGCTGATGGCGACCGAGGTTCCGAAGGCCGCCGATGCCTGGCTGACATCCTCACCCACCGACCCCAATGGCAGCACCCGGTCGACCTCCGCATGCAGGACGATCACGGTGGTCACCGTGTCCAGCACGGGTGGGAGGAAAGCATCATCGATCGAGATGCTGAAGCCAACGGTTTCCGGTGCGGACGGCGTCACCCGGTTGCCAGGAGTCGGTGTGAAAACCAGATCCCGCAGCGCGGCGGAGACCTGTACGGGCGAGGCGGTGAGCACATACCAACCGCTGCCCGAAGGTTGTTCGACAAAGCCGTTCAGGTTCGACAGGTTGCCCTTGATCGCCTGGTCGATTCGCACCGAAACCGTCAACGGCTGGAGAGCCAGGTCATCCACATCCGTGATGTTGACCCCGGCGAACGGACGGAGCGTGGAATACTGATAGAGTTTCTGGCCTGCCACCGTCCCGGTGATGGCCGGCGGATCATCCACCGGCGTGACGACCGTCACCGCGCTGTCCACCACCACCGGAGTCGTCACAAAACCATCGTCCATGCTCACCACGAAGCCTGTGTTTTCCGTGGTTCCCACCGTGATGCGGTCGATGAACGGTGTGAAGACCAACGCACGCAGCGCGGCGGTGATTTGAGCCGCAGTGCCATAGAACTCAAGCACGCCGGGAGAGATTTCCGTAAAGTCACCTGTCAGCGTCCCATGTTCGTACGGATAGGTGATCGTGAGCCGGACCGGTTGCGCGCGCTGGTCGTCGTATTCGATGACCGTGGCATTGGCAAAGGGACGGACGGAAGTCTTGTCATCCGTGGCCGTGGCGACCGCGTCACGCAACTGCGGCGGGTCGTTCACACCGGTCACCGTGATCGATGCCACGGCGGTATCGCGATCCTCGCCCGGCGCGTGGACATCGATGTGGGCCTTGCCGGGAAACTCACAGCCGCTGTCGTCGTGGACCCAGTATGTGAGCACCGCGCGGCCGGTGAACGCCGGATCCGGAGTGAAGCGGACTTCGCTGCCGGCCACCACGCCTGTCCCGGCTGACGGCGGCACCACCGTGATCGCCATGCCCGGAGAAAGCGTGAAATCCGCCTGCGCCGGTGACCATGGTGCGGGAAACGCATTGCGGTGAACGCCATCATTGACGAGCACCGGCAAATCGACCGGCCCGGCACCGGCGACCACGGTGAAGATGTCGTCGCTCACGCTGACGTCGCCGACGCGGACAATCACTTCGGCGAAGCCCGTGCCGCCGAGTCCGTCGGACACGCGATAGGTGAACCGTTCCGCACCGACAAACCCGGGCTGCGGCACATAGAGGAGGTCGTCACCGACGATCTGCACCGATCCTCCTGCAGCCGCAGGATTGATGAAAGCGGGCAGCGCGTCTTCCAACAGCATCCGGTTGAGCACGATCAACTGCTCGCCGCCCGGGTTTTCATCCAGCAGACCCTGCGTTTGCTCGCGCAGCGTCACCCCGGCGAAGCGGGTTGCATCATAAATCGACACTCCTCCTTCGGCGATCGCATTGAACTCCGCGACCAGCGCGATTCGCAGATCGAGCGGATCGGCGGACGGATTGGCAAACAAGGTCTGGCTCTCCGGGGAGAACCTTGCCCAGAGATATTGCGTGATCAGGTCGCCCTGATCCTCCAGGTGCGCGGCCAGGGCGGCCGGATCGCTGAAATCGGACATCAGGAATGGCGAGCAGACATTCGCCGTAGGCGCGGTCACATCGGTTAGAATCCAGTTTCCGGCGGTGGCGGGAAGCACGCTGTCATTGGCAAGCACCGGCAGCAGGGTGCCAGGCGAATCGCTGCGCACGCTGAACACATCCGGATTGGTTTCCAAATCGCGGGCACCGACGCGGTCGAGCACTTCGATGCGTATCGTCGCCTCGGCGCGACCCGTTCCGCCGGAGGAGATTTCATAAGTGAACGTTTCCTCGTAGGGATAGGTCACGCTGTCCGGAGATGGCGTGTATCTCAAGGCGGAGCCATCCTCGATGACTTCCAAGACCCCGCGGTGGGGCGGGTTCCCGGCATTGGCCTCATCCATGCCGATCGCGGTGATGAAGAGCAGTTGTCCGGCATCGGGAATCACCCGGTCGTTGGACAGCACGGCGAGGCGGTTGCCTTGCGAGCTGCCGCGATAGACGAAGAACGCGTCATCGCCGGCCACCATCTCGCCAATCGTCGATCGCACCGAAACGCGCGCCGTGTCGCTGAAGTCGCCATCGGTGACGGTATAGGTGAACGATTCCACCCCGCGGAACCCCGGAATGGCCGTGTAGATGATCGTTTTGAAATCCGCGCTGATCTCGACCGTTCCTCCCTGGTCGGGGCCGTTCGCGCCAGTGCCGATCGAGGCAACCGACAACTCGCCCGGCAGGTCGGAGATCCGGAGGTCATTGGCAAGCACCGGCAACAGGTTCGACTGGCTGTCGGTTTGCACCGTGAAGGCGTCGCTGCTGGCGCGGACGCCCGAGGAGACCACCACGACGGTGACTGTTCCGGTCGCGCTGCGGCCGCCGCCATCAACCACCGTGTAGGTGAAATCCTGTTGTCCGGTGGCATTGGTCGCGGGATTGAAACCCAGCGATCCGCCGCCGGGAGTCACAGTCATCGTTCCGAGCGCCGGATTTTCCGGAGTGACCGCGGTGAGCGTCAGTTGTCCGGCACCGCCTTGCAGCACGCCGTCGTTGGCCAACACGTCGAGCACTGTGTCACCATCGTCATCCGTGCGGCTCGAACTGTCGAAACGCACGCTGAAGAAATCATTGTTGGTAACGAGATACCCGACCTGCACCGTGACCAGAGCCGTTCCGGTACCGCCGAAGCCATCGGATGCGGTGTAAGTGAACGAGTCGTTGCCGAGGAAACCGGCGGCCGGCGTGTAGCTCAGGCCCACGCCATTGAGAATCGTCACCGTGCCGTGTGCGGGCGCGGTCACCGATGTGATTTCAAGCGTGTCACCCGTTCCCGGAAGGATGTTGTCGTTTTCCAGGACGTTGAGGACCATCTCGCTGCTGCCGACCGGCACACTGAAATCATCCGCGCGGACGTTGAGCGTGTTGGTGCGGTCGAGCACCAGCACCGTGACCGTGGCGGTGGCGGTGGCCGTTCCGCCACCGGACATGGTGTAGGAGAAGGTTTCAAGATAACCGGATGCCGGAACAACCGCCGTGATGTCGGGCGTGTAGCGGATCCTGCCGTTTTCGATCACGGCCTGTCCACCCTGGTCGGGTGGCGAGGAAACCGCGACCAGTTCCAGCGGATTGCCGGTCGCGGGAATCAGGCTGTCGTTGGCCATCACGTTGAGCAATGGCGACTGCCCATGGGCCACGGTGAACCAGTCGGCGTTGGCACGCAGGTTGCCGTTGAGGCGGTCCACAGTGACCCGCGCGGTGACCATGGCGCTGTCGCGGTTTCCAAGGTCGTCCTCGATGGTGTAAACAAAGAACTCATCCCCGACAAATCCGGTTTCTGGTGTGTAGACCAGCGATTGGTCGCCGTTCATCACCACCGTGCCGCCGGCGCTTGAGGGGCCGACTTCGACAATCCGCCTGTTGCCGGCGAGTCCATCGAGATTGGTGTCGTTGACCAACACGCGCAGTTCGATGTTAGAACGGTCCGCCTCGATGCGGAAGATGTCGTCGTTGGCAAACAGGAAGCTGCCGTCGAGCAGGGTGTAGGTGAAGGTGTCCACGTAGGTTTGTCCCTCCGCCAGCCCTTGCAGGGTGAAGGCAGGATCGTCCGGCGTGTCGGAAAAGACCGATGCGGTCGGGTCATACTCGAAGGTACTGGCAAGCACGCGCCAACTGCCGCCGCCGATCGTGGCGAACAGCGGGTCAAACGCCACCGGCACCGAGATGGTGTCGTCATCGATGCGGGTCGCCGGGTATTGGCCGGTCAGTTCGCCGCTGTTGAGGATCACGACTTCCTCACCGGTCTGCAATCCGTGGTTCGGTGAAACCACTGCGGTGACACCAGGCGTGCCCGACACTGGCGCGAACGCGTCGATCGATCCGCTGCGGTTTTCCAACAGCACGCTCACCTTGGCACCGAAGACGGTGGTTGCGAAATCCTCGACCGGCAGCAGGAACTTGCGGTTGTCCGGCAGGTTCGTGTTTTGATCGATCTCCAATCCGCTGAGCAGGATTCCCGGAGGGTTCACCACCAGCAGGTCCTTTTCCGGAGTTGTCAGTGCCACCGGCGAGGCGACCGGCTGATCGTTGCGGCCTTCCACCAGCACGGCGACCAGCGATTCGACGCGGGTGATGCCGTCGAACACGACGATCGTGAAGGTATCGATGACGCGCTCCTTGTAGGCGAGCGCCTGAAGACCATCCGCACCGGTCGGGTCGTAGGTGACGGTCGTACCGTCCCCGCTGATCCGGATCGCCGCGCCTTCGCGGCTGAGCAGGGCTCCGCCAGCGAGTTCGACGCTCAGGACATCCGAGGTGTCCACATCGGCGTCATTGGCAAGAAGCGCGATGCTTGAAAAATCGAGTGCGGTGTCTTCATCGGTATGGTCCAGGCCGCTGATGACCACCACGTCACCGAACGCGCCGCCGGGCGGGCGGATTGCGGTGCGGACGCCCCCGCCGGGAGCCGATCCGGGCAGCACGTAAAGCACTTCCGAACCGCCTAACACATCAGGGAGCGTGGTGCCACCGGTGAGCCATTCATCGAGGGCGGCCAGGCCACCGGGATCATTTCCGGGAACCGGCGCGTCATTGACACCGGCGACATCCACCGAGACCGGTGCGAGCGAAACCGCGCCGCTGGTATCCTCGACGGCGTAGTAGAAAGTATCGATGACGGATTCCCCGTCTGCGAGAGCATTCAGGGCGGATGACGCCCGCGGGTTGTAAACGACGTTCGTTTGGATCCGGTTCGCGCGGATTTCCAGGGTGACTGCCGCGCCCCGGGCGCTGGTGGTGTTCAGCCGGTTGCCATCGTTGAGAACCGTCCACAATCCCTTTTGCGGATCATCGTCCACAAAAGTGACAGGCACCGTGAAGGTATCCGGTCCGGTGACGGTGACGACGTGGTTGCCGTTGTAGGACGGATGGCCGCCGTAACCGGAAATCAGCAGGGTGTCGCCGGTTTGCAGGCCGTGTGCAGGAGCGGTGACCGTGAGGGGTGCCGCACCAGTGGTCCCGCTGAAGCCAACGATCGCGCTGGCCTGGCAGACGCCCACCACGCGCAACTGGGTGAACGGTTTGTCATTCGTGTCAGGATCATCATCGTTGGCAAGCAGCGCGACATCCGAGAACAACCGTGGCTGCGGATAGAGAGCGTCGCTATCAAGCACCGTGCCGGTGCCGGCGAGATCGGGATCGCCAAAGATGCGCAGGACGGTGTCTTCATTGATGGCGCCGGCATCGGCCACAGGTTCGGGCGGATCGTTGCGGCCGAGGATCGTGACTTCCACCAGAGCCTGGCTGCGGGCACTGGGTGTGCGGGGTGCGTCGGATTGCCAGCTTCCGCGTGCGATGGGTTCCGGATTTCCGGCATAGTCGACACCGATGGTGAAGGAGTCATCTGTGACAGCGATGATTTCATGCTTGCCGTTGTAGGCAGCGGCACCCGCATCGCGGATGATCACGAAATCGTCTTGCGCCATCCGGTGGGATGGTGCGCTGACGACCGTGGACGATGATCCGCCGTCGGCATAGGATGCGACTGATCCCCCGCCCACATCGATGATCGAATACGCAAAAGTATCCGTGACACGTGCCCCGGAGGGAAGATGGTTGAAAGCGGTGCGCGGGTCGAAGGTCACAGCGGTTCCGCGCAGCGGAGTTCCTGCGGGATCGATGGCGACAGCGGCACCACCGGGGCTCACGGTCGTGGCGTTGTCGGTGGCAGGCACTGGATTGGCCGGCGCGGGATTCAGGTCCACGATCACCTGTTCGTCGGAACCGTCCGCGTCGATGTCGTTGGAGAGCACGTCAAGCAGCGCTAAATCATCCTCGGTGACATCGATGCGATCGGCAATTGCGACCGGCTGGGCGTTGGGAGCGCCGAAGGGTTGGTTCGCGGTGTCAGCGCCGGGAGAAGTTTTCGCACCGGTGTGATTCAGATCGAATCCTCCATCGGGCTTCATGTACCCATGCGGGACGAAGGCGGCACCTTGGAACTGCGGCACCAGCGTGATCGAATCCAAATCCGTATCCAGCGATGCCGCAGGAGCTCCGGGATTGGCAAACACCGCGACATAGGAAACCGCCTCCACCACCATGGCTCCCTCCGGAGTGGGCATGCGCAGCTCGATGCGGCCGCGCGGGGCGAGATCGAGATTCGCGCTCAACGCCGCTTCGGATGGCAGCACCACCTCGGTATCCGCGCTGGCCGGTGTGAGCAGGGTATCCGCAAGGATGATGCCGAACCCGGGATTGACCACTTGCAGCGGCGCGAACACGTGACGTTTCAGGCCATCGATCCAGACCTCGTATCCGCCGAGGTCGACCGCCGCCTGATCGCGCGGATTGAAGAACTCGATGAACTGCGGATCAGGGGATGTCTGTGAGGCGAAGATTTCATGGATGATCAGCTTGCCGAGCGCTTCGGCGTCGAGCGCACCGCTATCGGTCGTCGAGTTGCGGATCACTCCGCGTTGGTCGATGACGGCGATGCCATCGACCCCGGCATTGATGGCCGGGCTGTCCGGCAGCAGGCGGTGGCCGCGTGTCTGGCCTTCGACCGTTGAGAGTGGAGCCAGCCGCGGATCGATGTTGACCTGGTCATCCTCATGGTTGAGCAGGATGGTCTGCCCGGGGGTGCCGTTGACGATGTGGCTGGAGCTGGTGAAATCGTTGGAAAGGTTTCCGCCGTTGGAACGGATTTCACTGGCCCCCGCAACGAGCAGGTTGCGGCTGGAAAAATCGGCGAAGATGTTGTTGGTCAGCATCACGCGGGCATTGGCGACGTTGCTGGAGATCGAGCTTCCGCGATTGGATGCGTCGATGTTGCCTGCGAACGTGCAATGGCTGACATCGGTGTTGAAGAGCAGTTCCGAGGTCAGGTTTTCCACGTAGATCGCACCGCCGCCATAACCGCCGGACGCCAGTTGGGCGTTGCCGGAAAACGTCGAGTTGATCACCGAGCAGGCGGCGTTGGTGTAGAGCGACAAGGCACCACCGCCGAGGCCGGAGGATGCGTTCAGCGAGTTGTTTTCAAACAAGCAGCGTTCGATGCGTATCGATCCCTCCGCCACGTCAATCGCACCGCCCCACTGCGAGGCCACGCAGTTCGCGATGACGCAGTCCTCAAGCACCAGTGATCCCGCGGGCTGTCCCGGCTGCGGACGGCTCACCGAGATCGCACCGCCGGTGGCGGCGAATCCGCGCGCGAAGCGCAACCCCTTCATGCGGACACCCGCGTGGATCTGGAACAACTGCACATCGCCGGAATCGGTCGAACCGTTCGCGTTCGAATCCCCGCTGATCGTGAGCTTGTCCGATCCCGGGCCGGTGAAGGTCAGGTGTTTCGTCAGAACCAGCGGACCGTTGGTTTTATTCAAACGGATCACCGCCGGATTGAGATACGACGGCAGGGCGAAGGTGATCACGTCGTTGTTCCTGGCAAACGACACCGCGTGACGCAGCGTGCCCGGCACGGACACATCATCCAGCAAACTGGTCACCAGGAAGGTTCTGGAATCGTTTTCCAGAACGATCGGCAGCAGCCGCGACGTCAGGTTGAGGGCGGAATCGCTGGCGGTGATCGTGAAATTCGTCCGGCCAGGCTCGTTGGGCGGGAACTGGTAATTCCCGTTAGGAATGAACTCGAGCCCCTGGATGGCGGCTTCCGCATCATCCGCCATGCCGGTGAACCGATAGCTGCGCGATCCCGGCGACAGCTCCTGGAAACCTGCCAGGTTGTCCAGCAGGCCTTTGGCCGGATTGTCCATCGTCACGGTGACCACGACCTCACCGTCGTCCTCGATTTCCACCAGATCGAATGGCAGGGCGACGGGCAGCGGAGCGATTTGCGCGGGATGCGTCGGCAGCGGGAAAACCCCGGCGGGATTGGCAAGCGTGACATTCCAGAGGATGCTTGGCGCGCCATTGACCGAAGTGACCTCGATCCGGGTGTTGCTGTTGGTCCGGCTCACCAGGCCGTCGGTCACCTGGATGGTGACGGTGGCGGTTTCGCTCTGGTTGATGGGGATGCGGCCGGAAGCGGGCCGGAAAATCACGGAGCGCAGCTTGGTGGTGACCTGTGCGGCGGTGCCGGTGATCTGGCCAAGTTGGTTGAAATCACCCTCGAACCCGCCCTTGCCCGGATCGTCGAGCGCAAGGGTCACTGTCATCGACTGGCCGGGATTCGCATCGGTGATCGTCACCGTGGAAAACGGATAGACAGCGGGTGCCGCCGGATCACTGGTGGTGCGCAACAACTCCGTGGTCACGCCGGAGATTTCCGGCGGACTGTTGACGAAGGTGATCGTGAGCTGGAGATCCGGACTGGCGACGACGGGGGTTCCGGTGCCCGATCCCGGGTGGACGTCGGTGACGCTGACCTGGAAGGTCGCGATCTGCGTCGAGGACTGCGGAAACGGTCTGAAGATCACGTTTTGCATCGCCGCGGCAACCGCAGCACCATTGCCGGTGATCGGATCGGATGGCAGCACCAACGTGCCCCGCGAGGTCGCGGAAGTTTCGGTGACCGTCACCGAGAACGTCTCGCCGAAATCCGGATCGCTGACCGAAATACGGAACGGTTTGATTTCGCCACTGTCAGGCATCGACGTGGTCGTCAGATAGGTCGTCACCTCGGGCGAGTCATTGACCGATCGGAAATGGACCGGCCCGTCGATCGGCGTGGCAGTGAGCGGCGTGGGGCTGGAGCTGTCGCGCACCTCGATTTTGACATTGAAGGTGTAATCACCCACGGCGACCGCGTTCGCAAAGGGAGTGAAGGTGGCGGCACGCAGCCGCGTCTGCGCGACTGATGGCCGGAGGTTGGCGAGGGTGTAGACCGTATTGGAGGAACCCACCACCGATGTCGAGTTCGGCAAAGCGAAGGTGCCGTAACTGGCCGACGAATTGGCAACAGTCACCGTGACCGTCAGCGACTCGTTGTCAGGCTTCGCATCATCGGCATCCGTGACCGTCAGGTTTTGGAAAATGGAATAGACCGTGGCTTCCTCGCCTGTAAACGCATCGGTGAGCGGACTTGACGAAGTCCCGAGCACCGCTCCGCCAAGCACCGGAGCGTCATTGACCGGATTGACCGTGATGACGAAATCCTGGATGGCCGATTGATTGACGCCACCATTGGCCGTGCCGCCGCTATCGGTGACCCGCACGCTGATGGTGGAGGTGCCGTTTTCATTCGCGGCGGGAGTGAAGGTGAGCGTGCCATTCGAGGCCACGGCCGGCTGGGTGGAGAACAAGGTGGAATTGGTGACATTGGTCACCACGTAAGTCAGTGTTTGGTCGCTTTCACTTGGCGGCCCGGGACTGCCGGTTGCCCAATTCGTGCCGGTATAAGGACCTGAATCCTCATCCACAGTGACAGGGCCGGCGGTGAACGAGGGGGCGTCGTTGATTTCCGTGAGCGTGATGGTGAAAGTCTGGATCGCCGATTCATTCACATTCGCACCGCCGCTCGATCCGTCATCCACCGCCTTCACGCTGACCGTTGCGACACCGCTTGCGTTAGGGCTCGGCGTGAATGTCAGCCGTCCGTTGGAACTGATCGCGGGACCTGCGGAAAAAATCGCGAGGTCCGAGGTGACGGTGAAGCTGACCGTCTGGGTGCTTTCATTGGAAGGCCCCGGGCTGATGTTGGTGGCCCAGTTGTTTGCCGAGTAGCTGCCCGAGTCCTCCAGCACCGTGACATTGGTGCCTTTGGTGAACGACGGGGCGTCGTTGAGAGCCGCCACATCCACCCTGACCAGGCAGTTGTTGGCCGACTCCTCACCACCGGCGAAGGCCGCGACATTGAAGGCGTCGATCAATCCGTTGTCATTGGCTGGTGGAGACCAGACCCAGGTCTCACCGGCGGCAAGCGTGTCATTGAGGGCGACGGCGACACCACCCTTTTTCAAGGTGCCATTGACACTGGATTTGAAGCGGAAAACGAGTGGCGAGCTGTCCGCATCCGCGGCGCTGCTGGCAGCGACGAGGTCGGCATGGGTGATCGACCTGTCGGTATCTTCCGCGCCATTGCTGATGGTGCAGTTGCTACTGATGGTGGGCAGTTCCGCGACGGCCGGACTGGCGAAGCAGACGAGTGCGGCGCATGCGAGCAACGGGAAAACGCGTGATGGAAGGTCCATGGAAGTGATGGGGAAAATGGTCAAGACTCAGCGGGCGGCGGAGGGTGCGGGCACCCCGGGAAAGCCGGGCGGTTCATCGGACGGGCTTGCCGGGCGTGAAACGGCCGGCAACACCACCTTGCGGGCGGCGGAGGGGTTCATCTCGGCTTTGGAAAGCTTGAGAGCCTCCGCGATGAAGCGCTTTTCGACCGCAAGCCGCTTCTCATCGAGCAGGCTGTTGCGCAGGCGCTCCGAAATTTCTTCTAACGGACGAACACCGCCGGGGCGCTCGTCGGTTTTCATGATCACATAAAAGCCGTCTTCGGTGTCGATGATGCCGCTATGCGCGTTTTTCTTCAGCGCCCTGCCGGCCTCGATCACCGCTGCGGGCAGGCGGGTCTCCGCGCCGGCTTCAACCCAGCCGATGTCACCACCGCGGTAACGGCTGGCCTGGTCGTCGGAATGATCGGCAGCCACCGCACCAAAGCCGGAGGCGGCGGGACCCCTGCCCCCGGTTGCCGGATTGGCCTCCGCCAGGCTGATGGCGGATTCCAAACGGGCGCGCGATTCGGCACGGCGTTCATCAGACAACTTCGAGTGCGCGGATTGGAAGAGAATGGCGAATCGGTCGAGCGCCTTGCGGGAGAACTCCTCGCGTCGCGCTTCGTAGGCGGCGGCGATCTCCTCGTCGGTCACCCCCACCTCGGCGAGTTGCGCGTCGAGCTCCTTCTCGCGGAGGCCGGCGATCAGCAGGCTCTCGATGCGGCGCTTCGTCTCCGGATCCGAGCCGATGCCGGATTGCCTCGCGTGTTCGACCATCGCCATGCGGTTGACCATTTCCTCGAGCAGCACCTCGGGCGCGGGAACCGCCTGGTTGCCGGCGCGTCGCCACTCGGCCTCCTTGACCAGGTCCTCCGCTGTGAGGGTGTGTCCGGCAACGACCGCGAGTTTTTCACCTTGAGCGCTTTTCGACGGTGACTTGCCACAATGGGCAAGCAGCCAGACGGAGGCGAAGGACAGGACGATGGTGGATGAATATCGGAGTGACATGGCCGTAATGGAAGTTGGGGGCTCAGTTGTTGTTGGAATCGCCTTCCAGAGTCAGACGGACGCGCATCGCCGCGACAGGAGCTTCTGAAATCCTGCGTTTGGCGCGGAACACGGAGGCTCCCGGATCATCCGGTGCCACGCGGGATGTGATATCCTCGATGTCGGCCGCCGTTCCGGACCAGACGCGGAGGTCGTTGGAATACTCGACCTGATAGCGCAGGTCGGTGACACCGGGCTTGCGCCGGAAACGCATCGTCAGGTAGCCGTCCTCGATGGAAACCTTCGGCAGACGCTCCCTCATTTGTCCGTCGAATGCCGGACGCGGGTCCTTGCTGAATCCATAGCGCATCAGCGACTGTGCTTCGCCGCTGTCCGGGCTTGAGACCGCAGCC
This sequence comes from uncultured Luteolibacter sp., assembly GCA_964399305.1. Classification (GTDB taxonomy): domain Bacteria; phylum Verrucomicrobiota; class Verrucomicrobiia; order Verrucomicrobiales; family Akkermansiaceae; genus Luteolibacter. The sequence continues at coordinate 21,201 of CAYNQJ010000035.1, forward strand.
GCGCCTGCTCCGAGGGTTTCGCCGCTGGCAAGCCATGTCTCGTAGGTGAGCCTTTCCGGCACGACCAGCAGGTTGGCGACCGGCTCCAGCACCGCGTAGGCGGAGTCGGGCTTGACCGTCATGCGGATCGTCTTGGCCTCGGCGGTGCCGAAGTTCACCGTGGACTTCGGCATGAATTCGATGAGCTTCGTCGTCTGGCCGGCGGCAAAGCTCACGTAGGGAGTGACATAATTGTAGTCCACATTGTTGACGGCGGTGCCGGTAAGCGCGAACTGGACAAAAACCTCGGTGGAAACCAGTCCGCTACGCCGCATGAGCACCGAACCCGGCATCGGGCCGGAAACACTTGCGAGTTCCTCAAGCACTTCCAGACGGATCTGCGGCTTGAGATCCTCGATCACCAGATCCGCCGACGCATTGGCGGCGAGCAGGTAGGATGGGGAACTGGTCAGCCCGATGCGCACCACCTCGTTGAATTCAACGAATGCGTCCACATACGGGCGGACAGCGATGTTCACCATGGTTTCACCCTCGGGGATGGTGATGGACGAAGGCAGATACTGATAGTCAGCCCCGTTGGTGGCGTTGCCGGTGATGAGAAGTCCCACCTCAAGCGGCACGCCGGGATCGCCCTCGCGCGTGATGGTGAACACGCCATCCATCGGGCCGTTCTCACTGGCCAGCGGCACGGTGGCCACAATGCCAAGCCGCGGAGGCAGGCCTATGTCTCCCGTTTCCAGATTGCCGGAGTAATAGAGATTGGCGACATCGGCCGGCTGCAGCGAAGAATTGGCAAGGCGGATGACCCGGTCGGTGAAACCGGTGCCGGTGCCCGCCGCGCTGATTTCAAGCAGCGCGTCCGCTCCACTGCGCCGGATGCGCACATATTGGGTCAGCAGCGGGGAGGCCCCATCGAGGACTCCGGCGAGATCGATCACGTCGCCAGCCGCGGCATTGAAATCCGTGACCGTCTGGGTCTTCGCGGAAACGCCGGTGAACAGGAACGTGTCGGCACCCGCGCCTCCGGTCATCGTGTCGGCACCTTCGCCGCCATGGAGGAAATCGTCGGCATACCCGCCCGTCAGCACGTCATCGGACGGACCGCCTAACAGAATATGCGGCGCATCCGGGCCGTATGCCGCGGCATGTGCCTGATAGGCAGAGGAGGTCATCCCGGCGCTTGGCGCGGAGAGACGGTGGACACCATCATCCGCAGCGAGGTCAGCGACCAGATGGCCTTGCCCGCTGGCAAGCCGGAGGGACTCCATCCGCATGCCCTCGTTCGCGTTGGCGGCGATCATTCCCGGGGCGGGGTCGAACATCCGGACCATCACGGACCCGGACGACTCCGGATGCGCCGAGTCCTCATCGCGCACGGCGACTTCAAAATAAGCCGGAGTGCCGCCTTGTGTGTGTACGAAAACCAAGCGGCCGGAATTGACATCGGCCTGGGTGAACATCGAACCCGCGACCAGTTCGGCGGCGGTTTGCTGCGGCAGCGGGTTGGTGTTGCGCAGCATCAGGCGTCCGCCTTCCGGCACTGTGCGCAGTGTGTAAACCAACTGTGGCGGAGCACTGTCACTATCGGCCGTTTCCAGAACGACGATCGAAGTGGATGCTGCGTAGGCGATGATCTCGCGGGTGAGGAGCACGGGCAAGCGGCTGTCCTGCGCGGGATCGTTTCCTGCGAGGAACTCGGCATAGTTGCTGATGCCGTTGCCATTCAGATCGGTCAGGGCGTCATTGGCATTCTGCTTGTCCAGCCCATGGAGGTCCTCCCACCAGTCGGCCATGCCGTCGCCATCCGTGTCTTCGGCGGCGGTTCGGATCTGCAGGTCCATGCGCGTGGTGGTTGCGCGCAGGATTTGGTCGAGATCGAGGCGCGATGTAGCGGGGGGCATGATCTCCGCCGCCAATCCATCGAGGGTGATGGTCATGTGGGATGCGGCGGTCGGGACGATTCCGAGCGGCAACGTCCGGGGCTGAGGCTGCTGGCCGAGCATCACCGCCTGATGCGGGATGCGCAGCAGATAGGAATAATTCCCGCCCCCGAGCTTGTCCACCTCGCCTGACAGGACGATGGTCGTTCCATCGGGTTTCTGGATGGTCCACAACAACTGGCCACCGGTGATGAGTTGCTCCGCATTGGGATTGGCACGGTTGAGAATCCGGCCATAAACGAGGGTTTCCGGCTCGCCGATGAAGCTCTGTGCGGATGTCACCGATACGGCGGCCAGCAGCCATGACACGGCCATGGCCAGCGGCCGGATGGTGGATGGGCGATTCCTTGAGTTCATGGAAATGGAATGGTTTGGATGAATGACTGGGGCGGCCGGGTTCATTGGCCGCTCTGGCTGTAGGTGTCGAAAACGAGCTTGATGTCGGTGACCTGGTCCACAAAGCGGTCGAGGCCGGTGCTTGGATTGGCGTTGAGCGTGCTTCCCGGGATGATGAGCAGCCACTGGGTGTTCCAGATCGAACGTCCTATCAGACGGGTGTCCTTGACCGCATCGCCGATTTCCTCCGGATAGGCGCGGAAGTCGGAGAACCGCCGCTGCGCGCCGTAGCCGCCGCCCAGGCTGTCGATCAGCGGGATGTACCCGCTCTTGCTGATGGCCGAACTGGTGGCCGGGAACGGCACCGGGACCGCCTGCTCGACGACCTTCCACATCCTCATTGCGTTAGGATCATCGGTGCGGGAAACCCTCATGATGTCCATCCCGGCCGGGATGAAATAGACGCGCGGGGCCGCCGCGAGATCGTTGAGAATGTCATCGGTGCGATAACCCTCGAACGCGACGCCCAGACCGATGATCTTGGTGGCGAAGTTGCTGGTGCTGTAGGCCTGGTCGCCGCCGCTGAGGGGCTTGCCGAAGAAGTTCTTTCCGGTGCTGATGTCCGATGAGAACCGCAGCACGATCCCCGGTTGCGGAACCGGGTTGCCATTCGCATCGGTGGCGGAGGCGAACGGACGGCAGTTCTGGCGGAACTCCGAAACCTGCCAAAGGTCCGTGACGCGCGCGTTCTGGAGCGCCTGACGCCAAACGGCATCCGAGTCCTCGCCGGCGGCCGGAAACTCGTTGGCCGGCAGATCGGGTTGGGTCTCGCCGGATGGCAGGATGCGCATCATCTCACGGCGCATCGAGATCTCGCCGGTCTCGCGTTGGGGCGTGCTCAGCCCGAGCTGGCCACGAAGCGCATCGTAGTTCGACTTCAGCGCGGTGAGGGTTTTCTCCAGATCATCGATCGTCCGCGAGCGGATGATCCTGCCGTAGGAATCCACCGCGGAGGCGGGATCCTCCACCGCGTAGTTCGTTTCATAATCATACGCGGAGGCGGCGAGATAGGCATAGCGCGATGCCAGATCGAAGGTGGACCGATAGGTTTGCAACGCGTGGTTTCTGGAAACCCGGAAGGTCATGTCCTGATAGCGGTTGAGCTGGGTCTGCGCGGCGACGCGCTTGTTGAACGCCGCACGTTCGTCCACCAGCCGCCCGCCCTCATCCAGCAGCGTCCGATAGCGGTCGGACAGCGCGCGCAGCGCCTGCATCTCCTTGAAGATCGCGATGCGGAGCACCGGCTCGTCGCCGACCTTGTCTTCAAGCTCCTTGATCCACTCCTTGATTTCCAGCGTGCGCGATTCGTCGGCCTTGACGATGTTGAGCTCGTTCTCCGCGATATCGAGGGCGATCTCCGCGATGAGCTTGATGATCGACATGGCGCTCTCGCCGGTGGCGAAGCCGGCTTCCACGCCGACGGCGGTGAACGAGATGCCGCCGCGCACCATCGACAGCGCGTCGCCGGGCGAAATCGCCAGACCGCCGGTCGGCAGGGTGAGAGGCACCGTGCCAACCGCCGCATCCTTGAGCTTCCATGTCACTTCCTTGGCCGCCTTGTAGACCTCGCGGGAGGTTTCGATCACCTTGATCGTGTCATTGATGCCGAGTTTGACGCGGCTGAAAATCTCGTCACGTCCCTGGTTGCGGCCGCTGGTGGTGAGCTTCGCATTGATCAGGCTGAGGATACGGACGGTTTCGCCACTCAACGCGTCCCAGGCACCGATCGCCTTGGCGACCTCGGCCTCCTGCTGGATCATCTCGTTGATCACGCTTTGCAACTCTCCGGTGGCCCCGCGGGCACCCCATGACAGAGGTGCTTGGAACGTGTATCCGGAGGCCATGACCGGCATCTGGTTGACGAAGTTCGTGAGCTCGACCTTCGGATTGGTCAGGTCGGTGTAATTCACCGCGAACATGCCGCTGGTCGTGTCCGCGTCGTAAGTCAGGGTGTTGGTCGCATTGGCGAAGGACGAGTTGAAGATATTGCGGATGTTGACATCCACATCCTTGAGCGCGGTTTCCTTGTTCAGGATGCTGGTGCCGCTGCCGGTGGGCGAGTCGGCAAGGAACGCGTCGTAAAGCGAGCCGGATGAAAGCACGCCGTCGGCACCGAAGGCCGCATACCCCGCGGCCGGGCCGGGCACCGTGTCGCGGTTGACCTGACGGATCGGCACATACATGTAAAGCGCGAGGTCCGGGCCGTTGTATCCGGCCGGATAGATGCGGCCCGGGCCGACGGTTCCCTCGTAGGGTTTTCCGAATATCTGGATCAGACGGTTGCGGTAGGAGAGGTCTTCCTGGAAGGTCGAGTTGCGGAATTCCGCCTCGCTGTTGCCGATCTGGCGCAGCATCTGGGTCTTCTGGTTCGCGTGGTCCCACAGCGTGACCGCGTTCTCGATCGCCGCGACCGCGCGCTCCTTGATCTGGTCGAAGTGGGTTTTGCCGACGACGCCAGCTCCGTATTCGCCGAAGTATTCGAACAGCGGATCGAGGTCGAACACCTGGGCGCCGCGAACCAGGCCGAGCGGGTTGTAGCCGCGGTCCGCCATGTCGATCGTGCGCTGGATCGAGTTGAGGTTGGACGACACCACGGCGATGTCCGGGTTGTTCTCGCGATCCACCTTGCGGATCCCTTCGAGAGTGGTGTTGGGATGTTGCGACGGCAGCAGCGCATTGGCGGTGACCCAGTCGAAATACGTCCCCTGCCCCGAGCGGCGGGCCCATTCGTCCACGCCCCAAGCACGGTCGGGATTGGAGTCCGTGTACCCCTGCCACTGGGCTTTCGGGTCGGCGACGTAGCGGTCGCGATATGTCAGTGCGACGATTTCCGCGCCGGTCTTGGCTTTTGCGGCGGCGGAGGCCGCGAACTTCCGTTCATCGAGGAAATCCACGGTGATGACGATGTCCTGCAGGTTGTAGGATTCCGAGCGTGACACCCAGTTGAAGAACGGATGCTTGAGCAGCTCATACTGGTTGCGGACGGCGGTGAGGTAATGACCCCATGCGTCGCCGTGCCCCTGCGGGAAAAGTTTCATCGCGTCATCCTCGTCGATGAAGCCGTCGGCATTCACGTCGGTGATGTTGTAGCTGGTCGCGTAGGCGGCCTCCCCTTCCCCCTTGGTGAAGTTCCAGAAGAGACGGTTGTAAACCGGTCGGGCGAAGAAATCATCCACTCCGCGCAGCAACGAGAGCTCTTCCTCGATCAGCGAGGACATCTGGTTCTGGAAAGTGAACACCGAGGTCGCGATGCTGCCGTATTCGGCATTTTCGCTGCCGATGCCGACCGTCGGATCCTGCGCGTCCGCGTAGGCCTCGTTGCCGAGCAGCGTGTAGAAATCGGAAATACGGGTGGACGCGAGTTGCAGCGCGTTGGAGATGGCCGGGGTGGAAACCGGCTGTGACAGGTTGATGCTGAGGTTGCTGCCGCGGTTGAGAATCGTCTGATAGAGTTCGATCAGGCCCAGGTTCTCGATCACGTTCTTGTCCGGATTGAGCGCGACGGGTCCCTCGTATCGCGCGCCGAACTGGGCGACCATGCTGGCGACCGTCGATGGATTGTCGCCCTCGAAATCGCGGATGCGGGCCTCGTAGGGGTTCACCGCGTCGAGCACGCGCTTGATCCATCCCTGCGCGAGCTGGGCGCGGTAGTCCTTGATGCCATCGAGGTCGGCATCGACGAACGGTTGCGAGTTGCCGGCACCGGCCCAGGTGAAGTTCACGCCCTTGCGTCCGTCGGACTGCGTGACTCCCCAGTTCGTGCCGCTGACCACATCGTTCTTGTGGCGGTATCGGGCGAACCACCATGTGTCGGCCAGCAGCGCTTCCGGAGCGTTGGGATTGCCCTTGAGTGTGATCTGATAGCGGCCCTTGCCGGCGTTGCCGGTGGGATCGGGGAACAACTTCCACGGGTTGGTTTGTCCGGCGCGGATCATGTCCGGCGGCGGCACGTTCAGGCTGCCGTCGTCCGGGCGGTACCACCACTCGAATACCAGATCGTCGGCGTTGGCGGCGAAGTCACCGGTCGAGCGCAGCACGATGTTTTCATCGAAAACATTGTCGGAAAGGATCGTCTTGACCGAGCCGCGGTAACGCTTGGTCCGGTCCACCTTGATGATGTGGGGCGTGATCGGCGATCCGCCGAACGACGGGTCGTTGTTTTCCACCACCGTCACCCAGCTTTCATCCGGGTAGGCCGAGCCATCGGCGAGTTTGCCGAGCGGATCGAGAAATCCCGCGTTTGGCATGAGCGCGAGGCCCGGGCCGTAAGCGCGCATCGGGCTTGGGGTGGCCGGGCTGGCGTACAGGACATTGCCCAGACCGTCCTTGAGGATCCGTCCATCGGGACCGTATTGCGGGGTTTTCATCAGGCCCGCCAGATAGTCGCCGGCAGTTCCCGGCACGCCCTCGGGGTTGCGGGTGGCGTTGTAAAGCGCGGTGACGGCGGCGGACCAGGAACTGCGGAAAGTGGATCCGGGGTCCACCAGATCGATGACCGCGTCGCGCTCATCTGCTGTTAGAATATTCGGTTCCAGCACATAGACCGCGGGCGGCGAGGCGGTCAGGGTGGCGTCGCCGATCGCCTTGTCGTTGAGCAGGCCGCTGAATTCGAGCACACCGGGCACCTGGGAGGTGACGCCGTCTTCGGTCACGGTGCGCAGCGCGAGCGGGTCGTAGCGCAGGCGGCGCTGCAGCGAGGCGGGGAGCTCGTTGAAGATGTATTTCCCCTGCTTCACCGTGGTCCTGCCGCTGGCAGGCTGGAGTTCGGATGGGAAACTGCCGACCGGCAGGGCCGCGGTGCGTTTGTCGAGGGCCTGGACGACACGCGCGGTCCAGGTGGTTTTGAACTTTTCAGGAAGGGCATCCGGGTTGAGTGAATCGAACACCACCTCGGCGGAAGCGAATGCCAACAATTGCGGCAGACCCGGGGTTTCGACGGTTTGCTCCTCACCATTGACGACCAGCGTGCGGGTCGGATTGTCGGCCCGGTATTCACCGCCGGAGAATGTGAGGGTTTCGCCCGCCTTGAGGACCGGCGGGTTTTCCGGCCATTCGGATTTATAAATCACGCGGGTTGGCAGGTGCTGCGTCAGGCTTCCGGGAGCGGCGATCGTCTTGACCGATGGCGGCAGGAAGGCGACGGAGTCCCCCACGGCGGGAACTTTCAATTGTCCGGCCGTGTCATAGGTCGCGGTATAGGTGGCACCGTTTTTCACCACCTTGACCGGTGGTGTGGCAACCGTCGATGGCCACCAGAAATCCGGAGCCAGCGGGTAGTAGAAGGAGACCTCGAACCATGCCTTGTCACCTCCGGAAATCGACCAGTAGGAACCGCGCCAATCCTCCCAGTAAGCCTCCTGCGTGAAGAAATTGTTGCCGAATGTTTCCGGTGCGGGGCTGGCACCAATGGCAACGCCGAGCGGATAGAACGGATTGACCGGCTCGCCCGCCCGCATCGTGACATACGGCTGGGTTTTCAGGTTGGTGGTCGTCGCGGTGAAATTGGTGGCGAAGCGGTAGAATGGCACATCGCCGTTTCCGCTGACCCGTTTGACGGTGTAGGCCTTCATCCTGATCTCGTCGTCCGCGACGTCGTAAAACTGGACGAGCACATACGGGTGCGACGTATAGCGTGCGGCCCCGGTCGTCACCGTGCGGTTGGTGTAATTGAGGTCGCCGTCGCGCAGCGCGTAGATCGCCGGAGGCCGTGGCGAGACGCTGGCAAAACGCAGCGACGGCGCGACCAGCGCGTGCTCCTCGTTCGGGTTGTATCCCGGCGCGTCGAAATCCGGTTGCTGATAGATCTGCACCGATTGCAGGCGCGAGGGGTCGTAGGTGGTGGCCTCGGGATAATCGCCGATGGCCGGGGCCGTCCGCTGGTCCTTGTTGTCGCGGCTCTTGCCATCGCTGCCAAACTGGCTGGCGATGACGATCTGCGGCAGCGTCGACGCATCCGGCCACACCGGTTTGTAGATCCGCGAAACCAGCGGCCACATCAGCGTGTCGTTGCGGCGCGGATCGTCATACCAGACGACGATGGGCAGCTCCCGATCCGGCACGCCGGGGTGCTCGTTCACCGCGATGACCGGACCTGGCAGGCGGCCCTTGTTGACAACCACCAGCGACGAGCTATCGGCGCGCAGCAGGTTCATGTCGTAGATATCCTTCGCGGCCAGGCCCTGCATTTTCTCGCCGTTGTAAACGAACGGATTGTAGCGGGCACGACCGGTCGGGTCGTAAACAAAGCCGGTTCCGAGTTTCGCGAGATCCACATCAGCATCAAGGATCCTCTCGCCGACACTGACCTGGGTCGGGCTGGCGGGCAAATCGGCGTCCCAGTTCCGGGTGTCCACCACACGCACCTTGAGAAACTCCCGAGGCTGGCCGCGGCCGACATTCTGCAACTGGGTGAACAGCAACACCGAAATCCCCGGACGCTCGGTTGAGAAATGTTTGTTAGAACTGACCGTCGCGCCGGCGGTCGTGAATTTGATCGATTTGAAGGCAAAGTCATCACCACTATCCGGATCAAGGGCGACGGCGGGGGTTCCGTGGATATGCGGGTAATGGCCGCGGATCCGGCGTTGCGCATCGTATGGAAGGGTGGCGACCACGCGGATTTCCACCGCGTTGGTGGAATCGGTTCCGGGTTTCCATGGGACGGTGAAGCGGCCGGGCACGGTCGGGTAGAGCCGGGCGCTGGCGGGATCCCACTCGGCCATGATTTCAGCGCCGGGGGCGGCACCACCCGGCAGGATCGCGACCGGATCCGGCACCGCATTGATGATGGGATCCGGCTGCCGGATGAACATCGTGGCATATTGCGGGTAGTCCTCGAAAACGTGTTTCCCGATCTCCACATTGAGGAAGATGGCTCCCGCGCCGTAACGCCAGAGCGCGCGGACCGGACGCTGGAGGTTGATGATATCATAGCCGTGCGAGCCACCGGGGCCATTGGTGATCCATGAAGCGACCGGGCCGCTGGTCAGCACGACCGGGCCTCCGCTGGTGACTTCGCCCGATGACGGGTCGGTCTGGCCTTGAGAGGAGAAATAGTATCCATCGCCATTGACCCATCCGGTGAGCGACAATCCGTCCCCGCCGGGTTCGCGGGCCACCGCCACCACCTTGATGCGGCTGCCGGGGTCAAACCATGCCACGCCATCCTGGATGCTGCGGTCCACATCGGCGCCATCCACAACCTGATAGACCTTCGCCAGCGACCCGCGGGAGAGGTCGTCGGTGGTCACCCGCACGCCGTATTGGATCTGCCAGACGTAGGTCACGCCGCCGGGGCCATACATGCTGAAACTTGGCTCGATCTGCTGGCGCTGCTCGACCGTGGGAAAGTCGATCATTTTGAGATAGGTAATATTTTTCCACAGCCCCTTGGCGACCGGGTTGCCGCCGCTGGCGGGGAATTGCACCGGAATGGAAAACGTCGTCGCATTGATCACGGTCACCTGGTGAACGCCGTTGTAAGGCGCGTAGGCGCTGCCGCTGATCTCGATGGTGTTGCCGGTCACCAGGCCGTGGGCGACCGGAGTGGTGGTGGACCCGTTGAGAATCACCGTGGTGCCGGAGCCCGCGGAGTATGAGCCGACGGTCCCCTGCTCTGCCGTGCGGATGTCCACGCCGTTGTCACCCAAGCGGTCGGCGTTCTTGCTGGCGGGCACGAGTTTGTTAGGAGGACCGTAGGCGCGGTATCCCTTGACCACGTAGCGGAGATCCAGGCCGGGATGGCTGAAGGTATCGACGAACACGCCGTCCACCTGCACGACCGGCTGGCTGCCGCGCAGCACCCACTGCTTGCTGACGGGCGGGCTGGGATTGCCGGCGGCGTCGGAAGCAAGCGGCCCGGCCCAGGGCGTGCCGGCGATGATTTCCTGGCTCTGGGTTTTCGAAAAATCCTGGCGGATGGTCAGGGCGTAGTAATGCTGCCATTTCACCTGCACATCGGTGTCCGCCGTGATCTCGAAATCATAACTCGTGGGGTCGGCCGTCTGTGGCACGTTGTTGACCGACATCCCGATCGCGACGAACCGCTCCTCCGCCTCGTTCTTGATCAACTCCGCGTCCCCCACCCCGCTGTCGGTGATGTAGTTCGAATGGATGTCCTTGTAGACCTCCTGCGACGCGGTGATCTTGATGCGGTCGCCGTGGGCGACCATGGGCAGGGTGGCTCCCGCCTCCAGCTTGAACGGAACGCCTTCGTTGATGGAAATGTTCACACCGCGGACGAACTCGCCGGCACTGGTGTCACCTGCGGTTCCGGCTTCGGTGAGACTCGTCACGTTGAGCGTGCGGTCCGGTCCGCGGAAGGTGAGCGAGGTCGGATTGTCGGGCAGCGTGCGCGAGGCACTGGCCGGTCCGGCATAGACGGTGGCGACCGCGTTCGGCCAGCTGCCGTTGTTGAAGAACACCGTGTTGAAATTCTGCACCGTGTTGGGAAACTCTCCGGTTCCATCCACATCGATCCTCACCGCAAAGGTTTTTCCAGGGCCGAAGTTGGTGGTGTCGATCCTCAGTAACTGGCCGCGGGTGCCCGGCGCGGGCAGGACCCAGGCCGCGGTTCCCTCCGGCGGATTGGTGATCTGGAAATCCCCGCCATCGAAGCTCTTGTCGGTCCGGCCGATGGTGAGTTCGAAGCGGGTGATGTTGAGTTGCGGGGAGTTGTTGGTCACGTAAAGGGTGGGCGTGTTGCCATTGCCCTCGATGCGGACGGTGAACAGCAGATCGGAGACGTCGGCCCACGCGGCCTGCATGAGGAAACATGCCGGGGAGAGTGCGGCGGCGAGGGACCGGATGATCGTTAGTGGATTCATGGACGGGTGGGAGATTGGAGTTTGGCGGTGCCGGGGCTGGGGAGTTCAGCGGCCGTTGAGGGTGTCGATGCGGCTGATTCGGTTGAGCTGGAAGGTTCCGCGCACTTTCAAACCGATGTCGCGCGAGGGTCCTAACGGTTTGTGCAGACCGAAGATCTCCTCGTTGTAGGTTCCGGTGAGGCGGTCCACGCCGTAGCCGGCGGGTGCGGCCGGCTGGGCGTCCTGCGGGTCGAATGCGAGGGAAACCAGGCGTCGGATGTCGAACCCCACGGTATGGTCCGGGTGCCTGCGGTGGCGGAACGGATTCGTGGGGTGATTCGCGGGAAGCACGACCTCGGCCGCCAGGCCGGAAGTGCCCGGACCGAACGGGCCAGACATCGGCAGCTCGGTGAGCAGTGTGCGGGATGCCATGGCAAACACCGGTGTCAGGGACTCGATCGCGGCCTGCATCGCCTTGTCACGGATGGATGCCGGCGTTGCGAGCAGATTGGATTTCTCCTTGAGCGCTGCGGTGGCCGCGGCATCGGCGGCGGCGGGCACGCTGCCGGTGAACGATGGGGAATTCACGAATTCCGTGTAATCCGATGATGGCGGCGACGAGGGGCGCGGGTAACGCGGGACAGATGATGCCAGTGCGTCCCGTCCCGCCTGGGCGGCGATCGCAGACACCTCGGCTGATAGAGATGATCCACCGAGAGCGGCGGAGCGGACGATGGCGGCCAGCACGGATTCCACAGCCGCCGGTGCGCGGGTGTCGCTGTAGGCGGTGATGCGGATGGATTGTGCGGTCGAACGCGCGGAGACCACCTTGGGCACGGTGTTCAACGACTGTGAGATGGCCGCGGTTTTGCGCCACTGCCCTCCCGTGGCCGGCTGCCATGAACCCTTGACCGCTGGATTTCCGGACGCCTCGTTGAAATCGACCGGAATGGAAAAATGATCATCATTGAGCACAGCCACCTCGAACCCGGCATTGTAATCCGGATAACCGGAACCTGAAACCATGATCCGGTCACCACTCGCAAGTCCGTGATCCGGGGACTCGATGCTGGTGGGAACCAACGCAGGCGGCCGGAACTCCGAGATCGCCACCGGAAGGTCCCACACGCCCTTGGTCGCCGGGTTTCCATCGAACGCCTGATCGATCGTGAACGAGTCCGCGTCGATCCGGGTGATCGTTTTCAAGCCGTTGTAGGACGCGCTGCCCGCGCCGCGGATCTCGATGGTCTGTCCGTTGTTAAGGCCGTGGTTCGGGGCCATCACCTTGACAGGTGCCGAGCCGTCGGCAGTGCCTTCATAACCCGCGATTTCCCCCGAACGCACCGACCAGACACCACGCGGCACCGGATCGTAGTCGTAGGGAATCCCGATACTGAAAGTATCCGCATCGATCACCGTGACGAGATGTCTGCCGTCGTATGCCGGAATCGATCCGCGGAGGGTCACCCAGTCGCCACTGCTCAGACCGTGGGCGGCGGAGGTCACCCGCAAAGGCGCGACCCGCGTGGAGCCCGAGTATCCCGCGATGGACGCGCCGCTGACGAACGGCACGGCGATGCGGAATGAATTGTCATCGATGCGCACGATCGAGTGCAGGCCGTTGTATGATGCGACAGCGGCTCCCTGGATCGCGATCTGCTCGCCGGTCACCAGACCGTGGGCGGCGGAGGTCACGGCGGTATCCGCGCCGGATCCGGCAAATCCGGTGATCGCACTCAACGGCAGGGTTTCCGCGGTTTGGGCGGCTTTTTCCGCCGCAGCCAGGATCATGTCGCCAAACAATTCCCCCGCCAGGAAACGGTCATAGGCAAGATCCGTCTCGGCGAACGCGGAGGCCGTGTTGTAGGCCGCCTGTCGCCGTTCGGCCTGTGTCGCTGATGGAGCGACCGCAGCGAGCGCGGCTTCGATGGCATCGATCATCTCGATTCCACGCGTGTCCGCGTAGAACGATCCGTTGCGCAGCACAAGCGCCGCATCGCGGGCCGCAGTGGTCGATCCGCCATCGGCGATCGCCGTGACCTGGCTTTTGTTCAGGTCCTCCTGGAGAAACCGTGCGAAATTCCCAGCCGCGTCCGCCTGATCGATGACCGGCGCGGCGGCATTGGCGGCCGCCGTGCGCACCGATGTCTGCGTGGCACCGTTGAGCGCGGCGGCGGTGGCGGCGGCGGTGGTGATGCGGTCAACCACCTCGTTCACAGCGGCACTCGCCTTGGCGTCGCCGAAGTCGAACACGACGCTTGAAATCCGTGATGCCGGCTGTGGCGGAAACGCACCATAGAGCCGCTCGTCCGTCACCAGTGACAAATCGCTTTCCTCCTGCTGGATCCCGGCTTTCCGGGCAAGCACGGCCACATGTTTCAACAGGCTGACGCGGCCCGTGGCATCGACGTGCAGGATCAGGCGGAGATTCGCCGCATCAAACGTCGGAGTGGTGACATTCGGATCGGGTGCGCGCGGGACGTTTGCGGCGTCGAGAGGCACGGTCACCTCGTTGACGGCACTGAGGGTCACATCACCCACCCAGAGACCCCGGTAGGGATTCGACTGAGCGGGGAGCGCGACCGGAACCATCCCTAACAAAGAGACCAGTGCCGGGAAAAGTCTGGGGAAACGCGGATTCATGGCGGGAGGGTTCATCGGATTTCGCTGTCAGTTGCCGGATGGGTCGCGGAAACCGAGCACCGGTATCCAGGTTTCGGTGCCGAGGTCGGTGGTGATTTTCAAAATCGATGCCTGCTCCGCGCTGGTCATCTCGCCGGTCCGGCACTCAAAGGGCACGGCGATCGAGGCTGCGATTTCGAGCGGTGGCATTGCTTGCTCCCATGCGCCCGCAGGCATCCGCGCGGCCAGTGAATCCACCGGCGCCGCAGGATTGCCGAATGACCGCACCAGGATCGACAGGGGCAAGGGCGCGGCAGCGCCGGGCACATGATGCAGGGTCGGCTCCAGCGGGTGGGGGCAGGCGTTGCGCAGAATCACCTCCGACGCTCCGGTTGAGAGCAACAATCCTTGCCGGCTCGCCAGCTCGACCCTCAGCGGCCCATGAAAATCCGAAGAACCCTTGCAGAAAATCCAGAATGCCTCACCCGAACGCATCACCTCGGTGGACGGTTGCAGGACTTGTTTCCAACGGCCATCGGCGAGTCGATAGATCAACTGGCCCTTGTGTGCCGGAGATCCCGCGAAAAACTGCTGGAATGTCGGACCGCCGAACGCCCTCACCGGGAAACCGACGAAGTTGAACGCATCCGGCCGCCATTCCGGAGCCGTGAGAACGACCCGGCCCCGGGCATGCCACTGGCAGGCAGACTTCGCGTGCACCAGATAGGCACGGTTGCCGTGGATCGCGTCGAGTGATTTCAGGAACGCCTCGGGCAGCCCCGGCGCATACCACACGCCCCAACCGCGGCCCTTGAACAAATCCACCCCCGGATTGGTGACAAACTGGTTGGTTGTCGGGCTCTTGAACAGGGTGGCCACCTTGTCCACCGGAAGTCCTGAAAACACCTTCGCCGGAGCCACATCGAGAGGCTCCACTTCAAGAAAAACCGCGTTCCATCCAGCACGCAGGGCGATTTCCTGGATGCGCTGATGTCCCGGAAATCCATCCTGCGCCCGGATGGGGATCGCACATGCGATCACAAGCCCGGAAAGCGCCAGATATCGGCCAATACGCTGTTGAATGAGTCGGATCATGGAATTGCCAGGTGATGGTTTCATCGGGAAAATCAAAAATGCATTTGTTAGCCGCAGCGGAGAAAAACATTCCAACTGTCAGACACGTAGAGAAAATGATTCTCCCGCAAGGCGCGATTTGGAAAGAACTAAATTCAATTAGCAATATTTGCGGCGTCATCAGGCCGTCAGCGCGTTTGGGAAGATCTCAACCGGAATGCGGCCCATGCAAGCACATTTGCCATAAAGGATTTCTTAATCCGATTTCCGGATTGACCGGCAATTGGAACCCATGCGTCAGGATGCTTGTAATCAAGCGTTTTTCGAGCACTCGATCTATCAGTCACCTCATACCAGAAGCGGTGTTTTCAAGGTGACCAAGTTTGCTTTCATGTTAAGTTTGATGAACCATTCTGCAAAAAAAAACGCACACGGCATGCCAGCAACTCCAAAAATCCGAGACCTTGATCCGGGCGACGATTTATTCACACGCCGACTCCATCAAACCGCGGCGCAAACGGATTGAAAAACCTTGAATGCGTCGATGCATCACTGGTGGCTCTGCTCCCAGAGGCGATCAGCCACGTGCCAGATTGATCCCTGAAAGCCGCCGCACCGCCAATCTATCGAATTCCGGGCATTGCCAGGCCGGTTATCCAGCCATCGCATCCCAGTCGCGCCAGAAAGCGGCGGTCTGGTTCGCATCTGGAATCACTTCCAACAAGGTCGTGACGGCCTTTCCGGCCGGTCCCTCCACCTCATGAAGTTCATCGAGGTCATCAGGAGTCCGGACACGGAGGTGGCGCATTCCCCAGAGCGTGGCCAAGCCCGCGAAATCGGCCTGGTGCGGATTGGTCATGCAGGCGGCGGCCTGCGGACTCATGGATTGCAAGCGCGGCAGGCGGTCGAAGATCCGCCCGCCGTTGTTGCTTATCACCGCGAGCACCCGGCCTTCGGAGCCGGTCTGATCGAGCACGAACGGAGCCGCGAGGTCGTAGAGAGTAGTGAGATCACCGAGCAAGGCCCACGATCCGTTGAGACCGGCGGACCAGCCAAGCCAGGTGCTGATCTGGCCGTCGATGCCGTTGGCCCCACGGTTGGCACGAATCTGGCGGACAGGGCGCGCCCACTGGGCGAACAAATTCCATTCACGGATCGGCAGGCTGTTACCGAGAAAAACCCCGCTGCCGATACAGGCGAAATGGGAAAGCGCGCGAACCAGCGCCGGCTCGCTGTCCGGATGGCATTCTAACAGCTCATCAATCCTTGCCGCGCGGGCGGCGGATCCGACGAGCAGGTCGAGCGCGTCGCCGGCCTCGTCGATGTCGCCGAGGGCTGGAATCACGCGCTGGAGCGGCCCGCGGGTGACGTTTGACTCGCGCGCCAATCCGGGCAGGCCGTTGCGGCAGACCGACCACACCGAGGCTTCCGGCAGGTTTTCCAAATCACGCCAGAACCGGCCGCACGGCACATCGCCGAGTCGCAGGATTTTTCCCGGTGGTTTGCGCCGGAGCGTGCGGTCGGGATCGTGGACTGCGAGTCCCTGCAGGGCCTCGCGCAGCCCGCTGGTGGCATCGGCGACGACGGGCGCGGCGAAATCGCGACAGAAATGATAGACATCCTCCTGTTCGTCGGGCTCAAGGCCACCGATCATCACGGTGAATCCGCGGAAGTGGTCTTCACGCAGCCAGCGCGCGAGAGCGGCCACATTCAGCCGCTCGTCAGCCGGTTTGAAGTCACCGGGCTGGACGTCCCGGAAGGTTTCATCGCCGGGCTCGAATTCCTCCTCCAGCTCGGCGTTCAGGTGCAGGGGGGCACGGCCATCCCACTCCGCGGGGTCCACCTGCGCGGCATGGGGACCAAAGATGCCGGTTTGGTCGATTGCCTGCGGTGCCCCGGTGCCACGATAGGCGGCGGGGCGGTCGGCGGTGATGGCGACCAGCGGTTTTGCCTGATAGAAAGCCTCGATGACCGCGGGAAGCAGTTCGGCGGCGGCGGTTCCGCTGGTGGTGACCACCGCGCAGGGCAGGCCGGTCTCCATCGTGCGGCCGAGCGCGAAAAAACCGGCGCTGCGTTCCTCGAAATGCCGCCAGAGCCGGACATGCCCGGCGGCTTCGGCGCGGACGAGCGCCTCGATCCATGCGGCGTTGCGGGCACCGGCGCAGATGACGAACTCGCGGATGCCGGCCTTGAGGCAGCGACCCATCAGATCCATCGCGGGTTGCCAGGCATTCATCGCGGGATTTCTAACCATCCTGTGGGCGGGTGGCTGGTTTCACACGTTGCAATTGGTCGAAATCATCCGCGCTGAGGCAGCACGGGTCGTTCGCCACATGGTGGCCGGGAGCGATTTCCCGCAGCGACAGGTCCATGCCGATGGATTGGTCATACAGCGGATGGTTCATGCGGTGGCCGAACGCGCTGCCCGGCGGCGGATCGATCGGCGACGGCACATCGCCTTCCAGCAGGATTTTGCGGCGTCTGGCCAGCGGGTCCGGCGAGGGAATGGCCGAGAGCAGGGCCTTGGTGTAGGCATGGCGCGGATCGCGATAAATGGCGTCCGCCGTCGCCAGTTCGACGATTTTTCCGAGATACATCACCGCCACACGGTCACTGACGTGTTTGACGACCGACAAGTCATGGGCGATGAACAGATAGGACAAACCGAAATCCTTCTGGAGTTCGACCAGCAGGTTGAGGATCTGGGATTGGATGGAGACATCGAGCGCGGATACCGGTTCATCGCAGACGATGAGCTTGGGCTTCAGGGCAAGCGCGCGGGCGATGCCGATGCGCTGGCGCTGGCCACCGGAAAACTCAAACGGGTACCGCTCCGCAGCGCTGGTTGGCAAGCCGACGCGGTCGAGCAGCGCGTTGACCCACTGGGTGCGCTCCACGCGGGTGCCCAAACGGTGGATGATGAAGGGCTCCTCGATGATCGAGCGCACGCTCATCCGCGGATCGAGCGATTCCGCAGGATCCTGGAAAATCATTTGGAAATCACGGCGCAACGGCCGCAACTGTGCCTGGCTGGCACGGGTGATGTCGTTGTTTTCAAACATCACGCTGCCGGATGTCGGCTTGAGCAAACGCACGGCGGCCTTGCCGAGGGTGGATTTGCCGCACCCGGACTCACCGACCAGTCCGAGCGTCTCGCCGGGACCAATATCGAGCGAGACCCCATCCACCGCGCGGACCGCGCCGACCTGGCGCAGCATCACCCCACCGCGCACCGGGAAATGCACGCAGAGATTCGAGAGCGAAAGCAGTGGGGTGGAACTCATGGCTTGTAACATTCCGGGCAGGCTTCCACCCAGTGGCCGGGCGAAACCTCGGTGTAGGGAGGGCGCTCGCGTGTGCCGTTGAAAGCGCGGCCCATGCGCTGGCAGAAGCGGCATCCGTGGGTGTGATCCGCCAGCGAGGCGACCATACCGGGAATCGTGTTGAGAACGGATTTGGAAGGAGTTTCCAACGTGGGAATCGAACGCAGCAGGCCGCGCGTATAGGCGTGCAGCGGGTGCGCGAACAACTCCTCCGCAGTCGCACGCTCGACCACACGGCCGGCATACATCACCACCACCTCGTCACAGGTCTCGGCGATCACGCCAAGGTCATGGGTGATCAGAATGATCGACATTTTCATTTCCGACTGGAGCCGGCCCATCAGATCGAGGATCTGCGCCTGGACGGTGACATCGAGGGCGGTTGTCGGTTCATCGGCGATCACCAGCGATGGCCGCAAGGCAAGAGCCAGGGCGATCACAATGCGCTGCCGCATGCCGCCTGACAGCTGGTGGGGATAATCCAACATGCGGCGCTCGGGTGCGGGGATGCGAACCAGCTTGAGCATTTCCACCGCTGCGTCCCATGCGTCCTTCTTTGAGATATCCTTGTGAATGCGGAACACCTCGGCGACCTGGCGGCCGATGCGGTGCACCGGGTTGAGCGCGGCCATCGGCTCCTGGAAAATCACGCCGATCTCGTTGCCACGGACCTTGCGGATTTCCGAATCCGGCACGCGCAACAAGTCGCGGCCCTTGAACCAGACATGGCCGCCGAGGATCTTGCCCGCCGGTTGCGGCAGCAGCCGGACCATCGACATGGCGGTCACGCTCTTGCCGCAGCCGGACTCGCCGACGATGCCGACGGTCTTGCCCTCGGGCACGGAAAACGACACCTGGTCCACGGCGCGCAGCAATCCGCGGTCGGTCTCGAATGAAGTGATCAGCTTGTCGACTTCGATGAGGTTGGCTGGCGCGCTGCTCATGGGTTTGCGGGCTCCTCTCCGGTTTCGGGTTCGGCGGGTTCATCCGCTGCAGGCTCCTTGTCCGCGGTGGAAGCGGAGGGTTTGTCGCGATACACATCCACGGTCCGGGTGGATTCGGGAAACGCCACGCCTTCACGCTTCGCAGCCAGGGTTTCCTGTTGGATTTTCTCGTCCACCCAATACACGAATGTCTCGTGAGGATCATAGACGACCGGCGGACTGAAGCGGGTCGTTTCACAATCCGGCCATCTCACCCAGCGCCATGATCCGATGCGGATGAAATCCACCGCGTAACCCGGCGAGAAGATCGCCTCGTCGTGAATGATGCGCTGGAGTTTCCGGGACGCATCGGCGAGCTCCTCGATGGTGCGGCTGGTGCGGACCTTCTCGCTGAGCAGGTCGGTGTCCGGGCGCCCCCACGCGAACAGGTTGTTGGTCTGGGGTTTCAGATTGCCCTTCTCGTCACGGGCGTTGGTGGAATGCAGGAACTGGTGGAAATCCGGAACCGGCGGGGTGATCAGCCAGTTGCCCAGGGCGATTTCGTGCTGCTTCTGCATGTCCTTCTTGTAGGCCACGGTGAATTCCAACCCGTCGAGCCGCAGCTCGAAACCACACGCCTTCGCCTCCTCGCGGAGGATGGCGAACATGCGTTCGTTGCGGGGCATGTTCGGATAGGTGACCGACACCGACAGGCGCGTGCCATCGGGCTTGCGCAGGATGCCGTCCGGTCCCTCGGTGGTGTAGCCCGCCTTGCGGAATGCCTCGCGCGCGAGCTGGTTGGAAAACGGCCGCGCCTTGATCGAGGGATCGCTGAAATGGACATAGCCTTCATTGAAGGCGTTCAAACGCTGGTAGTCGCCGCGGAACATCAGGTCGATCACCTTGCGCCAGTTCATCGCATGCTGGATGCCGATCCGCACATCGAGATCGTCAAGCGGCGGCCTGGCGACATTGAAATACAGGCCGAGCGGCACCTTCGGATAACGGTTGTAGAAGGTGACCCTCTCGATGTAGCCCTTGTAAACCGGATCGATCTCGGACTTCTCATACCACAGCTCCGGACGCGTGAGGTAGAAGGTTTCCAGCTCGCCCGCCCGGAACAACTCGAACGCCTTCGACTCGTCGCGGACGACCGTGTGGACGATCTTGTCCGGATTGTAACGATACTTGTAGTATTTCCGGTCGCGGGCCCACCAGTCGCGGACGCGGGTCTGGGTGATGGACGCGCCCTTGACGATGTCCTCCGGCAGCACCTCGTAGGCACCGGTGGTCGGCGGAAAGCTCCACTGGTAGCGCTCGTTGTAATCCGGACCGTAATCCCGGTAGAAATGCGGTGGCGACGGAGTGATGGACCCGGCAAGCATCGGCGCGAACACCTTCGCCTCCGGCAGCGAGACCGAAAGCGTGTGCTCGTCATACACCGCGACACCCGCCATGTACTCGCGGAAGTATTGCTTGTCGTAGGGATTGACGATGTGGTCCGACACCCGGATGTAAATCGCCACGAGGAAGTCGCGGGCATGCACCGGCACGCCGTCCGAATACCGGGCCTCGGGATCGATGCGGAAATAAATCGTGCGGCCGTC
The DNA here is from genome assembly GCA_964399305.1 of uncultured Luteolibacter sp. GTDB lineage: Bacteria > Verrucomicrobiota > Verrucomicrobiia > Verrucomicrobiales > Akkermansiaceae > Luteolibacter. Next base: position 41,890 of record CAYNQJ010000035.1, read on the forward strand.
TTTGGAAACCGCCCACTCCCTGGCAAGGGCCGGGATGATTTCCATGGTCTCCGGATGGAGGGTGACCAGCGGCATCATGATGTTGTCATAGATGTCGCCGCGGAACGAGTTGTTCGAGTTGTCGCCAAAAGGCCGGATGGTCGGTGGAAAGGTCGGGATGAACCTGCGGAAGACTCCGCCCTTTTTGGCGGCGGGATCACCGATTTCCGGTTGGTCCATGCCGTTTTCCCAGACCAGGTCGGCCGGCACCTGCGAGGGATCGCTGATCTTGAGGAAATCTCCGAGACCAAGCCGGAACTCCCACTTTTCCATGTCATGCCGCAAGGTCTCCACCTGAAGCTTGAGTTTTTCCTTTTCCGCCGGATCGGCGGCGGAGGCCTGGGCTTCGACCCTGGCGAGTTCCTTTTGGGTGGCGGCCTTCTGCTCTTCGAGCCAACCCCGGATGTGGCGGTTGTAAACCGGCAGGAATTCCTCGAATCCGAGCGAACGGCCGGCCTGCCCGGAATCGCGGCGGCACGACGCGCCACCCAGCGCAAGCACGCCGAGAACAACCATGGCCAGCCGTTTCATGAATAGCGACATCAACGGTAATAGGTGAATTTTTTCGGATCGAAAGCCTCGCGCACGGCCTCGCCGACAAAGGTGATGAGAACCAGCAGGCCGACGAGTACGGCGAAGGTGGAAGTGACCAGCCACGGGGCTGATAGATTGGACAAGCCGTCGTTGAGCAGGCGGCCCCAGGTGGCGTATTCCGGCGGCAGGCCGAAGCCGA
>CAYNQJ010000036.1:0-39889 GCA_964399305.1 uncultured Luteolibacter sp.
GGCAGGGCGGCGGCCGGAGGGGTTGCGGAGCTGCTGTGGAGCGCGCGCGACCTGAAAAAAGGAATCGGGTGAGGAAACTATGCTGTTTCTTTTAGCAATAAAAAGCGGTGTCCAGATTGATATCCAACACCTATCGTTAGTCGGCCCAAGTGGCTTATTGCTGATTCATGCCGAATTCATAAGCTCCTGCAGATAGGGTTGGTTCTCCATTTGCGCTCGGGGGGTGTTATTTGGCCAGTGGGATGGTTCGTCACAGGATGACACGCGCTTGCAAGCAAGCACTTGTAGGCATGGGCCATTCAGAATCCATCCATCAACTGGCGAAGTTGAGACTTCGATGCGATGGAGATTCTCGAGTCGAGATCATTGGTTGGATCCAGTGTCGCAAGCACATATTTGATTATTTGTGTTACACAAAATCAAAAATCCGATCCGGTCGCAATCCTTGGCTAGGCGGGGTATGGGGTCGGGGGCATGGGCTCATGGTGTCGGGATCATGGTTGGCAATTGGGTTTCCGACGCTAGGCTCAGGCCATGCGCATTGATATTCTCACTTTGTTTCCGGAGGTGGCCATGGCTCCCTTGGGGGACTCGATCGTCCAGCGTGCCCGTGCGGCGGGGGTGGTTGAGGTGCATGCCCACCAGTTGAGGGAATGGTCGCAGGACAAGCACCGGCGGGTGGACGATACACCGTGCGGAGGCGGACCGGGGATGTTGATGCGGCCAGAGCCGTTTTTTGCGGCCGTGCGGGATTTGCGGCGACCGGGAACCCGAGTGATTTTGATGACCCCGCAGGGCAAACCCTTTCATCAGGCCATGGCGGTGGAGCTTTCGAAGGAGGAACATTTATTGATTCTTTGCGGCCATTACGAGGGGGTTGATCATCGTGTGGTAGAGGCGCTGGTGGATGACGAAATATCGATTGGCGACTACATCCTGACCAACGGAGCGGTTGCTTCGGCAGTGCTTTGCGACGCGGTGATCCGCTTGTTGCCCGGGGCACTGGGGGATGGCCGGTCGGTTGAGGAAGAGTCGTTTTCGCGTCCGGACCGGTTGGAGGCTCCTGCCTACACCAGGCCGATCGAGTTTGAGGGAATGAGCGTGCCCGATGTGTTGCTTTCCGGGAATCACGGGAAGATCCTTGCTTGGAAAAACGAGCAGGCGCTGGCCAGGACGCGTCTGAACCGACCGGATTTGCTTGAATGACCGATGTGGGGAATTTGGTCCCCGGCGTATGCATGGGAGGAAAATCGTTTTTGACCCTGAAAAATGCGTGCCGCCAAGGCGTAATTATGAGCCAAATTTGCCCATGGAACATTTTCCGCAATCTGAAGCCCGGGCGACGATGGATGACCCTCCCCGTATCGAGCCGGCCACGATCGAGGATCTGCCGGCGCTCACCGAACTGGTCATGGATTTGTTCAACCGCTCCGGGGATTTCACTCCCGACCGCATCTTGCAGGAGCGTGGGTTGCGCTTGATTCTGGAGCAGCCGAATCGCGGGCGGATTTTCGTGGTTCGCAACAAAGACCGCATTTTCGGCATGGTGAACCTGTTGTTCACGATTTCCACCGCGCGTGGCGGTTTCGTCATCCTGATGGAGGATGTGGTCATTCATCCCGACCATCGCGGTCAGGGTTATGGGGCGAAGCTGGTTGATTACGTGGTGGATTTCGCCAAGCGGAAAAACTTCAAGCGGATCACCTTGTTGACCGATCGGTTGAGCGCGGATTCCCAGGAGTTTTTCAAGAAACAGGGCTTCGAATTCTCGAACATGATCCCGATGCGCAGGATCATCGATTGATTGGTTTTCCCGGAGTCAGCCGGGCGGCCAGTCGAGTTGTCTTCCGCCGAGCAGGTGCACATGGAGGTGCGGCACGCTTTCCCCTCCATCCGGTCCGTTGTTGATCACCAGCCGGTATCCGGATTCCGAGATTCCCTCGCTGCGGGCGATGGCGGCGGCGGTGAGCAGCAGGTGTCCTAACAATCCGGCGTGTTCCGGGCCTGCGGCTGCGATCCGCGGGATGGCCTGTTTCGGGACGACCAGGATGTGCACGGGTGATTGCGGCGAGATGTCGCGGAAGGCCAGGCAGAGATCGTCCTCATGGACCAGCGTTGCCGGGATTTCCTTGTCGCGGATTTTTTCGAACAGCGTTTTGGAGGCCATGGGGTTGGGGTGTCAGGGTTGTGTGTGGGTCAGCCACCGGTGCGCGGGGGGCGTTTTTTCTTGTCCGGTGTGACATCGCGCAGGCCGCCGGGGTGACTACCGGCTTTCTGGCGGGCTTTTTGGAGTTCGGCCTGGCGTTCGGCCATGCGCTGGACCCAGGATTTGCCGGCGCCTTTGACCGGTTTGAGTTCGGGTTCGGGCACCTTGCTCATCAGCCATGTCTGGCCGATCGAGAAAATGTTCTGGGTGGTCCAGTAAAGCGCGAGGGCGGAGGCGAAGTTATAACAGAAGAAGAAGAACATGAAGGGCATGAACATGATGATGCGCTGTTGCATCTTGTCGCCGGTCATCGGGGTCATCTTGATCTGGAAGAAACTGCTGATGGCCATGACGACCGGCAGCAGGTTGATGGGAATGCCGGCCACATGCCACATGGTGTCCGGTTGCGAGAGATCGTCCACCCACAGGAATCCCTGGCCGCGGAGCTCCACGGCGTATTGCAGCATCCGGTAGAAACCGAAGAAGATCGGGATCTGGATGAACATCGGCAGGCAGCCGCCCAGGGGGTTGATGCCGAATTTCCGATAGAGGCCCATCATCTCGGTGTTGAGCTTGTTCGGGTCGTCCGGGTATTTCTCCTTCAGCTTGTCCATTTCCGGCTTGAGCTTGGCCATGCGCTTCATCGTGTGCGTGGATTTGGCGTGGAGCGGCCAGATGATGATGCGCACGGTGATGGTGAGCAGGATGATGGCGAGTCCCCATGACCACTTGCGGGAGATGCCGTCGAGCAGGTTGTGATAGGTATTGAGGAGGAAATTGAGCGGGCGCGAGACGAACCAGAACCACCCGTATTGCATCACATCGCCCCAGCCATCGCCCCAGTGCCTGTTCATCTTGCGGAGCAGGTTGTTGTGTTTCGGGCCGATGAAGATCCGGTATTGGAAGGACTGGATCTGGCCGGGGTTGAGCGTGGTGCCGGGCAGGCTGAGGCCTGCGAACACCGATGGGACGGAGCGGTCTTTGGCTGCTGGGAGCTGGACCTGTGAGGATTTTCCCCAGACGGAAGCGGCGTATGGCTCCTTGGGCCGGATGACGGTGGCGAAGAACTGGTTGGTGACACCGGCGTATTGGATCGCCTCGGAGCCCGGGCTTTTGATCACGGACTTGGCGGCGGAGAACCAGCCCTTCTTGAACGAGTTGGCGTCGTTGAAGTGGATGTCGCTGTCCTCGCGCCAGAAGAAGCCGGTTTGTTGCGGCCACTCTGCCTGATAGAGGGGGGAGGACTCACCCAGGAACAGGCTCCACTGGTTGAGTTGGACGGCGTGTTCCGTGGAGTTTTCGATCTGGAGGTCGAAGTCGATCAGGTAATCGGCGCCGGGTTGCTTGCCTTGGTTGAGGGTGAAGGTTTTTTTGGCGATCAGGCCGGATTTCAGTTTGGCGATATAGACCGCCTTGCTGCCGTCGACGGACTCCTCCGGTTTGTAGGCGAAGGGTTCGTTTTCGAGCGTTTCGCCCGGGCCGACGAGGGTGCCGATGGCGCCATCGCCAAAGCGGTTGGTGCGGACCAGGCTGGTTTTGCTGCCGACCTCGAATTCGTTCTGGAACTCCGCGAAGTCGATGCCACCGCCGATATTGGTGAGCGTGTAGGAGACCTTGTCGTTTTTGAGGATGACCTGCTCCTTGGTGGCGGGTGGGAGTGCGGGTTCGACGGTGAGTTCCGCGGTGGTTTCGCGGGCGTTGGTGGGAGGAGCGATGGGTTCCTCGATTTTCCTGCGGGCTTCCTCGCGTTGGCGGGCCTCGGTCTGGGCCTTTTGGTTGAGCGATGAATAATACAGATTGGCGGCGAGCAAGCCGCCGCAGAGGATCAGGACAATCCAGGTTTTACGGTCGTACATGGAACGAATGGGAAAGTGTTAGGGTGCGGGTGGGTCGCCGTGGTGGTGGCGGGGGTGAGAGTGGGATTCTGAGCAGTGTTTCGTCGGGACGGGGTCATAACCGCTGCCCCCCCATGGATGACAGCGGAAAATCCGGCAAATGCCGATCCATGATCCGCGGAAGGGGCCGTGGAGATCGACCGCCTGGAGGAAATAGTTCGAGCATGAGGGTGAGAACCTGCATCCGGCGGCTGGGCCTGCGGCGAACTTGAGCATCGGATTGAGGATCCGCTGGTAAAAGCGGATCAGCAGGCGGATCGCGGCGCTGAGGATGCGGGAGATCACGGGATGGCGTCGGGGCGGGGGATCAGGCCGAGGCGCTGTGCCTGGCGGAGCCAGTCGGCTTCCAGATCTGCGAAGGTGGCCGTGGCAGCTCCGGGGCGGGCGATGGTGACGAGGAAGCGCCGGGTTTCCGTGAACTGTGGGGCGTGTGACTGGACGATTGCGCGCAGCCTGCGGCGCAGCAGGTTGCGGTCGTGGGCTTTGCCGACGCGTTTGGTAGTGATGAATCCGGTTCGAAGTGACGTTTGGGCCGGGTCTTCCAGAGTGCTTAAAATGACGAACCGGCCGGCTTTCGCCTGACCGGTGGTCTTGACCCGTGCGAAGTCTTCGCGGTGGGACATGCTGGATTTCCGCGGGAGGCGCATGGCGGGATGGCTTGGGGCACCCGTAGCGGCAACGGCCGTGGATATCAGGAGCCGTGCTGCGTGGTGTGGCGCGCGTATGGGATTTCGACGCCTTTGGGAATCAGGCGCTTGCGGCCTTTTTGGCGGCGGCGGCGGAGAATGTCACGGCCGGCCTTGGTGGCCATGCGGGCGCGAAAGCCGAACTGGTTTTTACGGGTGCGCTTGGAGGGCTGATAGGTGCGTTTGCTCATGGCTTGGGGCCTCGGTAAAGGTTGTGAATCCGTCCGCCGGACGGCTCGGGGGGCGAACTCTAGGGTCAGCCGGGGCTTTGTCAATCCGCCAGTGATGGAAAAACCAACAATTTCGCAAGGAGGCGGGAATTTCCCCCGAAGTCCGGGTGATTTGGGGCAGATTCACTGGCTGCTTGGCAAAAACCGGGAGTGGGTGAGGAAAGCGCGGGCCTCGCCAACCAGGAAAAGCGAACCGGCGACGAGCACAGGGGATGATATGAGGCGGGAGGCCTTGAAAGCCTGTTCGAAGTTGTCGAAAATCCGGTGTGGAGGAGCGTTGGGTGGCAGGTGGGTGGCGATTTCAGGTGCCGGCAGCGCGCGGGGGGTGTCCACCGGGCAGAGCAGGATTTCCGATGCGAGGGGTGCGAGGATTTCCAGAATTCCGGTGATGTCCTTGCCGGAAACCGCGCTGAAAACCAGCGTTGGTTTCACGCCGGGGAAGCGATGTTTCCAGGTTTCCGCAAGGATGCGGGCGGCGTGGGGGTTGTGGGCACCGTCGAGGATGATTCCGGGTTGGATTTCCTCGAAGCGTCCCGGCCATGAAACGGTGGCCAGGCCATGGCGGACGACATCGGCATTGAGCGGCAGTCCGGCGCGATGAAGTGCTTTGACGGCCAGCATGGCGTTCCATTGTTGGTGTTCACCGGCGAGGGCGATCGGGTATCCGAGCAGCGGTTCATCGACAAACTCGATGGGAGCGCGTTTTTCGCCTGCTTCCATTTCCAGCACCATGCGGGCGGCGGGGTCCTGGGGCGCGGAGATCGCTGGTTTTCCAGTGACGAAAATTCCGGCTTTTTCCGCGGCGATTGCTTCCAAAGTGTCGCCGAGCCACTGCATGTGGTCCATCCCGACCGGGGTGATGACACAGACATCCGCAGGCACGGCCGTGGTGGCGTCGAGTCTGCCGCCCATGCCGGTTTCGAGGATGATCAACTCGCAGCGGGATTCCCGGAACCAGCGCATGGCCAGCGTCAGGGTGATTTCAAAGAATGTCGGATGGGTTTCCATGCCTTCGCAGATCGCGCGCAGTCGGGTGAGCATGGCAGCGCAGTCGTCTTCCGGGATGGTCGTGCCGGAGACCTGGATGCGTTCGCGGAAGTCGATGAGATGCGGCGAAGTGAACAAACCGGTGCGGCGGCCGCAGGCGCGCGCGATGCTGTCGATCATCGCGCACGTGCTGCCCTTGCCATTTGTTCCGGCGACGTGGATGACCTGGGTGCCGTATTCCGGGTAGGCGAGAAAGGCCTTGAGCAGGTGGTGCGTGCCGTCGAGACCGAGTTTGATCCCGAACATCTGGGTGGAAAACAACCATGAGATGGCATCTCGGTACTGCATTGTGACGGTGCATCCATTGCCCGGATTGCGGTGGCTGCCAAGCCGGGATTGGCGGCAGTGGATTTTTCAGGTGGCTGCGGTATTCGGTCAAAGCGACCGCCACATTTCCTCGATCCGTTTTTCCGAGATCTTGCCGACGCAGGGGACATCCGGAGCGAACAATGAAATCCGCAATTCCTCCAATGCCCAGCCATGAGGCCACAGGGCGGGGTTTTCCGGTTCCGCGGTCCAGCGTCGGAACCATGGCAGCCAATGCCGCCGCAGCCGTTCCATTTTTTCGAGGTCCTTGAGAATCGGCAGCGATCCCAGCCTGCCGAGCCGCGAGCGGATGGCCTTGAGGTGGCGCGGGTATTCCTGCAAGCGGGAAAACCCGGCGTGCCAGGCAAAGCGGTGGCGGAACAACCAGTCGAGTTGTTCCTCGATGTCTCCGGCGATCTCGCCCAGGTTGCGGTCCTTGCGGTTGGCGGCGATCCAGGCGCGGATTTCCGGCAGGATTTCCAGAATCCCATCGAGCGCCCTGCCGATGGCGGTGGCCGAATCATGCCAGCGGCCGCGGGCCTCGGCGCTCATCGCGCGGAAGGCGGCAGGTGATGCCGGGCATGGCGCGCCGATGGCTCCCTCCGCTGCTAACAGAATCAGGTCATCCAGTGTGGTTCCGCCTGTTCCGAGTCGCTGCAGTTCGACCTTCGCCATCAGTCCTAACGGAAATTTCCCGCGCAGATGGTCGACCTGGGCCGGGTGTGCGATGCACAGCAGCCGCGCGCCGCCGGCGCGGTGATGTTCCGCGGCGTCCGCCTGGCGGGTGAATGCCTTCACGCCGACGCTTTGGCCCTCGTCCACCAGTGCGGGGTAAGCCGGGCCGCCGGGAGTGTTCACTTGCGCCGGCAGTTCCTCGCCGTCCCACGAGCTGATTCCGCTGCGTTCGATGGCGGAATTGGCCGCCGCTTCGAACCGTTCGCGCATCCGGTCGGCGAGCTGGAGTTTCAGCACCGCGGCATCGTCGCCCATCGCCAGTTCGGCGCCATCATCATCGCAGATCCAGATCTTGGTCACCAGGTGGGCAGGCAGCCTTGACCGGTCGAAGGCCTCCGTAGGAACGACCGCGCCCGTTTGTTCCCTGACATGTTCTGTCAGTGCCTGCAGCAACGGGATTTCCTTTGGAGCGAGGCACCACAACTCCGCAAAACCCGCCGCCACCGGTCCGATCGGCTGGCAGATCCTGCGGTAATCCTTGGGCAGCGACCGCAGCAGGATCTCCGCGCGTTCGCGCAGGTTGCCATCCACTCCCCAGTCCGGCAGCCATGGCGGAAGTGCCGGCAATTGATCGACGTGCACGCCGATGGTCACGCCGTCGTCGCGTTCACCGGGTGCGGCATGGTAGTAGAGTGGATATTCGCAGCCGTCGTGCGTGATCTGGTCCGGAAACAGGTCGAGTCCGAGATGGTCGAGGTCCTCGTCGAGCACATCGGCCGGCGCAAGCGCGAGCGTGTCTTCGTGGGTGGCGAGCCACTTGTGGAAGGCGGCCGCGGTGTGGATATCCCCGGGAATCCGCTCCTCCAGAAACCGCAGCACCGCCTCGTCGCTCCACAAGCCGCCCTGGCGGCGGAGTTTCTGCTCCACCGCTTCGATCCCGTTGCGCAATTCCGCGAGTTGATCGAGGAAGCGGCAGCGTTTCCGCAGGCTGTTTCCTAACAATCCTTCGCGCAGGAACACCGAATGGGCGACCTTCGCATCCACGCGTCCATAGTGGACACGACGTCCCACGATCACCGGGATGCCGCCGCAAACCACCGTTTCCCTTCCATAGACCGCGCCCTGGCCCGCATCCCAGCGAGCCTCGCCGTAGCGGCTGCGGCAGAGATGCGGCGCGACCTGCTCGATCCATTCCGGCTCGATTCTGGCCACGCGGCGCGCCCACAAGCGCGAGGTTTCGACGAGTTCCATGGCCACCAGCCACTCGTGGCGTTTGGGCAGGCCAAACAAGCCTGATCCGGGAAACACCGCGAAAAAACCTCCGCCGGCGCTGCGGTAGGCCTTGTTTTCCCTGTCCCACAATCCGAACTGCCGCGGCACTCCCGCGAGCAGCGAGCGGTGGATCGCGGCGTAGGGGAACTCCCCGGACTTCGCCAGCGGCGGAACCGCCATCCGCCACTCGCGCTCTAACAATTCCGCAAGTTCGTCGGCCACGTTCGCCCACTCGATCACCCGGCGCGCGTTGAGGAACCCGGGCGTCGTGAACTTGCGCAGCGCGTTGCGCTTCCACCGGCCGCGTTCGTCGCGGAAAGGGGCGAGATCGCGCCACATCCGCAGGATTCCGATGAAGTCGCTTTCGGCGTCCTTCCACCGGGCGTGTGCGGCATCGGCCTCGCGGGTTTTTTCGGCGGGGCGTTCGCGCGGGTCGTTCGATTCCAGTGCGGCGATGACCGGCAGCATTTCGGCGAGGCAGTTTTCATGGCGTGCCTCGATGAGCATGCGGCCGAGGCGCGGGTCAACCGGCAGGCGCGCCATGATGCGGCCGTAATCCGTGAGGTTCTTGTCGCGGTCCAGCGCGTTCACCTCGCGCAGCGTCCGGTATCCCTCGGCGATTGCTTTGGGCGATGGAGGATCGAGGAATGGAAACTCGGTGATGTCCGGCAGACCGAGTGATTTCATCCTGAGGATCACGCCTGCCAGCGAACTGCGCCGGATTTCGGGGTCGGTGAACTCCGGCCGTTCCTCGAGACCGGTTTCCTCGTAGAGGCGCAGGCAGACGCCGTCCCTGACGCGGCCGCAGCGGCCTTTTCTCTGGCGGGCGCTGGCCTGGCTGACGGGTTCGATCTGCAGGCGTTGCACGCCTTTGCCCGGGCTCCAGCGGTTGACGCGCGCGACGCCCGAGTCGATCACGCAGGCGATCCTTGGAATGGTTAGAGAGGTTTCCGCGACGTTGGTGGCGAGGATGATCCTGCGGCGGTTGCCTGGATTGAAAACCCGTTGTTGGTCGGCCAGCCCGAGCCTGGCGAACAGCGGGAGCACCTCGGTATTGGCGAAGCGGCGGCCGTCGAGCGTTTCCGCACAATCGCGGATTTCCCGTTCACCGGGCAGGAAGACGAGAACGTCGCCGGAGGGTTCCACGCCTGAGAGCCAGTCAACCGCGCGCGCCACGTGTTGGGGCAGCTCCTCGTCGTCCTGCGGTGGAAGGAAAAACTCGGCGACGGGAAACATCCTGCCCGGGGCTTCGATCACCGGCGCGGGTGTGCCGTCGGCCGCGGCGAAAAACTCCGCGAAAGACCCGGCGTCGAGGGTGGCGGAGGAAACCACCAGTTTGAGATCCCGGCGTTTGCCCAGCAGCCGCTTGAGATAGCCTAACAAAAAATCGATATTGAGCGAGCGTTCGTGGGCCTCGTCGAGGATCAGCGCCTGGTATTGCCGCAGTTGCGGGTCGCCCTGTGTTTCCGCCAGCAGGATGCCGTCGGTCATGAACTTGATGCGGGTGGCGGGGGTCGTCTGGTCCTCGAATCGCACCTGATAGCCGACGAAGCCGCCGAGCGGGACCGCCAGTTCATCGGCCACGCGTTTGGCGACGCTGGCGGCGGCGATGCGGCGCGGCTGGGTGCAGCCGATCCGTCCGCCGTCGGGCCCCATGGCTTCGGCCACCATTTTGGGAAGCTGGGTGGTTTTGCCGGAGCCGGTATCGCTGACGACGACCACCACCTGGTTGGCGGCCAGCGCATTGAGGATTTCCTGCCGGTGTTCGACGACCGGCAATTCGCGCGGATAATTCCATTTTCCGGAAAACCCGTTTGTTTGGAAACCACCGGGTGTCACGGTTTTGGGGAGGATTTTCCGGGGAATGGCGGGCCGCAGTGATGCATGGCGGGAGGTTTTCCCGTTGCCGGGTGGGTTGCAACCGCGGATTTTCCGAATGCGGTTGAACCCGGGCGTGTGCCCGGCTTTGTTCGCGGCAATGAAGCACGTGACGATCCACACCGATGGTGCCTGCAAGGGGAATCCCGGCCCCGGGGCGTACGGGGCCGTACTCCAGTGTGGCGGGCACAAGAAAGAGATCTCCGCAGGTTACAGGCTGACCACCAACAACCGCATGGAACTGCGGGCCGCCATCGCCGCGCTTGAGCTATTGTCCGAACCGTGCGAGGTGGATCTTTTTTCGGATTCCAAATACCTCGTTCAGGCGGTTCATGAAAAATGGATCGACGGATGGAAGCGGCGTGGCTGGATGACCGCGGGGAAAAAGCCGGTCAAGAACCGTGACTTGTGGCTGCGGCTTGATGCGCAGAGCACGCGTCATCAAATCCGCTGGCATTGGGTGAAAGGCCATGCCGGACATCATGGCAACGAACGCTGTGATCAACTTGCCAACCTCGCGGTGGCGGCTGGAAACTGGATTGAAGACACTGGATTTGACGGAGCGGTTACAGACGGATGAGTCGGGGAGCGCGATCACATTGCGGGTTGCATCCGGCTGCGGGATCGCCACGCTTGTTGGCGATGCGCGACGACACCCGCCATTGGATCCGGGCCGATCAATCCCACTGCTGGCATCCGTTCACCCGGCAGGGGGAGTGGTGTGCTCCGGGCCATGAACCGTTGGTCCTGACCTCCGGCAAAGGGGCATGGTTGTCTGATTCCGAGGGCCGTCGTTATCTCGACGGCAATTCGTCGATCTGGACCAACATCCACGGCCACGCCCACCCGCAGCTGATCGCGGCCATCCAGGCTCAACTCGAAATGGTCGCCCACGTTTCGTTCCTCGGCTTCACCCACCCCTCCGCCGTGGAACTGGCCGGCGAACTCTGCGCGTTTTTCCCACCTGGCACGCTGGAGCGGGTCTTCTTCTCGGACAACGGCTCCACCGCCATCGAATGCGCGCTCAAAATGGCCGTGCAATACCGCATGCAATCCGGTCAGGCGGAACGCTGCCAATTCGTCGCATTCTCCGATGGCTACCACGGTGATACCCTCGGTGCCGCCTCGCTCGGCGGGGTCGGGCGGTTTTTCGATCGTTTCAAAGGCCACGGCTATCCGGTCACCCATGTCCGGACGATGCAGGAAATCCGTGCGCTCGATGCCGGCCGGATCGCGGCCGTGGTGATCGAGCCGCTGATCCAGGGAGTCAATGAAATGCGCCCGTGGCCGTCAGGCATGCTCGCCGAACTCCGCGCCTGGTGCGACCTAACCGGTGTCCACCTGATTCTCGACGAGGTCATGACCGGCTTCGGCCGCACCGGGAAAATGTTCGCCTGCCAGCATGAGGACGTCGTCCCGGATTTCCTCTGCCTGGCCAAGGGGCTCACCGGCGGTTATCTGCCGATGGCCGCCACGCTCACCACGGATGCCGTTTACCGGGCCTTTCTCGGCGCGCCGGAGCGGGCTTTTTACTACGGACATAGTTATACAGCCAACCCGGCCGGCTGTGCCGCCGCCCTCGCCAGTCTCCGGCTTTTCGAATCCGAACGCACCCTTGATGCGCTGGCACCCAAGATCGACCACCTGCGCGCCGGCCTCGCCGCACTCAAGGCCCGCCGGTCCATGGTTCACGATGTCCGCCAGTGCGGGTTCATCGCCGGCATCGAGCTGCGCCAGCCCGGCGGCCGTAAATTTCCGTCCGACTCCCGGGTTGGAGAATCCATCTGCCATGCCGCCCGTGCCCACGGCCTGCTCACCCGCCCGATCCTCGACACCATCGTGCTCATGCTTCCGCTCTGTGCCACCCTTGGGGAGATCGACCACGCCCTCGCTGCCCTCGACGCCGCAATTTCCTCGAATCCAGGCATTGACACCCATCCCGCCAGCCACTAAATCCTCTCTCCCGCGCCAAGCGCACGGCGGAGTAGCCAAGTGGTAAGGCAATGGTTTGCAAAACCGTCATGCGTGGGTTCAATTCCCACCTCCGCCTCCAGTCGCTGCGCTCCCTACGTCTCCGGTGGCTGTGCCAGTTTGCTGCTACGCAGCCCGTTTCCGATTTCCGCCAAGGCGGAATCCCGCATTCCCACCTCCGCTTCCAGTCGCTGCGCTCCCCGATTTCAACACACACCTCAGAGGCGGCGATTACTCCGCACGGCTGAGGCGGGTGATGCCGCGCTTGAGAAGCTGGGAGTCCACTTCGGTGGCGGTGAGGTCGTCGAGGTGGATGGTCAGGTTTTCATCGGCGAACTCGATCGAATGATTGCCGGTGAGGTTGGAATCGAAGGCTGCGATGAGACCTTTCATGTTGCGGATCGGTTTGCCATTGACCTTGCGGACGATCAGGTGGCGCAGGCGCTCGTATCCGATGGTGGCGGGGGTGGGGATCACTCCGCTGAGCAGAACCACGCGGTCGATGGATTTCTCATAGGATTCCGGGTTTTCCATCGCATCGAGCAGGTTGAGCGGCGCGCGGGACTGCCAGTCCTCGCCGAAGGCTTCCAACAAAGGAAGGGAGAGCTCCTGGAACACCAGTCCGCCCTTGACCAGATAGTTGGGCACCTTGTCGAAGTTGTGGGCGGGCACGAGCTTGGCGTCCTCCTCCTCGCGGGTGAGCGTGGCTTTCACCTCGATGGGTTTGCCCTCGCGCCATAGTGAGAGCGTGATGGCATCTCCGGTGGATTTTTCGCCGCGGACGAGATGGCCCCATGAGAGGCTGCCGTATTGCGGGTGGTTGTAGTAGCCGCGGCGGTCAATGGCCTGGCCATCCACGGCGAGCAGGACATCTCCGGGAACCACGCCGGCAGCTTCGGCGGCTCCGCCTTTGCGGACTTTCTGGATGTAGAGACCTCCCTGGTCATCGGTGAGTTTCAGCCATTTGCGGAACGAGACGTCCTCGGCGCGGGCGATCGTGACACCGAGACTTGGGAAGCCGACATATTTGCCATCGGCTGCCTCCTTCACAAAGCGGGCGACGATATCGGTGGCGAGGACGTCGCACAATTGGTCCTTGGCATCGTAGCTGATCAGTACGCCTGCGAGTTTGCCGTCCTTGAGCACGGGCAGCGAATAGCTGCCGGCCGCGCTTTGCATGGATGCCTTGACCATGTAGGTGAGAAAGCTGTGACTGGAAATGAGCGAGCTGGTGACATCCACGGACTGGAGCGAGCCCGCAGTAAGCAGGGGGGTGCCGTTGTCCTCGATCTGGAGGATGGCGAGTTGGTCGCCGATGGCGGACGGTCTGCCGATTTCGAGAGGGACGGCATGTTCAAACACATCGCTGCCATTGGATTTGCCGGCGGGTCCTAACAAAGCAAGGTTGGCTTCATAATCGGCGGCCAGCACCTTTGCGGGGGTGAAGCGGGTGCCATCGGAGGATTCGAATTCGAGATAGGTCGCGTCCGCGACCATTTCCGCGGTGGTGAGCACCATGCCGGGGCCGACGATGGCTGCGAGTGCCCGACGGCGTTGCGGCGGGGTTTTTTCCCAGGGTTGCCAGATATTCCACGACTGTCTGGTGGAGTTGATGCGGACGACCGAGTTGCGGATGTCTGCCGGGGCCTTGAGGGTTTCCGGGGCTGGGGCGGTGTTTTCCTTGGGAGTTTCGGATTTCGCAGACGACCGGGAGCCATCCGAATTGCAGGCGGCGAGCACAAGGACGAGCGGCAGGATCTTTAAATGGCGCATGGGAAAACTGGGTGGGAAGGGACACTGTACCCCGAACGGATGATTGTAAACCATGGATGCCGGGGCATGCGCGGTAGAAACGGCAACCGGAGGCTCTCCGGGAAATGCTCCAAGAGCCTGCCTGAAAAATCATTTTCCAGTTCGCGCGATGCGCTCCAAGGGGGGGGAATCCTTGAGTAAGAAGTACAAGGAAACACGCAAGATGCGTGCGCTCCCCGTTTTAGGACAGGCTCTCAGGGTTTGATTTTTTCAAAGCGGGTGAGGGTGGCCCGGACGTCGCCGATGAAAACGGCTGCCCGGAACTCGACCGGGATGCGGTCGGCATCGTCACTGAGCCAGAGGCTGGCGTGTTTTTTCATTTTCCTGTATGGCAGGAGTTTCAGCGTCTTGCGGTCGATCTTGCGCATGCCGATTGTGAGCCTGATGGTTTTCCGGCCGGCGTGGAGTTCGCGTCCGGCGACGGCGACGTTGACCAGGTAGGGAGTCGCGTATGGTTGCACCAGAAGTGTGATCTTTTCGTCATCGTCCAGTTTCCGGCTGCGGATGAGCAGCATGGCGGAGTAGATGTCGAAAACCGGACTGTGGTGGAAGGTGCGCGCGGTGAGGATCGGGACTTTCTTTTTGAATAACTTCGCGACTTCGGTGGATTCCACGCGATCCTTGAAGTAGCGGTTGGTGGTGGTGATGGTTTCCCTGTGGTCGCTCTCGGTGGATTGGAAAAACCCAGGGCGGAGAGTGGAAGGATAGACTTCGGACCACGAATGGTTTTGATAGGGAAACAGCACTGCGGCGGCTCCGCTGCTGGCGGAGGAAGATCGGATGACAAGCCATCCGGGCTTGGCCGCGTCCTTGGGGGCGAATTCCATACGCATCCTGCCGGAATCCAGCATGCCTTTCCAGCTGAGTTGGAAATCGAGAACGCAGGGAGCGAGGCGGGGCCAGGTCCCGGGCCTGGCTGGCGTCAGTTGGCCCTTCCATTCAGGTTCCGCAGCGGAGGTGAGCCACAGGGCGAGCAGAATCCACAAGGTCATCCGCCATGGCGGGCGCGGCGCACGGAGATCGGAAGACCTGCGGAGGTCATTCATAGTCACCCGGGGGGACAGGCTCCGCGCGGGGTGGCAGCACACCCGCCGCCTCCTCGAAGCTGGCACCTTGCAGAGGTTCACTGACAGGCAGCGGGCGGAATGATTCCGAATGGGTATCGACGCGGAATTCGAGTTTCATCAGATCCCGGTTGGTCTCCGCCAGCTGGTCCAACAGGTCGCGGTTTTGGTTTTGAAGGCTTTCCAAACGGGTGATCAGGGACTCGAAGAATTGTTTCTGCTCCGGGGCGGTGGTCAGGTGACTGGCGACCGCAGCAGATTTAACCGGTGCCGCAGGGGGCTGCGCGGGAGCTGGCAGTGGAGCAGGGATCGCTTCCGGAACAGGTGCGGCAAGCACCATTGCGGCAGGCGGGTTTTGCTCATAGACCGCCACGAATTGGCGCACCGTGCCGTAGTGGCTGAGACCTGCGGCAGACATCGCCGCGAGAGCAAAGCCACACAGGGTGGGAAGGAGCGAGGGTTTCATGGCTTGCCGGGGCTGATGGTTTTGGTTTGGACCTCCTTCACAGGGCGGGCCTGGGGTGGAGGTGTTTCGTCTTTGGGCAGCGTCACGAGCAATTGTTGAAGTTTTTCGATGGTGTTGCCAAGAGCGATGGAATCCTGCTCAAGCTGGAGAATCGATGACGACAGGATGGCTCCGACCGTGGCGTTCTGGCGGTATCCGAGCGAGGGATTGAATCCGGGCTCGGTGATACTGAAAGAGTTGGTTCCGTCTGCCGCTGGCACCAGCACATGGGGACGGATTTTCAGAGTGATGGATCTGCCGGGTGAGAGTTCGACTGCGCGGACGATGGGCGGCACCTGGTCTGAAGTCTCAAGCCGCCAGCCGGCAGGGGCCTTGGCAAGTGGCTTTGCGGGGAAAGGCGCGTTCAATTTGACGTCTGCCGGATCGATTTCTCCGTCACCGGATTGCAGTTTCTCAACGCGGACGGAGATTCCCTTGCGTGGTGAGCGGGACGGCTTGGCTTCCGGATCAGCGGCAGGCGGTTTTTCCGTTTCTGTCAATGGCTCATCATCGGCGGAGGCAGGATCGGATTCTTGCTTCTGCCCGGAGGGTGGATTCGCGTCTGAGGGATCGGCTGCTGCAGGCGGTTCGTCCGTCGGTGGGGCGAGCACCACGGTCACCTCGTTGGGTTTGTGCGGCTGCACGGTATCCTCTTCGTTGCTCCAAGCATGGGAAATGCCGGCAGCCAGCAAGATGAAGAATGTCAGGAAAAATTTCGGGTTCATTATTCTGCAGGTTCGAGCTGGATGACTTCCTCTGAAATCAGTCCTTCGGGCAGGGGTGCGTCGGCCGCGTCCTGCTGGTTGGAGGGAAGCGACGGGCTGTCCGCCCGCAGTTCGGATGTGGGAATCGACTTGTTGACCAGTGCGTTCCATGCGTCCAGCAGTTCGGCTCCCTCGAGGCGCAGGGCGCGGGATTTTTCCTGATAGTCCATCAGGCGGATCATGAGTTGCCGGGCGCGGGTGATGTCTTCGGGGGTCCAGCGCAGGTTGCGGCTGTGATAGAGAACCGGCACTTCCAGATCGATGCGGTCGAGATGCCCGCCGGGAGCCTCGGCGGTCAGGATGTGCTGGATGCGGAGGTTGGTTTCTTCGGTGGGGCTGGAAGCCGCGATGGCAGGCAGGTTTGGGCGGGCGGCGGGTGAGATGGGACGGGCTTGCGGGGAAGGGTCTCCCGGGAGTTGGTCGCCGGCTGGCAGCAAGTCCTCCTGTGCCGGTCTCTCGACCGCATTGGGAACAGGCTTCACGACCGCATCTTTCATTTCACTGCCAACAGCTTGGGTGTCTGGAGGGGGTAACTTTGAAGGCAGTGGGACGGACGGTGCCGTGATGATGACTGGCTTGGTGATATATAGCAGACAGAACACTCCGGCGATCAGAGTGCTGATCACCAAAAGCCATGGGTAAGCCTTCGATCTGGGCACATTGGTCATGCGCGCGTTTCTCGGATACGAGCCGGGCGAAAGCCTGATGGCCGTGGCAACCACTGGCTCATTCATCGGTTCGGGAGGTGGAGTCATGGACTTGTGGGAATTGGTTTGGGCCGGGTATGCGCGGCATCTGGTTTCAGTTCCGCCGCCACGGCATGGCTGACTATGGTTTGATCGGAAACTCCCTGGAACGTGGTGAGCGTCATTGTCTCGCGGGTCAACCTGAGGTGGCGCAACACCCCGCCTGTCCTGCTGGTGGCCTGCAAGCCGGGAATCACCTCGAGAGCCCCGCGACCCGGACGCTGGCGGCCAATGCCATCCGAGCGGTAGATGTCATATGTGGTGTGGGCCTCATCGTCGCCCTCGGCCGTGACCCTCACCTGGATGCCGTCGGTGAAGACACGGAAGGCGATGGGCTTCATCGGTATCGGCGTGACCTTGTCTCCGGTGATCTTGAAATGCGATTGAAGCAGGAAATCCCCGAAATGTTTGAACTCCCCGGCGTCCGCACAGGCGGCGACGAGTGACAAGCCGATGGCCGTGATGGCGGCGGGGATTCTCATTCTCCTACATCCCAGAGGGAATCGCGGGGGTTTCCGGACGGGTCGTAAGCGACGCCGGCTCCGTTGTTGACGACTGGGGGGTAGCGGCTGACGATGATGGAGAGCTGGGTGCCGGTCAGGGATTTGACCGTGGGCAGCGCGGTGGCGTTGTTGGGGAGATAAGGGATGATCTTTGTCGACGTCAGAGACCCAACCTGTTCCATCGGAAAGTCCGAGAGATACATGCGCTGGGCGGTATAGACCGTGCGCAGCGACTCTGCGGCATCACGGCCAAGTTTGTATTCCTCGATCTTCTGGGAAACAAACACACCTCCGCTCATGAGGCCGATCAATACCATGATGACGACCGACATTTCCAGCAGCGTGAAGGCGCGGCGAGAAGGGCGGGTGAGGCTGTTTGTCTTCATAAGCTGTGGGTTCTGGCTTTTAATGACGTGTGGATGATAACCCATGAGCCAGCAGGATCAACCCCTTAAAACCCTGAGCGCATCCTCGAAGTTCTTCCTGAATTCCGGATCCTCCACCAGGCTTTTGACGTAGAGCAATGCGAAATACGCCGCAACCGAGATCACCAGTGCGGAAAACAGCCACCAGCTGACGGACTTGTTCTTGGGCGCGACAAAGGGGACATACCATGCCTTTCGGTCCACAACCTCGCTGGTGTACATCTGGCTGTTCTCCTTGAGTTGCCGGATGAGCTGGTCCGCCGCCCGGCCGCTCCTTGCGATGTACAAGTGTTTGTACCGCCGGCCCGTGACTTCGGGCAGCTCCACCGCACGCACGCCGGCCGGCAGCGAGTCAGGCGGACGCAGGGTGTGGATGTGGAGTTCGTAAACGAACTTTTTGCGCAACCAGCGGTCGAATCGGGTGAGCTGCATGAGCGGGAAAGTGTGGCTAGATGCCGCTGTTCATCATCTTCGGTCCCATCAGGAAGATCGGCAGGAAGGTGCCGACGAACACGGCTGCTATGAGGGCGACAGCAATGATCAACACGATGAAACTGACCATCGCGGCGAAGGAGTTCATGTGGTTCTGTGAGTCCTCCTCGTACATCTCGCAGAGCATCTCCAGCTGCGAATCGAGAGACGCGGACTTCTCGCCGATGGCGAGCATGTGGGTGACCTGGGCATCCACGGAGGTGTACTTCGCGAAGGCCGTGGACAACGGCACCCCCGAATGTTCGTATTTGTCGGCGGCCTCGCGCAACTCGTCGTAGAATGGGGTGTTGCGCACGCTGTTGGCGGCGGTGCGGATCGACTTTGCGAGGTTGATGCCGTTCGAGTGGAGCAGCCGGATCGTGGAGATCAGAGTCATCTGGCGCAGACTCATGATCAGCAGGCGGAGCAGGCGCCACTTCGACATGCCGAAGCCCAGCAAGATATTGCGGACACGGTTAGAGCGGGCGATCGTCACCGCCACGGCGATGATGGAGCCGACGATGACGGGCCATGTCGCCTGGGTGAAATGGCTCACCTTGAAGGAAATGGCTGTCATGCCGTCCGGCTCCGCATTCACGCCCGCAAGCATTTCCTCGACCTGGGGAACGATTTTGACCTGTGAGACGATGAACGCTCCGCTCAGGACGGCGATGATCACGCTTGGCGTGATCGTGGCTTTCTTGAGCTGCTTCTGGAAATACAGCTCGCTCTTGAGCCGGGTGGCCAGCGACTGGAACGCATGGTGAAGCTGGCCTGCGTCCGAGCCCGCCTGGATCAGGCCGATGATGGTTTCGCTGAACCGTCCGGTGCGGCGGAACGCCTCGTGGATGTTGATCCCGGAGTTGATGTCCTCGCGGACGCGCATCAGGGCTTCGACCATCGCCCTGTTAGGGTTTCCGTAGCAGTAATACTTGAGAGCGTCCGCGGTGTTGATTTGCGCGCGCAGCATCGAGCCAACGCCGCGGAACATGTCCACCAACTCCTTCTTGCTGAATTCCTTGGGTTTCTTCGGCTGGGTGAGGGACGCCAACAAGCCCTTGGGGGCGGCAGGAGCGGCGGCCTGGCCCTTGGCTGCGGTCGGGCTTGTGGTCGTGGGGCTACTCATCGGTGTAGGTCATGTCGATGACCTTGCTGACGGCGGCAAGGTCGGTTTTTCCTTCGCGCAGAAGCCGCAGGCCGCTGCGGCGCAGGTTGGGCAGAACGCCCTCTTCGGCCACCCTGACCTCGAGTTCGTAGGGGCTCATCTCACCCTTGGAGAGCATGTCCGAAACCTTGGGTGTGATGGGAATGATTTCCAAAATGGCGGTTCGTCCGCTGTAGCCAGTGTTGCGGCATTCCTGACAGCCGCCCTGTTTGGCCGTGTAGATCGGCACGTCAGCCCATGATTCGTCGAGACTGAATGTCTTGCGGTCGAGTTCATCGACGCCTGGGGAGGCTTCCTTGCAGTATGGGCAGAGCAGTTTGACCAGTCGCTGGGCGCAGGCCGCCTTGAGGGTCTGGGCGATCTTCCAGCGTTCGATGCCCAATTGCTCGAAGCGCTCGATGATCTGGGATGCACGCGGCGTATGGATGGTGGTGAGGACCTTGTGGCCGGTCACCGCCGCCTCGATGGCGAGTTCCGCGGATTCGAGGTCGCGCACCTCGCCCATCAGGATGATGTCGGGGTCGGATCGCATGAACGACGCGATCATCGGTTTGAACTCCTTCGGGCTCTTCAGGTCGCAGTGGGTGATGCCCGGCACCTCGTCCTCAACCGGGTTTTCGAGGGTCAGGATATTGACCTCCGGCCGGTTGAGTTCCCGCAGGATGGCGTTGAGCGTGGTGGATTTTCCGGATCCGGTGGGTCCGGACATGACGATGATTCCCGCCGGGATTTTCATCACCTTGTTGAGGGCGAACATGGTTTCCTCGTCGAAGGCGAGGGTTCCCTTTCCGAGGGTGACGTTGATGTTGCTCTTGTCCAGCAGGCGCATCGTCACGTGATAGCCGCGGTAGGTGCGGTGGCGTTCGTAGCGGATGTCGATGGGGCGGTGGAAATAGGAAATCGTGAACCGCCCGGAGATGCCGGGAACCGTGTTGCGGATCTCGGTGGGCAGTTTCATCAGGTTGAGCAGGAAGGCATCGAGCCGGTCCTTGAGTTTCATGGGAATCTCGACCTTCGCGCCGATGTCGCCGTCGACACGGAACGCGTAGTAGAATGTCTCCTTCTCAACCTTGAAATGGATGTCGGACGCGCGCATCCTGACGGCATCCGTCATGATTGTGGCGATCAACTGGGCCATTGGCTCGGTGTAATCCGTGGTGACATCGAAATCGTTGATGCCGTCATCGAGATCCTCGACATCGATAGCCTCGAGTTCGGAGCGGCTGGGGCCGTTGTTGGTCGCGACCGATTCGATGGCGCGGCTGATTTCGGATGCGAGTGTGACGATCCTGACAATCTCGTGGTTGGGAAAGCGCGGGGCGAGATATTCCTCCGCAGTGGGGCTCCATGGGTTGGCGATCGCGACGATCAGCTTGTTGTCTCCCGAGATGCAGAGCGGTGTGAAAAAACCACGGGTCATGACGGTGGCGTCGCAAGCCGCATGAAGATTGCCCTCGCAGAACTCCGCGACTTTCGGGAAAAACGGCAGGCCGTTGATCTTGGCGATGGCCGCCATGAAGCTGAAACGCGTGACACGGTTCGGCACCTGGTCCTGTGAGAGTTCCGCGAACGCCGGATCATGCACGGCCAGCTCGCTCATGATGCGGCGGCTGATGAGTTCGTTGAAGGATATGCCGTCGAATTCGATCATGGGAGGCGGAAGGCTCAGGATCTAGGATACAAAAACATCGGCGTGTCGCATTTTTTCCAGATGCCAGGGCGGCAGCGAAGGTTGCGGCCTATAGTTCGAAGTGCTTGCGGGTGAGGAATGTCCAGTTCTCGTAATCGAGGCGTGCGATGGTCACAAAGGGGCGGATGCCGAACCTTTTGAAAACGACGGCCTGGATCTGTGCCGCGAGGATCGAGGCGGCCACGGGGTTGGCGGATGCGGTCCCGATGGCATCGGTGTCCTCGGCGTAAATCACGGGAGACAGGAGCACGCGGGCGAGCTTGTGAATGTAGTCGAATGAGTCGTAGAATGCGGATGGTGCGATCAGTTTGCCGGCAAAGGGAAGCAGCGGGGCATAGGGTTGGACGGCATCCGCCACCCTGCCGCCGATTCCGAGGATCACCGGGCCGAGATGTTCCTCCGCATGTCCCTGGATGCGGGCAACCACCTCGATCAGGTCCGCGGGCTTGCGCTGGGCGTGCGACTCTCTTGCCGTGGCGATTCCGTGGCTGATTTCAGCATCGGTGGCGACCCTCGCGTTACGCAATGCGGACGCGGTCTGGTGAAGGCATTGCTCGGCGAAGGCCCAAATATCCTCAGGCCCGCCTCTCGCGGATGGCTGCAACGGATTTTCCTCCGTCAGCGGTGTGCTTTGGACCGGGGAATGCATTTCGTGACGGATCTATCTGCGTGAACGGATGATTAGTGGCGGGAGGCCCGGCTGAAACGCGGCTGGGTGCGGGTGGCCGGACGCGGATTGAGCTCCTCCGCCCTGGGGTAATACGGGGCTTCGGCAGGTTGAAGGCCGCGAAGCGTGCGCTTCATGTTGGGCTCGTGTGCGGGGCCCGGGTTATCGGGGTTCAGCCAGTCATGGTCGCAGTCCAGAGCCGCCGCGCTTTGGACCCGGTTGCCTGCACGTTGATTGGCACTGGTGCTGGACGGATCATACGACTTGGGCGTGACGATGAACACCAGGCTGGCCTGCTCCTTGACGGATTCCCGGCTCTTGAAGAAGAAATTGATCACGGGGATGTCACCCAGGACAGGAACCTTGGTTCTGTCACGGTTTTGGGCTTCACCATAGAAGCCACCAACGACCAGGGAATGGCCATCCGGCACGCGGGCGAGGGATTCGACCATGGACTCGGTGACACGCGGATATTTGTTGCCCGTGATGCTGATGATCTCCTCGACAATCTGTGCGGAACGCGGGCGCATCTTCATGCGCACGGTGCCGTCCGGCAGCAGCGTGGGGGTCACAACCAGAGAGATGCCGATCTCACGGTGTTTCTCCGGATCGGCATCGATGGACTTGTCCATCGCGTCGATCTTGTAACGGACCTCCTCGGTGACGTTCTGACCTGCGGTGGTTTCGGTGATGGTTTGGGTAATGATCGGGATACGGTCGATGATGGAGATGGTGGCCTGTTCGTTGTCTTCGGTGATCAGGGTTGGGTTGGCAACCTGGCGCGCAATGCCACCTTCCGCAAGCGCGCGGAGCACGCCGGTCAGCTGAAGCGGGCTGAGCACCAGGTTGCTGCTGGTGCTGCTGGCCTCCTCTCCCTCCTCTCCATCAAGGATCGGGGAATCCAGTCCGAAGACGGAATTCAAATCCCTGATAACGCGCAGGCTCGTTCCGTCCTGCCCCAGGGAGCTGGACCAGTTGACCCCGACGCGCTCGGCGGCGTCACTGTTGACGCGGAGGATTTTTGTTTCGACGATGATCTGGCCCTTGGCTTTGTCGATGCCGTGGAGCAGGGAGCGCGCCTGCTCGATCCGATGGGCGGAATCGATGATGATGATGGTGTTGGTTTTCGGCTCGAAGTTGACGATGCCGGTACCCGGACTGAGCATCGGTTTGATGAGTTCCTTGATTTGCTCCATGTCCGTGGGACGGAGGTAGCGCAGTTGGTAGTGGAATTCCGCGCTGGGAAGCTGGCTGAGCTGGGCCTGGGTGAGGGCGTAGATCGTGGTGCCCTTGGTGTGGAGTGTGAGGCCATACATGAAGGCGAGCTCTTCCATCTGTTGCAGAGGATTGCCGTCGGTGAGGTGGCCGGTGACGAGATATTCCGGGCCGGTGATCTTGGCATTGTGGAAGTATTGCCGACCGGCGGACTTGGCAAGGAACTGGAGGATGTCGTTGAGGGCCGCATCCTTGATGATGAAGCCTTCCTCAGCGCTCTCCATGTCCTCTTTCTGTTCTTCAAGCGGGGCGAAAGGCTCCGCGACCGCAGGGTCTGCGGGCTTGGCAGGATCCGCGGGTTTTGCCGGGTCGGCTGGTGCTGCCGGGTTGGGTGGTGTCGCCGGGTTGGGTGGTGTCGCCGGGTTGGGTGGTGTCGCCGGGTCGGCAGGCGGCTGGGGATTGACCGGCTCTGCGACGGGAAGAGTCTCGGCAGGCACCACTGCGGGTGGCGGGGTTACGGGCTGGGGGTCGGCCGTCACCTCCGGCGGAGTCTGCGCGTGGATGCCTCCGGAGGCGCAAAGAACTGCGGCTAACAGGATGGGGAGCGGTGTTTTCATGGTCCTGGATGTGACGGTTTACGGTTGCGGTTTGAGCGGGTCTCCCGCGTCAATGTCAATGGGAGCGTTGGGATTCTGGGGAGTCATTCCGGGTGGTCTGAAGTCTCCTCCGGCCTTCATGCCTTCCGGCAGCAGTCCAAGCGGGAGGCTTGCGGTCTCACCGGATTCATTGTTACGGAATTCAATGGCCCGCGAGCTGACTTTGACGACGCGCACCATGATGGAGCGGCCCCTGAAATTGAGAGGGATTTCGTCTCCTTGCATGATCGTGCGCGTGCCGATGAGAAACTTTTTCTCGTTAGGCATGACCGTGTTGACCTTGATGCGGCGGATGATGTCGGGAAAGGAAGTGGGCTGGATGGCGACGACGCGCCGGGTGGCCGCGGTTGGCGTGGGTTTGACAACGGGTTTGGCGTTTGGGTCCTGGAGTTGGCCGAACGGGTCGGCCGCACGCCGCGTGATGGAGAAACTCTCCGTCAGAGCCTTCACATACGCAGGCAGATCCTTTTCGGTGACGTAACGGGATGGACGGAGCGGCGATGTGCGGAGAGCGCTGGCAGACAGTGGGGCGGGAGCCCCCGCTGCGGGGGCGGCAGGGGCGGGTTGGGCGGCAGGAGGGCCGGCGGGTTGCTGCGCGAGCGAGGTGTCATTGACGGCCAGCAAGCAGATGGCCGCCAGCCAAAAGGCCCCGGCCTGCCGGGACTTGATGCCCGGAGACTTGGTAGATCGGATTCTGGAGGCTGGCGGGGTCACTTTTAAAACCGGTTTTTGCTATTTTTCCCAGGCGCTGAAAGTCACCTGGACGTTGAGGGCGCTGGTCTGATTGGTGCTGGGGTCGATTCGTATCTCCTCTAGCTGCAGGTGAGGCATGCGGGTTTCCAATTCAAGGAACGCGCGCTGGAGTGTCCGATAGGTTCCGCGAAAGGCAATGCGGATTTGCGACGAACTCTGTGCCGTCACCATTCCCATGCCCCCGGAGCCGGCCGGCCGGTCGAACGCGGTCTGTTGGATCTCCTTGCCTGGCAGGTTGTCGATGATCTCCTTCAGGTTGGTGGCGACGGTGCTGGCGGTTTCCTGTGAGAGCTGTTTGTTCCAGCGGTCGAAGTGTTTGCGTTCCGATGCCACCTGGGTTTCGATTTCAATGCTGGCCAGACGTCCCTGTTCATGGCTTTTGAAGGTGGACTTCTTGAACTCGTAGGAGTCCGTCATTTTCGCCTTGAAGAAAAAGCAGACACCGACGATGACCGCAGCCACGATCGAGGGAATGATCATGCCGAACAGGACAATCGCTTGGCGGTAGAAGTGCATGGTTCAGGGAGCTTTGGAAACATTGATCGCCATCGGATCGGTGGCCTCGAAACGCTGGCTGATCGTCATGTCGAACGTGAACGGATAGGTTGACTCGTCGGTGGGCACGGTTTCCTCGGGCGGTATCGGTTTGAAAAGTCCGTTTTCCTGGGTGCGGACGTTGATGGAGACGCTGCGGTTACCGATGCTGAGGTTGTAGGCGTCGTTTCCGGTCATTCTGGCAATCTCAGTGAAGTGTGCAGAAATCCCCTCGCGGGTATTGAGCGTGTTGAGATAATCGAGGGCCTCGTCCCTGACAAACCCAGTGATTTTCCACTGCTTGACGAAGCCGACTTTCGCCTGTCCGGGCGCGGTGTCCGGCTTGGAGGTGTGCGAGTAGTTTTTCACCAGCATGCCGCTGTTTTCGGGAAACATACGGGCGAGCGATTCCATCGCGACCCATGCTTTCGACCGGTCTTCCAACAGATTGTTCCAGTGCAGGTTGGTCTGGCGCTCGCTGTTGAGCATGGTCAGGCGGGACTTGGTCACCTCCGCCTGGCCTGGGTCAAATGACCACTCGCGGCTGCGCAGCAGGTCCACCATGCCGAGAAGGCAATAGGCGATGAACAGGATGGCGACGGAGGCCACCAACACACGTGTTAGACGGGAGATCTTGAGCAGTCCCATTTCGGCGCGGCTGGGATACATTTCCACGACTTCGTGGGGAACCGGCAGGAAATCCTGAATCGACCATTGTTCTTCGCGGAAGAGCAGCAGGGGATGGCGGGTGGTGATGGGGTGGCTGGCATCATTGGCATGGGCCGCATCGGCCGGGTGTGCCGATATCGCGGGTTCCTGGCACCAATCGGGGAGACCCTCGACTGCGGGGAATCCGGCCACCTCGACCCGACTGTTGGTGAAGGTGCCGCGCAGGTTGTTTTCCAGGACCGGGTCCGATCCTTCGCAGAGCCGGAGGATGAAAATGTCCGGGTCGTCGAATTCAAGCGCGGCATTGGTGGTGGCCAGGGCATTGCGCCGGAAAAACTGCGGACAGCTGCCGCCGTGGTGCTGGAGGGTGCGGATCAGGCGAAGGTCCGCGTTTTCATCAAAAAACGCCAGAACCGTGAACCATGGATACTGGAGAATGGTGACAAAGGCCTTGCCGGGCGTTGGCGAGATGACATGGCTCAATCCCATCATTGCGACCAGCGGTGCGCTGAGGGCGTGGGTCACTATCGGAAAATTGGCCTTGTTGCCGGCTTGGCGCACGGCGGCGAGCAGGGGCTCGTATTGCCGGGAAAGAACCACCGTTGTGCCAATCAGATCGCTGTTGATGGCAGGGTATGGGATTACCCGCCATGATGCCTGGTTGGATGGCACCGAGGTGTCCTGAAGAATGGACTCGGGATGACGAACCGCCGTATCGCGCAAATCGGGCAGGGCGGCCGGATTGTCCAACTCGGGAAGCAGCTCGGTCGTGGCGAATTCGTCAGCGATATGGAGCACCACGCCAAGCGCACCGGCACCATTGGAACGGGCGTGTCCCAGGATTTCACCGATCAGCGATCCGAGCTTGGATTCATCCGCCATCACCTCTGCGGTGATCTGCGGTCCTTCGCTCCACTTTTCGGTTTTCCTGGTGTAATAGAAGCTGCAGATCCTGGTTCCGTCCGGGCGGATGTGCAGTTGGAAGTCGAGGTTCAGCGCGTCCGCATACCACGCCGGATTGCTGGCGCGTGAGGTATTGCGTAGCAGCGAGCATGCCTGAGCGTAGCGCTGCAAGGCATTGAGGGATGCCGGATGTTGGAGAGTGGCCAAGGGACTGGGAAATGGGGTTGCATGGCAGATTGGAGGCGGCTCCAGGAAACGGCGGGGTATAGAAAGGCGGACCGCCCGCCGCATGGTGGGCGGTCCGCGTAGGTTTCATGTCTGCCCTTGTTTCTGGGGGAGACCTTGAGGATTACCAATCGCCAGTGTTTGTGGGCACGTGGTCTTCAGTGGCGGACAGCGAGCAGGTGAGTGCCACTGTGCCCACGGCAGGAATGGTGGTGCTGGCGGTGCCAGTGTAGGTGCCGCCGCCCGGGCAGGTCGGGGCGTTTTCCATGAACTTGCCGGCACCGATGATCACGGAGCTGAACGCGGCCGGTGCGGTACCGCCGGGGTTGATGTTGTTCATGTTGGCATAGGAACGGACGGCTTGCTGGAAGTTCCTGATGTTCAGGATGCAACCGGCGCGGTCGGAACCCTTCTTCCAGGCGCGGGCGCCAATGAAGAGGATCGAGATCAGGGACAGCAGGACGAGGATGACCACCGTCAGTTCGAGGAGGGTCATACCGGATTTGCGGCTCTTGTTTTGGATGGGATTCAGTTTCATGGTGTGTTTTTCTATTTGGTATTTAATCACTGGTGTTTTGTCGGTTTGAAAGGGCCGGATGGGATCTTGGCACAGGTGCTTTGACTTGGTCCGACTCTTTCGGAAAGGGGGGTGGGGTATGTATCGGGATCAAACGACGCGCGATGGAGACTTATTTGGGTTTAGTCTTTTTGCTTTTTGTCAGTTTTCTGACAAAACATCAATCAAAATTTGTCGTCATTTCAGATCATTTCATCGTCATTTTTGTTCATTCTTGCATTTACATAGGTTTCCGGGGTGATCAGGCCCTGGCGCACAAGACGGCGGAGATTGGAGTCCCACTCGATGTTGCCGGCCCGGCGGATGACGTCTTCAAGCGAGCGGGCCCCTCCGTCGTAGTTGGCGATGGCGCTGGAAACGGCGTCGTCGTTGTTTTGCAGGAACTCGTAGGTGAGCACCCGGCGCTGGATTCCGTTGAGGAGGCCCTGGGAGTGGATGAAAATGAGGATTTCCGAGAGGCGGCTGAGTACCGATGCGTGGTTTTCCTTAGGGTAGAGCTCCAGAATACGTCCGATAGTTTTGACGGCGCCGGTGGTATGGAGGGTTGAGAGGACGAGGTGACCGGTCTGGGCAGCCTCCATGCAGGTTTCCATGGCCTCGCGGTCGCGGATTTCCCCTAGCAGGATCACGTGTGGGGCCTTGCGCAGCACATCCTTGAGTCCCTGGCGGTAGGAGTGGACGTCGCGACCGACCTCTTGTTGGGTGACGATGCTGGGCGACGGGATCTTGCGGCCGGGAAATTCCGGGTCGTCCATGTCGTCGGGATACTGGTATTCGATGGGGTCCTCTACCGTGACAATGTGTTTGGGATGGTGGCGGCGCAGCCAGTCGATAAGCGATGCGAGGGTGGTGGATTTGCCGGAGCCCGTGGGGCCGGTCACCAGGCAGAGGCCGGCGCGTTTGAGCACACAGTGGCGCAAGGTGTCGGTGGTGTCGGGATCAATGCCGAGTGCCTCGAGTTCGGGAATGGAGTCGTTGAGGATACGGCAGGTGATTCCAAGTCCAGGCGCGCTGAGATGGGCCTGGATGCGGAGCCTTCCGGAGCGCTCGCCGTTTTCGCCCATGGGGATGCCATCGCAGGAGAAATCGGCGACGCAGGTTCTGGCGAAGTCCTCGATCGCGATCCGGATTTTTTCATCGACGCGGGAATCGAGCGACTGGTCCTTGCCAAATCCGTGGCTGCCGCTCTCGCGGTTGCGGATGAGCTCCTTGAGGATCTCATCCATATGGGTGGTTGTTAGAATTCCCAGGAACTCGAGTTTTTCCATCCCCTTGTTGGTGTGGATGTAAACCGGCCGGGTGGCCTGCATCTGGATGTCCGATACCTTGAGCTCGCTGCAAACCCGGAAGATGATGCCGAGGAGCTCCCTGCCAGACATTCCCGGGGCGAAGCGCGCACTGCCGCAAGCCAGCCCTTGGCCTGGAAGCGGTGGTGGTTCAATTGTGTGAGGGAAGGTGGACATGGGTGTTGGGATGATGCGCGTTCAGCGGTCTGATGGCGGTGTGGCTCCGGTTCCTGGGGATTCCGCGGCCTGCTCAAACCGCTGGATGGTGCTTGCCGAATTCTCGCGGAACTTCGTGATGAACTGGAAGCGCTCACGGCATTCGGCGACGCGCTCGGGTGACAACAGGGACCAATTGCCGGATTCGTCCCAGCGCCGGGCGATGCTGATGTGGCGCTGGATGCAGAAGTCCAGCAGCTCGAGATATTGCCGCATCTGCCCGGTGCTGAACCTGGGCTGCGGATTGTGCCGGTCGTTGAACATCAGCTCCAGTATGTTGGATGTCGCTGCGGCCGCGGTCAGCGCCGGGCGCGGATCGTGCTCCTGCCTGAGGCAATAGCGGATCGTTTCGTCGGCGAGTCTGGCAGCCGAGGGGGTGAGTTCGGGGCGGGTCCCCAGCTGGGGTTCCGTCAGGAAAAAGTGCAGCGAGTTGTAATTCGCGTAGTGTGCGGGATCGAGCCGGTAGGCAAACCGCAGCTTGTCCTCGATCTTGCGCCGCAGATAGCGTTTGTGTGCCACTGTGATCGGTTTCGGATTGGTGCGTTCAGCCCAGGACTTTTCCAGAGCGGCGATCCATTGGCGAAGTCCGCCGGCGGCGTGGGGCGAGTCGTTGTGGGTCCCATCAGCTTGACTTTTTCCAGTCGGCTCGTGTGTGGTTTCGTGGTCGCAATGCTCACATGATTCATGGTCATGGTCATGGTCATGGTCGGCACCTCCCTCGAGCGCTTCATGGAAATGGAGATCGATGGGAGACTGCATGGCCATGGCGAGCACCTCGCCGTAGGGGCTGCCGAAAATACCGAGCGGGTTGACCGGTGCGTCAAGGTCGGGGTTGGAGAGGGATACACGACCGGCGAACGCCCAAGCGATCATGCCCGAGCCGATGAGGCAGGTGCTGATGAGATGGGAGGAGGCGCGGGACATGGTGATGATCAGGTGGTGGGCCTTGCGCGGAAACAGATGCGGGAGAGGCCAGCGAGCACTGCCAGAATTCCGGAGAAATAAAGACACATGGATCCGAACGCGCCCAACGGCAGCGCCCCGGTTTTGAAATAAAGCCGCTGGGTGAGGTCCGCCAGACGATAGTGGGGCGAGAACACCCAAATGCCGCTGAGGATGGGATTGGGCTCCTGCTGGAGCATCTGGTCGATGTAACCGACTCCGTAGAGCCCGTAGAGGGCGGTCAAAAGCGTGACTGAAAACCCGGTGATGCCGCCAAAGCGCGAGGCCAGTCCGATCGCGAGCGCCAGCAATGGCGCGAGAACGAGCAGGAAAAGCGCCACGTATTGGAGGTTGAGCACCCACCACATCGAGCGCTCGGCCGGGTCCGAGGGCAAGGCACCAAACTGGCAGACCATGGCCGTGATGATGGCCAACGGTATTACGAAGCAAAAGACGGCGAGCCAAATTTCAAACAACTGCCGCATTCCCGTGACGCCGGTGGTCAGGAAATACTCGCCAATGCCGGATTTGGCGTTGGACTCGCCTTCCTTTGCAGCGGTGAAAAGCCCCCAGATGAGGGCGCAGACCCACAACGTGCCCCATGCGGCCAGAATGCGAGCAGGCTGCAAGAGGATGGGTTTCTCAGTCGCGCTCGAAATCAGTGGCAGGGCGAATGGCAGGACGGCGACCGCGAAAACGCAAATCACCCATGCCTTGCGCTGGAAAATCGTGGCGAACGTGAGACGGAACAATCGCATGGTTCAGTTGAGAAGTGGTTTGAGTTCGCTCCACACTTGGCTGCTGCCGCTCAGGTGGCGGCCCTTTTTGCCCTCGATCACGAGCGCGCTTGGCATTTGCATCGAGTCATAGTCCGGGTGGCAGCTGACCAGGCGCAGCACGTTGGCGGATGAGTCCCTCCAAATTTCCTCGAATGCCTGCCGGGCGAATGCGTCGAGGCCACTGAATGGCTCGTCGAGCAGAAGGATGCCGCAAGCGCCTCTGCCCATCGAAAATTCCGCTACAATCAGGTTGGTTTTGCGTCGATTGCCGGTGGACAGCCGTCCATATGGCTTCTGGAGGTCGAGCTCGATCCGCTTGGCAAGATCCAAAGCCTCTTGCCGCCGGGCTTTGGGCAGCAGGGCGCGAAAAATCAGTGCGGGCGTGATTTCATGGTCAAAGCGCATGTCCTCGGGCAGATATTGGATGGATCCTTCGGTGCGGAATCCGCCCGCGATCGGCTTGAGCGTTCGGGCCAGGGTCCGTAGCAGCGTTGTTTTGCCCCGCCCGTTGCGCGCCAGAAGGAAATGCGTCCCGCCTGGCAAGCTCACCCCATCCTCAAACTTGGCGAGGGAGGCGTTGTAGCCAATCTCAAGACCGGGATCGAGATGGATGGTTGGAGCGCTTGATTTCATGTTTTGCTCGGCTTTTCGTGCAAAATTTGCCGGATTTCGGATTATTTTTTCAAACTTGTAAACCCTTTTTGAAAGTCAACTTCACAGGGATGCGTGCGGATATCTGATTTCCTCTAAAATTTTAGGTGGGTAGTTGGCAATCCTTTTTTATAAATTCTCTCAAACTATTTTAAAATTTCTGCGTTGGATAAAGAATTTTTTCTTCGTGACGGGTGCTGCCCGGCATGTAAAACCGCCGCAGCGGATTATGGCGGGCAAATTAACTTACCAGCAGGCAGGGGTGGACACGCGCAAGGCGGCCGCCCTGGTGGGAGACATCGGCAGTCACGTGCGGAGAACTCAGCAAACCCGCAAATTATGGGGTGCTTTCGGGTTGTTCGCCGCATGCTACGACCTCAGCGATTACAAGGAGCCGGTGATCGTGACCGGTTGCGACGGCGTCGGGACCAAGCTGGAGTTGCTGCTGGAGCACGATTTGCTCGAAACGGCTGGCAAGGATCTGGTGGCGATGAGTGTGAACGACATCCTTACGACGGGCGGAGATCCGCTGCTTTTCCTTGATTATATCGGGATTGCCGCGCTCCATGAGGAGAAAATCACCCGTCTGATCGCCGGCATGGCGGACTATCTGGAGGCCTGCGGTTGCATACTGGCGGGTGGGGAAACCGCCGAAATGCCCGGCATTGTCCCGGCCGAGGTGATCGAACTTTCCGGGTTTTGCATCGGCTGCGCCGAAAAGCCTGACTTGATCGACCCCACCACGGTGGCTGTCGGAGATGTGCTGATCGGCTATCCATCGGACAGCATCCACGCCAACGGTTGGTCGCTGGTGCGCCGGGTATTGAAGGAATTTCCGGGTGAGGTCAGCAATGATGAGCTTTCCGCCTGGCTGAAACCGACCCGTCTTTACCACGATGTGACCGGCGATTTGAAGAAATCCCGAATCAAGCCGAAGGCGATGTCGCACATTACCGGCGGCGGCCTGCCGGAAAATCTGGAACGTTTGTTCCGTGGCATGGGAGCGGATTTGGAAATTCCGCGCTGGGAGTTGCCCGGCATTGGGAAACTGCTCTCCCATGTGGACGCGGAGGACCGGTTTCACACGTTCAACATGGGCATCGGCTGGGTGGCCATCGTGGCGGAAAGCGACGTTGATTCCGCCCTCAAGGCAGGTCCCGGCGGACATGTCCTTGGCCGGATGGTCCCTCAAGAGGGCGTCCGGGTGCGCGTCACCGGCGAATGATTTCTATCCCTTCCCCCCCATGAGCGATTTCCTCAAACACGAATGCGGGATCGCGGCGGTGAGACTGCGCAAGCCGCTCGCATACTACCATGACCGCTACGGCACCTGTCTGTGGGGTCTGAACAAGCTGTTCCTGCTGATGGAAAAGCAGCACAACCGGGGCCAGGATGGCACTGGAATTGGTTGCGTGAAGCTCAACATGCCGATTGGCCAGCCTTACGTGCAACGCCGCCGGGGTATTGAAAAAGACGCTTTGGCGAATATTTTCCGCAAGGAAATCAAGGATTTTTACAAAATGTCCCGCAAGGGGGTGATGGATCACAAGGATCCGGAGAGCGTGAAAAAACACTTCGATTTCGGCGGTGAGATTCTCGTCGGCCACCTGCGCTACGGCACTTCCGGGGAATTCAATGAAGGCTCGTGCCACCCTTACCTGCGGCGCAGCAACTGGCCCACCCGCACCCTGATGGTGATGGGGAACTTCAACATGACCAACGCTGCGGAACTCAACAAGGTGCTGATCAACCGCGGCCAGCATCCGATTTTCGGGACCGATACCCAGACGGTCCTCGAGGAGATCGGCTACCATCTCGACGAGGCGCACACCGATCTCTACCGTCACCTGCGCGATTCCGGCGTGCCCGGAGAGGAAATGCCCGAACGCATCTCCGCCGCGCTTGATGTGCCGCATTTGGTCGCGGAATCAGCCGCATCATGGGATGGCGGTTACTCGATCTGCGGGGTGATCGGCAACGGCGATATGTTCGTGATGCGTGATCCCTACGGCATCCGTCCCTGCCACATGCTGGTCACCGACGAGGTGATCGCCTTCGCCTCCGAGCGCGTGCCGCTGATGACCGTGTTCGAAGCGGCGGCGGAGGACGTCAAGGCCGTGGACCCCGGATCGATGATCACCATCAAATCCGATGGCAGCATGTCCGACACGGCATTCACACCGCCGCGCGACTACACCCCCTGCTCGTTTGAAAAAATTTATTTTTCGCGCGGCAACGATCCGCAGATCTATCGGGAACGCAAGGCGATGGGTGCGGCGCTTGTCAACCAGGTCGTCCGCGCGATCGACGGATCGTTTGAAAAGACCGTCTTCTCCTTCATTCCCAACACTGCGGAAACCGCCTACTACGGCCTGATGGACGGGCTGCGGATGTTCCGCCGCCAGCAAGTCCGCAGCGCGATCCTCAAGGCGACGGAAGAAGGGAATCTCACTCCGGAGTTGGTGGACGAGCTGATCCTGCGCAACTGGCCCCAGGGCGAAAAAGTCGCCCACAAGGACATCAAGATGCGCACCTTCATTTCCCAGGAAAAAGGCCGCGACCAGATGGTTTCCCACGTCTACGACATCACCTACGGCATTGTGAAGCCCGGCGATTACCTCGTTGCCCTGGACGATTCGATCGTGCGCGGAACCACTCTCAAGCAGTCGATCCTCAAGATCCTCGCGCGCACCAGGCCATCCAAAATCGTCGTCTGCTCCACCGCGCCGCAAATCCGTTACCCGGACTGCTATGGCATCGACATGTCCGAGCTCGGCAAGTTCATCGCCTTCCAGGCGGCCGTCGCGCTCCACCGCCGGGCCAACCGCCAATTTTTGTTAGACAAGGTGTATGAGGACTGCCGCGAGGAACTGCGGAAACCCGCTGCGGAGCGCCGCAACCGTGTGCAGGAAATCTATACGGCCTTCAGCGACGATGAGATCTCGGCGGAAATCAGCCGCATGGTCTATCCGGAAAAAATCGACTGGGACGGCGAAGTGGAGGTTGTTTTCCAAACCATCGAAAACCTCCACGCATCGATCGCCGGCAACTGCGGGGACTGGTATTTCACCGGCAATTATCCGACGCCGGGTGGCTACTCGATGGTCAACCAGGCCTACATCCGCTGGTATGAGGGTGTGGGTGGCCGCAGTTACGACCTGCCGCTGTGACCTGCGCCGCTCAGCCGCCTGCGGCCAGTGCGACGATTTCGATCCTGTCTCCGGGCCGTATGCGGGCCGCGGCATGGTCGCGGGGATAAACCGCCTGTTCGTTGAGTTCGACGACCACGGGTTTTCCGGCAAACCCGATGGATTCGAGGAATTCGCCCAGCGCGATTTCCCCGGCGATGGGATGGGGAGAGCCGTTGAGCAGGATGGTTGGCTGCGGGTTCATTTCCATTGCAGGAGTTGTTCGGGAAACGGGCATGCGTCACACTCGGAAAAATCATCGAGGCAAAAATCCTGATAGATCTGCAGCAGCGCCTGGTGGTGGCAGATGCGGCGCGTCCATGGCAGCGCTGCCTTGAGCGAACCGAACAAACGAAGCGCGCAGCGCTTCACTTTCTCGTTGGGGGCCGAGTTGCGCAGCTTGTGGTAGGAACGGTAGGTCATGCCGCCCTCCAGAATCGCCAGCGGGGCGAGGTGGTTGGCGATCAGCTCCAGCGCGTGGGTCCGGCCGATCGGCGCGATCCGGCGCGGTGCCTCCGCCGAGGTGAGCGTGTGATGGCGGCCCCAGAACGGGTGATCGAGCGACTGCAGGAAATCGACGACCGGTTTGGCCGCAAACGGCCTGGCCAGTGCGAGCCGTCGGTATTGCGGCCAGGCATTGACCAGCGCGGCCAGCGCGCCCACCCTGCGGTGCGGATGGTTGGCCGGGCGTTGGCCGTTGGTTTTCCACGGAATGCCACGGTTGCCGGTGGGTTCGAAGCGCGCGCGGCTTTTCCACCATGCGTCCCAGAGTCCGCGCAGGTAATCGCGGGTTTCGGGCGGTGCCTGCTCATGCAGGCCCGGCGAGAGAAACCCGGCGGTTCCGAACAACACCGCCTCGGCGGCAGGACCTTCCTCACGCAGCAGGGCGAGCGGCGCGCGCTGGGCTAACAACCGCATCGCCAACGGATTGGCCCGGTAACCGAGCGTCTCGGCCGTTGATTGAAACAGTGCGGCATCCCGCCCGTGGGCGTCGGCCGTCCGCTGCCAGCGCGCGGCCTTGAGCGCCGCCCGGTGCGCGGCAGCCTCATCCAACAGGCTTGCGATGGCGGCGGATGACAAATGCTTGAGCGGATGAAAACAGCGACCGGGGTGTGCGATCGCCACCTCGCGCTGCGGGCGGTTCATGGCATCCGCAAGTTGCATTTCCGAGATGACCACCTGCGGGACCTCGCGGTTCTCGCTGGTGCGGATGAAACCCTGACGCGTGTCCGCTTGGAACACCACATGAAGCACCACCCGGTTGAAGGCGGGATTCGTCCCATGACCGTGGGCTTCCCAGGCGGAGGATTGCGGATCCAGTTCCAGCTCGCCGGTGCGCAGCTCTCCGTCGATCTCGACCGCGGCCTGGATGAAATCGGGGCCCGCCCCTCGGTTCCACTCGCCGAACTGGATGACGCGCGCGCTCCGGCCGCAGGTTGTTCGGAAGTCGCGGCCAAAGGCGCCGGCAAACCAGAGCGCCTGAAGCTGGAGCTCCGAAGGCAGCTTGCCCAGCGAGGTTTCCTCGAAGGCAAGCGGCGGATGCCAGACCGATTCTAACAAAAATCCGTAAGTCATGTCAGGGAGCTTTCCTGGGGTTCTTTTTTCCGGGCGGTTTGCCTTTGGGCGGGGCGGCCGGCGGTGGCGGGTCCAGCAGCTGGAGCCATGCCTGGACGGCATCGTTTTCCGGGATCGGGCCGTAGCGGAGACTGGCGTCGCGCAGGCTGCGGATGGCGAGTTCCTTGCGGCCGGCGGCGCGGTCGATGGCGGCGAGATGGAAGTCCTGCCGCATCTTGTCCTCGGCGGTCAGATAGCGGAGGCGGGCGTCGCGGAAACGCACGGCCGCTTCAGTGGTTAGCCCACGTTCCACCAGGTCCAGGCCGACGGCTTCGGTGAGGGCCCCGCTGGCATTGCGTGAGGCGGCGCTGTCGAGTTGCCGGTTTCGCTCCACCAGATCGTATGGCCAGCGGATTCTTGCCGCCCGCAACGCCCTGAAATCCCTGTCCTCGCGGCGGACCACACCGGTGCCGGCCAGGTGAAGAAACGGACGGTAGAGCGGGTCTCCGATCACGACTCCCTGCCAGGAGGTCACGGGCATCGCCATCCAGCAGGCCTCCACCCAGGAGTGGCCGGCCAGCAGGCGCTGCTGGAGGATGCCGAGATCGTGAGTGAGGTGAAGGTAGGGTTCGTAGACATTGCCGACAGTCACCGCGGCCCCGCGTTCCAACAAAGGCGCGCACCAGTTTTTAGATGGACTGCGGAGTTGCTCCGCACTGAATGAATGGAGATGCACGGCTACCGCGCCCGGACGAAAGCGGAACCTCGGATTGAGAAACGGCCCGCTCGCATTCCAGTCATACCAGCCGAAATACAACGCAGCCGCACCCATCGGATAGTTTTTCGGCAGGGTCTCGTTGAAACGGTCCACCACGGTGGGGATCCCCATTGCCGAGGTTTCATCGACCACGGTTTCCAACCATGCGTCGCCTTGTGGAAACTTGTTGGCGATGTCCACGTATGCCATGCCCCAGAGTCCGTGCTTTTCGGTTTCAACCGCATCGCGGATCATGCGTTGGCAGGTTTCGAGCGAGGCGGCGTCGATTCTCGCGGTCAACACCAGATACGGCATGTCCGCGTCGGCAATGGTTTGGTCGGACTTGTAATACCGGTTGTCCAGCCCGCCTTCCAGAGGCACACCCGCGACCCCGAACATCGCCAATTCGGAATCCACCGATGCGTCGTCGCGTCCTTTCAATGCTTGTTCCGGAGCCGCCGCAGGCGCTGCCTCACCCGGTTTCGGCTTGGGTTCCGGCCGCAACCGCAGTGGCACCCCGCGGATCGTCACCAACACCCGGATCCGGTTCTGTGTCGGAATCAGAAGTCCCTGCGGGTTTTTCGCGCGCTTCCACCACCCGCGCCGGTCGAACTCGGCGCGCAGCGGCCCGGCGATCGTCGTTTCATATTCCTGCCGCGAAATGTCCTGCCCGGCCGGCATTTCCAAGCCAATCAGATTGGCGGCAGGGATGCCGCGCGCTTGCAAGTAATCGGTAGCGAGTTTTTCCGACCCTGCGACGGCTGTGTTATACAATACCGCCACTGATTCAGGGGCCGGGGCCGGCGGCACGGCCATCGCCACCGGAAAACCGGTGAGGACAAGCGCGCAAATGACCGTCAAACGCATGCCCGGAAGATGACCGGACAGGTCCCCGCATGCAAGATCCGCGAATCTCAAAGGTCGATCCGCAGGCCGTCCCAAGCCACCCGAACCCCGGTCGGCAAGGCGCCTTCCAGCGATTCGTGATCATTCTCATGGCCCAGATGGGTGAGCCACGCCTCGTGTGGCGAGACGTCGGATATCGCTTCCAAGGCCTCGCTCAGCGACATGTGGGTGGGGTGTGGAGTGGGCCGCAAGGCGTCGATGACCAACACATCGACATGGCGGATCACATCCAGCGTTTCCGCAGGCAGGGTTTTGACATCCGGGATGTAGGCGAGGCTGCGAGCGCCGGGAAAATCAAACCGGAA
The DNA here is from genome assembly GCA_964399305.1 of uncultured Luteolibacter sp. GTDB lineage: Bacteria > Verrucomicrobiota > Verrucomicrobiia > Verrucomicrobiales > Akkermansiaceae > Luteolibacter. Next base: position 38,095 of record CAYNQJ010000036.1, read on the forward strand.
ACCAATGGTCTCCAGCGCGGCATGCAGAACCGGTAGCGGCGTGATCCTGAGATCGCCATGATGGAATGGCCCGTCGATGACCTTGGGGTCGGGTTTGACATACCCTTTGTAGATGTTTTCCGGGGTGAACGCCCATCCGAACATCCGCACCAGTGTCTCCATGGTCTCCGCGGTCGCGTGCAGCGGCAATGGCGCTTCCCTCCCCCAGCAAAACGCACGCAACTCGTCAAAACCCACGACATGATCGAGATGTGCATGGGTGTAAATCACCGCATCCAGCGACTTCATCCGTTCGCGCAGAGCCTGGGCCCGCAGGTCCGGACCGGAATCGACGAGAACCCTGAGCCCTCCCGCCTCGACCAGTGCGGATGAACGCAAGCGCCGGTTCCTGGGATCCGCCGAGGTGCAGACCTCGCAGTGACAGCCGATCACCGGCACCCCGACCGAGGTGCCCGTTCCCAAGAATGTGAAGCCTGCGTCCGCCACACCGCGATATTACACGTCCGCCGCCCCATGGCGCAACTGGTGTCTTGACCGAACTTTTCGGGATTTGTGCTTACCACATCCGGCAAATCCATCCTATCCTCCCGCCATGCGCAGCGCCGTCTATGCCGGTTCATTCGACCCGCCGACCAAGGGGCACATCTGGATGATCGAACAGGGAATCGGAATGTTCGACCACCTGATCGTCGCCATCGGCGACAATCCATCGAAACGATATTCCTTCTCGGTCGAGGAGCGCCTCGAACTGCTGCGCGCCTCAACCACCGCATGCGACAACCTGGAAATCGCCCACTTTGACAACCGCTACCTGGTCGATTACGCCCGCAAGCGCGGTGCCAAATACATCCTGCGCGGCATCCGTTCCTCCCACGATTACGAATACGAGCGCGTGATGCGCCACATCAACGCCGATATGGCGCCGGAAATCACCACCGTTTTCCTGATGCCGCCGCGCGACATCGCCGAAGTCTCATCCAACATGATCAAAAGCCTCATTGGTCCCAAGAGCTGGGAGGACACGGTCCACCGTTACGTTCCGGAACCCGTGTTCACCGCGCTCGCCCGCAAAATCGAAACCGGCCACCAGCGAGACCTCAAGATCACGCAGTGACAAGCACACGCGCATCGATCAGCATGCGGCCTTGACCGCCGCGATCAAGGGTCCGGCGAACTCCCGGACCGCCGTGGCGGGGTCATCGAGGTGTTGTTCCACCTGTTTGACAATCGCGGAACCGACAATCACTCCGTCCGCAGCGGCCGCGACCATCGCGGCTTGCTCCGCGTTGCTGATGCCGAAGCCGACGCAAACCGGCACATCGCTGTGCGCCTTGATCGAGGCCACCAGCTCCGCGATGTTCGCCGATGGCGCGCCGTGGGCGCCGGTCACCCCGGTGCGTGAAAGGGCGTAGATGAAGCCCTCGGCGGAGCGCGCTAACAACTTCACCCGGTCGGCAGGCGTGGTCGGTGCAATCAGGCGGATGTGTTTCAATCCGGCCCCCAGGGCGAGGTCGCGATTGAGGGCGGCCTCGTCGGGCGGCAGGTCGAGCAGCAGGATGCCATCCGCCCCGGCGGCTGCCGCATCCTGATGAAACGCCTCGAAACCATAGGTGAAAACCGGGTTCAAATAAGTGAAAAGCACGATCGGGGTCTCATGGCTTTTGCGGAACTCGCGGATCAGCTCGATCACCCGCGGCGTGGTCATCCCGGATTTGAGCGCGCGGTCGGCTGCCATCTGGTTGACGATGCCATCGGCCAGCGGATCGGAAAACGGCAGCCCCAGCTCGATGATGTC
>CAYNQJ010000037.1:0-39629 GCA_964399305.1 uncultured Luteolibacter sp.
ATTCTGACGACTGCGTGCCCCGGACATCCTGTCCGCCAAAAGGGACGGAACGTCCCTCTCACATAGCGGACGGAACGTCCGCGCTCCTTACCCTACGGAGCGTCGTCATTCTGACGACTGCGTGCCCCGGACATCCTGTCCGCCAAAAAGGGACGATACGACCGCGCTCCTAACCGACTAAACTCCCTGCCAGCCGAGCTTTTGCCGCAGGGCCTCGTAAAACGACCTGTCCTTCAGCCTGAGCAGGTGGAACGTGCGGGCGGACTTGCGGACTTCCACGCGGTCACCCGCGCCGATGCGCACGGTGTCGCGGCCATCGACGGTGAAAAGCATCGGCGCGCTATCGGGATCCTCGGAGGAAAGTTCCACCACCGACGTATCCGACAGAACAAGCGCGCGCTGGCTCAGACTGTGCGGGCAGATCGGCGTGATGAGAAACACCTCGGCTCCCGGGGCGATCAGCGGGCCGGCGGCTGACAGGGAATACGCAGTGGATCCGGTCGGAGTGGCCACGATCAGCCCGTCCGCCCGGTAGTGATTGAGCAACTCGCCATTCACCCGCGCCGTCAGCGACACCAGGCGCCCGGTTTCGCCGCGGGCAAGCGTGATCTCGTTGAGCGCGGTGAACACTTCGTCGGGCTTTCCGCCCCGGTGGACCGTCGCCTCCAGCATCGTGCGCGGGCTGGTGGTGAAACCGCCGGAGGCCAGTGATTCGGAAAGCAGGTCGAGCTCGTCATCCTTGCAGGTTGTTAGAAAACCCAGCGTACCCACATGGATGCCGGCCACCGGTTTGTCGAAGTCCCCCAGCAGCGAGACCGCGTGAAGCATCGTGCCATCGCCGCCGATGACGGCCACGACGTCCACCGTCCCGGCGAGTTCCCGCACCGGGACACCGCCGCCATCACCCGCAAGGGCGGCGGTTTCCTCCTCCAACAGGCTGGCGATGCCTTTGGATGCCAGCGATTTCCGCAGCGCTTGAATGGCGGGCAGCGATCCGGGTTTGTGCGGGTTGGCGAGGATTCCGACTTTCACGATGGCCGAGACTAACGCGCGTTTCGGAAAACGGCAGTTGAAAATGCGAGACCGGGCGTTTTTCCGGCGCGACGGCGGTTGGACCTCAGCCGAAGCGCGCGAGAATCGGAGCGAGATCTGCAGCGGTCACGGCGGGCCAGTTTTCACGCGGGGTGAAGATGGCGGTGTCCAGCGCGCGATGGGCCGGACTTTCGGGAGAGGCGGGAATCATCGGGATCACCTCGCGGATGATCCTCCTCGCGATCGCCGCGTTTGCATGGAGGTTTTCGACAATCGTGTGCACTTCCACGGATTCCTCATCCTCCTTCCAGCAATCGTAGTCCGTAACCAATGCCAGCGTGGCGGCGGAAATCTCAGCTTCGCGGGCAAGGCGCGCCTCGGGACCGTTGGTCATGCCGATGATGTCCGCACCGATCATCCGGTGCATCGCGGCCTCCGCCTTGGTCGAGAATGCCGGCCCGTTCATGCACAGATAAGTGCCGCGTTCGTGCAAGGTGGCACCGGCCGCACGGGCCGCACGGATCAGGTGCGCCCGCAGATCGCCGCAGTAGGGGGCGCCAAAACCCACATGGGCGGCGATGCCATTCCCGAAAAACGTATGCTTGGCGGCCGTGCCGGTGCGGTCGATCAGTTGATCCGGCACCGTGATATGACGCGGTGCCATTTCCTCACGCAGGCTGCCGACCGCGGTGACCGAGATAAGCCAGCGGACATTGAGCGATCGGAGCGCCCAGAGGTTGGCACGGTGGTTGATCTCATGGGGCAGCAACCGGTGCCCTGCGCCGTGGCGCGGCAGGAAACAAACGCGGCGGCCGGCAATGACGCCCGTGACCAGTTTGTCCGATGGATCTCCAAACGGAGTTCGGACCTGATGTTCGGACAAGTCCGACAAACCATCCATCTCGTAGAGTCCGCTGCCACCGATCACGCCGATCGCAGGCTGGCCAGGCTGTGTCGCATCCATGGCCGCAGCCATAAGAGGTTTCATCCCGGCGGGCAAGGAGGATCACTTGGAAAGGAAATGGAGATTTGAAATCAGGATATTGGGTTCATGCGCGTGCGCTTGAAATCCAATCCCCCGTATCCGATTCCCCAATCTCTCATTTCCTTTTAACACTTGGCGGATCACGCGGCGCGGGTTTCTCTGGAGATGTGGACACCATCCGGATCCGCGGCGCGCGGCAACACAACCTGCAAATCATCGACGTGGACATCCCGCGTGGAAAACTCGTGGTCGTGACCGGCCCGAGCGGGTCGGGCAAATCATCGCTGGCATTCCACACACTCTACGCCGAGGGCCAGCGCCGCTATGTCGAATCGCTCTCGGCCTACGCGCGCCAATTTCTCGACCAACTGGAAAAACCCGACGTCGATTCCATCGAAGGACTCAGCCCGGCGATCGCGATCGAGCAGCGAAGCGGCGGATTGAACCCGCGCTCGACGGTGGCCACCGCCACCGAGATCCACGAGTATCTCCGGATCCTCTGGGCGGCGGTCGGTATCCCCCATGACCCGGAAACCGGCGAAAGACTCGAACGCATGGGCGCGGCGGACATCGTGGCAGCCCTGGGCGGCATGCCCGAAGGCACCAAGATCATGCTGCTGGCCCCGGTCCCGGAAGAGGAAACCCGCGAACCGCAAAGACTGTTAGGTGATTTGCAGCGACAGGGATACATCCGCATCCGTGTGGATGGCGTGGTGATGGAAATCGAGGAAGCCGCGCAATCGTGGCCCGAATCCACTCCGGCGGTGGAAATCGTCGTGGACCGCTTCGTCATCCGGCCCGGTGTGGAATCACGGCTGGCGGACTCGGTGGAGTCGGCGCTGCGCCTGTGCGGCGCGGAAGCGCGCGCCGCATTGCAAGACCCGGACTCCGACGCATGGCGCGACCTCGCATTTCAAACATCCTATCGCAATCCCCGCACCGGGTTCATGATCGGCGAGCTGACCCCGAAACATTTTTCCTTCAACTCCCACCTCGGTGCCTGCGACGCCTGCGAAGGCATCGGCACCGGGATGTTTCCCGACACCACCACGCAGGGCGGCATGACACATCGTCCGTGCGCGATATGCGGGGGCAAACGTTTGAAACCCGAGTGGCTGGCCGTCCGCATCGAGGGCAGCGCCGGCCGCTGGCTCGGCATCCAGGATGTTTGCGCGATGGGGGTCTCCGAGGCGGCACAATGGCTCGCCGGCATCCATATCCCGGCGGACCGCATGGAAGTGTGCGGACGCCTCGCCCGGGATGCGGCCAAAAGGCTCGCGTTTCTCGAAGAGGTGGGACTCGACTACCTCACGCTCGACCGCGCCAGTGGCACGCTTTCCGGCGGCGAGGCACAACGCATCCGCCTCGCCACCCAGCTCGGCGCCGGATTGTCCGGCGTGATCTATGTGCTGGATGAACCGAGCATCGGCCTGCACACCACCGACACCGGCCGCCTGATCCGCGCACTCATCCGCCTCAGGGATCTGGGAAACACGGTGGTGGTGGTCGAACACGATGAAGACATCATCCGCGCTGCGGATCACGTGATCGACATGGGTCCCGGCGCAGGCACCGCCGGCGGCAGAATCCTCGCCGCTGGCCCGCCCGCGGAAATCCCATCTCCCACCGGCCAATGGCTGCGCGGCGAACTGACATCCCAACCCCACAAACATGCCTCGAAAACATCACCCGGCGCCATCGTCATCCGCAACGCCCGCGAACACAACCTCGCCAATATCGATGTCTCAATCCCGTTAGGAAAACTCGTCTGCCTCTGCGGACCAAGCGGCAGCGGCAAGTCCACCCTCGCCGATGACATCCTGCGGCGCGCCCTGACACGCCATTTCCACCACGCCGGTGACACCCCGGGCATGCACGACGGCATCGAAGGCCTCCAACTCGTTGAAAAATGCGTGGTGGCCGACCAATCGCCGATCGGACGCAGCCCGCGCTCGAATCCGGCGACATTCACCGGTGCGTTCGACCTGATCCGCGGCTTGTTCGCCCAACTGCCATTGTCGCGCCAGCGCGGCTATGGGCGTGGCCGGTTCAGCTTCAACGCAACCGGCGGCCGCTGCGAACGATGCCAGGGCAACGGCCGCTTGAAAATCGAGATGCACTTCCTGCCGGACGCATGGATCCAATGCCCCGCCTGCTCGGGCCGCAGGTTCAACCGCGAAACCCTGGAAATCACCTACAAGGGAAAATCCATCGCCGATGTGCTGGAACTCCCGGCAAGCGAGGCACTCGGGTTTTTCCGTCCCGTACCGAAACTGCGCCACATCCTCTCCGTCCTGGAGGATCTCGGGCTCGGTTACCTCAAGCTGGGCCAGGCGGCCAACACACTCTCCGGCGGAGAGGCCCAACGCATCAAGATCGCGACGGAACTCGCCCGACCTCAGTCACCACACACGATCTACCTGTTTGACGAACCGACCACCGGCCTGCACTTCGGCGACGTCGAACTTCTGTTAGCCGCATTCCTGCGCCTGCGCGACGCCGGACACAGCGTGCTGGTCGTCGAACACAACCTCGACGTGGTCGCCTGCTCCGACTGGGTGATCGAACTCGGCCCCGGCGGTGGCATCCACGGCGGGCGACTGGTCGCCGAAGGCGATCCCGCCACCATCACACGCAACCCGTCGTCTCCGACCGGCATGGCCCTGGCACGGAAATCCGGGCAACGAGCGAACGACTGACTCGGGGAGCACCTGCATCTTGCGTGCCCCCTTGCCCATCCTGCACAAGGTTTTCTCCGGATGGAAGTGCCAGAACCCGGATTCATGGCTCTTGGGGCCTCATGGATTGAAAAAATCATTTTTCCAGGCAACATCCCGCATTCGTCCCTTGCGGCCCGGATCATCAATGGTACGCTCCGGAGCATGGCCCACACACTTGAATCCGCTCTACCGGACTATTTGCACGAGGAAATCCTTCTGAACCCCGGAAAACGGGTCTTTCCCAAATTCGATCTCGTCCGCCTGCTCGGCACGGTTTTCGCACCCACCCAGGGATGCCGGGTATGTGTGCTCGTGGATTTTGACGAACCCGCCGGGCTGATCCGCGATTTCAACTTCCTCAGCCATGATGGCTTCCCGGTCCAGAAGAACGCCCACAAACACTTTTACCAAGGCCTCAAAAACGGTGCTCTCGAAGCACTCGGCATGAGTGGCGGTGAAATGTTCGCCTTCCGCTGCACCCATGGATCGAACCTCGACCTCGCCGACGACGTCTGGGACACCACCGGCAACCACCTCTCGCTCGACCGCGATATCTATCCGAATTACGACCTCATCCTCTGCATCTCGACCTTCTCCGCCACCGCGCCGCTCACCGCGAAATGCAAGCAATTCGGCTTCCGCGGCGCCACCCTCCACGGCTTGAACGACGTGATCCTGCAGTCCGGCCTCGCGGTGGACTACCACCAGGTCTCCGCCGACGCCGAACGGCTGCGCCTCGCAATGACCAGCGCCGACTCGATCGAGATCGACTTCGCCCTCGAGGACGGGCGCGTACTCACCGCATGGCTGGGCCTCGACCGCCAGGAGGCGCAAAAATCCCACGGCCTGTGCCTCGGCACACAACCGGACATCGCCAACCTCCCTGCCGGCGAGGTGTATTTCGTTCCCAGCGACGCCCGGGGTCAATTCCCGATGAAATACGAGGACGGCACCCTCGGTGTGCTCGACGTCGAAAACCGCTGCATCATCCGTTCCTCACTGATTGCTGGAAACCAAGCCACCATCGACGCACACAACACCCGCCTCAAGGACGACCCGATGACCGGCACGCTCGGCGAGCTCGGCTTTGGCACGCAGGTGCTCCCGGTTTCCGGCGCGGACATCCAGGACGAGAAGGTGCTCGGCACCTGCCACCTCGCCACCGGCCGCGACGACCATCTCGGCGGCGACATCCTGCCATCGATGTTCAAAAAACACGAGAACTCGACCCATGACGACATCCTGTTCGCCCCGCACAAGACGCCGAATTTCAACATCAGCCAGGTGCGCATGACCCGTGGCGACCAGCATGAGGTCCTGATCGAAAACTTCCAGCCGTCGCGCTATTTGATGGATGCCTTGGCGAAAGGACGTTGATTCTCCGGCACACTGCGCCAAACCACATGAAAGATCACGCGTGGCGTTCTGGTAACGCCACCGTTCCTTTTTGTGATTATGACCACCAGACGCCAAACCCTCAAGGGGCTCGCCGCATTGGCGACCATCCAGATCGTCCCCAGCCGCGTGCTCGGGCTCAACAACCAAACCCCTCCCTCCGAAGTCCTCACCAAGGGCATCATCGGCTGCGGTGGCATCTGCGAGTCCCACCTCACCATGCCGGGCAAACTGCTGGCCCTCTGCGATGTGGAAAAAAGGCACCTCGACGCCCGCATGAACCAGGCGAATGCCGCCGCCAACGGCATCAAGGGATACCACGATTTCCGCGAACTGATCGCCCGCGAGGACATCGACATCATCCACATCGCCACCCCTCCCCACTGGCACGCGCTGATGGCCATCGCCGCCGCCAAGGCCGGCAAGGACATCTGGTGTGAAAAGCCGATGAGCCGCACCATCGGCGAGGGCATCGCCATGGTCCGCGAGGTGGAGAAACACGAGCGCATCTTCCGCATCAACACCTGGTTCCGCTTCAAGGACGCGTTCTACGACATGGGCGTGCCGGTGGTGATGCTCAAAAAAGCGGCGATGAACGACCTGTTAGGATGGCCGTTGAAGATCACCGTTTCGGGTATCACCGGGTTCGACTGGAAGCTGAATATGTGGACCGGAAAAGTCGGCTTGGAACCGCAACCGGTGCCCGAAGGATTCGATTATGATTTCTGGCTCGGGCCGGCACCCAAAAAACCCTACCACCCTCACCGCACCCATGGCACGTTCCGTGGATACTGGGACTATGACGGCGGTGGCCTCGGCGACATGGGCCAGCATTACCTCGACCCGGTCCAATACATTCTCGGCAAGGACGACCAGGCTCCCATCTCGGTGGAAATCGATTCCGACCCTCAGGACGCCGAGGCCGTCGGCACCTGGCGGCGCATCGAGTTCACCTACGCCGATGGCTGCAAGGTCATCCTCGATGGCGAAAACAAGGACAAGGACGCCGCATACATGGAAGGACCCAAAGGACGGATCGGCAAACGGCTCGAATCCAACATCCCGGACCTGCGGAAAAAAATCGATGCCCTGCCCGATCCGCCGGCACAGCTCACCGACTTCCACGAGTGCGTCCGCACCCGCAAGAAATTCGCACTCAACGAGCAAAACGCGTTCTGGTCCGCCACCATGGTCAACATGGGCATCACCGCCCACCGCTTGAACAAGAACCTCCGTTTCGATTCAAAAACACTCAAGTTCGACGACCCCGCCGCCAACGCGCTCGCCCACCAGCCGATGCGCGAACCGTGGAAACTCTGAGCGTCCGCTGAAATGTCAGAATCGTCCGGCAGGGACCGCTCGGGATACCGTGGCCGCTTGCAGCGGCGTGATACATCCGCGAAGCGCATGCCGCATGGCCCCGGGCAAAGAGGCCCCTGCCCTTTTTGCCTTTCCGGGCCGCTCGCGGATTGACGCAACGTCGGCATGAGTGTTCGTTTGCGCAGAGAAATGCCCGAGACATCCGCCAAACCGCTGACCATGACGCCCGACCAGGCGCTCAGCCGGTATTTCGGCTTCCCGGGATTTCTCGACGGCCAGGAGGAGGTCATCCAGCAAATCGTTTCCGGACGCGACGGCTTGGTCGTGATGCCAACCGGCGGAGGCAAATCCCTGTGCTTCCAGGTTCCCGCGATGTGTTTCCACGGCGTGACCCTGGTGGTTTCTCCCCTGATCGCACTGATGAAAGACCAGGTGGACGCCTTGGTCGCCCGCGGCATCGAGGCCACCCTGATCAATTCCACCCTCACCTGGCCGGAACAGAAAGAACGCCTCGACGACATGCGCCGCGGCCGCTGGAAACTCGTCTATGTCGCCCCGGAACGCTTCCGCGCCGACAGCTTTCTCAAGGCGCTCGAAGGTATCGAAATCTCGCTCTTCGCGGTGGACGAGGCCCACTGCCTCAGCCAGTGGGGCCACGACTTCCGCCCCGACTACCTGCGGCTCGGCCGCGCGCTGGAAAAAATCGGCAACCCGCAGTGCGTGGCCCTCACCGCCACCGCCACGCCGATCGTTCGCAAGGACATCACCACGGTGCTGGGCCTGCGCTCGCCTTTCGAGCAGGTCAGCGGATTCTCCCGCCCCAACCTCTCGCTTGCGATCACCCCGGTGGAAAAAGCCGTGCACAAGGACGACCGCATGAGGGCGGTCATCGCCACCCATCAAACCGGCATCATCTACTGCGCCACCCGCAAGAAGGTGGAGGCCGTTTCCGAAACGCTCGCCAGCTGGGGCATCAAGTGCATCGCCTACCATGGCGGCATGAGCGATGAGGAACGGGCCAAGGCCCAGGAAGGTTTCATCCAGCGCAAGGCCGACGTCGCCGTCGCAACCAACGCCTTCGGCATGGGCATCGACCGCCCGGATGTGCGCTTTGTCATCCACTACGAGGTACCCGGCAGCGTCGAGGCATACTATCAGGAAGCCGGCCGCGCGGGACGCGACGGCGAGGCGGCATTCTGCGAGCTGTTGTTCAACTACGCCGACACCCGCACCCAGGAGTTTTTCATCGAAGGCGCCAACCCGACCGCATCGGTCATCCGCTCGATCTATCAGTATCTGCTCAACGAGGCGGACCGGGAATTCGAGATCCACCGCACGCTGGAGGAAATCGCCAAAAACACCGATGTCAAAAACTCGATGTCGGTCGGCAGCGCGCTGACCGTGCTCGGAAGGGCCGGCTACATCGAGCGCTTCGACATCCCCGGCAAACGGATGCGCGGCACCCGCCTGCTCAAGCCACACATCACCGCCCGCCAGCTCGAACTCGACGAGGCGGCGATCGAGGAGAAAGACCGACGTGACCGGGAAAAACTCAAGGCGATGGTCGAGATGTGTTATTCGCGAAGCTGCCGCCAGGAGTGGATCCTCCATTACTTCGGCGAGGCGGACGCACAGCCCTGCGGCAACTGCGATGTCTGCCGCGAGCAAGGCTCGGGGGACGCGCGGCCACCCACACCGGAAGAAGCGGAAATCGTCCGCAAGGCGCTTGCAGGCGTCGCCCGCATGTCGCGCCGCGGAAGCGACGGCTGGATCGCGCGCTTCGGCCGTGGCCGCATCGTCCAGATGCTCGCCGGCAGCAAATCCCAGGAAGTCATCGCCGCCGGACTCGACCGGCTTTCCACCTACGGCATCCTCAGCGACAAGGGAGCCGGCTATCTCAACAGCCTGATGCGGTCGCTTGGCGATGCGGGGCTGGTCCAAACGATCACCGGAGAATATCCGCTACTCACACTCACCCCCTTGGGCGACAAGGTGATGCGTGGTGAATCCAGCTACCAGCTCGTCTGGCCCGATACCGCAGCCGGTCGCAAGGAGGTGGCGCTGAAGGACCACGGATACGACGCCCGGCTCTATTCGTTGCTGCGCGACCTCCGCAACCAAATCGCCAAACGCCAGCAAGTGCCACACTATGTGGTTTTCAACAATAAAACCCTCGAGGCGCTCGCCCGCTACCAACCGGTCACGGCCGAGGAAGCACTGCATGTCCCCGGCATCGGCGTCGCCAAACTCCAGTGCTATGGCGAACCTTTCCTCGAATCGATTCAGATGTGGAAGAAATCCGGCCTGTGAGCCACGGATGGTTCCACAATCCCACGACACCTGCACCAAGGATCATCCGGTCGGTTTTCCACCACAGAGTGCAGGCGTGCACCAAAGAAAGAAGATTTGAGCCTGGGACCGGGCGCGGATGCTCCAACCAGAAATCCGTGGTTGGAATTCCTCATGCCCACTGCCGCCCTCCTCCTCCGGACTGCGCATGAATTTGCATATGCCGTGCGGATATCCACCCCGGCTTGCGGCTGGGAGCGCGGGGCATAGCGTGTGAATCGACTCAAACCCACTGGAGGAAAAGCCCATGCAACAGATCGATCGCCGCCGTTTCATCGAAGGTGCCGCCGCCACTGCTGTGGCGATTTCCTGGCACAACCCCTTGTTCGCCGCACCTGAAAAGGATGGCGACGGCCCTTGGGACATGGTCGCCGTTCGCAACGGCGGCCCGGTCAGCATGTTCGAGGCCGGCATCGCCGCTCTCGGCGGCATGAAGGCGTTTGTCAAAAAAGGCCAGCACGTGGTGGTCAAACCCAACATCGCGTGGGACCAACCCCCTGAAATCCCCGCCAACACCAACCCGGAACTGGTCGGCGCGATCGTCAAACACTGCATCGCCGCCGGTGCTTCCAAAGTCACGGTCTTCGATCACACCTGCCACAACTGGGAGCGCTCCTACAAGACCAGCGGCATTGAGAAGTCCGTCACCGATGCCGGCGGCGTGATGGCCCCGGCCAACCTGGAAAACCAATACCGCGAAGTGGAATTCCCGAAAGCCAAAGCCGTCAAAAAGGCACTCGTCCACAAGGAGATGCTGGATTGCGACGTTTTCATCAACGTCCCCATCCTCAAACATCACGGCGGAGCAAAACTCTCGCTGTGCATGAAAAACCTGATGGGCGTCGTCTGGGACCGCCGGTTTTTCCACAGCAACAACCTCGACCAGTGCATCGCGGACCTGTGCTTCGCACCGCGCATCCCGAACCTCAACATCATCGATGCCTACCGGATTCTGCGCAAGAACGGGCCGCAGGGCCGTGCTGAAGAGGATGGAGAAATCGCCAAATACCAGATGATCGGCACCGATATGGTCGCCCTCGACGCCGCCGCCGCCAAGCTCTTCGGCATGAAACCCGAGGACCTCGGCTACGTCCGCATCGCCGGGGAAATGGGTGCGGGCCAGGCCGACCTCGACAAGGTGAAAATCAAACGCATCACGCTCGAGGCATGACCGCCGCCGCATACAGGCGGCTTGCAATCCTCATCGGCGGCCTTGTCCTGGTTTCCTGCGCACTGACCTTCGCCGATATCGGCAACTGGATATCGGTGCCGCTCGCAAGAATCCTCCTGTGGCCCCAGTTCACGCCGTCCCTGTTAGGAATGATGACGTGTGCCGGCTGGATCTCGGCGGGCTTCATCGCCGTGGTGGTGGTCACGCTGTTGGTCGGCCGTGTCTATTGCGCGATGCTTTGTCCGCTGGGAGTGCTGATGGACCTGTCCGCATGGTTCGCCCGCCGCACGGGCAAAAAACGGCGGCTGCCGTTCCGCGAGGGGCTCCCATGGTTGCGCGCCGCCGTGGTGCTGCTCTGCGCGGCCGGGTTGCTTGCCGGGATTTCCCTGCCGCTCGCATTTCTCGACCCTTACAGCATTTTCGGAAAAATCACCGCCGCCACCCTGCGCCCCCTGCTCGCGTGGGCCAATCACACGCTTGCAAGCACCGGAGACATCCAGCCTGTCAGCGTTTCACCAGTGGCCATGGTCACCACCGGCATTGCGGCCGCGCTGCTGGCGCTGGTGGTGATCACCGCCATCCTTCGCGGCCGCTTGTGGTGCAACACGGCCTGCCCGGTCGGTGCGCTGCTCGGATACTTTTCGCGCAAATCATGGTTCCGTCTCCAAATCGCCAACGATGCCTGCGTCGGCTGCTCGATGTGCGAACGCGTCTGCCCGGCACAGTGCATCGATTTCCGCAACCACCGCATCGACCACTCGCGCTGCGTGATGTGCCTCAATTGCGTGACGAGCTGCAAACGCAGCGGCATCTCGCTCACCCGCAGCCGTTGCAAAACGCTACAACCCGCGGCACCGGCTCCAGACAGCGCGGACCCACCCGCCGCCAGCCGGCGCCTATTTCTAACATCCGCCATCGGCATCCCGGCGCTCACCCTGGCCGAAGGCACACTCGGCAAAAACACGGACCGCAAAACCCACGCCGTGCTGCCACCCGGCGCGAAGTCGCTGGCCCATTTCCAAAGCCGCTGCACGGCCTGCCATCTGTGCGTCGCCAACTGCCCGGACCAGGTGTTGCGGCCATCAATCACGCAACACGGCCTGGCCGGATTCCTCCAACCGTTCCAGGATTTCACGGTCTCATTCTGCTCCTACAACTGCTCGAACTGCTCGCAGATCTGTCCGACCGGGGCGATCATGCCGCTGAGCATCCCGGAGCGCCGCCTCGTCCGCACCGGCCTTGCCCGCTTCGATCAGGATCTCTGCATCGTCAAAACCAAAGGCACCCCATGCGGCGCATGTTCGGAGCACTGTCCCACCCAGTCCTGCCACATGGTCCCATGGAAGAACAACCTGACCATCCCCGAAGTCGACCCGGACCTCTGCATCGGCTGCGGCGGCTGCGAGTTCATCTGCCCGGTGCGCCCCAACCGCGCCATCCAGGTCAGCGGGCTGGCCGTTCACGAACGCGCGAAGGAACTCATCCTCGGCCGGGAAAACACGGTCCGCGAGACGGAAGAGCAATTTCCATTCTGACCCGGAAAGCGAAACCACAAAATCTCTTTGAGATGGGCCCCCTGGTGCCGCATCCACGCAAATGATTCCAAAAATTCAGCGCAATCGGTGAAATCAGTGGTTGAATCTTCACGCTATCTCCCAAGTGAAGTGGTCCCGCATCGAAACCCGGAATTGCTTGCGCACGGAAAAATCCGCATGTTACCTCCCATGTCGGTTGCAACCACCCCCACTGCCAGCCCCATGGATTCGATTTCCTCGACACAAGAACGCCGCGAACGCGTCATGCAGATCCTCGTTTCCTGCGGCAGCGTGCTGGTAGCCTGTTCCGGGGGAGTGGACAGTGTGTTGCTCGCAGCAATCGCGGCCAAGACGCTCGGCGATCAAGCCGTCGCCGCCACCGCAGTCTCTCCGAGTCTGGCCAGCGGCGAACTCGACGATGCCCGCGCCGCGGCCGCAGCCGCCGGCATCCACCACATCGAGGTGCCAACGGATGAAATCGACAACCCCTCATACACCGCCAACACTCCCGACCGCTGCTTCCACTGCAAGGACACCGCATACGGAACCTTCACCGCCCTGGCCGCACGCATGGGAATCGCTGTGGTCGTCGATGGCACCAACGCCGACGACACCGGTGACTTCCGCCCCGGCCGCCGCGCCGCACGCGACCACGGCGTCCGCAGCCCGCTGGCTGAAGCCGGCATGACCAAACAGGAAATCCGTGATTGGGCACGTGAACTCGGACTCGCCGTCTGGGACAAACCCGCCGCCGCCTGCCTGTCCTCGCGCGTCCCATACGGATCACCCGTCACTCTGGAAAAACTCACCCGTATCGACCGTGCGGAATCCGCACTCAAGGCAATGGGTTTCCGCCAATGCCGCGTCCGCGACCACGGCGATGTCGCACGCATCGAGGTGGAACCCGGACAACTGGCAAGATTGATGGAAATCCGTACCCAAGTCTCCGCCGCCATCCGACAGGCGGGTTTCGCTTATGCCTCGCTCGACCTCGATGGCTTCCGCTCCGGCAGCATGAACGAAGTGATTTCCCATCCATCTCAAATTTGAAACCCGATATGACCACCCCGCACAGCACGCTCGATCCCGGCCGCCTCGCCCGACAGGGGTTCCCCGAAATCGTCTATTGCCAAAGCAAAACCGCCGGCCAGGTCATCGACAACCTCCGCGCCCTCGCCGAAGCCAACGGCCGCGCTTTCGGAACACGTCTCCCCGCCGACCGAGCCGCGGAAGTCCTCGCCGCGCTGCCAGATGCCAGCTACGACCCGCTCGGCCGCACGATCTCAGTCGGTCCGCTGCCACATCCGGCACCCGATGCCGCCCCGGTGGCCCTGGTCTCGGCCGGCACCTCGGACCTCGCGGTCGCCGAGGAAGCCGCCGCCACCCTGACATTCCTCGGCCACCCTGTCGTGCGCTTCAACGACATCGGCGTGGCAGGCATCCATCGCCTGCACGCGCGCATCGATGAAATCCGCAAGGCCCATGTGGTCATCGTCGCCGCCGGGATGGAAGGCGCGCTGCCCAGCGTCGTCGGCGGCCTGGTCTCGGCACCAGTGGTCGCCGTGCCCACCAGCGTCGGCTACGGTGCCGCCTTCGAGGGGCTCGCCGCCCTGTTAGGCATGCTCAATTCCTGTGCCTCGGGACTCACCGTGGTCAACATCGACAACGGCTTCGGTGCCGCCATGGCCGCGCACCGGATCCTCAACACCCACAACACCCCGAAATGAAAACCGCATACTTCGACTGCATCGCCGGAGCCAGCGGCGACATGCTGCTCGGCGCGCTCGTCGATGCCGGACTGCCCGTCTCCACGCTGGAATCGGAACTCGCGAAGCTCCATCTGGATGACTTCCACCTGACGGTTTCCAAGGTCTCCAAAAACGCCTTCGGTGCCACCAAGGTGGATGTCCATGTGAGCGACAACGCCCCCGAGCGCCACCTGGCGGATATCCGGAAGCTGATAGAAAACTCGGAGGTTTCCGGATCGGTCAAGGAACGCGCGATGCGCGTGTTCACCCGGATCTGCGAAGTCGAGGGCGGCATCCACGGCATGTCCGTGGACGAAGTCCACCTCCACGAGGTTGGTGGAGTCGATGCGATCGTCGATGTCGTCGGCGTGCTCGCCGCCATCGAGGCACTCGGCATCGAACGGGTGGTGGTCTCCCCGCTGCCCATGGGTCGCGGGTTCATCCGCGGTGCCCACGGCCAGATCCCACTGCCCGCGCCGGCCACCATCGGCCTGCTCAAGGGAATCCCCGTCACCGGATTGCCGCTGGATGTCGAGTTCGTCACCCCCACCGGTGCCGCACTGCTCACCGAACTCGCCGACGCATGGGGCCCGCTGCCGGCCATGACACTGCGCGATATCGGCTACGGCGCGGGAACCCGCGACCTGCCGATCCCGAACGTGCTGCGAATTTTGTTAGGCGAGACCGCCCCCGCCGGCCGCTGGCACAGCGAAACCATCACCGTGCTCGAAACCCACCTCGACAACGACCGCGGCGAAACCATCGGCCATGCCTGCCAGCGGCTGATGGCGGAAGGCGCGCTCGATGTGGTTTCCATGCCGGCCCAGATGAAAAAGGACCGCCCCGCCCATGTGGTCAAGGTGCTGGCCAAACCCGAGGACGCGGACCGCCTGGAACACATCCTTTTCGAGGAAACCTCGACCCTCGGCATCCGCCGCACGGACACGCGCCGCGACGCCCTCCCGCGCGAGCTCCACACGGTGGAGACACGCTTCGGGACCATCACCGTCAAACTCGCCCGCCTCCCCGGCGGCGGCCTGCGCGCCACCGCCGAACACGAGGACTGCCGCAAGGCGGCCCACGAGTACGGCGTGCCGCTTCTCACTGTCACCCGCGAGGCCGAGCACGCCGCCGCCCACAAGTTCGGCATCCCGCACTGAGTCCGGAAGGGAAATCAGGGATTTGGAATTGGATATCGGGTTTCAGGATCCATCACTCGCTCTTTTCCAAACAACCTCGGAACCTCAGCGTGCGTCCCGCCCTTTTTTCATCGGTGCCGGGAACCCGTCGAATCCTAACAAATCCGCGAGATTCTTTGGCAGGTCGGCGATGTCCATTACTCCGCCAAACCGGCCGGATCCAGGACCAAAGGCATAAACCGGCACATCCGCCGCAGTGTGGTCCTTCGACGTCCACCCCGCCGCAACCTTTCCTCCATCGGTCTTCAATGACAAACCTCCGGTCTCATGGTCGGCGGTCACGATCACCAGCGTCTGCTTGTCGCGCAAGGCGAAGTCGAGAGCCTCCCTGACCGCCATGTCGAACAACAAGGTCTGGCGGATGGTGCTGTCCTCGTCATTTCCATGACTCGCCCAATCAATCTGGCTGCCCTCGACCATCATGAAAAATCCGTTGGCCGATGCGCCGCCGCGTGCCGGCTTGCCGGACAGCAGCTTGATGGCGGTGGCTGTCATTTCATGCAGCATCGGCTCGGGCGCCAAAGTGGTCATGCCGTCATCGGCAAAAACCCCGAGCACCGGCAATGCGTCCGGCTTGCCCAGATCGTCGCGCCTGTGAATGACCTGATAGCCCGCCGCACGCGCCTCATCAATCAGGTTGCGTCCGTCGCCGCGCGTCCCCGCAGGCGCGGGCACCCAATGCTTGCGGCCACCGCCGAAAAGCACGTCCACCCGCCGGTCCAACATCTGGGCGGCGATCTCCGGTTCCATGCCGCGGTTTTTGGCATGCGCCACAAAACCCGCGGGCGTCGCGTGACTGAGCGTCGAGGTGACGACCAATCCCGTGCGGAATCCCTCTTCTTTGGCGACCAGCATGATGCCTTTCCACTCGGTTCCATCCGCAGACATGCCGATCCGTCCGTTGTGGGTCTTGACCCCGGTCGCGATCGCGGTGGAGGCCGCTGCGGAATCGGTCACCAACTGGTTGGCGGAATGGGTCCGCATGAATCCGCCAACAGGCATCCGCTCCATGTGCAGGCGCCTGTCGGCATCCACCGCACGGTGCCGTGCCAGCGCGACATGGTTGAAACCCATGCCGTCGCCAATCATCAGGATCACACGTCGCGGGCGTGCGTCAGACATCGCGGGCAGCCGTTTTCCATCGGTGGCAGGAGCGTAAAACGAGAGGTCTTTGACGTCCTGACCCACCTCGGGCACCGGGTATTCCCAATCGGCGGCAAACACCCGTCCCGGCGTCAGGATGCACAGCGTTCCGGTAAGAATCGCCAGATGGATCCTCTTGGCAAACAATCGATGAATTGGCAGCATCGGGGGAAAAATGCCTGCTTTCGGGCCGATGCCAAGGAATTATCCATCACGCATGCCCCGGCGATTCCTGCCTCAGCTCATTGACGAGCCGATCCAGCTTGTGCAGCAAGTGCCACACTCCGGCAAGACCCAGCAGCAAGCCGCCGGCAAACCCAAGCGTCAGAATGGGCTCGGAACCCGTGAGAAACCAAACCACCGCGGCAACACCGGAAACCGCCGCACCTGCCCCCAGCAGGCCCAGCGGGATCAACCACGTGGTCGCCTCCAATGCCAGACGGCTCCAGATTTTCACGCGCTCGATTTTGATCGGAATGACGATGCCTTCGTTTTTCGCAGTCGTATGATTTTGTTTCATGGCAGGCGCACGCTGGCACCGGCTCATGACGGAATGATGAAACACAGATGAAATTCCAGTGAATCTCTAAACGGCTGTCTTGAAAGGGGGTGCACGCATCTTGCGTGCTTCCTCCTGCATCCTGCGCAAGGATTTTCCCTTTGGAGCGCAATGCGCGACCTGGAAAATGAGTTTTCAGCCCCCCCATGAACGACCTCTGGATCGCCGCCGTTGCTCACCAACACAAGCCGCAGGTCATCAGCCGTGACCCCCATTTCGACCATATCGCCAGAATCACCCGGACCGGCTGGTAGTTACGCATTCCGGCTTTCAGAGAAAGTCGGAATTCTGACTGGCAGATGCCATTCCGTTTCGATAGTTCAGTATTCCGTCAGGTGTTTGACCAGCTGCTTATTTGACCAATAGCCCTCATGATTATCGATGATAGTTTACCTCGCCAATAAAACCAAATTCCGAGACGACATCTTCTCCAACCGGATCGAGGAAATCGTCCACGAGGCGTTTCGGGCGAAGCTCGGGAAATCGGTAGGCGATAGTGAACTCTCCTCCTGGAAACACTCTCTCCGGGAAATGGACCGCATCATGGAGGATGCGGAAATCCCCTCCAACGCCGGTGTGGCAATCGAGTTCAACATCCCGCAGACCAGCAAAAGGATCGATTTCATCGTCACCGGCATCCGGGAAGACGGCCAGCGCACTGCCGTCATCATCGAACTCAAGCAATGGCAGGAGGCTAAGGCGACGCCCATGGACGGCATCGTCAGCACGTTCGTCGGTGGCCGCGAGCGGGAGGTGAATCACCCGTCCTACCAGGCATGGTCCTACGCCATGCTGATCGAGGACTTCAATGAATCCGTCCGGCTGGATCCCATCCACCTCCGCCCCTGCGCCTACCTGCACAATTGCGCGTCCGGCTCCGTGCTCCATGCGCCGTTCTACGCCGAGCACGTGAAACGCGCGCCGGCCTTCCTCCGCGACGATGCGAAAAAACTCCGCGAGTTCATCAAGGCCCATGTCAAACACGGCGACGACGGGCAGACCATGTATCGGATCCGCGATGGAAAGCTCCGGCCGTCCAAGAACCTCGCCGACCACCTCGCCTCCCTGCTCCAGGGCAACCGAGAGTTCTACCTGATCGACGAACAGAAAACCGTCTTCGAAACCGCGCTGCATCTCGCCGCCACCTCCTCGGCCACCCATAAGAACGTCCTCATCGTCAACGGCGGCCCGGGCACCGGCAAGACGGTGGTCGCCATCAACCTGCTCGTCGAACTGACCAACCGTGGTCTCGTCGCCCAATACGTGACCAAAAACAGTGCGCCGCGCGCCGTCTACGAGAGCAAACTCACGCAGACCTTCAAGAAATCCCGTATTTCCAATCTCTTCGTCGGCTCGGGCCAATTCACCGAAACGCCCGCCAACACCTTTGGCGGACTCATCGTCGACGAAGCCCATCGCCTGAACGAAAAATCCGGACTCTTCAGCAATCTCGGCGAGAACCAGATCAAGGAACTCATCCACGCTTCCACCTTTACCATCTTCTTCCTCGACGAGGACCAGCGGATCCACTGGAAGGACATCGGGGAAAAATCACAGATCCGCCAGTGGGCTTCATCCCTCGGAGCCACGGTCACCGAAATGGACCTCGAATCCCAGTTCCGCTGCAACGGCTCGGACGGCTATCTCGCATGGATCGACCGCGTGCTCCAGCTCCGGGAAACTGCGAACACCACCCTCGAAGGCGCGAACTACGAGTTCAAGGTCTGCGAATCCGCCACAGAACTGAAGTGCCTCATCGAGCGGCGGAATCGCGTGAACAACAAGGCCCGCATGGTCGCCGGCTACTGCTGGGACTGGGTCTCCAAGAAATCCCCGACCGCCTTCGACTTCCAACTCGACGGCGGCACCTTCAAGGCGAAATGGAACCTCAGCGATGATGGTCCGCTGTGGATCATGAAACCGGACTCCGTTCGCGAAGTCGGCTGCATCCACACTTGCCAGGGCCTGGAACTCGACTACGTGGGTGTGATCATCGGCCCGGACCTTGTCGTCCGTAATGGCAAGGTGATCACCGATGGTGCCAAACGCTCGAGCGGCGACTCCTCGATGAAAGGCTACAAGGGCTTGCTCAAGGCCAACCTCTCCACCGCCCGGGAAAAGGCCGATCTCATCATCAAGAACACCTACCGCACCCTGATGACCCGCGGCACCAAGGGCTGCTACGTCTATTCCAACGATCCGGAAACCAACCGCTACCTCCAATCCCAGGGCGTCGGCGCCCTGCTGCCGGAGCTCGAGGGAGTGGAACCTCGGCAATCTCCACCCGCATGCCCGTTCCGCATTCTCTCGCCCGAGGAAGCGGCCGACTGCCCGAACGCCGTTCCGGTCCTCGACATCAAGGTTGCCGCTGGCGGCTTCAGCAAGGAACAGTGGCTGCAGGATTGCCAATACGCCGAACTCCCCGACCACTTCACCGCCAAACCCGGATTCTTCCTCGCCCAAGTCGTCGGCGAGTCGATGAACCGCCGCATTCCCAATGGCTCGTGGTGCATCTTCCGCGAACCATCACCCGGATCAAGGAATGGCAAAATCGTCATCGTCCAGAGCCGGGACATTCAGGACCCGGACACCGGCGGGCAATACACGGTGAAGATCTATCGAAGTGAAAAGACCGCGACAGAAGACTCGTGGTCTCACCGCAGGATTCGGCTCGAGCCGGATTCGATGGATTTCAGTTTCAAACCTCTCATACTCGATCCGGACACGGTGAATGAACTCCGTGTCATCGGCGAATACGTCGGAATCATTGGATGAGAACCATTTCACCAATCCGACTCATGAACGCACCATTTCCAACCGAAGCCAAATCGCAGCTCGCCGACTAAATCGAAGCCCTCGAGACCGCCATGACAATGCGACGTGCTCTATCGCGACCAACGACTCGCCCTATCTAATCTACCAATATTCACCAGGCAATGGCACCTGCCGCAAAGAGTCTCGCCGGTGAAAAAAGTGATCGCTTGGAAGTGAAGACCACCGGCGCAGGGTGCCAGTTCAACTCCAAGTCTTTGGGTAGTTCTTGATCCAAAACTTCTTTACTGGGGCATGGGTTTTGGTGGTCTGGTCTGACCAAAATAAAAGCCCCATGCGCTGGTGAGAAAAGCGCACGGGGCCGGATGTTCAAAATCCCGATGTGGAAGCACGATGCCCGGATCAGCCTCTCCGGTTCCTGCGCAGCAGCCCCAGACCCGCTGCACCCGCCATCAACAACAAACCGGAAGCCGGCTCGGGAATGGCTGCGACAGCGAACGATGCAGCGGCCGATACCGGGCGGCTAGTGCTTCCTCCGGTAAAACCGAAGCTCGTACGTGCAGCAGGGTCCGGTTCGATGAAATAAGCGGATGCTATATTTGCGCCACTCGCTCCCCAAATATTCGCGGAAAAGATGTCGGTAGACGGATTGTCAGGGTTGATCAAGCTAGACTCGATTGCGTTTGTGGCAAAAGATCCCACAACCAGGCTGCCCGCTGCAATCGTCAGTGTTCCGGAATTCGTTGTCGCCGCGCCCGAAGAGCCCAAAACACCGAGCTCCGCCCCGCTGATGGAGATGGCGGAAATGCCAGCAGACTTATTAGTGCCTGAACTGTAGGTTACAACGATATCACCACTGGATGCAGTGGGATTGTCCAAATACCAAATACTCGCCTGTTGTACGCCATTATTGGCTATCACGATAGAGGTCAGCGCCTGCCCAGCAAAGGTGATGCCTGTCGTATTAGCAGATTCCGTCCCCGCAGTAACCACGAGTTTGGTACCCCCTGAAAGAACAAAGCCTGAGATCGTTTGCGTAGTAGCGTCAAATGGTCCGATAGTGTTGAACGCCGTATTCTGCACAACAATGGCCGCCTGAGCCATGCCTGCGCTCATTGCCAAGCCCAGTGCCGTCACAAAGAATTGTTTCATCGTTTTACGTTTCATTGATTATTTTTCAGTAATGCATGCGAACCATGGTCGCAAAATTATTCATGAACGCAAGAAATCTGCCCTCCCGCCCCCGGCGTGTCAATCGCGTATAAAAATCGGCCTCACCCCACAAAAAATTCCGACCCTTTCGGGATCGGAACTCATTGATTTTCAAAGAGAAGTGCTCGAAAGAGGACTCGAACCTCCACGGGTTACCCCACTAGATCCTTAGTCTAGCGCGTCTACCAATTCCGCCATCCGAGCATTCGGTTGGGTGGGCGGCTTTGTTACGTGCGGACCCGGCCGCTTGGCAAGCGAATCTTGGAAATATTTTCACCTGCAACGGGGCGGGCCGCTCCGGGCTTGCTTCCACGGACACATGGGAAATCATGGAGTCCATCACCCGCCATGGAAACGATCCGCGCCCAGTCCATCGTTAAAGATTTCGGCAAAGTCCGCGCCTTGGACGGGGTAAGCCTTGCGATCGAACCGGGCGAGTTGTTTTTCCTGCTCGGTGCGTCGGGCTGCGGAAAAACCACGCTGCTGCGGTGCATCGCCGGCCTGGAGGCTCCGGGCAGCGGGAGAATTCACTTTGGCGGACAGGATGTCACGGACCTGCCGCCGCACAAACGCGAGGCGGCGATGGTTTTCCAAAGCTACGCCTTGTGGCCGCACCTGACCGTCGGCCAGAACATCGCCTTTGGCCTGGAGGAACGAAAACTGCCAAAACGGGAGATCCGCCAACGCGTCGAGGAAGCCCTGGAAATGGTCCGGCTTTCCGGGTTCGGCGGGCGATCGATCGACCAGATGTCGGGGGGCCAGCAGCAGCGGGTCGCCCTCGCCCGCGCCCTGGTGGTCAGGCCGAAGTGCCTGCTGCTCGACGAACCCTTGTCGAATCTCGACGCCCAGCTCCGGTTGGAAATGCGGCGCGAAATCCGCCGGATCGTCAAGGAGCACGGGTTGACCGCGGTCTACGTCACGCATGACCAGGAAGAGGCGCTGGCCATGGCCGACCGGATGGCGGTGATGACCGGAGGCGGAAAAATCGATCAGGTCGGGACACCGGAGGAAATTTACCGCACCCCCCGCAGCGCGAGTGTGGCCGCATTCATCGGCGAGACCAATCTCATCCATGGCGTGGTCCAGGAAACCACAGGGCGGCTTGCCACCGTGCGCACCACCGCCGGCCCGCTTACCGGCCGCATCACCGATCCGGAGTGGTCGCCGGTCGCCGGCGAGGCCGTGCGCTTGTCGGTCCGCCCGGAAGCATGGAAAGCCGGTCAGGAACCCGGGGATAATCCGGTCAGCGGACGCATCACCGAGCGCACTTACCTCGGCCGCAGCATCCTCTATGCGGTCGAGTCCGTCCTGGGCCGCCTGCATGTCGCAGAGACCAACCCGCACGTGATCCACGAACCTGGAAATGACATCATCACCCTGCACGCCAGGCCCGACGACGTGGTGGTATTGAAGGAATGAAACCGACCTTTGCCGCCTTTTTTCCCATCGGGAAGCGCACGCATCCTGCGTGCTTCCTTGTGCATCCTGCGCAAGGCCCGGTCCCCTCCGCGCGCCAGGTGCGGGCTCGAAAATCATCCATCGAACAGGCTCTTGAGTCCGCCATGATGGATGGATCGCAAACGGAATCATGAAAGCCAAGGCATGGATCGTCCTGGGATTGCTGGCGCTGACCGTGGCGCTGCCGATCGGCATGCGGCGCGAGTCGGCGACGACCGGCGCGCGCCATGCCCAGGACCATCTGGTGATCCTGACTCCGCACAACGAGTCGATCCGCCAGGAGTTCGGCGAGGCCTTCGCGGCATGGTGGACCAAGACCACGGGCCGGACGATCCATGTCGATTGGCGGTCGCCCGGTGGGTCATCCGAGCTGCGCATGGTGATCGATGCGGGATACAAGGCTGCCGCGGAAACCGGGCGCGATGGGATCGGCGTGGATCTGTTGTTTGGCGGTGGCGAACCGGATTTCTCGGCGCAGGCGAAGCAGGGGCGCTTGATGCCCCTGCGGGTTTTCAAAACAAGGCCCGGGTGGTTTGCCGATGGCGGACCGATCCCGCAAACCTTCACCGGCGAACGATACTATCCGCCGGATCATGTGTGGGTGGGCACCTGCCTTTCCCAGTTTGGAATCTGTTATAACCCGGAGGTGTTGCAGCGCCTCGGGCTTCCCGCACCCACCTCATGGCGCGACCTTGCCGACCCGCGCTACGCCGGATCCCTGGCACTGGCCGATCCGACGAAAAGCGGGTCGGTCGCCCGCGCGTTCGAGTTGTTAGTCCAGGCGGAAATCCTGCGGGAGTTGGCCGCGCGGCCCGATAACCGGGAGGCGGCGCTCCAAGCCGGATGGACCGAAGGGCTGCGCCTCATCCAACGCCTCGCTGCCAACGCCCGCTATTTCACCGACAGCGCGTCGAAGATCCCCCAGGATGTCGGGCAGGGCAACGCCGCCGCAGGCATGTGCATCGATTTCTACGGACGTTCCTACGCCACCACCCTGAAAACCCGGACCGGCGAACCGCGCGTCGTCTGGACCGCTCCAGCCGGCGGCACCACCCTGAGCGCGGACCCGATCGCCGTGCTCAAGGGCGCACCCCATCCGGAGATCGCCCAGGCATTCGTCGAGTTCTGCCTCAGCGAGGATGGCCAGCGGCTGTGGTGCGCCATGCCCGGCACACCTCGCGGCCCGCAGCATCGCGCGCTGCACCGGATCCCCATCCGGCGCGACATCCTCACACCGGAGTTCCTCGCCGGCTCGACCCTCTCCGGCATCAATCCCTATCAGGACAGCGGCAACTTCACCTATCAGAAAGGACTGACCGATTCGGCGTTCCACCTGCTGCGGCAGGTGGTCAAGGTGATGTGCATCGATTCCCACGAGGAGATGAAATCCGCATGGCGGGCCATGATCGGCGCGGGCATGCCGCAAGACGCGCTGGCGGTTTTCTCGGATGTCTCGGTCATCCCCTACCCCGCCACCGCCACAGACAACCCGATATTCGACGGCAAAGACCCGCTAAAAACCGAAAAAGACGCCATCCGCATCGGTAACTGGTTCCGCGCCAATTATCGCAAGGCGGGGAAGTGATATTGGTAATTTGTGATTAGATATCAGTTATCCATCGCTACCCAATCCCTGATATCCACTCTCCATTCCATGAAACGCGGCCCGGCCATCATCATTACCCTGCTTGTCTGCGCGTGGTTCGCGGTGTTTTTCCTCTATCCGGCCGGGATGATCGTGAAGCGGGCTTTTGAGGGTCCGGACGGGTTCACCCTGGATTACCTGCGCGCGGTTTTCCGGAATCCGATCCACTGCGAGGGGCTGTGGAATTCATTCGTCATCGGCGTTTGCTCCACGTTCGCGGCGTTGCTGATCGCTTTCCCGCTGGCACTGGCCGCACACCGCCATGACTTCATCGGCAAGCCGGCCCTGAGTGTGCTGGTGCTCGCCCCCATGATCCTGCCGCCCTTCGTCGGCGCGGTGGGATTGAAGCAAATGCTCGGCGTGAACGGCGCGCTCAACGCGCTGCTCGCCAAGGCCGGCTGGATGGACCCATCGATGCCCATCGACTGGCTGGCCGAAGGCCGCTTCGCCGGCATCATCCTGATGATCGCCCTCAATCTCTATCCGGTTCTTTACATGAACATCGCGGCCGCGCTTTCCAACCTCGATCCGGCGATGGAACAGGCGGCGGAAAACCTCGGCTGTCCGCCGTGGAAACGATTCTTCCGGATCACCCTGCCGCTGGCCATGCCGGGCGTGTTTGCCGGGGCATCGATCGTTTTCATCTGGTCGTTCACCGAACTCGGCGTGCCATTGGTGTTCGACTACGGCCGGACGGCGTCGGTGCAGATCTTCGATGGCCTCAAGGGACTGGACGACAACCCGATCCCCTACGCGCTCACATCCGTGCTGTTAGTTGCGGCGGCTGCGGTTTTCAGCACCTCCAAATGGGTGATGGGACGCTCGCCGCTGGGAACGGCGCCGCGCCCGAAAAGCGGATCATCCGCAAAACGCCTGCGCGGATGGAAATCCGCCTTCTGTGCCGCCGCATTTGTCGGAGTCATCACCCTGGCATGCATCCCCCACTTCGGTGTCGTGATGATCTCGCTCTCCGAACGCTGGTATGGCACGGTCGTCCCGGACGAATTCACCATCCGGCATTACATCGAGGCGCTCGGCAACGGCCTGGTGGTGCCATCGATCCAAAACAGCCTGCTCTATGCCGGTTGCGCCACGCTGCTGGCGCTCGCGATCGGCATGGCGGTGGCCTGGGTGGTCGTGCGATCCGACCTCCGGGTCCGCGCGCTGCTCGATGCCCTGGTGATGCTGCCCCTCGCGGTTCCCGGGCTGGTGATGGCCTTCGGCTACCTCGCGCTTTCCCAACAGGGGAAACCGTTCCATTTCCTGGTCGGCGCGGGTGGCAGCCCGTTTTTTCTGTTAGTCATCGCCTATGCCATCCGGCGGCTGCCCTATGTCGTGCGCTCCGCCGTGGCGGGGCTGCAACAAAGCAACCCGGTGCTCGAGGAAGCCGCAAGGTCGCTGGGGGCCACCCCCGCCAGAACCCTGCGGCGGATCGCCATCCCGCTGATCGGCGCCAATCTGCTGGCCGGTGCCATCCTGGCATTCGCCTTCGCCATGTTGGAAGTCAGCGACAGCCTGATCCTCGCCCAGCAAACGCAGCATTATCCGATCACCAAGGCGATCTACACCTTGTTGAGCACGCTCGGCAACGGCACCGAACTGGCGGCCGCACTGGGCGTCTGGGCGATGGTTTTCCTCACCATCGCCATCATCGGCGCCGCCGCACTCGCCGGAAAACGCGGCAGCTTGTTCAAAATCTGACACGGTTCCAACATGCCGAGGCAGGGACCGACCTCCGGGCGGTCCTCTGGAATGCAAAGCCAATGAAACATCACAACACCACGCCCGCAGGCCTGGCGTAAGGCGATTCATCCGCGATTCACACGGCGGACCGCCCGGTCCTTGCCCATCCGCTGATGCAAGAAACCCCCTTGCCAGCGCCCTTTCCCGTGCGAGACTGTCCGCCATGTCGATACTCACCAAACTGTTCAGCGCCATCACCACCGGAATCTTCGTCACCAGCGCAGCGGCCGAACCGCTGGCCGATGGCGCCGCCCTCCCGGATGTCTCGCAGAAGAACCAGGACGGCCAGGTCGTCAAATTCGCCGACAGCGGATCCAAGGGATACCTGCTCGTGTATTTCTATCCGAAATCCGACACCCCCGGCTGCACCAAGCAGGCGTGCAGCCTGCGCGACTCGTTCGCCATACTCACCGAAAAGGGTGTCAAAGTCTTCGGCGTGAGCAAGGATGCCGTGAAGGCCCAGAAAGCCTTCAAGGACAAATACAAGCTGCCCTTCGACATCATCGCCGACGAGGACACCACGGTCATCAAGGCCTTTGGCGTGCCAACCACGATGGGGTTCGCCAAGCGCCAGGCATTCCTGTTCAAGGATGGAAAACTCGTCTGGCGGGACCTCGAGGCATCCACCGACCAGCAGGCCGCCGATGTTCTGGAATTCCTCGAGAACAAATAAGGAAGACAGGCGCAGTGGCTGTTTGAAGGCAGGGACCGCCCTCCGGGCGGTCCGCGATAATGGGAGGTGTATGTCGGTCCATTGTCGGATTTTCCAGCGTCCATGGTTTTTCATTCGCCATCCATTCGCCTCACCGCCCGGAGGGCGGTCCCTGCCTGATTCTTACGGACCGCCCGGTCCCTGCTTTAAGAGGAGATTCGGTATTAAGACATGACGCCGACCATCGCCTCACGGCCCGGCAACGACGGCGATCCGGCATTTCCCATTTCCTCGGGAAACAGGGCGTCGAAATCGGCGTAGCGGACCAGTTGCATCCGGCCGTCCTCGTGCTCGATGACCGCCGTCAGGCTTTCCACCCAGTCGCCGGAATTGAGGTAATGGACATCGCCAACCTGCTTGTCCTCGGGCGTGTGGATGTGGCCGCAAATGATGCCATCGCATTTCCGGTGCCGGGCGAGCTGCTGGAGGAGTTCCTCGTAGCGGTCCACAAAGCACACCGCGGATTTCACCCCGGCTTTCACCTTTTTGCTGAGCGAGTAATAATCCTTGCCGCGCCAGGCCCGCCACTGGTTGTAAAACCGGTTGACCTTGAGCAGGAACTCATAGCCCACCGCACCCACGGATGCCAGCCACTTGTGCCGTGTCGAAACGCTGTCGAAGCCATCGCCATGAATCACCAGATAGCGGACGCCTGCCGCCGTTTCGTGGATCAGCTCCTTCATCAATCTCACCCTGCCGAACGCCAGCGGCAAGAAGCGCCCGATCACCTCGTCATGGTTGCCACGCAAATAGAAAACCTCGGTGTGGTCGCGCTCGGTCATCTTCAAAATCCTCCGGACCACCCGGGTATGTCGCGACGTCCAGCGGCCACCCCGCTTCAGCGCCCAGCCGTCGATGATGTCGCCGTTGAGCACCAATTTGCGGCAACGGATGCGCTTGAGAAAATCGACCACCTCGTCCGCCTTGCTGTCAGGCATGCCGAGATGCAGGTCTGATAGAAAAACCGTCCGGCACTCGAACTTTGATGTGCGCGCCTTGAGCGGTTTCCCCTGCGTGGCGTGGAATGTGCCGGGCCGGCCGGCAGATCCTGAAATATCAATCAGGCGATCTTCCAAATCCGCAACCACCCGGTTCCAGCCGAGTGATTCCGCGGTCTCGCGGGCCGCACGCCGGATCGCGTGATCCGGCCTCATCGCCAGCGCGGCCACCGCGTATGCCACGAACGACCGCGCATCGCCCTTCGCTGCCTTGAGGCCGTTCTCCCCATGGCGCAGGTGCAGGCCGGCCGCGGCATAGTCGTAGGCAACCACCGCCAAACCCGAAGCCATTCCCTCCAACACGACATTGCCGAAGGTTTCCGTCTCGCTCGGGAAAACGAGCACGTCCGCCGAGGCATAGTGCCTTGCGAGTTCCTCTCCGGTCCTGGTTCCGGCAAATGTGATCCAGCGGTGTTTCTCCTCAAGCTTGCGCCGCAGCGGCCCGTCGCCGACCACCACGCAGCGCACATCCGGCACGGCGCGTCGCATTTGCCCGAATGTCTCAACCGCCAGCTCGAAGTTCTTCTCCGCCGCCACACGTCCGACCATCACCGCCACCGGCGTGCCTGCCCCCGCACGCCACGACGCGCGCAGCACCTCGCAGCGCATCGACGGCGAGAACATCCGTGTATCCACACCCCGCCCGAGCGGATGAACACGCTCGAAACCCTCGGACCGCAGACGCGCCACCATGTCATGGGACGGCACCAGGGTGCAATCCGCACGTTGGTGGAACCGCTTGAGATAGTTCAAGGCAACCGGCTCCAACATGCGCATCCCGTATCTCCCCATGTATTCATGGAAGTTGGTGTGAAAGCCGGTGGCCACCGGGATGCCGAGCACCTTGGCCGCCTTGACGGCTGATAGACCGAGCGGACTTTCGGTCGCCACATAGATCACATCCGGCCGCTTCCTCAACCAGCGGCTCCGCAGCTCAAAGGGCTTCGGCCTGCCCACCCTGACGCCCTTGTACCCCGGAAGCGGCCATGCCCGGGCGCAGCTTTCACCCGCACCCGCACTCGAACCGGTATGGATCACATGCACCTGGTGCCCCCGATCGCGCAAACCCTCGGTCAATCGCCCGAGCGTCATTGCCACCCCGTTCACATCCGGACCGTAGGTGTCCGTCACAATTTCAATTTTCATGAGTTCCCGGAAGTCACAACATTCCAAGCCACCCGAACCACGGAATGCCCACGCCGTCACACCCGGCCGTGTGTCGTTTCCGTCACATGCGCCCTCAAGCCCCCTTGAGCAGGTAATCACAGATCAGCGGAATCCTCGCACCCACGGACTCCATCTCCAACAGCTTCTGCCGCAGTTCCGGATCATGAATGAACTGCTGGCAGACAATATCCGTCATGAGCTCCGGCGTGTCCGCGCGGTCGAGCAGGGCGAAAACCCCGCTCTGGACCTCTTCGGAAAGCGGGCGGATCGCATCCTCGACCGCACCGCGCAGTGTTTTCATCGCGGCTGCGGCCTGCGGCTCCGGAGTGAACACGGAAATGACCGGCTCAATGCCGGCATAAGGATAGGCATGGCCGGATTGCCACTCGGTGAAACGCACCCGCAACACTCCGTGCAACAACAACTGCGAGGTGCCGTCCTCCTGCTCATGGGAAACCCGGACCAGGCCGATGGTCCCCACCGGAGCCACACATTGTGTCAGATCATCGCATTCCTCGCCGATGAGCCGGCCAACGGCAAACAGACAGTCGCCCTCGAGCGCATCCATCAGCATCTTGCGGTAACGTGGTTCGAAAATGAACAACGGCAGGCCACCATGCGGGAACAACGTGCAATCGGGCAGCAGCATCACGCCGCAGCGGTCTGGCAGGTGA
The DNA here is from genome assembly GCA_964399305.1 of uncultured Luteolibacter sp. Lineage (GTDB taxonomy): Bacteria > Verrucomicrobiota > Verrucomicrobiia > Verrucomicrobiales > Akkermansiaceae > Luteolibacter. The sequence goes on from CAYNQJ010000037.1 coordinate 29,538, forward strand.
ATGGCGGACATGCTGGCGGAAGCTGGCACAGCTGTTCCACGGTGGCAAGTGCAGTCCCCGGGCTGGGCATTTCATGATTTCAGAGAACCGCGCAGGCGCAGAGGCCGCAGAGGGAACGCAAAGTTTTTTTTGCGTATGGGAGTGGGGTTAGCTTGATTCTGATATCCGAAAGGCGACCACGGATTTCAGGACCTCGCCTGTCCGAATCAGGAATGAAGGCAGGGACCGTTCTCCGTAACGGTCCGGTGCATGAGTTGCGAATGAGAGAGCTCATGAAAAGCCATAAGATCGATACATGGGCGGTCATTGGCTTGCCATTCTCGCGGACCACCCGGAACGCCGTGGCCGCTTGTAGCGGCGCGACCCCTCCGCGAAGCGCATACCGCATGGCCTCAGGCAATCCGGTCCCTGCCATATCCCGCATGGATCTCAAGAATTTGAATCTTCCGGCTTGGAAATCAGCGGCGATTGGAAAAACTCGCGCATGTTCCTCGGCCTCGACTCCTCCACCCAATCGCTCACCGCCGTCATCATCGATCCCTCGACCGGTAAAATCGTCCACCAGCGATCGGTCGGTTTCGGCGCGGACCTGCCACAATACGGCTCGCCCAGTGGCTTCATCCCCGGCGGTTTGAATGGCGAGGTGCACTCGAATCCATCCATGTGGCTGGATGCCCTCAACCTCTTGTTTTCCCGCCTCTCCACCGCGGTCGATCTCACGAAAATCACGATGATCGCCGGCTCCGGACAGCAACACGGATCGGTTTACCTCGATGCCAGTTTCAATCCCCGCCTGGCCGGCCTGGATCCGCAACAGGACCTCGCACCCCAGATTTCCCCGGCATTCACCCGCGCCAGCTCGCCGATCTGGATGGACACCTCGACCGGCGCGGAATGCGCGGAAATCACCGCCGCACTCGGCGGTTCCGCGGAAGTCTGCCGCCGCAGCGGATCGATCGCCATCGAGCGCTTCACCGGCCCGCAGATCCGCCGGTTCTACAAGCAGGACCCCGATGCCTACGCGCGCACCGCGCACATCCACCTGGTCAGCTCGTTCATCGCCTCGGTGCTCGCCGGAAAATCCGTGTCGATCGATTACGGCGATGGCGCGGGCATGAACCTGCTCAACCTTGCAAGCCTGCAATGGGACCCCGAACTGCTCGAAGCCACCGCACCGGGCCTCCTTGAAAAACTCCCATCCCCCGCCGCAGCCACCACGATCCAGGGAGCAGTCTCTCCGTATTTCGTCAGCAAATACGGATTCTCCCCGGACTGCCGATGCGCGCTTTTCACCGGTGACAACCCGGCGTCTCTCGTCGGCATGGGCGCCACCACCCCCGGCGGAATCGTGATCTCCCTTGGCACCAGCGACACCTTCTTCGCCGCCATGCCCGGACCAAAAACCGATCCCAATGGCTATGGCCACGTCTTTGGCAACCCGGCTGGCGGGTTCATGTCGCTGATCTGCTTCCGCAACGGCTCGCTCGCCCGCGAGGCGCTGCGGGATGCGCTGGGCCTCGATTGGACGGCCTTCGACCGGGAAGCTCTCTCGACCACCTCGCAGGAGGCGGGCCGCAATCTGATGCTGCCGTTTTATGGTCCGGAAATCACACCCCGCCATGATTTCACCGCACCGGTTCTGAAAGGTTCACCCACCTTCGAAAGCGGCGCCAATCCGGCATTGCAAGTGCGCGCGCTGCTGGAAGGACAATTCCTCAACATGCGCCTGAACTCACAATGGATGGGCGTGAAGGCGGAACGCATCCGCCTCACCGGAGGAGCATCGAAAAACGACGGCATCGCCAGCCTCGTCGCCAATGTCTTCCAGGCCCCGGTCGAGCGGCTCGATGTCTCAAACTCGGCGGCCCTCGGCGCGGCGCTGATCGCCGCCACCGCCGCCGGCCACGACATGGCCGGATTGCAACAAACATTCTGCCAGACATCCCCCGGCTCGTCGATCGAACCCGACACACAGCTCGCCCCGGTCTATCAGGACGCGCTCTGCCATTTCAGCGGCCTGCTCGATTCCGCCATCTCCCGCTGACCGCAGCTGCATGCCACGCCTGCCCAAACACCCCGCTGTCTGGTTCGGCTCCCTGGCTGGCTGGTTCGGCCTGCTCTGGTTCCTGTCCTCGATGTCAGGAGTCGGCGGCGGACCGAACATCACCCATCTCGACAAGGTCGCCCACTTTGTCTATTTCCTCGCCGGTGGATTCCTGTTCTCCGGGTGGATACTGAAGCTCCGGCCCGCAGCGCCCGACTGGCGGAATATCATGCTGCTCACGGTTTGCGCCATGGCGCTGACCGGTGGGCTGGATGAATGGCACCAATGTTACACACCCGGCCGCAGCGGCGCGGACCCATGGGACTGGCTGGCCGATGTGCTCGGCGGAACCGCCGGGGCCTTGATGTGCAAAACCCTGCACCGGATCCTGCGATGAAATCCCGCATTCCCATGTCCGCCACCCGCGCGGCAATTCTAACCATTTTCATTTCCGGCTGCCATCCGGTCATCGATGGTCGGAATCAAACCACCTCCGGAAGATCTCCGCAAAGAGCTATCATCTCTCCGGCACCGAAACGCCCGGCGGCCACTCCCGCCATCGAGGCATCCGCACCCTTGCAAGCGCCCATGGTCACCCGCAAGACCATCTCGGGCATCATGTTTGAAGGGGTCGCGTTTGACGCACGCACGCACAAGCTCGTCGTCGCCGACCAACCCGGCGGACCTGGCTCCCGATTCGCGGATACCGCCGCAGCCGCCCGTTCTTGCGGCGGACTGGCCGCGTTCAATGCCGGGTTTTTCACCCCGACCGGCGATCCGTTAGGCCTGGTCATTTCGCAAGGAACCCGGGCAGGCGCATGGAACACCGCCTCCTCACTCGGCAGCGGAGTCTGGCACACGGACACGGCGGGACGCATGGCGATCACCCGCAGGGAAACCCTCGGGCGATCCGCCGCAACGACCATGACCGAACTCCTTCAATCCGGTCCGATGCTGGTTCGGGATGGACATTTGGTTTCCGGGCTGGATGCCGCCAAACCGGGCATGCGGATGTTGCTGTTGTGGGATGGCGGCAGCCGCTGGTGGATCGGCCAGGCCACTCCCTGCACTCTTGCCGCATTGGCCAACGCCGCCAGCCAGGGCAAACCCGCCGGCTGGAACATTCACGCCGCACTCAACTTGGATGGCGGCCGCTCGTCGGACCTCTGGATCTCCGGAAACATCAAGGGCGGCCCGCTCAAACGAAGCCACACATGGAACCGCCAGGTCCGTAATTTCCTCATCCTGACACCACGCTGAAACACCCCTCCTGAACAGCGGGGTTCACCGGAATCGCGAGGTGGACAGCCCCCATGGAAATGGTAGCATTGCCTATTCGATTCTCCATGAAGCCGCAGCCCAGGGTAACCGCCGCTTTGATGATCGCAGCATGCAGCCTGCTGCCATCCTGCGCCACGATGCGCAATCTCCGCGGCACCGACGACAAATCACCGGAGGAGGCAGCAGCGGCGGAGGTCAACAACCCCGAAGCCCCTCAAAAAAAATCCCGCATGGCCTGGCTGCCCAAACTCCCCAAGCTGCCCGAAATCCCAATCTCCAACATGCTTCCCGGAAACCGGGTGAAAGTCGTCGACGTGCGGGAAAAAGACCTGCGCGAGCTGCCTACCGGGCGGGAACGTGCGCTTGCCTTCAAAGAGGAACGCAAGCAGGGGTTCTGGATCTTCGACGGTCCGCTTTATTTCGAGGAACCCACCCTGCCCGAGGCTGGCAGCGAAACGGACGAAGGATTGCTCCCACCCTTGGACCCCTGATGTGGCCACACCCCGCTAACCCGCATATTCCCGGCTTGATCCTAAGGATATCCGTGGCAATCCTACCCGCATGATCCGTCTGATATGCACCAGATTCGCCGCACTCGCCATCACTGCGGCGACGGTCGCCTCATGCGTCGCTGACCCGCGCTCCAGGAGCAAGCCACGCACTGAACCCTACCGCCAGCCGGTCAGCAGCTCGGCGGAACCAACGCGCGTCGGCACTATCCCCCAGGTCCCACCTCCAGCCATTGCCGGAGCCAGCGCCATCGTGGTGGATGTCGCCAGCGGACGCGTGATCTATGCCAAAAACGCCGACCTGCCGCGCGCGGTCGCAAGCACCCAGAAAATCATCACCGCGCTCTGCGTGCTCGACGCCGGCAATATCGACAAACCCGTCACCATCACCGCCAGCGACTCGAATTGCGAGCCCACCAAACTCGGATTGAAACCCGGCGAAGTCTACACCCGCCGCGAGTTGGTGAAAGCCCTGATGGTCAAAAGCGGCAACGACGTCGGTCGCGCGCTGGCACGCGATGTCGGAGGCAGCCAGGAGGCTTTCGCCGCCATGATGAACCGCAAGGCCGCCTCACTCGGCATGCGCAACTCCAATTTCCGCAACCCCCACGGCCTGACGGAACCCGGCCAATACTCGACCGCCCGCGACATGGCCATCGCCGCCCGCGCCGCCTACCGCAGCCCGCTGCTCCGCTCATACAGCGCCACCAAGGCCTACACGTTCCAATTCAACGACGGCCGCACCCGCCTGCTGGAAAACACCAACAAGGTGCTGAAAACCCTGCCTTACTGCAACGGCATGAAAACCGGCACCACCAACGCGTCCGGCCGCTGCCTGGTTTCCACCGGCTCGCTCAACGGCCGCGCGGTGATCGTGGTCGTCCTCAAGTCCAACTCCGCAAACGTCTGGAACGACTCCGCCAAGCTCCTCGCCTGGGCTCTCGAACGTCCGCCCGCTGGCGCCTGATCCCTCCCCGACATGGCAGGCCCATCGGACGAACTCCGCGAACTCGAATCCCTCGGATTGCTCAGGTCCCTGCGGCCTCTCGAATCACCAGCCGGTCCGCGCGTCATCCGTGATGGCACACCTCTCTGGAACTTCGCCTCCAATGACTACCTCGGCCTCGCCGGCCACCCGCGCATCGCCGAGGCCATGATCGAAGGGGTGCGCCGCTACGGCGCGGGCTCCGCCGCTTCCAGACTGGTCTGCGGCACGCTGCCGCCCCACGCACAGCTGGAACAGGCGCTCGCCGAGGCCAAACAATGCGAGGCGGCACTCACATTCTCCTCGGGTTTCGCCACGCCGCTCGGGTTGATCCCCGCCGTGGTCGACAAGTCCGGGTTTGTCCTGTTAGACAAGCTGTGCCACGCCTGCCTCGTCGATGCCGCACGCCTCTCCGGCGCCACCATCCGCGTCTTCCCGCACAACGATCTCACAAAACTGGAAAGACTGCTGGTCTCGATCCGCGCCCGTCACCCCGCCGCACGGATCCTGATCGCCACGGAGTCGGTCTTCAGCATGGACGGCGACACCTGCCCGCTCCGCGAAATCATCACACTCGCGGAATCACACGAGGCCCTCACCCTGCTCGACGAGGCCCATGGCTTCGGCGTGCTTGGGGATACAGGCATGGGCCTGGCCGAGTGGGAAAACCTCCAGCGCCACATCACCTTCCAGATGGGAACCCTCAGCAAGGCCGCAGGACTCGCCGGTGGCTATGTCGCAACATCGCGGGAATGGATCGATCTGTTAGTCAACCGCGCCCGCTCTTTCATCTATTCCACCGCGCCTCCCCCGGCACTGGCGCATGCCGCCCTCGCTTCGCTTGAATTGATCCGCTCCAGCGAAGGACGACAACTGCGCGAAAAGCTCAAGGCCCACAGCGCCGGTCTGACCGGAACGCCTGGTGCGTTACACAGCGCGATCCACGCCATCGTCCTCGGATCCAACGACGCCGCGCTCCGGGCATCGGCCTCGCTTGCGGAACAAGGGTTTCTCGTTCCGGCCATCCGCTACCCCACTGTCCCGCGCGGCACCGCGAGACTGCGCATCAGCCTGTCCGCCGCCCATCCGCCCGATGCGGTCGCGGCCCTGAAAGCGGCGCTTGGTTGATGAACCTGTAGCGGCGGTCCATGACCGTTCGCATTCTTCCCGCGTAGCCGGCTCTTCCGGGATAACCAGCGACGGTCATGGCCCGCCGCTACATTTTTCCTTCAATCACGCGCTTTGAAATCAACGGTGTCGATTTCAGTCCCATCAAGCCCAAGCACGCGCAGGCGGCAGGTTTTTCCATCCACCTCAAACAGCATGTAATGGGTGGTTCCCTTGTAAACCTTGAGAAACCCGTTGTTGCCATCCGCCCGCCCGGATGGACGATGCTTGATCGTTCCTCCACTGGCCCCGGCCACCAGTTGGGTCACTCCCTTGTCAGGACCAGGCTCGGACCGCTCATAGCCATGGCTGTTGCCGGAAATCATCGCCGTGACCTTGTGCCTGGCCAGCATCGGGGCGACCAACTCCCGCGACAACTTGCGCAAACCCGTAAGCGGTGGCCGGAATGATTCATCGGAACTGTAGGCCGCGGCATGAAAGAACACGAAAACAAAATCCTCTTTGGCGGAAGCCAATGTCTCGTCGAGCCATTTGAGATTCGGTGTGCCCGCATCCCAGCCATCGAGGCCCACGCCGATGAGGCGGACAGGTCCTAACACCTGGGTCCAGTTGTCTCCCTTGCCATCGGCGGTGGGACGATAAAAAAGATTGTCGAACTCGAACGATCCATCGTCACGGAACCCCCGGACGGCATAGGTCGGCATCACGGCATGAAGCGGCGCGGCGTTCTCGAAGATGCCGGTCCAACGGTCGTTGAGAATGGGAAAATAATTCATGCCGCCCGCGTGGACGAGAAAATCAGCTTTTTTCTCGAGAATTTTGGCAGCAACATCACGCCATCCACCCCCGTCGGAATCCCCCGCCACGGCGAAACGCAGCCTGCCGCTGGTCCAATCAGGCAGACGGATCGTGAACGGTCCGACGGCGTCAGCAGCACGGGCATCGCCGACCGAGAGGTTGAGCGTGTAGGTAACGGCGCGTGTCCCGGCCGGCACCTCCACGTGAAAGCGGTGGAAAAGCCCGGGTTTTCCATCCTGCGTGATGTCTTTGCCGGTGTCGGTCTTGGCAGTTAGAGAAACCCTGACTCCCGCACCATTGGTCCGGCAACAAATGGTGACAAAATCCGGGCCAAACGCTCCAACGACCGGACCGGACTGCAAAGCCGCCGCCTCCACTCCCATGGCTTCAAGCTTCATGGTGATCGGATCCTTGTGGTGTGAGTCGTCATGCCCCCCGGGCCAACCGGGCAAGGCATGATCACCACGCACCGTCAGCAGGTTTTCCCCCTTCACCAAGTCGGCAGGCTCCAGCTCGACACGGTCATATACAATCCACGGCGAGGGCAGGTAACCGGCGGGCTTCCCGTTCAGCTCGACAGTGCTATCCAGCAGGACAGGACATTTCCACTCGCTCTTGCCCCCACGGGTGATTCCCGGGTCTTTGCCCGGCAATGTCACGTAAACCCCGCTCACCGCCGATGGATCCGCCACATGGAATGTGGCCTTGGCAACCACCGGCCCTTGGGTGGCGGCCGGCCGGCCAGTAAATGTCTTCCCACCGTCGGTGCTGTAGCTCCAGGCGACATCGCTGACAACCGGCCTGCCGACCATCGTGCCGGAAATCATCACAAGCGGCAAAATCATGAACAACGCAATCTTCGTCATGGCAGTGTTGGTTTTACTCGGAACATTCCAAACTTGTTTCAATCGGATGCCGGAAACGACTGGCTTGCATCATGCTTTGATCATTCATATGCTTGGTTTCTTGAATCATCTTATCCGGGTCGGACGACTACAGAATCATGCCATGAACAAACACATCCTGATCATCGCCACATGGGGAACGGCCTCCTGTTTTCTCACGGCGCAACCGATCCCTGAGGATGCCATCGCGGAGGCCAAGGCCGCTTACAAGGAAAAGGCTCCCTCCACAGTGACAGGCATTGTGTTTCTCGATGCCAATGCCAACGGCAAACGCGACGGGCAAGAGAAGGGCATCGCCGGCGTGGCCGTTACCGATGGCGTGGACATCGTCAAGTCCGGCGATGACGGCTCCTACCGCATCACGATCCGTCCGGACGCGACGACTCCATGGACGCCAGCGCGAACCGTCAGCATCTGTTGGCCCGACGGTCATTGGCCGGTTGGGAAACACTGGCACCGCCTCAGCGACATACCGGACGGCAAAAACGCGGATTTCGCTCTGCGCCCCGACAAACAGACTTTGCCTTTCGCCTTCAGCCACATCACGGACGATCACGGCTCCGGCGGCACCTATCAGGCATTTTCACAGGACTACAAGCTTCTGGGCGGCATGTCAAAATTCATCGTCGATACCGGCGACATGCTTTATGCGAACTATTCGGTGCCCGCAGCCGCGATCGGACCATACAAGACCTTGGCGGCAAATATCAAAAAGGCGGATTTCGGCGTATCCTTGTTCGGCGTGCCCGGAAACCATGACAACGTGGGCACCACCATGAAGCCGGAGGAATACGACCCGGCTCACCCGCTGTTCTGCCATGGCCTGTTCACCCGTCACATCGGACCTGTGCGCTGGTCGTTTGATTATGGTGGATGCCACTTCGTCGGACTCGACTGGAAACAACCTGCCACCGGCATGGAAAAATGGGAGAACATCGCGCCGCAGGAGGCTGTGGATTGGTTCGCGAAGGACCTGACTCGCGTTGAGGAAAACCGCAGGGTATTTGTTTTCATCCACTTTCCAACAGGCGTTGGTGAATATCACAAACTCATCGGCCGCGCCTCATGGAGCTTCGGTGGCCACGCCCACCGTTACCGGCAATACAACTATGGCGGCCCCAGCACTGTCGGCCTGAACCTGCGTGGCAACGGATCAAGCAATCTGGTGGTCGTCACCAAAGATGATTTTGTGGTGGTCGCCCGATGCCCCGGATGCAAGGCGGACCGCAATTACCATAGCAAGGACTGCGCGATCGCCCACCGCACAAAGGGCGACATGTCCGCCCGCATGGCCCCGATACGCGGCGAACCTATCGCCATCCCGGCGCAGAACCTCGGCACAACCACCATCGACAGCGGAGGAGCAGGCATTGAAATCGAAGCCACCATCGCTATTGGTAGTGCCAAACAAGTAGGGCTGAAAATCGGCGAACAAGAAGTGGTTTATGAAAAGGGCACTCTGTATATCACCGGAATTCCCGTGCCCTTCGAGCCTTGGCCCGAACAAAACAACACCCTCACCCTGCACATCGCCGCTTCCAGTAACATGCTGATGGTTCACGCCAACAACCTGATCCGCATCCTGAAGCCTGCAAAAGTGGGAGATGCCAGCAAGGTCACCCTGTTCGCCGAAGGCGGTGACGCCCGTCTCGACGCATCCACCATCCGTGCACTCAACGCCGAGGCGAACAAGGTTCTTGAAAACATGGGGTTCAAGGATTAGCGCCTTTTTACGAAAAGGTGTCGCCGCAGAAATGGAAAGATCGTCATCCATTCTGTCATGCGCCACGAGCGTGTGTGGTCAGCTTGTTGACAGCCTATCTGGCAATCATGTCTTCACCTGCAAATCCCGCATCGACCACAAGCTTCCCGCCGCCACAGCTGCCGCTCCTCTCATCTTCCGCGCGCCGTCCCGGCGCCTCGGCCCGAAACGGTCGCGCGCAGCCGTGAACGCCTCGTTCACAAACAAACGGCTCCCGATCACCGCTCCGTCCGTGAAATACCTCACGCGGCACCGCAGCATCTTCGCCAACCCCAGATCCGGCAGCACCGTCTCGTTGTCCTCACTCGCCAACAGCTCCTCGGTGTTCTTGGTCACGGCGGTCTGCGGCCGTCGCTGGATTTCCGCCGCGCCGCTCTTGCGCCCCAGAGCCATCCCCATCACCCGCCGGTAAATCCGCGAGGCTTCTTTCCATCGCTCCGACTCAAATCCCACTCCCTCGTGGCTCAGGCAGGCCCGCACCAAACCCTCACGCGCCTTTTTCCCATTCCCTTTCGGCCCCCCGCCCACCGCCTCGCCATAGCTGCTCCAACGGTATTCCGCAGGATCCGATGCCATCCTGGCACGCACCGGATTGAGGTCGATATAGGCCGCGATCGTCCGCGCCGCATGGCCGCTCTCCACGATCACGCTCTTGAACCGGTCCTCCCACAGCGTGCCTG
>CAYNQJ010000038.1:0-38227 GCA_964399305.1 uncultured Luteolibacter sp.
AGCCGCCGCTCAAGGTGGAGCTCGATAGAGATTGACCGAAAACAATTCCGCTGGCAGCCGGCCAATGGTAAACCGTCGATCGGTTCAAGTCGGCGAAATCTATGTAGCGGTCCCAGTCGTATTCCGTTAGGTCGTGTATTCCCTCGCGCAGATGATAGGCAATGTGGCCTGTATGGAGCGACTGGCCCGGCTGTGGAAAAACATCCGTTCCCATTCCATTCAATCCATAGAGCTGATAGACAGGATCGGCGTGGACGCAGGACAGGAACTCGCCCTGCGGATCGGCCCAGTCGTCCTGCGTCGCGCTGGCCACGTAGACCGGCCGGGGAGCCATCAGCGCGAGGAGTTGATGCTGGTCCACCGGCAGATCATCCTCCTTGTCATTGAACTTCTTGTAATTGGCACAAAACCAATGCGAATTGGCGTTGATGTCTGCTATCCTCTCTCCGACCTTCCTGCGAGCCAGAGCCGCGCCCGTGCATCCGGAATTGTTGCTGACGACCAGCGCGAACCGTTCGTCTTGTGCGCCACACCACAGCGCGGCCTTCCCGCCCCGCGAGTGACCCACCACGGCGATGCGCTTCGAATCGATGTCCTCGTCGGTTTCAAAGTAATCCATCGCCCGGCTCGCGCCCCACGCCCAGGCGGCGACGGCTCCCCACGCGTCGGGTGCACGCACCGTGTTCTGCTCTTCGAAAACCCCATGGACTCCGAGGTGAAACATGTTCGGTTGGTCCGGTGCCAGGTCGGAATAGTGGAACACCGCCGCCACGTATCCGCGCTGCACGATGCGTTCCGCGGGCCAGAAGGCGCTCTTCTTGGTCCTCGTCGGGTCCATGTTGTCCCGGCTGCGGTTGCAGATGAGCAAAAACCCCGGAGCCGGCCGGGTCAGATTGTTGGGAATGAACACGATCAGCTCCATCTTGCCTTCCCCGTTGAGACCGGCGTAGTGGATGTCGATGCGCTTGAGAGTGGCCATGCCACCCATGGCGTTGTTGTCGGTCTGCGTGATTTCAAAACTGAGGTTCTCCGGTCTTTCCACCGGGTTGCGGCCGTAAATGTGTTTGCGGAACAGTTCGAGGGTTTCGGGCCGTCGCACGTCCCTCCACTGATCGGTGGTGGTCACGGCATCGCCATTGACCGACACCAGAGGGTCGGGTAATTCCATTGCCTGAACCAGGGCCCCCGCCATCACAATCGCCTTGCCCAGTATGATTCCTGCAATGTTGAGTTTCATGGGTTGGATTTTTGTCAAAGATAGTCTTGGCTGCTTCAGATCCGCCACTTCGGATTTCTGCAATAAGCACCCTCATTTTTCCTTCATCGAATGGCCTTGTCCGGTTCCCCGAAAGCCCGTCAGATGCGTTTCCCAAGACAATCTATCACTTTTCCCGCAGGGTTGTCTGCGCATGGCAATCGGGAGAATGGCTGATCGTTCGCGTCCCATCCGCCGGACCGCCTGGAAGCCGGTCCCTGCCCTTTTCATTTCAGGCCGAACGGGTTGGCATTGCCGGCAAGTGGCTTGGCCGCCAGGATTTCGAGCGAATCTGATGGTTTCGCGACCATCTGGCAGCGGCTTCCCGGAGCGAGGGTGATCTGGATTTTCCCGTCGTCGAGCGCCTTCATGGTGACACCCTTGCCGGGGACCAACTGCGGCGGCGCGGCGAAGGGGATGGTGACTGTCAAAGCGCCTCCGTGGGGCGACTCGATGTCCACCCATGCCGGTTTGCCGTCTTTCATCGCGGCGGAGACGATGTGGCCGCCTTGGGCGAGGAAGCGGTGAAAAGCCGCGTCCGGCCAGGCCTCGGGGACGCAGGGGAAGACCGACAATTGATCCTGGTGGCTTTGGAGGAAGGCTTCCTGAATGGAGCAGGCCATGTGGAGCGGCGTTTCCATCACGCTGAAACTCCCGGCTTCGCGGTAAAGGGTGTTAGGGTCGATGAAACGTTTGAACTGCTGGAGCATCGAGGCGAATTGGGCGCGGTCGCCCGTGATGGCGGCGATGGCGGCGCCACCGGTGAAGGAATAGCCGGCGTGGCCGCCCTTGTAGGAGTGCCAGTGGTCGAGATTCGAGCGGATCCACCCGTCCGGGCTGTTCTCCGGGCGGACTTCCCGAAGCGGGTAAATCATGAGCAAGTGCGACCAGTGACGGTGGCTGCCGGTAAGAGGGACGTTCTTGCCGATGAAGTAGGACTTCGCGTCCTTCGGATAGGGCGCGAGTTTTTCCACGATCTTCTTCCATTCCGGGGCCAGCGGGTCGGCAAGTTTGAGTTCGCGGTTCAGATCGATCAAGGTGGCCGCCCCCCAACGGAGCAAGGCGAGGTCGTAGTTGGCGTTTTCCGCGTTTGCGTATTCCGGCGACTGGGTGGAGGGAAGATGGAGGATTCCGTCCTCATCGGGTTTCAGGAAATGCCGGTGGTAGTTCACCGCGCGGCGGAGAATGGGAAACAAGGTTTCGCGGGCGAGGGCTTCATCCATCGAGTGCCGGTAGTGGAGCCAGAGATTGTGGCAGGTCCAGAGGAGATTGCCGGTTTCCTGCGCAACATCCCGCTGGCGCTCCATCTTCGCGCGGCCGCCGGGCTCACCCGCCCAACCTAACAGATCCGCCCCGGTGTTGCGCGAGAGCCCGGCCGAGTCATCGCGGTATTTGGGATCCACCGAGAGGATCAGGTTTTCCTGATAATCGTGAAGGTGGCGGACGAGGGTTTCGCCGAGGTGCAGGCGGTTCGCGGTGTAAACGGGCGAGTAGCTCAGCTGGACGTTGAGGTTCCACCAGGTCGCACCCCAATTGGTGGGGTGAAACCACGGCCCCGCATTGTCGATGAGCGGCCGGTCGGCACGCGTGGCGGAGGCGATCTTGTAGATCTGCACCCAGTAATACGATTCCCAGAAGGGATCACCGAAGGTCAGGAAACTCTGCGGATAGTATGCGTGCCACCATGCGCGGTGGGAGGCGACCCAGTCGTCGAACGGAGCGGCCACCGCCTTGTCGAGCGCGGCTTTGGCGATCGGCTCCGCGTTTTCCTCAGGATGCGTGTGGGCAACCGTCCAGAACAGCCGGAGCACTCCGGGCTCGGGGCGGACGATGCGCCATGCGGTGACGGTTTCGCCACCGGCAACGAGTTTCTGGCGGGTGATTCCGCCTTGGTCATCCGCCACGGTTTCCGGACGCGGATTGGGTTTCCAGTCCTTGGCCATCGAGCCGGGGAGGTTCCGTGGATTGCGGGCTTCACTGGGCACGAAGCGGAGTGCGGGAAGCGCCTTGGGAGCACTGCGGAACTCGATGAATGCCACGTTTTCCACCGCGTGGACCAGTGAGCGCCACTGCACCGGTTCGCCATCCGGAACATTCCATGTGCCGGTGGCTTCCGCATCCCACAGGTGGACGCGCGCGGTGGATTTCTTCGGGTCGATCCGCTTGGCGGGCTTCAACTCGAATTGCCCGACCGGCAGGCGCCCGCGGTTGATGACTTCCACGCTGTCGGGCACCACCCCGTTGCGGAGGTCGTCGGTGCGGTGGTCATGCACGCGGCTTGATCCCACATCGAGGTTGATCCGCTCCGGATCCGGGACGCGCATCATGGTGCCCAGCTCGCCGTTTCCAAGGAACGGTGCCTGGAACCAATCTCCCGACATGCGGTTCCAGACCATGTCGTGGCGTGATAGGAATTTCTCCCAATCGACCTCGGCTGAAATTGGAACCGGCGCGGACCGGAGCATGCCGGTCATCGCGAACAGAATGATGAAACGTTGGATCATGATCATGGGGTTGGCACTGATACATGCGGCAGAAGAGGGACTTATCCGTGATGGTTAAAAATGCCGCTAAGTTCCGCGACGGCGGTTGAGCCCGGATGCCGACACCGGTTTCCACCGGACCATGGCGAAATCGATGAATCTTTCCCAATCATAAGGCATCAGGGCATGCTTGCCGGTGCGGAGGTGATAGCCAATGCATCCCCTGTCCAACGGCTGTTCCGGGCGAGGCATGATCTCCGCCTCCAATCCCTTCAGGCCATGCAGTTTCCAGACTGGAGATGCCGCGACACACCCGAGGAATTCCGCCGGAGGGTCGGCCCAGTCATCTTCCGTGGCGCTGGCGACATAAACCAGCCTCGGTGCGCACAACGCGATCAACTGGTGTTGATCGAACGGCATGCTTTCCTCGCGGTGACTCCAGCGCCGGTAGTTTGCACAGAACCAATAGGGAACGGCGTTCGCCACCCGTTCGCCACGTTTTCCACGGGCCACTGCGGCACCACCGGCCCCCGAGTTGTTGCTGATCGTCAGGGCCACCCTAGTGTCCTGTGCGCCACACCATAAAGCCGTCTTGCCGTAACGGCTGTGGCCAACCACCGCGATGTGTTCCGAATCGATGTCAGCATCCGTAACGAGATAATCAATGCAACGGCTCGCTCCCCATGCCCACGCGGCAATGGTGCCCCATGCGTCGGCCTTGCGCGGGACACCCGGAGGATCGAAAATGCCATGCACTCCGCCTTTGAATCCATCATCCTTGTCCTCATCCACCTCATGTGGGCAAAACGCGGCTGTGGCGTAGCCACGGGCGATGACAACCTCGGGATGCCAGTGCTTTGACGACGCGGTCGGACTGCCGCTGATATAAAGAAAACATGGCACCGGGCCGACTCGCTTCGCAGGTATGAGCACTTCCAGGTCGAAACCACCCTTGCCTCCCGGACCACTGTAGTCGATGCGCACCCGTTTGCGGATGGCCGTGCCGTCCATCACGCCTTCTTCGACTTTGCGCACTCCGCACGTCATCCCCTCCGGCCGTTCCACCGGGTTGCGGCCATATACCTCGCGACGGAAAACCTCCAGCAGCTCCATGCGGCGCTGCGGCCATTCGGCCAGCGTTACGGGACGATTTTCGATATCAACAAGCGGATCGGGCAGCTTCGGATTTTCCGCAACGGACTCCCCACCGCTGGCAAAAAACACCATCAAAGGCAGAACTAACAAAAAACTCCGGGACTTGGGTGACATTACCGACTCGTGATCAGGGAGAATGCAAACGAAATGCGGCCCACACACCACACGGCGGCGGCGCAGGAGCAGGACCATGCCGATGCTGCCGAGAATCGCGGCGGCTGTTGCGATCCAAGCGGTGGCTTTGTGGCGGGCAGGAAAAAAATCGGGATGGCATTTCAAAAACAGTTGTTTGTGGGTTTGATTTCCGGGTTGGCCAGACGGATGCGGCCGCATGATCAGACACTGGATTTTGCCAGCCATGCCATGCGGCCGCCACTTGTGTTTTCTTCAAAACAGGCTCTCACATTCTCTTCGCCTTCTGCCTGAGTCCAGGCATGACAGGCCGCGCATCCTGATCGTCTTCTTTCCCAACACACCCGGCACCCGGGCGCGCGGGCTGCAAATCACTTGAAATGACCTGTGGACTTGGCACGCTGCACCCAATGAAATTCCCAACCCCGTTGCAAGCCGCCCTGATGCTTTCGCTCGCAACCGCGGACGCGGCCGTCACGCATGAAGCCGATGTCGTTGTCTATGGTGACACGTCGGGCGGAGTGGCCGCCGCCGTGCAGGCGACACGCATGGGAAAATCCGCGATCCTCGTCTCCCCATGCGGCCACCTCGGCGGACTGACCAGCAGCGGGCTGGGATGGTCGGACATCGGCAACGACGCCATCCTCGGAGGAATCGCGCGCGAGTTCTATCATGAACTCTACCTTCACTATCAGCAACCGGAAGCGTGGACATGGCAGAAGCGGAACACCTTTCCCAACCAGGGCCAGGGCGTGCCCGCGCTCAACGACCACACCCGGCTCGCCTCCACCTTCGAGCCGAAGGTCGCCGAGGCGGCATTCGATGCGATGGCGCAAAAAGCCGGTTTCCGGACCATGAAGGGCCGGCTCGATCTCGCCAAGGGAGTCATCAAAAAGGACGCGCGCATCACCGCGATCCGCCTTGAGGACGGCACCACCTTGCGCGGCAGGATGTTCATCGATGCCTCCTATGAGGGCGACCTGCTTCCGCTCGCGGGGGTGTCCTATGTCATCGGCCGCGAATCGAACGACGAATTCAACGAACAGGGAAACGGCAACACCGGCGTTTCCGCAAAAAACCAGCTCCCTGACGGCATCGATCCCTACGTGGTGAAAGGCGACGCATCCAGCGGGCTGCTGCCCGGCGTGAATCCCGAACTCACTGAAAAAAAGTGTGCCGGCGATCACCGGCTGCAGGCGTATTGCTACCGCATGTGCCTGACCGACCACCCGGAAAACCGGGTCAGGATCGGAAAACCCGCCAACTACAACGAGGCGGATTACGAGATTCTCTTCCGTGCCATCCAGGCAGGCCAGAACAGCAACTTCTTCAAACTCTCGCCCCTGCCCAACCGGAAAACCGACAGCAACAACACCGGCGGCATTTCCACCGACTTCATCGGCATGAACTATGGCGACGATTGGAATTGGGCCACCCTCGACCACGAGCGCCGTGAAAAACTGGCCGCCAAACACCGCGACTGGCAGCTCGGCCTGGTGTGGACACTCCAGAACCACCCGCGCGTGCCGGAATCCATCCGCAAGGCCTACGCTCCATGGGGGCTCCCCAAGGACGAGTTTGCCGACAACGGCCATTGGCCCTACCACCTCTACGTCCGCGAGGCGCGTCGCATGCGCTCCGACTTCGTGATGACCGAGCACCACTGCAAACTGAAGGAACCCGTCGCGGATCCCGTCGGCATGGGAGCCTACGCGCTCGATTCACACAACACCCGGCGCATCGTCCACAAGGGCATGGTCAAAAATGAAGGAGACATCCAGGTCAGTCTCGGCGGCAGGGCCTACGGCATCTCCTACCGCGCTCTCGTGCCGAAGGCTGCCGAATGCGAAAACCTGCTGGTTCCTTGGGCCTTGTCCTCGACCCACATCGCCTTCGGCTCGATCCGGATGGAACCGGTGTTCATGATCTTGTCACAAAGTGCAGCCACCGCGGCATGCATCGCCATCGACGACAAGCTGCCGGCACAGGAAGTGCCTTATGGAAAACTCCGGACCCGGCTGCTGGCGGACGGACAGAAACTGCCGAAATGACAAGGAGGTGATCACATCTCCATCATCTGCGGACGGATACCAATGCGAAGGAAGGCTTTATTTGATCGTCTGACCGGATTTGGGCAAGGGAGGGAGGGCCGACTGGAAACGATAACGGCCAGCGCCAACCCGGCACACCGCCGCCCCATGGTCCAGACGTTCAAAACGCAGGCCATTCGATTGGGAGAGCGGCTGGTCCGATTCGGTCACCGTCTTTTCGTTCACCGTCGGCACATATATGGTCGCGGTGGCATTGGGCGGGATGACGACCTCCATCATCAATTGATCCCCCTCGCGGCGCCAGTTGCTGACGACATGGCCATGCGGCGAATCGAACGCACCCTTCACCCAGGTGAGGTCCCCCGCGATCGCGGGTTTGATGATGATATGCTTGAATCCTGGCGCGGACAGATCGGATCGTATGCCGGCCAGGCCGCGTTGAAACCAGCCGCCGATGCCATTCATGCAGCCGTGCATCAGCGATCCGGTGCCCTGCCAGTTCTCCGGCCAGGTCGTGTTTCCCTTGGCGATCAGGTCGCCATACCCTGGATAGGTCTTCTGCGTCGCGTAGGTGAAGACGAGATCGCTGCGCCCCATATCTGTCAACAGTTTGGTCATGAAATAGGTGCCGTGCACACCGGTATCCAGATGTCCCTTCCTGGCGACCACGATCTCATGTTCCAGCCGCCGCATCACCAGATCCACCTGCCCATCCGGGACCACGCCCGCGATCAAGGGCATCACCTGATGCGTCTGCCGACCACCCAGGTAGCTCCCGGTGGAGGCGTCAAAGAACTTCTTGTTGATGGCCTGCCTGAGATGTTCGGCACGCGCCAGGAACCGCTTTCCCTCTTCGGGCTTCTCCACGATGGAGGCGATCTTCGCCATCAGACGCAAGATATAATGGAGGTAGCAATTGTTGAAAAGAAGCGCTTCAGGCGATGAACTTCCTTCCTTGCCATGCGGCGTGAGCCAGTCGCCGAGGAACATCCATTTGCCTCCTGGCAGAGGATTCAACAGCCCTTCATCGCTCTGGTGTTTCACAAGGAAATCCAGCCAGCGCTCCGCCACGGGGAAAGCCTTTTCAAGGATGCGGCGATCCCCATAGGTTAGGTAGGCCTCCCAGGGCATCACGACGACGAACCCGCTCCAGGCCGGCCCGCCGCCGCCGCCCATGGTCGGGGCGGTATGGAAGATGCGTCCGTCCGGTTCCTGCATGTCGCACCAATCCTGCGTCCATTTGGAGAAGAAGGGCGCTGAGGAGAATGCGTCGAGCGCGATTTCCAAGCTGGTATGCCCGTCGCCGCCATAGCCGAGCCGTTCCCGGTGCGGGCAATCCACGGTCATGCCGCCGGTGCTGAGATTGATGTAGGTGTTGACAGTGATATCGCGGATGCGATTGAGCAGATCGTTGGAGCATTGAAAATCGCCAGTCGGTTTCCTGTCGTTGTTGACACGATATCCCACCACCTCCGTCAGTTCGGGCGGTTGTTCCAGTCCTGACACCGTCACGAAACGGCATTCATGGTAACTGAAACGATTGCGGAAGATCGCCTGACCCGAAGGACCGATGATGCATACATTCATCTGATTGAACTCCACGGTCTCATTCGGCACCGACGAGACATAGATTACCACCTTGGTCCCCGGTCTACCTTTCATCTTCACCTCTATCCACCCGGTGAAGAGTTTCGCCATCACGTAACGATGAACGCCAGGTGCAGTCTGCTTGACCCGCACCGCAGGTATGGTGTCGCATATCCGGTTCGGCTCGATGGTGTCCGCTGATAGAATTAGTCCTGAATGATAGATGGTCGCCGCCTTCCAGGCGCTGTCGTCGAATGCGGCCGTGCTCCAGCCTTCCGGCTCCTGCGACAGATCCATGCGATCGCCGCCGAAATCCATGTATTGCCATTTGCCCCTGTGCGTGACGTGGCTGCGGGCGCAGCGCCAGGATGCATCGGAGCCGAACACGCGAGGCGCATGGAGCGCGTCGCCGCACTGCAATCGCACCCGGACGAGAGACGGCTTATCCACTTGGAAAGCATTGATGAAGGATTGAAAAGGGGGATCGCTCTTCGGATTGCGGACGTTTAATGACGCCCAACCCGGTGCGGCCCATACCGTCACCGCATTGCGGCCCGGTCGGAGGAAGGGGGCTATGTCATAGGTCACATACAGCGCGCGCTTTCGCAGGTCGCTCACCGAGGGGGCCAGGACCTGATCGCCCACCTTGCGGCCATTGACGTACAGTTCATGGAAGCCAATAGAAGCTACGAAGGCCAAGGCTTGCGACGGGACGGCCTCCAGGGTGAAGGTCTTGCGAAACCAAGGGCAGTCCTCGGCCTGCGCCGAGGCCATCCCGATCCATTCGGACTTCCAATCCTCCGCGTGGAGAATGCCCATCGTCCAGCTCGCCGGCTTACTCCACGGTGTCGGTGTCCCCTTACCGGAAACCTTGGCTGCGCTTACCGTCCACACACGCACCTTCCAAAAGCAGCGCTGCCCTGAGACCAGGGGTTTACCTGCATATTCGATCTGGATGCTGCGATCCGATTCCACCTTGCCGCTGTCCCATAGATCCCCCTTGTCCTGCCGCAGTAATTCCCCATCCGAGGCGACGAGCACCTGATAGGCCGTCTGGCGCAGACCGCGCGGGATTTCAGCATCACCGACATCGCAAATCCAGCTGAGACGGGGCCTGGCCACATCAATCCCCAGTGGATCCTGGAGATGCTCACACCTGAGGCTTGCAACGGAAGGTGATGCCATATCGAGTCCCCAGGCAGACATGCCGCCGCAGGACAGCCACAGAAGAAATGCCGAAAATGCCGGGAATTTGCTTTTAAGCGCTGCCATCCATGACGCGCGCTCCCCGTTCAGGCATCGTGGCAAGATTGAACTGAACGGCCACGGTGAACATGCAGGGCGTTTGGCTTGAGTTGTCATGGAACAAAGGCTGAGTGAATGATGAAACGGATGCAATCACATCTCCATTAGCTGCGGACGGATACCAAGGCGAAGGAAGGCGATATTAACCCTGGAATCGGCTCCAAACTCGTCCGATCCGTCTGCTCCTTGCCCCCATTCAATCGGAAGTAACTTTTGGCAAACGGTCTAAAGGATGATGCTGAAAAAATCAGAAATCTCATCCACATGAACGATGAGGATCTTGACGAAAGGCGTGCGGTGGAGAGTTTTGTACAAGGGCCTTTTTCAGCGCGGCAAATGACAATGCTGAGCTTTCCATCGGCGACTTGCCGTCAGGATAAACTTCCTGTTCCAGGGTGAGCCACTCAGTGCCGCCAATTGCGCGGCACGCGGCAAGCACGGGAGCCCAAGCCACCGAATCCTGGCCGAAAATGGCTTTTTTCCCCGTGGCTGCTCCGAACACGGTGGGCTTGATGTGAACCACCGTCATTCGTCCGGCGTGGCGTTTCATCAGGTCGGCGCAATCTTGGCCGGCGGCGGCGGCCCAGCCGCAATCGAGTTGCAGGATGACCTCTTTGTGGGTGCGCTCGGCAAACATTTCCCAATAGTTAGAGTCACCGGTCTTTTCGAACTCGCGTTTGTGATTGTGATAGCCGCAGGCCATGCCGTGCGACTTGAGCTTGGCTGCGGTTTCATTGAAAAATTCTGCGAGCGCTTTGCTTTTTTCAGGGTGAGTGAAGTCTTCATCGCCCGGAACAATCAGATACTTGCAGCCGATCTCCTGGTGGAACTCGATGGTCTTTCGCAAGTTGTCACCACGCAACGTATTAGTACCGATGTGAGTGGCGGCGACCTGTAGGTTCAAATCCTTGAGCTTGGCCGCCAGTTCCTTGGGCTTGTTGTCATACTGATAGTAGCCGGCAAACTCGACTCCCGCGAAGCCGGTCTTGGCAACCGCGGCCAGTGCCGCGTCGAAGTCCTTGGCGCAATCCGTGCGAATCGAATAGAGTTGCAGTGAAATGGGAATTTTCCCGGGGGTGGCACGAGGGCCCGCCACCGCCCGACCACTGGCCAATGCCCCAAGCGCGAGGGCGGATGTCTTGACAAAAAACCGGCGGGAGTGGAGTCGGGTGGTTTTCATGGAGATTTATCAATCGGGTTGTTGCGGTTGAAGAATCGAAAAAGAAAAATAATGAAGCGGTCGGCGCACATCAATCGCCAAGTGATGATTTTTCCGATTCATTCAGGGCATTTGGCTTGGGACATCATAGAACAGGAGCTGAGTGAAGGATGAGATGGATGCACTCACATTTCCATCAATCGCCGCACCTCATCGGCGATGGCATCCGCCCAGATTTGATAGCCTTTTCTGCTGAGATGCAGGAAATCCGGCGCGATCCCGTTGGACAAACGCCCCTCGGCATCGAGGAACTTCCTGTTGATGTTCAGGAAAAACACCCTGCGCCCGTCCGCCATCGGTTCGAGCAACTTGTTGGTTTCCTCGTTTTTCAATCGGAGCGGATCATCCGGCCCCCTGCCTCTGGGAAAAATCGCGAGCAGCAGGACTTTGGAGTCGGGCGACTTGCGGCCCAGCTCATCGAGGATCGCCTTGACGCCGGCCGCCGTGTGCTCCGGCGGCGAGACATACTTGACGTTGCCGTGTTCCGGAGCAATGACGCCCTGATTGCGCGTGTTGTTGGTGCCGATCATCAACACCACCAGCTTCGGCCGGATGCCGTCGAAGTTGCCATTGCGCACGCGCCACAACACGTGCTCGGTCCGGTCGCCGCCAATGCCGAAGTTCGCCGCTTGATAGGGAGCCCATTTGGCTTTCCAGATATCGCCCGCACCTTCCCATCCCTGGGTGATGGAATCGCCGAGAAACACGAGCTTCGCCTCACCCTTGGCCGCGGTGGCGACAAACGATTGATGGCGCTGCACCCAGCCGGGAGTGTCGCGCGATGCCGCGGACGCCGCCAGCACGGGCGGGGTTTTGGGCGCGACCTCGCCAGACGCAATCAGCGGCAGAACCAACGGCAACAGAAACAGGTTTTTCATCATCGTGGCAAACAGTTGAATGACACATTGTTCCAGGCAAGCGGATTTTACCACGAGGCACATCTTAACACATCATCAAGAATGAAAATCATTTTGGCCGCGCAGTCAGCCACCGATGACACCGGTTTCAACTGATATCACAGAAGGCATCGGAAATGATCTTTCCTGCATGCCTCATTCAAAACATCCCGTTCTTCCGCGGGAGGCGTGTGATTTCCATCCTCTTCTGCGGCGCAGGAGCAGGACGATGCCGATGCTGCCGGGGGCTGCGGCGGCGGGTTCCGGGATGACCACCTGCTGAAAACGCCCGGTTACTGTTTTCGTCGTTGAAGTTGCCAAAGCCGGCAAGGTTGAATCTCCGGGACGAGCCGGCATTAGTGCCGCCAGACCATCTGCAAGGGGAGAATCCGCCGCCACCGGCAGTTCGCCGGCCAGGCACCTGCGGCAACCGCGCCTGGAGCAAGCCTGGAGGATGTTAGATAAAACCTCCAACACGGTGACCGCGATCGCCGGGACGTGCGGATTCAGCAGCCTCGAATCCTTCCGCCGCGAAACCGGTGAAACCCCCAGTGGATATCGTGAACGCACACCGCAGTCATGGAAACGCAACCCCGGACAACCCGCCCCCTCATCATTTTTCCAACCGCGGATCCGCGATGAACTAAATTCTTGGAAAATCCGCCCGGGCGGCCACGATGGACAGGATGAACCTTGAACAAGTCATACTCCGCGCGCTTTTGATTTCATCGCTGTTCGCCGCCCACTCGGCCATCACGACAACCGCCAGTGCCGCCGCCAATGAAAGGGACAGGCTTTCCCTGAACGGATCGTGGGAGTTTTACCCGGACAACGGGACCGAAAAATTCGACATCAAGGTTCCGGCATACTGGGATGAAACGATGGGAAACGGTCACCCGGAGGCATGGGCGACCCTTGGATACGCTGTGTACAGGAAGTCCTTCCGCATGCCGGACTCCATGTTGGGAAAACGGATATTCCTGAACATCGGAGCCCTGACCGTCCTTGGAAAAGTGTTCGTGAACGGAACCCGGGTTGGAGGTGAGACAACAGGAAACTACCTACAGATGATGCTTCCATACAGTTTGGACATAACCCGGCATGCCAACATGACAGGTATCAACAATCTGGAGTTTCATGTTTATGGGAGAAGCCGTTTTCCCCCGGACGCGATGAACGGCGACAAGTATGTTTATCCCTTTGGGACCGAAATGCTGGTCGGCAGAAAGGGAATCTGCGGCGACGTGGGCATCGTCGCATGTCCAAAGATCCATATTTCGGACGTGCAGGTGATTTCCGACCTGAAAAAGAACACGGATCCTGCGGATGACACCATCAGCATCAAGGTGACGGTGACCAACCACAGTGGATCCGATCAGGAGTTGACGATCAGGAACAAGGCGGTTCCGAAGGGCAGAGGCCATGACAAGATGTTTCCCGACCAGTCCCTGCGGATCGAGGAAGGCGCGAGCCGGACGATTTCCATCAGCAATGTCTCCTGGGCGGACGCGGAATACTGGTGGCCGCATGATCCCAACCTTTACATCCTTTCAACAAGCCTGGTTCAGGGGGAATCCACGCTGGATGCCGTGGACAACAGGTTCGGATTCCGGCAGTTTTATGCCAGGGAGAACAGCAACCATTTCGAACTGAACGGCATAAGATGCAACCTGCGGGGTGACAACATCGATCATTTGTGCGTCAACATGCGGTGGGGGCATGCGAATGACTCCTCGATCGCCTACACCAAAAAATTATTGGATGAATGGAAAAAAGCGAACCTGAATGTGGTCCGGGGCCACTGCGCGTCGGTTTTCAATCCGGAGATACTCGATCACTGTGATGAAACAGGCATGTTGTTTATCGA
The DNA here is from genome assembly GCA_964399305.1 of uncultured Luteolibacter sp. GTDB lineage: Bacteria > Verrucomicrobiota > Verrucomicrobiia > Verrucomicrobiales > Akkermansiaceae > Luteolibacter. Next base: position 13,951 of record CAYNQJ010000038.1, read on the forward strand.
CGAACCGCCCTACTGGCAGTCCGTCCAGCAGGGACTGGACACCGGCCCCGCAGCGGAACTGCACATGCGTGAATACATGACGCAATGGGTGAAAAGCCGGAAGAACCATCCTTCGCTCATCATGTATGCGGCGTCCAACGAGGAGGAGCAGACTCCCCTCGCCATGTTCACCGTGAGGAGGTCCGCGATATTGGCATATGATGGAACGAGGCCGATCTACAACGAGGGGGCTCAGAAATTCAGTCAACACGACGATCAGGTCAACTATCACTACACAAGCGCCGATGGCACCTGGAGTACCACTGATCCGATCATTCGGAAAGATCTGTACAAGATATTCCCGAACGCGGGCACAACCAAGCCGCGGGGGGAAGGCGAGTGCATGTGGGCCTGCAGCGACGGTTTCTATCCGAAATTGGACAGTCAGGGCGCAATATCCGGCCAGTGCGAGCTGGACGGCAGCACTCCGGACGCCCCCTCCTATGCCGTCTGGGCCAGGCAATGCGCCCGCGCCGTGCGGGGAGCCCGCTATCAGGAAATCGCGGATTACCGGTCCTTCCTGAATATTTATCACGCCTTCGAATGGATTGAGGGGCCCATCATGCCGGAATGGACCGACTGGAGCGCGCCAGGCTTGAAGCCTGTTGTCATGATCAACAGGCATTACAACCCCTACGACCCCGCGTATCCGCCGGTTGTTTACGGTGATGCCTATGATTACTACAGGAATTCCTACGCACCCGTGGCGGCTTTTGATCTGGCCTGTGACGCCGCAAACATGATCGGCGCCATTCCGTCCGTCTTCGCCGCAGACAGCGTTTCAACCAGGAAGATTGTCGTGTATAACGACGAGTTCAGCGGCGGTCATGATTTGAAGGTTGACTGGGTCGCATGTCACAAGGAGCCGGGTGGGGCGGAGACCCGTATCCCAGGCGCGCAAGGTTCATTCCCGATAACGGTGGGCTACGGGGAAAAAGGGACCCGCGAAATCACATTCACCATCCCCCGGGGAATCAAGGGCAACAAGATTCTCAATCTCAAGCTGGTTGTCACCAAAAACGGCACGGCGCGGTTTGAAGAAACGAACGAACTTGGCTACATCAACGGCATCCCCGATGCAAAAATCCACATATCCAATCCCACGATCGATCTCGGCCCGATACGGCCGCAGACCGGTTTGCTGCACAAGATCAAACTCATCAACATCGGCGGTGGTGCCAGCGAGACCTGGACGGCCACGGGACACGCCGACTGGCTGAAGCTGAACTGGACAAGCGGCAACCTCAGGCGCGAACAGGAGGTGTTTTACTCGGTGGACACCAAAGGAATGAAAGCCGGCACGGCATACTCGACCACGGTCATCTTCACTGGCAAACATGGGTCCAGCGCGAGCGCTACCATTACCATTGGCGGCAAGTAAGTCCTGGCACCACCCGTTTGATGGAAAATCGCTTTTGCGTTTCCTCAACGAACTTTGCCGCTCTGCGGTGAAAAATCCACGGAATGATCAGATCTTCAGATCAACGAATCTGCAATTTCCCAATCCCAAATGTCTTTTTACGCGATGCGGCGGCGGCGCAGGAGCAGGACCATGCCGATGCTGCCGAGAATTGCGGCGGTTGGCTCCGGGATGGCCGTCTGTGCCATCAGCACGACATCGTTGCCACCGGTGAAGGCGGGGCTCCCCCCCGAATTCCCGGTGTAGCTGATGATCCAATCAAATCCGCCATAGGTGGTCACCGTGGCACCCTGGGCCAGCCCGGCGAAGGTACCGCTGATGGAGTCACCTCCGTCATTCAAAAGAATGAAGATCAGGCTGCCGTTCACATAGCTGCCGCCGCCGAAGGTGGCGACGAGGTTGCCACTGAGGCTCACCGTGCCGGTGACGTTGACCTGGTCGTGGCCCGTGATACCCGGCGTGGTGCCGTTGATCTCGGTCGTCAGCGTTCCATTCATCGTATAGTCGCCGGTGTTCATGATCCCGGGGCTGTTGCCCGGATTGTGGAAGGCATTGGCGGCGATGGTCAACGCGCCCACCGTGCCGATGCCTTTCAACGTGGCGGCATCCGTGCCGTTGCCGATGGTCGTCAGGCTGCTGGTGGAGATGTTGCCATCAATGACCAGCGTGCCGCCAGTGACCGTGGTGGTTCCGCTGTAGCTGTTGTCCGTGCTGGAAATCGTCACGATGCCGGCACCGGACTTGGTGAGATTCACCCCCGAGCCTGCCAGATTTGCCGAAACGCTGCCGCTGTTGGTGAAGCTGTAGGAAGATCCGGTCAGCGTTCCGTTGGAAATCGACCCGCTCGACATCGATACCGCAGCCACGGTTTCGGTGAATCCGCCAAGATCGAAGGTGCCTCCGGTGACCGCCAGCGCGCTGCTGTTGTGGATGCGGTCGGCCGCGCCCAGTTCCATGGTGCCCTGGTTGACCGTGGTGGTTCCGGTGTAGGTGTTGGCGGCGTTGAGCTTCAGCAGGCCCAGACCGGTTTTTGTCAGCGTACCATTGGTGCCACCGAGAACCACGTTCACGTTGCCGGTCCGGCCGTTGTCGATGTCGAACGTGCGGGTGCCCGTCGCCGCCAGGGTCCAGGTCACCGGCGCGGACTCACCGATCGTGCCGATGGTCAGGTCGGTGCCCGCCAGGTTGTGGATCGTGCCGTCGTTCCAGTTGAAACTGCGGACCGCGCTGCCAAAGCTGGTGTTGGCGCCTCGTTGGATCGTGGTGGCGTAGAGATTGGCTCCTCCGTTGAGGTTGAATGTGCCGGTGACGGTGTTGCCGTTGGCGGTGTAGTTCTTGTCGCCGAGGGTGAGGGTGCCGACCTTGACGGTCCCGCCGGTAGCGGTGGTGAAAGTCCCTGCGGCATTCATGTTACCTGTGTTGGTTTTACCCAGGACCATTGTGGTGGCGTCAAGTGTTCCGGCACCCATGAGGAATGTTCCTGTCACCGTGGCACTGGTTGCGCCGGTGACAGTCCGTGTCGCTTCGCCGATGGTCAGTGAGCCGATCATCGCGTCGAGCGTGCTGGTCCCGGCGATGTTGTTCACCATGTTCCATGAGGAGTTCGCGGCATAGGAGTCGGTGATCAAGCTGGAGCCGATCGTCATGCTGGTCACGCGGCTGCTGCCGTCGCTGCCGCGGAGGGTGACAGCGGCGTTGGTGATTCCACTGCCAACGGCATATCCCACCGTGCCCTGAGCCTTTCTGTTCCCACCTACGGTAATCGCATTGGCGTTGATGGTCGCAGTCGCCCCCAGATGCACGGAATTGGTGCTCATTACTCCGTCATTCAGGCCGCCATTGTTTACGTTTCCAACATCGAATGCTGCGGCTGTGATTGTGCTGGTAGTTGCCAGTCTCAGGGATCCCGATGCCCAATTGGTTCCCCCCGTATTGTTAGTTCCGGCTACCGAGAATGTCCCGCTGCTGTTGTTATAGGTGAAGTTACTCAGGCTCGAAAGATTGAGGGTCTGGGTGGCCCCTGACGCGGTGCCGCCGAGGCTGAAGTTGCTGGTGTTGAGCGTCAGCGATCCGCTGCCCGTCGCAGTTGCGGTCGTGTTGTTGGCGACCGCCAGCACCGAGCTGATCGTCGTTGCGGTCCCAATTTGGAGTTGGGCGTTGGTTCCGCCGAGGGTGAGCGTGTTGCCGGTCACCGTCCAGGTCTGGCCGCCAGAGGTATCGCCGAATTTCCAGCTCGTGGCGGTGCGGGTGGCCCCGAGGGTCAAGGTCGTGTTGGCAAGGATGTCAACGGTGCTGAAATCCACCGTATCACCGGAAACCGGACTCGGAGGCGATCCGCCCAGCCAGTTTCCTCCGGTGGTCCAGTTTTGCGCCCCCCCCGCGGTCTGCGTCCAAGTGTAATCGGCTGCAGATGCATCAGGTGCTGACTGAGTGAACACGATCACCGCCATCGTGATCGAGAAAGTGGCCTTGCGGCGAAGGGGATGAAACAAGAGAGACATTGGTTTTCTAATCATGGCTGTGTTTTTAGTTTTTTGAAGGGAGTGTAAACGACTCAACTACGGATCGAGTAATGATGACTTGTTGCGGAGGTTTGCATTAATCCGCCTTGACGCGCAGGAACAGGGTATTTGAAGTCGTAGTCTCGATGAGTTCCGCCATCACCGTTTCCACGCCATTAGCGATTTCCATGGTTTGCTCGTTGACTTCAACGGGACCATCCCACGTCTCGAGGTCGGTCGAAGCCCATACCGTGTAGGTGAGCCCGCTGTTATAACGTCGCGTGTAGGTGAGCTGCCTATGCGTTTTCAGATCCGAGATATTCACGATCGGATTGGCCGAATTTCCACGGGTCGGGTTGAGACCGAACGCGTATTCCTGCCAATTCGTCATACCATCCCCATCCAAGTCCACCTGCGGATCGCTCAGGTCATAGCTCTCGTAACCGGCGGCCCAGTCACTGTAATCCGAGCCCGCGCCCGGGGTATAAACGAGTTCGAGCGTGTTGCCGGTGACCTGCGCCGACCATGTGCCGGTGCCGGGGAACGCGTCGCCGGCCGAAACTGTGACGTTGGCGGCATTGAAATCCTGGATTCCCAACGAAGTGACCAGAAACGGGAAGGTGGCGGGTGCTTCGGAGAAATTGGCGTAGGAAGCCGACGAGCCGACGTCGATCACCCAGGCTCCATCCGGCAGGTCGAGCGACTTCACCGACAGGTCGCTGAAGCCGGTGCCGGCCTCACCGGTCCAATCGGAGATATCGAGGGACAAGCCGCCGCCAGTATTGATGATCACCGCGGCATTCGCGGCGCTGCCATTGCCGCCGAGACGCCCTGTATCCTCAACCGTGATGTCGCCTGCCCCGGTTGGCGCGCCATCGACTAACAAAGCGCCCTGGTTCACACTGGTCGCACCGCTGTAGGTATTGGCGGCATTTAGAATGAGTGTGCCCAGGCCGGTTTTGGCCAGCGTGCCATTGGCGCCCCCGAGAACCACGTTCACGTTGCCGGTCCGGCCGTTGTCGATGTCGAACGTGCGGGTGCCCGTCGCCGCCAGGGTCCAGGTCACCGGCGCGGACTCACCGATCGTGCCGATGGTCAGGTCGGTGCCCGCCAGGTTGTGGATCGTGCCGTCGTTCCAGTTGAAACTGCGGACCGCGCTGCCAAAGCTGGTGTTGGCGCCTCGTTGGATCGTGGTGGCGTAGAGATTGGCTCCTCCGTTGAGGTTGAATGTGCCGGTGACGGTGTTGCCGTTGGCGGTGTAGTTCTTGTCGCCGAGGGTGAGGGTGCCGACCTTGACGGTCCCGCCGGTAGCGGTGGTGAAAGTCCCTGCGGCATTCATGTTACCTGTGTTGGTTTTACCCAGGACCATTGTGGTGGCGTCAAGTGTTCCGGCACCCATGAGGAATGTTCCTGTCACCGTGGCACTGGTTGCGCCGGTGACAGTCCGTGTCGCTTCGCCGATGGTCAGTGAGCCGATCATCGCGTCGAGCGTGCTGGTCCCGGCGATGTTGTTCACCATGTTCCATGAGGAGTTCGCGGCATAGGAGTCGGTGATCAAGCTGGAGCCGATCGTCATGCTGGTCACGCGGCTGCTGCCGTCGCTGCCGCGGAGGGTGACAGCGGCGTTGGTGATTCCACTGCCAACGGCATATCCCACCGTGCCCTGAGCCTTTCTGTTCCCACCTACGGTAATCGCATTGGCGTTGATGGTCGCAGTCGCCCCCAGATGCACGGAATTGGTGCTCATTACTCCGTCATTCAGGCCGCCATTGTTTACGTTTCCAACATCGAATGCTGCGGCTGTGATTGTGCTGGTAGTTGCCAGTCTCAGGGATCCCGATGCCCAATTGGTTCCCCCCGTATTGTTAGTTCCGGCTACCGAGAATGTCCCGCTGCTGTTGTTATAGGTGAAGTTACTCAGGCTCGAAAGATTGAGGGTCTGGGTGGCCCCTGACGCGGTGCCGCCGAGGCTGAAGTTGCTGGTGTTGAGCGTCAGCGATCCGCTGCCCGTCGCAGTTGCGGTCGTGTTGTTGGCGACCGCCAGCACCGAGCTGATCGTCGTTGCGGTCCCAATTTGGAGTTGGGCGTTGGTTCCGCCGAGGGTGAGCGTGTTGCCGGTCACCGTCCAGGTCTGGCCGCCAGAGGTATCGCCGAATTTCCAGCTCGTGGCGGTGCGGGTGGCCCCGAGGGTCAAGGTCGTGTTGGCAAGGATGTCAACGGTGCTGAAATCCACCGTATCACCGGAAACCGGACTCGGAGGCGATCCGCCCAGCCAGTTTCCTCCGGTGGTCCAGTCCTGGGCACCTCCGGCGGTCTGCGTCCAGGTGTAATCCGCTGCCGTGGCATTGGGCGCTGCGTGGGAGAAGATCATGGCAGCCGTCGCGATCAAGACGGCTGCTTTGCGGTGAGCAGGAAAAAATCGGGATGACATTTCAACAACAAGTCTTGTGGGTTTGATGTCCGGGTTGGCCAGATGGATGTGACCGCATGATGAGACGGTGAATTTTGCCAGTAATGTCGGCGAGCCACAACATACGTTTTCTCCGAAACGCGCCCTCACTTTTTCTTCACCGAAGGTTGGTAAACGCGGGTTTAGTGGACTTACTGACAATTCCAAAACAGGTTCATATTCCTTTAAGGTCGAGAGTTGACTGAGTCCAGAACGCTCTGATGCAGCGGGGCATCCTTCTGATTTTTCGCAGGGCTTTTTTCGCTTCGGCGCTCAGTTCCCAAAGATCCTTGGGAGCAAGGTTGGCCAAATCGTTATTCTTTGCGTAGCCCCAAAGATATTCGATGGGATTGAGTTCCGGCGCATATCCCGGCAATCGCTCCACCCAGACGCGGCCTTTTGTACTCGCGATATATTCCGCCACCATCTTGGAACGGTGAGCGGGGAGGTTGTCCCATACCACCAGCAGCTTGCCATTGATGTGCTTCTGAAGGTGCTTGAGGAACTCGATAACCTGCGGGGCCTTGACCGACTCCTCATGCAACTGGAAGTAGATGGAGCGAATGGTGATGCCTCCAATCACCGAGAGCTTCTTCCAGTTGAAATTCATCTGGATGACAGGTGTCTCGCCCTGTGGTGCCCAAGTGTTCTTGGCTGCGGGCTTTTGTGACAAGCCGCTTTCATCAATGAAAACCAACGTGCGCTTCTCCTTTCGGGCTTTCACCTGAATGCGTGGCCACTCCGCCTGCTTCCAATTCGCAATCTTGTCCTCGTCACGCTCACGGGCGCGGCGTGCCGGCTTCTGGGGACTCCAGCCGATCCGACGAAGCAGTCGCCATGTTTCCGAGGTGCTCAATTTGCGTCCGAACATCTCAATCACCAAGCGCCTAACACGTGGGAGTGTCCACAGTTCCGCCGTGTAACCATGAGCCATGGCTCCGCGTTTGAGTTGGGCGGCAACCTGCAAAATCTCTTTGTCACTGAACTTGGGCGCCGGGCCGGGTTTACCTCCCGACTTCATAGCTTCACTGCCTCCCAGCTGCCACGCCAGATACCATTCATGAACAGAGCGCCAACTTACCCCAGTTTGCCTGGACACCTCGGCACGTGTCACACCGGCATCGAACATCTTCGCTGCCTCCAATCTTCTCTGCTCCTGCCTGCCTCTTCTTCCGGTCACCGTCTTTAAGGATCTCCTTGCCATGATATATGACAAGCACGTCCTTTGCCATATATGAGGCTATTTTGGAATTGTCAGTAGGACAGCTCAATGGCGCAGACAAAAAACGGCAGACCCGCGCGAGACTGCAGTGCAGAAGCCGAATGACCATTCCATCCTCACGCCCTCCGACGACGCAGCAGGAAGAGCAGCCCGAGGCCGCCCAGAAGCGCTGCGGCGGGCTCTGGGATGGCGGTAAGCGTGATGTCGCTGATCGCTGAAAAGCTGGCTGGATTCGTGCCTCCCCCTTGCCCCCGGCCGAACACCACCGAGTTGTAAGAAGTGACATCACCGGTCCAAGTCCCAATCAGATCGCCATTGATCCTGTAGGTGAACAAGGCGTTGGCAAGACCTCCCGTGGTGTCCATCAACAACGTCAGAGTGGCACCAACCGGAGAAACCCCGGTAGTATAATTCGTGTGGGACCGTGTGCTGCTGACGACGCTCCCATAGCTGTTCAAAGCACCAATTCTCGCCGTCTGCATGTTTGCCACGTCTTCAATCAGAGTATTTGATGCGGTAAAGCCACCGCTGTCATTGGCGAACCCGAATTCGATCGCATTATTCACCGTGGTCCCTCCTGTGATCGTCAGGAGATATTGTTGGCCGGTCACCGGTGCAAACGCCACCTTCGCATTCCAACCTCCTGTTTTGCCGCCGTCGGCGGTGGTTGTTCTGTTGTTAGTGCTGGAATTCCACTGCAGTGCGCCCACTTCGGTGAAGGTGCCGTGCAGCCGGTCGGCTGGGTCGGCCCCGCTGCCCCGGTTGAAGCTGTCGCTGAATATGATCGTTGCTCCGAACGACGCTGAAGAGAGGGGGAGAATACCAACCAATAAAAGCAGCAGGGATTTCATCCGGCCATGGTTGCCGGCGTTGCGGTAGAAGCAAAGGAGAGGATTGAACATCATGGGTAGTGGTTCTGGTTGGTGTTTCCGGATTGGATATTAAGTGGTCAATGAGCGCCTGCGGCGGCCACAGGAGTTCGATCAGTCACCGATCATCATCGACCATGGTTCCATTCCCCCGCCAGTTGAGTTTTCTTCAAAACGCAGTCTCACTTTTTCTTCGCAGGAGGTTGGCAAGCGCGGGTTTCGCGGGTGAGCTGGAAGCCGAAAAGCCCGCAGCCCGCGCGACAATTCGGCGAGCAGATATCAATTCCGCATCACCTTGAGCCGGACGAAGTTTGTCGCCGGGCCGGCCGCGTTGAGGGTGAAGGAAATCGTGGCGGCATTGTCTTGCGGGGCATGGGTGACTTGTGGAATCCACGATCCCGGGGCGAGCGTTTCGGATGTCTCGATGACCCATGTGACATCACCGTTGGCGATGGCATCCGCCCCCTTGGTGTAGGTAATCACACCGCCAGACAACACCCCGGCGGGCTGGCTCGAAACCGTGGGGTCCTTGCCGAGACCGTATTCCACGAGGTTGTGGAGACCGTCGTTGTCCGGATCATCCGCTGGTCCTTGCTCGCTGGTGGAAACGGAGCCATTGGCGAATGCGCCGCTGATCCAGCCGGAGAAAGATCCAGTAGGGCCGTTGGTGACATTGAGCGCGCCTGTTCCGGTGATCTCGGGGATGTTGATCCCGGATGTTCCATAGACACCGGCAGCCAACCGGGTGGTCCCGATGAACAATGCTTTCACCGTATCGATGCCCGGGAATTCCAGATCGAGCACCGCACCCTCGGAGATCGAAACCGTGGAAGCATCCGCAAGCGTGGCCGAGCGGATGCGGAGCGTGCCGCCAGTGACAGTGGTGTTTCCGGTGTAGGTATTGGCACCGCCGAGGGTGAGGGTTCCCGTATGGCTTTTCACGAGGGCGGTTGCGGCGGCGCCATCGGTGATCACTCCTTGGAACTCGGTGTTGATCGACTGGTTGATGGTCAGCGTGCCGCCGCCGGTGATCGCCTGCACGCCGCCAGCCGGAACTTCGCCCAGAGCCTCGACCCGTGTGGCGATGGACGCCACAGTCTGGTTGTTCCCATTGAGGTCCAGTGTTCCGCCGTGTTGGCCGGGATCAATCCAGCCGAATTCGACAGCGGAATCGACCGGCAGGCAGTTGGCGACACCGAGTGTGAGGTAACCACCGAAGTTCAGGCGCATGAGACTCCAGTCATTGCCACCGACGTTGAGGCGCGATGAGTTGGCGGGATTGTTTCCGGCGCTCGTGAAAGTCATGGTCCCGTTGTTGAGATCGACCGGGTTGGTTTCGAAGGTAACAATCCCATTGATGCTCAAACCCTGGTTGGCCACGCTGGCGACCCCGCCCGCGAAGGTCACGCTGCCGCCGTTCGCGCGGAAATCGGCGCTGTTTGCCAAGGTGATGGCTCCGGTGATGGTGTTGGATCCCGACCGGTTGCGAAGGCCTCCGTTTCCGCTCCCGAGGGTGATGTTCTCGGCAATCGTCAGACTTCCACCACTGCCGTCCAATTCCAACTTCGCACCGTTGGCCACGGTGGTGGTGCCCGCAGTGGCTCCGAGGGCGCGGCTGTGGCGGACCTTGAGGGTTCCCTGACTGACGGTGGTGGTGCCGGTATGGGTGTTGTTGCCGGAAAGCACCCAGGTGCCGGAGCCGTTCTTTTCAAAATCGAGAACACTTCCGTTAGACGGATGGTCGGACAGGACTCCCTGGAAATCATTGTCGCCCGTATTGCTGCCGCCGAGAATGAATTTTCTAGCGCCACCTGCGGTCGTCGCATTGCTGAAGGGCCCGGCCCAGACGAGCGGCCCGGAGCCGTCGCTACTGAGGGTTCCGTTGCCGCCACCAAACAAATTGAAGGTCCGGTCGGTCCGGTTCCCGCTGCCGGCATAGAAAGCCCGGGCGTTGTCGCCGATTCCAAGCTCGCCACCCGCACCTGCGGCGCTTGCCAGGCCGCTCCCAGAGATCGATGAGAACACAAGATCACCGCCATTTTGCTTCCCGAAGATGCCGACAAAGTTGTTTGCGGGATTCGTGAGATTCAGGTTTCCCGCGCCGGCGACGAAGACGCCGCCCGGCCCCGAGACCGGGGCATCGATGACCAGGTCTCCCGCCAGAGCGAAGTTGCCCGCAGAGCCGTTGTATGGGGTGACCAAACGGCCGCCGCCAGTGGCCTTGATGGTGGCACTGGTGCCTCCGGTCACTTCGACCGCATTCGTGGAATTGGAAGTCGTTAGATCGAAGGATGCCAAGTCGATGATGTAATTGCCGGTAAACGGCGGGCTGAAAGCAAGCCGGGTCGGCACCACATGGTCACCGAGGGTGACGGTGCCTGCATTGCCGGAGGTTCCACCGCCAAAAGTCGCCCCTTGACCGTTGGCCCATGCTTGGTCGCTGCCGTTGTGGTTCCAGTTTCCCGCACCGGTTTGCCAAATGCCATTTCCCTCGCTGATGTTGGCACCGTCCCCGGCGGTCGTGTCCCAGACGAGGGCGGCACCACCCGACCCGGACGACAAGGCAAGGACGCTGATCGGCAGGACGAGCTGCCCGCCGGCCCCTCCCGCCCGCCGCTCGCTCCAGTGGATCGTGAGCTGTCCCGTGGCGAAAGCATTCGGAGCCAGATTGGAAACCGCATGGTCGAACTGAACGATGATGGTGGCCACCTGATCCCGCAACGGATCAATTGTTTCCGTCGTGCCTGAAATCACACTGAATGATCCGGGATGGGATTCCCCGGCAATGCCCATGGTGAGATCCACATTCACCGATGAATTGGCGCTCAGGGAGACGGAGCCCGTGGCCTTGGTGTCCGGAAGCAGCAAGAGCATGTCCAGATCTGAAGCGTTGAGCGAGATCACCTCATACATCACACGCGCCCGCCAGGCATCGTTCAAATCCGTCGTCGGACGACAAATGCTGAACGTGTAGTCCGTCGTTCCATCGGCATTCTGCAAGGCCTGATAGTAGGCATGGTTGCTGATGTCCACGGACTCAAGGTCGGTCCACGATCCATTGTTCCAGCGCTGCGCTTTCAGCGCCAATCCCGAGCCTGCATTCCTGATTACCACCGGGACATGGCCAAGACCGCCGCCATTGATCGTGAAATCAGCAAGGACATTGCTGGAGGACGGCTGGATTTCCAGGGGGTAGTTGCGGAGCAGCGACCCGCTGTGCATCGAAACGTCCATTTGGATGTTGTGACGCATTTCATCCCGAACGGGTTCCCACCGGGTGTCGCCGTAGCCGGTCAGGCGGTTGACCAGTTCGGAGTCTTCCCCCCAGTAATTGTCAACATGCTGGGGCGGCATGATGAACTCAACCTCACCCTCCACCACATCACCTGCCGAATACGAGCGGTTGACGGAATCCGAACTGAGGTCGAACATCATGTTGGGCCTTCCCCATGAGCGTCCGTATTTGTGGATGTGGAGCGGCAATGGACTGCCATTGAGGGTGGACGAGAGGGGGATGATTCCACGCAGGGCGCGGGCCGGTTCTCCATCACTTGTATCGTCATCGATACTCAGCCATTTGCCATCGAATGGAATCGGCGATCCCTTGTAGACATTTCCGCCTTCCTCGATCGTCGAGCTGCCCAGCAGCCCGGACGCATCTCCAAGCAGGTAATCCGTATATGTTGACACGGAATAGTAATCGGCGGCCATCTGGTGGAAGACCAGCCGGCTGGGCGTCGCCACATCCCGCAGGAACTCATACTTGTAGTTGTGAAAACGGCGGTGGTAGTCGTTGGTCGATACCGCTCGGCTGACATAGGTCACCCTGATTTTATCATCATCCGTGACACCTCCATAGTGGACTTCGGTGATATTGGGTCCTGTTTGGAGGTAGCAGGTTTTCTGTTTCTTAAGCCAGCGGTATTTGTTGTCCTGATCCCGATAGATCAGGAAATCGCCGCCACCGACATTCTCCGTCCAGTCATGGGTGGCGCCGCTGTAGAGGGGGGTGGTGAAGGTTGGGCGGATGTCATCCAGAAACGCGCTTCCAAGATGCTGGGTGGGATCGTAAGTGAGGGACTCCCCCCATGCTCCGAGCGCGCTCTCGTCCCACATCCAGTTGCCGCCATAGCCGATGAGCGAGAGCTGGGCGTGGGAAATCGCACCCGCGCCCCCCCAGTAGCCGTAAATCACCCGCAACTTGAACCGGCGGGTTTCTCCGGCCTGGAGCGCCAGCAGCATCGACCCGCGCAACCACGGGCCGTCGTGGACGATCGGGACGTAGGTTTCCTTCGAGCCGTCGCCATCGGCATCGATATGCGTGCGGTGCCAATTCTTGGAAATCTGCACCGGAATCCCCAACGGGCGGCCGCTGTCCGCATGGCAGAGCGACATTACAGTCCCGGTGATCGCGCGCGGCACCGGCTGTTCAAAAACAAGCGGGATGTTTTCAGCGGAGCCGCCGGGATTGGTCACTTCAATCAGATATTCATCCACCCGGCCGGCCGCCGAAGGATAGGATACCGTTCCTGCCGGCACAGCGATATTCAGGGCATGCACATCCTCGTCATGGCTGACGGCGAGCGGGAGGCCATCCTGAAGGTTGGTCGCGGCAGTGATCCGGCCAACGTCGAGCGGAGGGAGTTTGCTGTCGTCATGCGGTTTGAGAGTGAGCCGGGATTGATTGTGCGGCTCTGTCGAGAGGTGGGTGATTCCGCCCGGCGAAACCAACCGGATGGTGGTCCGGGTGATGGGGTTGGCGGTCTCTGCTGAAAAATCGAGGAAGAAGGTCAGGCGGTCCGCCCATGCCGAGATTTCGAGCCGGCAGTCATCGGCCGCTTGCAGGACATTTCCCTGGGCATCCTTGAAAACCAGACCCATGTGATCGATCCGTTGGAGATATTGGCCGCTTTCGATCAAGCGCACCGGGCCTTCCAGCAACGGGCCTTGGGTCAGCGCGTGGGTGCATTGGTAGCTTACGCCGCCCTGCACGACTTCAAGCAGCAAGCTGTTTGCCGGAGTGAAAACCGTGACATCCTGATCCAGGGCCGTGAGGTAATCCGTGCCGGGCAACGCATCGTAACCCTGGATCCGCATGTCATCGCAGCAAAATTTCAGGCTGTAATAGCCGGTCTGGAAAACGAGATCCGGATTCGCCCGGGCAGCGAAGTTGGCCTCGCTTTCCGGCCTGCGCGACAAAGACAGCGTCGGGTAGCCGTTTTCATAGTAGAGATAGGTGTAGTTCAGCTTTTGATCCGGTTGGTCGGCCCCGGAGCGCTGCGGACAGAGAGCCAACAGGATGAAAATGATGGGAACGGCAGCCTTGTGGCGGGCGGGTGAATATCGGGGCGGCATTTCAAAAACAGGTTTTTGTGGGTTTGATGTCCGGGTTGGACAGATGGATGCAACCGCATGGTTGGAAACTGGATTGTGCCAGCCATGCCTTGAAGCCGACAGTTGCGTTTCCTTCAAAATTCACCCTCACTTTATCTTCACGGGAGGTTGACAGTGCCGTTTTCGCAGGCAAGGGTCCGCTAGATGACACAGGCAAAAAAACCACCGGAGCCGTGGCGCGTCGCGGTCATTTGGCTAGCCGACCTGTTGCCAGCGCAGATGGCGTTCGCCGCGTTGTGCGGACGCGCGGAAACCGAGTCACGGGTGATTTTGCAGACTTTCAATGCGGCGGCGGCGGATTTCCAGAAACTGGTGATGCAGCCTCTGAAAAGCTGGCGTCCTCACGGGGTGATTCTGCGGCTGACCGATCCGCGCCGCTTGAAAAGCCTGCGCCGCCAGTTGCCAGGCGTGCCGTTTGTCTCCACCTTTTCCATGCCGGATGAGGCGGTCAGTTGTGTGGTGGCGGACATCGAGGAGGTATGGACCGTGGCGCGGGACCACTTCACCTCGCGCGGGCTGAGGAACATCGCACTGTATCATGTTGCCGCTCCGGAGTCCGCTCCCCGGCGGGTCGAGGCGTTCCGCAAGGTGGTTCCCCACGGACACGAACTGGTGTATGCCGGTGAGGACCCCCACAAGTGGAGGAGGCGCTGCAAGAAATGGCTGCGTGGATTGCCGAAACCGGTGGGGATCGTCACTGCGGAACTCGGGGCATCCCACCTGGTGGAATGGTGTCAGGACATCGGGCTGAAGGTCCCGCAGGACGTGCAGATCATCGGGGTGGACGAGACCGACGAATGCCTGGCCTGCCTGCCCAGACTTTCGAGCATTTGCCTGCCCTATGCCCGCATTGGCGAAAAGACACTCGATGTGCTGCTGGATCATCTGCAGGGAGAAGACCCTCCACCGCCGCGCATCGTTCCGGTTTCCGGCCATGATTTCATTGCCCGGGGATCCACGGCACTGGTTTCGGCCGGCGAGCTGGAAATCGATATAGCTCTCAAGCTGATGGAAGCACATGCGTGCAAGGGCATCTCCGTGCCCCGCGTGGCCGAACTCTCGGGCATCGGGCTCACCACGTTCTACAAACAATTCACCGCCGCCACCGGCAACTCGCCGGCCCGTCACCTGCGGCAGTTGCGCCTGGAGGAAGCCTGTCGGCAATTGCGTGAAACCTCCAACACGGTGAGCGCGATCGCCGGGGCTTGCGGATTCAGCAGCTTGGAATCCTTCCTCGGATTCTTCCGCCGCGAAACCGGCGAAACCCCCAGCACCTATCGCGAACGCTCGGCAAAGCCATAGGCGCGCCTCAAATGCAGTGCCTATGCTTCCTGTGTTCCTGCCTCCCTCATTCTGATGAATCCTTTTCTAATCCGCCCTGACGCGCAGGAACAGGTTTCCGGAATCAGGCAGGGATGAAAGCGTGACATTCACGGTTTCCGCGCCCGCTTCGGTGCTCTCCACCACGCTTTCAACCGCTTGATCCGGCGGCAAATCCCGCCATTCGTTGAGATCGGTCGAAACGCAGACCGTATAGGCCAGACCGCTGCCCGCGCGCCGCGTGTAGCTGAAACTGCGGCTCGCCCTGTCGAGGGGCGTGACTATCGGATTGGACGAGTTTCCGTCGGTTGGATCCAAGCCGAACGCG
Organism: uncultured Luteolibacter sp.; assembly: GCA_964399305.1. Taxonomy (GTDB): domain Bacteria; phylum Verrucomicrobiota; class Verrucomicrobiia; order Verrucomicrobiales; family Akkermansiaceae; genus Luteolibacter. Next base: position 29,493 of record CAYNQJ010000038.1, read on the forward strand.
AATTCGTGGAAGTTGTTCATGCCATCCCCATCGTTGTCGCCGGATGCCTCGCTCAAATCGTGACTCGGATATTGTCCGGCCCAGTTCTGATAGGCAGGAGTGCCGCCACCCACGCTCACACTTACGGTACCGGTAACGCTGTGGTGGTTGGCGGTATCGGCCGGAGTGAAGACAACCGTCACTTGATGGGCGCCCACCGCAGGCAAGACCGGCGGGGTGTAAGTGAGATTCGGCGCGATGCCAGAAAGCGTGCCATGGACGGGTGAAATCACGATTTCAAAAGCCAGCGCATCGTTGTCCGGATCACTGCCGGCCAGGGTGATGGCTGTGGGCGTGCCCGGCTCGACTGTCACGCTCTGGGCATTGGCCACAGGAGGCAGGTTTTCAATCTGATAGGCGATGATCACAACCCCACTTCCGCCGCCAGCGCCTGCACGTGAATTGTTGCCGCCCCCGCCACCACCACCGGTGTTGGGTGTGCCGGCCGTTGGTGCCGTGCCGTTGTTTCCGCCACCACCGCCACCGCCGCTGCCACCGGCTCCCGGGGTGGATGTTTGGGCTCCTCCACCCCCGCCGCCGCCGGCATAGGTAACAGCGGAGCCGGTGATGGTGACGGATTTCCCTGCTCCGCCCGCAGTGCCGGCACCTGCCGCCCCCGCACCACCACCACCGCCTGCAGGGCTGCCCGCCGCATCGTTGACCGCACCGCCGTTGCGCCCGAACCCATATTGACCGCTGAGGCCGGCCTGGGATGGCTGTTGGCCAGTGCCACCCACCACCGTGTTGATTCGCGAACCGCCGCCAGATCCACCCGATTTTCCGACCATGTTGCCGCCGGATCCGCCGCCACCACCCAATGCGGTTAGATCACCAAAAACGGAATTCCCGCCGTTGTTCCCGGGGATGTTGCCGCCACTGCCCGCCGTGCCGCCCGCACCCACCGCATAGGAAATCCCGCTGCCAGCCGTGACAGGATATTCCGGGACGTGAACCAGCCCTCCCGCTCCACCGCCACCCCCTCCGGCATTGCTGAAACCCGTGCTGGCCCCGCCACCACCGCCACCACCAACCACCAGCACCTCAAGCTTGCTGACGCCGTCTGGAACCGTCCATGTCCCGCTGCCCGCCGTCAGCGTCACCACCGTGTAACCATCGCCCCGGGTGGTCACGGACTGAGCGACCGGATCCGCATCGGGAGCCGCCTGTGGCGTGCCTCCATTGATGGAAACCGTGGCCTGTCCTGATGTGTAAACCCCGTCACTCACACGGAAGGTGAAGGCATCCTGGCCATTGAACCGCATGACAGGATCGCTGAATGCGAAAGTACCGGGAACCGAAGCCGAGCCACCACTCAAACTGGTGGAACCGAGATATTGACCCTGATTGACTGCGCTGGCCGTCGGCCATGCGGTGATGACCGGTGTGGCCTTGGCCACTTGGACGGCCACGCTGCCGCTCACGGGACTGTAGTTTGCCGTATCGGCGGGAGTGAAAGTGACTGCGGCAACATAGGCACCGGCATTGGGTGTGGTGGCGGGCGCACTGAAAGCAAACGTCCCGGACACCGAAGCCGCGCCGCCACTGAGTGTGGAGGCGGACAATGCCTGCCCATAAACGATGCCGCTGGCGGTAGGCCAGGTGGTGACGGACGGAGTTGGCTTTTGCACCACCACATTCACGGAACCATCCACCGGATTGAAGTTCGCGGGATCGGCAGGTGTGAAGCGGACCACAGCGGCATAATCACCTAACGGAGGTGTGAAGGACGGATTGACAAATGCGAAACCACCGGACGTCGAGACGGAACCTCCTGTAAGAGCGGAGGCAGACAGTGCTTGCCCCTCCTCGATCGCACTGGCGGACGGCCAGGCGGTGACGACCGGCGTGGCCTTGGCGACCGTAACCGTCACATTGCCCGTCACTGTGGAGTAGTTGACCTCATCGTCCGGAGTAAAGGTCACGGCGACGCTGTGAGAGCCCGCCGGAAAAAGCGCGCCCGGGTCGTCAAAGGCAAAGGTGCCAGACACCTCGGCGGACCCACCGCTCAGTGTGGATGCCGAAAGTGGCTGTCCGTAGACAATCGCACTGGCGGTCGGCCAGGCAGTGATCGTGGCTTGATTCGATACGACATCGAACCACACCTCTACCGCCTGCACCGGGTTGCCTGCGTCATTGGAATCGACGAATACATCCACTGGATATGTTCCAACCTCCATGCCGGTCGCATTGGCACTCAAAGTGACCGTACTCATGGCCCCGACGGCAATCGTGCCCGAGACCGGAGTCACGCCCAGCCATCTCAATGGTTCGATGGAGACGGCCAATCCGGATTTCAGCAATGCCTGGTTGTAGGCGATGGTCAGGCCGTTGTTTTTGGCGGCGTTTTGAATGCCCACCAATCCAATGGTTGGGTCGTCCGTTGTTTGATAGTAAAACAGGATCCTCCCGTCGCGCTTCAACACCACCTGGAACGTGGCTTTCTTGGTAGAGTTTGTGGCACCGTATCTTGGCACGTTTGTGAACTGGACGACAAAAGTCGAATCATCGACCTGTTGATAGTGCACTGTGCCTTCGGTGCGCAGATCGAGGTCGCGCATGAACGCCGCAATCAGGTTTTCCGGACGCGAGCTGTTGGGCAGCGTGCTTGTCGTAATGGTAGTCGCGGTGGAGGTGAAGCTGAGCCAGCCGTTCGAGCAGATGCGAACACTCGTGAAGTTCTGCCCATAAAACGGCATGCTGAATCCGATCGGAAAGGGGCCGTGGTTCGTGTCATCGCCCAGTCCGGTCACTTGAGTTCCGGTAGTGGAGATGTCGTTCCAAACGTAGGTCGGTCCGCCGGCTTGATCCGAGGTCGTGAACGTGTAGCTGTCGGCACGAATCGACCAGTTGATAGGCCGTGTCCCGGTGTTGGTGAGCGTAAGCGGTGAGGAAGTCGTCTGGCCGATGGATGCCTCCATCGCCACCTCCGTCGGCGATACCGCGAGGTCGTAATAGTCCAGGAACAGATCCTGAGAGACATAGGGCGGAACCGTGAGGGATACCGCTGACCGGCTGACATAGCCTGATTTGCTGGCGGTCAGGTTGTATGTTCCATCCACCTCGGAGATGGCATAAGACCCGTTGGCGGCGCTGGTCGTCTGGCCGCTGCGCGTTCCGGCCCATGACACGGTGGCGCCAGCGACCGGGTTGCCATGGCCATCCCTAACATATCCGTTTATCGCGACTTCGCTGACACAGGTGAATGTGACGGGGAAGGACCAGGAATCACCGGATGACGTGGAAGTGAGGATCAATGTGAATGCTAACAAACGGGGAGAAATATCAGGTTCCAGGCGTATTCTGAAACTGCCGTCGCCAGTCGATGTCTGTCCTGCGGTCAGCGTTCCATACGAGATCGTATTGGACAGCAGTGTGACACCGGGCTCAGTGGTGGTGAGTGTGGCCACCACCCCATTTGCGCTTACCCGCGAATGGTTCACCACAGGCACGGTGGCAACGGCTTCTTCACCGGGACTGAGAAGGCCGTTTTGGGCAACAGCTTCGGTGAAGACAATAGGAGACGCATGCGCAAGTCCGGACGAAGTGACAGAACCCGAGACCGCGAGGGAAAAAGGTTGGGCTTGTTGATCTTTGAGTGTGCCCTTGTGCGTGACCTGAACCGTGTAGAAGCCGACGGCCGGGGCGGCGATGTAGACTTGCTCCACCGGGTCTGTGATGTTGTCGCCTGGCACGGCATGCGCACCGTAGAGGCTGGAATCGAAGGCGGGAGTCGTGCCTTTTCCGGTGGTAAAGGGCATGACATAGGGCTTGTACTCCGTGCCGCCAGGGCCGATGACGCGCAGATCGAGATCGTTGACAAGGCGCGAGGAACGGTCGTCGGTTGCGCTGGCGGCACCTGCGGGATCCAGCCATGCAATGCTGACCCGGATGGGCTTTGAGCCGTCGCTGAGGTAGGTTGTGGTCCCCGTCCAGGTCTGATTCGGTGACAGACTGTCCTCGACGATCAGTTGCAGCGCCGAATTTTCCGCTTGTTGCCGCACGATCTTGGCGGCGGCGTGGATGTTGAGGATCCCCCAGCCATAAGCGTAGTCTGGTCCGGGATTGCCGCGGTCATCGGCTGTGGACGCCAACAGCGCCCGATAGGTGGAGGAACGCAGATATTGTTGCGGCAGCCGCTGGCGCACATAGTCCATCAACAACGCGGCACTTCCTGCTGCATTGGGGGAAGCCATGGATGTCCCGCTTTTGTAACCCGACCCGGTTTCACTGGTTGTGGAGAGAACGCTGGATCCTTTGGCGACAAAGTCGGGGTTGATCCGGCCGTCATAAGTCGGTCCGCGGGAGCTGCTCCCGGAAAGATCACCACCACCGGTATAGACACCTTCCGCATTCCGGCTGGCAGAGGATGCATTGCCGATGCTGATCATGCTTTTGGCAATCTTCCATCCTCCTGTCAGGGTTTCATAACCCGAGCCTGAGTTGCCGGAGGAGTTGAAATGCAGGTAGTAGGGATAATCCCGCAATACCGTGTCATAGGAGGCGGAGGATGCATCGTAACGATTGTAGGGATTGGTGGTCCCCAACGAGGTATTGCCGATGACCGAGCGCAACTGCGGATTTCCCGTGCGTGGGTTGATCTCGACCATTTGCTGGCCGGGCGTGGCCATGCCAAAAGTGGTGATATCCGAGACAGACTGCTGGATGAGCGATCGAATCCAAGCCCTGGGCACCATGCCTTGGAGGGACGAATCATACCCCCAGGCCGCCACCGTACCCGCGACATGGGTCATGTGGTCGCGTGAACCGCCATCGTTGATTTCCTTGTACAGGATGCGGGACCCGCCGGCATTGGGAAGCTGGAATTCCGGATTTTCATAAATGGTGCCGTGATCGTTGATATTCACATAGAGTTCACCGCCGTTGATGGTATCACCCAGTGCGGGATCAAACCCCGGATTCCAACGCACGAATTTGACTCCCGTGGTTTCAGCACAGCCGACATTGCTGGTCGCCACATAAACCGGCACACCCTCGCGAAAGCCGTCGATGTAATAGCCACGGCCATTCTCGATGCCATTGGCAGACAACCCGTGTTCCTCCGCGCGCAGCCGGACCAGTGCCCGGCTAACCGGCTCGGCTTCGCCAAGCCACGCGGCATAGGCCTCACGCTGTCCCTCATCCAAGTTCAGCGGAAACTCCGCGCGCTTGTCGAGGAACGCCTGATGGGCGGACTCAATCTCCGTCCAGTCCGCGGCGGGAAACTCCGCCCGCATGCGCTCATACACCGCGAATTGTTCCTGCGGAAGGCGGAAGGCCAGCACATCCGGATCCAGCTTGGGAAACACCCGCCCCGCCACCTGCGACGGCCGCATCTGGTCCAAGACGCCCTGTCGTGAAACTTCCGGGGTCACGCGCTCATCGCGCCGACGGACAGGAGAATCCGCCTTCATGGAAGATTGTTCCGGCATTCCCCGGGTTTCTCCGGGCACATCATCCTGCCCGTTCGCCTTGGATTCCACCGAGGGATCGGTGCCGAAGGCACGCCGTTGCCCGAAGATGAAAACCGCAAGGCAGCTGAACAAAACAACGATCAAAAAGACCAGCAAGCGCCAGGGTTTTTTCATAGGAATTGGGGTTTTCAGCGACACGCCAAAAATGGCTTGCATGACTTAGTACCCAAACCACCGGCATGCTGACGGATCCTCGGAAAAAATCCCGCTGTTTCCAATACAAAACAGCTTGAAATGGTCACCGCTCGAGTGACCTGAAGTGAGCTTTGACTTCTTCCTGCCCTAGCGCCCGGTCATACAGGGCCACTTCATCGATGCCTCCGATCCACTGCCGTCTCGCTTCAGCCTGCGTCGGGCGCAGCACGCCTATGACCGGACGCAGCAGGGATCCCTGAAAGCCCTTCACATCGGGCGTTTCATTGACCAATTCCCCATCGACAAACAGGCGAAGCATCTCACCATCATGGGTCTGGGCCACATGAACCCAGCGTCGCGCCAGATAAGAATCCGCAGTATAGGCATTGGCACCGCCTGCATAGCCCGAGGGAATCCGCGCCATGCCACGAATCGCGTAGGGTGGATGCACGTGGCCGATCGATTCCCCTGAGCGGCCCGCACGTTCGATCTGAATACGTTGCGGCAGGTAATCTAAAAGCGGCTGTGCGGGCAGAGTCAGATCCTCGAGCAGCAACGCCGTCATGTGTTGTTCCGACTCCGGATGAAGCAGGCACTCTACGGTGATTCCGCCACCAGGCCGATCAAGACCGGCTAGACCCGTTTCCGCAGTCGCAAAGCCGGCGTAATCTTCGGTGTCCGTGAAAACAAACCTGCGGCCAGGGGTGCCTAACACCTGAGGAGCCCCTGAGAGCACAAGCGGTGGAATGTTCGGGCCCTCGGCGGAAATCCGGTTTGCGGTTTCGTTTTCAAATCGCCACCACGCGAGGGGAGCTGAGGATTTCACGGCTTCCGCATAGGCTTTCCCTGCCGGCGACGGGGTTTTGACCGCATCCGGATGAGGCTTCAGAAAGTCACTGGCGGCGAGCGGGCTGTCCTGGAGCATCTCAGTGATGCGCACCGATTCCCCGGCAACGAGAATCCGCTCGTAACGCGTGCGGTTGCCGACGTCCGTACTGGAGACCACCGCCTTGCCGTCGAAAACCCTCACGTCGGTCGTGCCATCGACGGCGACTTTCAAGGAGAATTCGGTTCCGAGATCCGCCACCACACCACCGGGGACATGAATCATATAGGTTTTGTGGTTTTTGACCACCCTCTGGGACAAATCACCAGGACCAATCCGCATTTCCTTGTCGTTGATCAGTTCGAACCGCGCAGGACCACGCAGGGTCAGCGTCTGCCCACCGATCAGATGCAACACCAACAGACCCCGCTCCAACACCACCGGTCCGCGTGACAAATTGATACCCGGAGCCGGAGGTTCCGGCAGGTCCCAGCGGACACCATCCGCATGACTGGTCACGGCAAGGACAGACTCCGTTCCTGAAACGATGGCTTGCGGCATGCCGGAATCCCCAGCGACAGGTCTCTCCATGCCAAACCACCAAATGCCGAGAGCGGCGGCAAGCGGCAACAGGGCGGCCATTGCGAAAACTCCGACTCTGCGGACAGGTGCCTCAAGCGGCGGAAAAGGAGCCTCCGCATGTTCGCGGAAATGGTCGATCAGATCCGCATGCAGGGCGAGATAGGACCGGTAGTAATCACGCGCCGCCTTACTACCTCTCAGCAATTCCCCCAGGCGAAACGCATCCCCAGCCGCAAGCCGTCCGGAGACAAGCTGTGAGATGATTGTGGCGAGAGACTGGGTTGGAGGCGTGGATTCCATGTGTCAATCAAACGGGCCATCCGCAATGCGCATTTGGCGGCGCACACAGGCAAGCAACGTGCGGCGGATTTGGTCGAGTTTGTGATATAGCTGGTGGGGCTTGGCCTTGCGGCGCGCGGCCAAACCCGCAACCGTGGCTCCCTTTCCGTAACAAGCCATGAGAAGCTCGCGTTCGGCGGCGTTGAGCTTGCCGAGACACTCCGCCAAGGCAAGGCGCTTGGAAACCAGCGCCTCCGGTGGTGGCTCCTCTTCCGCCAGCAATTCGACGATATCGTCGGAAAAAACCAGCATGTCGCGACTGCGCAAGGTCCGCATGCGCAAGACCTCGAAATAGGCGATGCGCATCGCCCAAGGCATGAAAGGACGATTGCGGTCATAGCGGTGGAACTCTTTCCAAAGCGTCAGAGCCGTCTGCTGCATCAGATCATCAATATCAGCCACTAGCGGATGAAGACTGAGCAGGTAATTCCGCAAGCCACGCTGCGCATCAAGCATGTGCCTCACAAACTCGCTCGCAGGATCTTCTGTTTGTTGAACCGGATCAGATGACATGGGATAGCAATTTGACAGGAGCAAACTAGAAACTGTCTACCAAGGGATATGAAAATTATTCCGGGCGATTTGCAGGAAAAAAATCAGCATGGTGCAATGATCGAAGCTTCCCGAACTTTTTTCATGGGCACCATATCCCGAGCCTTGTAGTTCACTTGTTTCCAGTTGAATGCACGAATGATCAATCTGCTTTCGCCTTCATAGTTTCACCTGCAAATCCCGCATCGACCACAAGCTTCCCGCCGCCGCAGCTGCCGCTCCTCTCATCTTCCGCGCGCCGTCCCGGCGCCTCGGCCCGAAACGCTCGCGCGCGGCCGTGAACGCCTCGTTCACAAACAACCGGCTGCCGATCACCGTGCCGTCCGTGAAATACCTCACGCGGCACCGCAGCATCTTCGCCAGCCCCAGATCCGGCAGTACGGTCTCGTTGTCCTCACTCGCCAACAACTCCTCGGTGTTCTTGGTCACGGCGGTCTGCGGCCGTCGCTGGATTTCCGCCGCGCCGCTCTTGCGCCGCAGCGCCATCCCCATCACCCGCCGGTAAATCCGCGAGGCTTCTTTCCATCGCTCCGACTCAAATCCCACTCCCTCGTGGCTCAGGCAGGCCCGCACCAAACCCTCACGCGCCTTTTTCCCATTCCCTTTCGGCCCCCCGCCCACCGCCTCGCCATAGCTGCTCCAACGGTATTCCGCAGGATCCGATGCCATCCTGGCACGCACCGGATTGAGGTCGATATAGGCCGCGATCGTCCGCGCCGCATGGCCGCTCTCCACAATCACGCTCTTGAACCGGTCCTCCCACAGCGTGCCTGCCCGCGAGTGCCTGCGGT
>CAYNQJ010000039.1:0-35802 GCA_964399305.1 uncultured Luteolibacter sp.
CGAGTGTCGCGTATGCAGCATGATCTTACGCTAGTATTTAAATGCCGGATTAATAGTTTGGCATTGAAGTCCGCGCACTTGCCTAGGCAAACCAGGAGACCCGGCAAAACATCAGGACTTGCAACCTTTCGGATCGACTCGCTGATAGAACCGAGAACCAGCAGCTGCCGCGGATTAAAAAGGTGGTGCCAGTGAGTCCAGCCGCGTTCGCGAATTGGCTGATCGGTGTTGAAACCCGGCTCAATTTTCATCGTTGGGATGAAGCCCTTTTCCTGCCAGTCGTCGAAGCGTTCGCGGAGGAGGTCGAGGGTGAGTTGTTCGCGCTCGAGATCGTATTCGGTGACGGATCGGTAGTGTTTGGTGGTGCGGGGGTTGCCGGATTTTTCGTCGAGACGGGTTTCGACCCAACGGATACAGTAGAGGCGTTCTTGAAAGACATCGTCTGGACGTGGGACGAAGTCGTCGTTTTCCCAGAGGCGGAGGCCGTTGGCGTGGTGGAGCGTGGAGTCTCTGCCGTGACCGGCGGTGCGGACGGATTCGATGGAGGCGGGATCGAGGCCGAGTTCTTCGAGAACGGGGTGGATGATGCGGCCCTTGCGAATGGTGCCGAGCTTGGCAGCTTTCATTTCGGCAGCACTGGCACCGGACTTGATGTCGATCCGGTAGCGCTTTTCCTCGGGGAGTGGAACGAGTACAGCGATTGTACTGCACTTCAATCCGATAATCCATGATGGCGAGAGCGGGACGAGCCAGCCGGTTTCCGGGCAGCGGACTTCCACGCAGTAGAGGTAGGCGTCAGCGCGCCAGACGCGTGTGGCGAGGTAGTTAGATCTCGGGTGGTCCCTGTCGTAGGAAAGGAGCCTTTCCCATTCTGCGGGTTCAAGGTCTTCGGTTTTATGCTCGATGCCCCAAGCAGTGACTTGGGCGTCCACGATGGCGTAGATTTCCGCTTGGGCGGCGCGGACTTTTTCGGCGACCTCGGGTCCGCCGCCGACGATGTTGAGGGCTGTCCAAGTGAGCAGGGCGGCCACTGGGTTGAGATCGGAGGCGTGAGCCTCGCAGCCGACGCGGGCGGCCTCGAAGGGAATGGAGCCGCCGCCGCAAAAAGAATCTCCCACACTCGGGACGCGGCCGAAGCGGCGCTGGCCGAGTTCGCGGACGAGTTCGGGGATGGTGCTGGCGGCGGTGCCTAAGTGGGAGTTGATTTTTTCCCAAGCATCCGGGGACGGGCCGTCGATTTGCTCGGGGCGGTCGCAGTAGACGATTTGCTGATCGTAGGGGAGGCGAAGGAAGATGCGGCGTTCGAGCGCGGCGCGGAAGGTTTCCCAGGCGTCTTTGAGGCGGCGTTTCTCGTCCTTTTCGGTGGCGTCGCGCCAGGCGTCCTTGTGGGCATCGAACTCGGAGACCTCCTCCGGGGTGGCGAGTTCGAGCAGGATTTTGGTGTCGAGGCCCTTGAAGCGGCGAAGCAGGCCGTCCTCGTCCATGGTGAGAAGGGCTAGGAAGCATTCGCGGTCGGCTTGGGCATTGTCGGTGGCGGGCAGGAGCAGGCCGAGGATGGTGGCGCGGCAGAGGATGAGCGGCTTGCGGCCCCACCATCTCCCCACGCTGGCCAGGGTCTGGCTGTTGGCCGCCTTGCGCTCCTTGTAGGATTCCTTGGAGAGGCGGGAAACGGGGAACTGGGTTTCGATGAATGAGAGGGACATGGGAGAAAGTGCCGAGTGGGAAGTGATCGGTGATCAGTGGGATAGCTGGGCGGATTGCTCGGGAGCAATTCGTCGAGCAATTCCGGGGCAATGATTTGAGATTTTTTGGAGCATTTCCATAAATTGTTCCATAAATTGCATTTTATGGAGCTGACTTATGGATTGTTCAAATCCGGTTCATAAACGTAGCGAGCGCCTTTCCGGTCTCCGGCAACTTGGATCTGGGGGTGCTCTTGGCGAAGTTCGCGCATCAGGCTTTTCACTTGGGTGCGGTCGAACGAGGTGATTTTCCGCAGGTCACTGTTGCTGAGACCATTCTCGTTTGCCTCGTGGCGTTGTTTCAGGATGCTGAGGATTCGCGTTTTGGCGGCTTCCTTGTCGATGCGGGCGAGGGACTCGGGCAGGTCGGCGCGCAGTTTCCGGGCAAGTGGGGAGCTGAGGGTCCAGTAGGTGCCGCGGCCGGTGCCGCCGCGCTGGATCCAGCCGTAGTCGCGCTCCATGCGGCTGAGGGTGTTGCGCATGGCGGCCTCGGGGCGCTGGCAGAGTTCGGCGGCGAGAGTGGTTTCAAGTTCGGTGTGGCGGAGGAGGTATTGGAGGATCAGGAGTTCGTCCACGCCGGGGAGTCGGCCTTGTTTCGCCTGCTCGGCCACGAAGCCGCGGAAGGGCGCGGAGACATCCTGCTTGAGGAGGGTGACGATAATGGACTCGCCGGATTCCTGGATGACCGGGGGTTCCTTGCCCTCGACGAGGAAGGACTCGAACATGCGGCCGATGCCGAGATTGGAGCGGTTGACAAGGCGGAGCCGGGCGAGGGCATCGACGAGGGCGGGGTTCCGTGGGACCGGCGGGTGGTGGAGGATGTTGGCGGGAGAGATGCCGCCGATGAAGGTGCCGGGGTTGGAGATTTCGAGGCGCGTGGGGAATTGCTTCACCAAGATCGGCCCGGGGAGGCGGTAGTCGGCATGGCAGAGGGCGTTGAGCAGGGCCTCGCGAAGGGCGATGGCGGGGTAGGCGCGGATTTCGGCGTGGATGAGGCCGGTTTCGAGGGTGCGGATGGGGTTGTCCAGGGCGATGCGGTCCTCGAAGTGGCTGAGGGCAATGGGCAGGGAGTCGCTGCCATCGTGGCGGTCGCTGTAGGCGGTGTCGGAATCCATTCGGAGGAAGGTCCAGACGAAGCCGGGGAAAACGGAGCGGATGGCCTCGGGTTTCCCGCATAGGAGGAGGCCGGCGCGGGTGAGACTGTTTCCGGGAAGGCAGCCGATACCACGGAGCAGGTCAGCATCGGGCAAGGCGAGCATTTCCCGGGGTGCCTTCTCCGCTGCGGCGATGGTGCGGAGTTTTTCCATGGCGACGGGGGAAACGTGGGATTGCCAGTCGCCGGGGACGGTGCCGGCGGTGACGTCGGTTTCACCGGTTTCAACCATGAGGCGCTTGCGGAGAGAGCCGGTGAGCGGTTGGCAGTCCTTGCCGATGCGGACTTTGCCAGTGCCGGAGGTGTCGGTGTAGGGCGGAAGGCCGGGGTGAATCTGCATGAGCAGCAGGCGGCCGGTGCCCTCCGGGACGGACAGTTCTTCGAAGACCGGGGTGATTTTGGGATCGGTGCTGTCGTAAACCGCGCGCTTGAGGCGGTTGACGTCGATTTCCAGGGGTACGCCGAGGATGGCATTCGAGCGGCCGGAGGCGCGGTCCCGGACGCCGAACACGATGGTGCCACCGCCGCCATTAGCCATGCAGACGGCCATTTCGATGACGAGCTTCACCGCGTCGTCGGTGCTGCGGGTGTTCCACTCCTTGAAGTCGAGATCCTGGTCCTCCAACTCGTCGGCGACGACTTGGTCGAGCTGGGGGAGGAGTTCGAGGATCTGGTCGAGGGTGCGCATAGGTGCCGGGATTCGCGGTCTGGCCCGAGTGTGAACGGACGGCGGCGGGGTGGCAAGGCGGGGAGTGCGAGGCGCTATTGATTTTCAAATGACTAATCCCAAAAGTTTGCCATGCCCGGTGAGCGCGTTAGCGTTCCTGCTCATGTTGTCGAAAATAAATAACCTACGTTCAGAAGCCAATGCGCTATGCAGGCATGAAGCGGGTCATCATGTCGTAGCGAAACTCTGTGGATTCCGGGTTGGATCCATCAGCTTAAAAATGGACATTTTCGGCGGGAGATCAGGCCACTCCGAAGTCATTCTCGCGGGTCCGGTGGATAGCCTGAACAAGGTGGAAAACTACTTGGAAAAGCGCGTGAAGATTCTCTACGCGGGCGCTGCGGCAGAAGCTCTTCGAGGCATGTGCGTAAATCAAGACCAGGCAATTCAAATTCTGAGGGGACCCGGGGGAGCTACGGATTGGTCGAGGGCGCGTGATTGCATCCAGTTGCTTCGTAATGTTAGATTCCCTGACGAAGGTGATGATGAGGAGATCCAGCGCCAACTGGATGGATTGGATCAGAGGCTGTGGGCGGAAACCGTGTCGACGGTTGAGAAATTCGCCGATGTGATAGGCCAACTCGCCGAGATGATGACGAAACGCGTTTTGGAGCCTCGCATCGACCCGAATGCCGGCATCACCATTTCGGAGCAAGAAATCGAAGGTTTGAGTGGAGTTAAAAAACTGGGCCGGACCTAGTTGCTTATCTCCTTCGCCCGAGTTTTTGGATTGTCTGCGGCAACCCGATACGCAGAGCGCGTAATTACACAGAGCCGTCAAGACCTCAAATCCCCCGCGGCTCCCCTTCCTGCACCAGACTGAAAAAGTCGTCCCGTTTGACTGGCCGCGCATCGGCGGCGGGGTTCTCGGTGAGGGCGAAGCGGACGGCCTTGCGCCAGCCGCGTCCCTTGCCGTGGAGGGCGTGACCGGTGGCGGCGTTGGTCATGGTGAAGAGCCACCAGCGTTCCTCTGGGGCGAGTCCCTTCCAGTTGGCGATGGCAATGGGGATGAGGGCGGGATCGGCGTCTTCGATGGCCCATGCGAGCAGGAGCATTTCCTTACCGAGGAGGCGGGAGACTGGAGTCTGGCGTTTACTCCAGCGGCCGGCGTTCAAGTCGAGGGATTTGAGACGTTCGTTGAACTCGGATTTGAGCACCTCCTCAATCGCCTCCCATTTGGAAAGCGGCAGGACGCAGCGGAGCTTGTCGTCCTCCTTGCCGAGGGCGAGATGGAGTTCGCGGCGAGCTTCAGAGTCGTCGTAATGGAAGTGCTCGGAGAAGTAGACGTTGTCCTCCTTGCCGGTTGGCAGCGTGACCATGAAATGGTGCTGTGAGCGCCCGGGCTGAAAACCGAAGCCTTCCGCCTTGGGCTGGGATGCAGCTGCCTTGGCGGATTTTGCTGTGGCGCGCTTCTTGGCCGGCTTGGGGTATTTAATCTTCTCGCTCATGGCGTGTGACGACTTGGGAGACCTCATGCTCCTTCAGTTCGGTTTTGTGGTCGGCTACCCAATCAAGCAGATCCTGGCCGGAAAGAAAGAAGAGAGCGTCACAAGAAAGCTGAACTTCCCCTGCCCCGACGATTTCGCGCAGCGGATGAAGGACTTTTTCCAGCGTTGCGCGGTCCAGCGCCATCGTGGCATCGGTGTTGAACTCGGCCCAAGGCGAGGAACCAATCATCACGCGCGGGCCGAGGATTTTCGCGCCGATTTTTTCGAGTTTGGCCAGAAACTCGTAGGTTTCCTTGGTGGTATCGAACGAGTGGGAGCGTTTCCAAGTGGCGGGCTTGGCGGGATCGATGGCGACGGCTTGTTTGCCCTTCGGCACATCGGTCCGAAGCACTTCCGAGCGGATGTTGTCCTTTTCGCCAACGGCCAGGACGCAGATGGTGCCATCGGGCACCGGGAAGGGATCTTCGTAAACGCCGCTGGCGGTGGTGGGAGTGGATCCGTCGGTTGTGTAATAGATCGGAACCGGTGGCGCGGCGAGCAACTCGCACATGCGCTGGGTGCCCTGTTGGAAGAAGCGGCTCTTGAGCGTGATGCGGTTCTGCCAAGCGACGGCTGGGCCGGTCTGGTGCTGGCCGGTGGAATCGACGGCGAGGAAGCTGAGGCGGAGGTCAGTGGTGGTGAATTTCTGGAGATCCGGCACCTGGGCGCTGCCAGTGGTGGCGGGGCCGCCGATCTCGTAATGGACTTTGTCCGCGTGGACTGGCACGAGACGGAGCATGGCCTCGCCGGTGCTGTCATCGCGCTTGAGTTCCTGAGCGCGCACACCGGTGACGGGCGGCGGGAACGGGCCTTTGTCCACGAGGCCGCCGTTTTCGCGCCAGGCGTCCTCCAGCAGCATTTTTGATTTCAGGGAATCGAGGGCGGACGAGATGTGCCACTGCCATTGGGGATTGGTGGCGGAGCGGCGCTTCACCTCGGCGAAGTCCATGACCTGTTGGGTGAAGAGACGCTGCTCGCATTTTTTACGGAAAGTGTCCGAATCAATGTCTTCGGTGAACTTCTGCTTGGACTTAAGGGCGTCGCGGATCTGCGCCTCACCGTTGTAATTGTTGCCCTGATAGTTCATCAGGAAATCGGCGGCGGCGAGGCCATCCTTGGCTGGATAGTAGAGACGGTCGAAGCCTTCCTTGGCGGCGCTGAGCAGTTGGAGCAGGATCTTGTCGCGGAGTTCGCGGGCACCGACGAGCTGGGGATCGGTGTCGGGAGTTTTGTCGTTTTCGAGTTCCTGAATGATGCTGCGGATGGCCTTGAGTTCGGCAGAGCGCTCCAGCAAGCGGTCGATGACCTCGCGCTCGCCGGTGAGGAAGAGGACGCGGTTTTTGTAGGTGGCATCGTCCCAGAATGCCTTGAGCGAATCGGATAGGCCGCCGCCGGGCGCGGGTTCGGCCACGACGAGGAGGATGTGTTCCTTGTCGAGCTTGAGTTCGTCGGCAGGTGTAAGGGCGACGACGGATTGGTAACAATCGCGGTGCTTGTCCGGCTTGAAGATGGTTTCGAGGAAGGACTGGAGTTCCTTGAGCTGGATTTCGCGGGTGTAGCTCTCGGCGGTGGATTTGAGCTTGGCGACGACGTTCTGCACGTCCTTGAAGAACATGCGCCCCTCGCGGTCCGTGTGGAGATACCAGGCGCGCGTGGAGAAGACGCCGAGCACATCCTTGCGCAGGCGGGAGATTTCGCGACCCGGCTTGCAGAGAAATGCGACGGAGTCGTTCATGCCGAGTCCGACGGTGGCTCCCGGGACGTTGGCGAGGGACGCGACGAGCAGGAGGGAGGCGGCGTCCTGGCAATCCCGGCCGCCAAGCTCGCGGTCGAGTTGTTCGGCGACGCTGGCACCGGTGCTGGCGATGTCGTGGGCGACGGCATTCGCGAGCTTGGAATTGATGCCCTCGATTTCCGCGCGGGTCTCGGAGTGGTTGAGATCGATGTCGTAGGGGTGGATGAGCGATTGCTCCTTGGCGCGGCCGGTTTCCCAGAGGCGGGAGGTGATGACGCGCATCAGGCGTATGAGGGCACGGGTTTGCTGGAAGCCGGGGTTCTCGCGGAAGCGGGCGTAAAGGTCGCGTAGGGAAAAGTGGAAGGGATAGGAAACGGCGATCTCGCGGCGGTAGTCATCCGGGTTGGCCGAGGTGAGGTCCATCGAGCGGGCGTCCTTCACGCTTTGGGCGTAGGCGTCGGCGATGGCGGCGATGATTTTCGGGTCATCCGGCAGGTTTTCAAAGAGCCTCTTGCGGAGGATGTGGAAGATGTCGTCGCTGTTGAGCGCCACAGGAGTGAGCTGCATGGCCCCGCGGTGGGTCTCGTTTTCAAGGTCGCGGAGGGCTGAATTGATGGAGGCGCTGCCGCCCTGATAGGTGGCCTTGAGGTCTGAGATGACGACGCAGACGTTGGAGAGTTCCGGTTTATTGAGGGCGACGAGCAGGTTGGAAATGGCCGTTGTGGTGACGCGGGCGAGGTCGGAATTGCCGATGGCTTTGGATTTGGCGTTCTCGAAGTAAGGCGGCAGCTCGTCGAGCAGGATGAGAGTGGGCGGGCCTTGGAGGAGGTTGATCCACGCGCTCTGGCCGGGGGCCTGAAGCGGGCTGTAGTAGTCCTTGAAGAGGTCCTTTCGGCCAAGCTGCTCGGCCAGTGCGCCCCAGATTCCATGGGGGGCATCGCTTTCCCGGCCAGAAAACCCGATGACCCGCACGCCCTGGGGATCCACGGAATTTTCATGGATGTCGCCCAGAACCGGTTTTCGATGTTCCGGGTGAAGCGCAAGCAAGCCGAGTGTCAGCATGCCGTGGGTTTTGCCGCCCCCCATGCTTTGACTGAGGATGAATACACCCTGATCGCTCTGGCCGGCTAGACGGCGGAGACCATGGCGGAGAAGCTGCTTTAGACCGTCAGTGAGGTAGTTCTCAGTGAAAAAATCCGCAGGATCGATCTTGTCATCCAGCAGGTCAGTGAGATCCAAGACGGTGTCGCGCCGGGATGCATCGAAAACGCTTTTGCGGGGGGTGCAGAGGCTGAATAGGGTGTCGGGCATAAGCATCGAAGGATTCTTCGGACCAATAAAAATCGATAATCCGGCGCAAGGGAATGACAATTTGCTCTGCCTGATGGCTGGCGCGCTCGGTGCGATGCGGCGTGCGCGTTGAGGTCACTCGAAATAGGTGTCGTCGTGCGCGTATGGTGGCGCGCAGCAGCAGAGGAAGCGCAGCGCTTCGGTGGCGCGGATCTGGTGCCATGCTCCGGCGGGGATCAGGATCGCGTCACCGGTGGCGACCTGGCGCTCCTCGCCGTCGATTTCCATCAGGCCCCGGCCGTGGAGGATGTAGTAGAACTCCTCGCTGAGCCGGTGGTAATGACGGTCGGTGAATGAACCTGCGGGCAGTTCGGCTTCGGCCAGGCTCTGGTTGGCGACCGGGGCGTTGGCGAGGTCCAGCAGACTGCGGATTTGGGATCCGTCCTTGGTGATGAACGGCTGCTGGTGTTCCCGGTTGCGGATTTCCATGGGTTCAGGCAACCACGGTTTTTGCCGCTCGGCAATCCGGTAAACCTGTAGCGACGGTCTCTGACCCTGGCTGGCTTTTCAGGGAAGATCCGCTGCGCGGAAAGGATGCGACGGTCACAGACCGCCGCTACAGGGCGATTTTGGCTGCGGCGAGCAGAGTGGCGGCTAACAGCACGAGCAGGGCGGCCGCGCCGGCGATGCGGTCGGTGCCGGTGGCGCGCGGGCGGGCGGGCGATGCGGATTTCGGAAAAACGATGGCGGCGTAGAGCATTCCGGCCAGCAAGCCGCCGGCGTGGGCGGCGTTGTCGATGAAGCGGTATCCGATCGTGCCGATCAGGGCGGTGAGCAGGACTCCGGCGATGAGGCGGCGTGTTGCCTGGCGCGGGACGAGGCGGCGGTGGAGGGATTCGAAGACCAGCAGGAATCCCAGCCAGCCCATGAGGCCTCCGGACGCGCCGATGCCGGTGGTGTGGGGTGCGAGGAAGCGCACCGATGTCTCTCCGCCGACGCATGCGGCGAACAAGAACACGAGTGGGACGTGGGGCCAGCGGGCAAACACCTCAAGGCGCTTGCCGAGATAGACGAGGGCGGCGGCATTCATCAGGAAATGGATGGGATTTCCATGAAGCAGGGGTGCGGTGAGGAGCCGCCACCAGTCGCCACGCGCATAATAGGATTCCACGTTCATGCCTGCGGCGGCGAACGAGTCGCCAGGCAGCAGTTGGCACAAACCCACCAGCGAAACCAGGATGAGCAGGATGCGTGTGACGGGGGCCTTCTGCCATTCGAGCCAGGTTTCAAAACGCAACAGCGGAACGATCGAGGCGATGTCGTCCGCCGTCCAGCGGGCGAGTTCCGACAGGCGTTTCCGCGACTGATACCACGGGATAAAGGCGAAGATCAGGAACATCAGCAGTGCGATGCCGGTGGATACCGAGGAAATCACCACCCGCAGGGCGAATGCCGCCTGTTCGGCGGGCCGTGCGATTTCCGGGGCATGCATCCATCCCTGATAGAAGAGGTAGGCGGCGACGCCGGCCAGCAACAACCCGAAGCGGCGGAGGCGGTCGATGGAGGCCGCCATGTCGGCGACGGCCCGGCGTTTCCGGCAGTCGAGCACCACGTTGGCCGCTTCCGGCAGTTCTTCGGGCAGGATGGCGTGCGGGTGATCCGGGGTCCAAACCGCGGCGACAGCGGCGTCGCGGTCCTCGCGGATGGCTTCGATCAGCGCATTCTGATCGGGGCAGGGATGCAGGGATTGTTTTTCATCCATCCACCCCCATCCGTCAGGAGCTGCGGGAAAGGCTTCCGGGCGCGCCCAAACCGGGGCTTCGTCTTTCACATGGGCGGCTGACGTCACCCTGATCAAGCGTCAAGGTTGAGCGGATTTTTCTTCCGAAGGAGCGGGGACTTCACCTGCAGGTGCTTCGGTGGCGGGTGGTTCGGCAGCCGGTGATTCTTCAGCAGGCTTTTGATCCGCAGGAGTTTCCGTGGCGGGTGGCTCTTCAGCAGGTTTTTGGTCCGCCGGGGGTTCCGTGGCCGGAGTTTCCTCAGCCGGGAGTTCTTCGCTAAGCGACTTGGGAGCGGTTGTTTCGTCCTTGGCGGGTTCTTTTTCCGCAGTGTTCTGCTTGGCCGCCTGTTCGACCTTGGCGGCTTTTTCGGCGATGCTGATTTTCTTGTTTTGATGCCCGATGAGGACGGCCAAAGCCAGGCTGATGATGAAGAACAACGATCCGAGGTAAACCGTGCCGCGTTGCAGGACATTGGTGGTGCGGGCGCCGAAGACCTGGTCGGTCACGCCGCCGCCAAAGGCAGCACCCAGACCTTCCTGTTTCGGCCGCTGCATGAGGATCAACAGGGTCATCAGGAGGCAGACGATCACGAACACCACCATCAGGAGGTTGATGCTAATAGAGATCCAATTAATGGCTGCTAAGGTCATGGGCGCGGGACTATGGGGGGCGTATTCCCGGATGTAAAGCGGCGAGTTGCCTCAAATTTGGCGCTGCTGTGGCACATTTTGGCCAACTTGACATTTCATGGTGCCTGAGTATTCTCGGTGCCGACGATGGCGGTAAAACGAATCGACTCCACAAAGCTCAAGCGCTTGGAAGCCCGGATCCGGGTGATTCAAGGCATGACGCGTTTGGTGATGATTGTGTTTGGCGCGGCGTTGGGATTTGTGGTGGTTGCGATGGCCCTGCCGCAGAAGCGTGAGTTGGACGCATTGGAGATCAAGTTGGATCAAGCGAGGGACCGGGAGCGATTGGTGACGGCCGAGAGGGATCATCGGCGGATTGAGTTGCGCGCGCTGCGCGAGGACCCGGCGTATCTCGAGATCCACGCGCGCGATCGTCTGGATTACTCGCGTGAGGGCGAGCGTGTGTTGCGCCTGAAGAGGGATCGTTGAGGATTCGTGCTCCGGGTTCGGGCGCTTGTGAGTGGATCTGCGACGGCGATTGTGGGCTTAGATTTCCGAAGTGGCCTGTTGCTATTTTCACGCGATCTTGATAAGTGTGCTTCCGATGGCCCACAGCATGCCGCAATTGGAATTCAAATGGTCTTCTTGGCTGCGTGTTTTAAAGCCTTTCGCCCTGGTTTCTGTTAGCTCCTCGAAAGAGGATCGCGGGTTGACCGCCTGGTGTGCGGAGACTTGTTCGGGTCTTTTTTTGCCGGAACTTGCCCGGAAGGTCCGCGTCAGTTGGAACCCGCGGATGCAGACGACCGCCGGGCGCGCCCGCTGGCCGGATCGGGCGATTGAGCTCAATCCAAAACTTCACAGCTGCGGGTCGGAGGAAATCTGGAGGACCCTCAAGCACGAACTCGCCCATCTGGTTGCATACGAGCGCTGTGGCCGTCGCCGGATCGAGCCGCATGGTCCGGAATGGCGGATCGCTTGTGTGGACCTCGGCATTCCCGGAGAGAACCCCTACCATACGCTGCCGTTCAAGCGACGGCAGATCAAACGCAACTACGCCTATTCCTGCCCCCAGTGTTTGGCCACCATTCATCGGGTCAAACCGATCCGCCGGGCCGTCGCATGCTATGCCTGTTGCCGCAAATTCAACCAAGGGGCGTATCATGAGCGCTTCCGCCTCAACAAGGTGCGACTGGACTGAAAGGCCCAAAGCCGCAGGCCGCGATTTCCGGGTTTTCTGGGCGGCGGAGCTTGCGGTCGAGTAAGCGGCCGATGCCCTGGCGTCACCTTTTGGCCCCTATGTGGTCATTGCCATTTGTGGGTTTCATGGGGGGCACCAGGATAAAAAATCCTCCAATTTGCAACTTTGGACTTGCATGGCTCGGTCCAGCCACTAAGAAACGCCCCCCGAATTATGGCTAAGAAAAGTTGGATTGCCCGCAACGAGCGCAAAAAACAAACCGTCGAGAAGTACGCAGAACTCCGTCTCAAGCTCAAAGCCGAGAAGGATTATGTCGGTCTCTCGATGCTGCCGCGTGACGCGAGCCCGACTCGCCTGATCAACCGTTGCGAGATCACCGGTCGTCGCCGCGCCTTCCTGCGCCGTTTCCGTCTCTCCCGGATCACTTTCCGCGAGCTTGCCTCCGCCGGCATGCTTCCCGGGGTGACCAAGTCCAGTTGGTGAAACGCCTGGGCGGCGGGTATTGAGGACGGGCTTGGCATGCTTCAAGCTTGACCTTGCCCGCCAACACCCGAACGCTTCCCATGGCGTGGGACGGAAATTTCCCGGCCCGCGCCTTCCTCATGCCGATTTACGAATACGTCTCCGAAGCCCCCGAAGATCCCGAGCATTCGTGCCGTATCTGCGCCCGCGGCTTTGAGCTCAGACGTCCGGTGGACCGGGCTCCCCTGTTGGTTTGCCCGTTGTGTAAACATCCGGTGAAAAAGGTGGTTTCGCGCATCCACACGCCGGTTGTCACCAAGCCGCTTTCTGTGAGCGACGCCAAGAAAGCCGGTTTCACCGTATTGGAGCGGCGTGACCAAGGCGTTTACGAAAAACTTTAATTCCCCGTGATCTCCGACATCTTCCTTCAACTCGCATCGACGGCTACCGATCCTCCCAAAGAGATCATGTCGGGTGGAAAAGCGGCTCTCTATCTGATGGGAATCGTGTTTTTCCTGTTGCTCAACGCGTTTTTCGTCGCCTCCGAATTCGCGATTGTCAAGGTGCGGCCGAGCCAGATCGATGCCAAGGCCAAGGCCCGCCCGGCCGGCCATGCCACGGCGATGCAGGTGGTGAATCACCTGGACGGTTATCTTTCCGCCAACCAGCTTGGCATCACCATTGCCTCGCTGGCGCTGGGTTTTCTTGGCGAGCCATTCATCTTCGAACTGGTTTCTCCGATCCTGTGGGGGACGGGGCTGTCGGAGTGGTGGATCAAGCTGATTTCGTTCAGTTTGGCGATTTTGTCGTTCACCTTCCTGCACGTGGTGATCGGCGAGTTGGTGCCCAAATCGGTGGCGATCCGGCGGCCGTTGGAGACGACCCTGGCGCTGGCCGGGCCGCTGCATTTGTTTTTCAAATCCGCGCATTGGGCGATCGTGGTGCTCAACGGCACGGCCAACTGGATTTTGAGGAAAATCCTGCGCATCGAGCCGATCAGCGAGGGCGAGCACATTCACTCGGCCGCCGAGCTCGCGCTTCTGGTCACCCAGAGCGGCCAGTCGCAGGAAGTCACGGAAACCGAGCGTGAGATCCTGATCAACGCTCTGGGTCTCAACGAGCTTTGGGTAAGGGACGTGATGACTCCCCGCAACAAGGTGGTGTTTCTCGATGCGGACGAACCCTTCGAGAAAACCCTGGAGATCGCGCTGCGCAGCAAGCACACGCGGTTCCCTCTGGTCAAAGGCCATCTCGATCACGCCATCGGGCTGATCCACATCAAGGACCTGTTCAAGCTCATCAACGACCGGGACCCGGATTTGATGCGGATCAAGCGCGATTTGAAAATCGTGCCGGACACGATGCCCTTGGATTCCCTGTTGAAGTTCTTTCTCCGCGAGCATGCCCACCTCGCCATGGCGGTCGATGAATTCGGCACCCCGGTCGGCATCGTGTTCCTCGACAACATCATGGAGGAGCTCGTTGGCGACATTCAGGACGAGTTTGACAACGAGCGTTCCCCGTTCACCCGCATCAACGATCGGGAATTTGCCGTCGAAGGGGCGATGACCCTCAACGACCTTGGCGGCCATGTTCCCGATCTTGTCTTGGAAAGCGGTGAGGTCAGCACCGTGGGAGGATACGTCACCCAGCAGCTCGGTCGTTTCCCGGAAGTTGGTGAAACCTTGGAAATCCTGGGTTACGAAGCCCGTGTCACCAGTACTGATGGAAGGCGTGTCGGACAGGTCCACTTCCGCAAGCTTGTGCCGGATGAGTCCGGGCCTGCGGCAAGCGAGCAAGGAGAAGCCTGAAAACAGAAATGCGGAATCGGGTGATTCGATATTGAGGATTTTTTATCGGGAAGTTCCGGGCAGCGTGCCCGACGCCTTCAAGCCTCAAACGGCGGCTTTCTGGAGCCGCCTCAGTCGATCAAGCGCGGCTCCGCTGGCAATCACTTCCCGGGAGACGCGGATGCCATCGCCGATGTCGTCGGCGAGACCCGCACAGGCGAGCGCGGTGCCGGAATTCAGCAGGACCATTTCGAGCTTCGGGCCGGTTTCCCTGCCTGCGAGGATGGCTTCGAGGATGGCGGCGTTGGTTTTGGCGTCGCCACCGCGGAGGTCATCGACGCTGGCATGTTTGAATCCGAAGTCGCGCGGGCGGATCTCCTCATCGGCGAGATCCTGATAGAGTCCGGATTTGCAGATCCGGGTGGATCCCATCAGGCTGACCTCGTCCACCGAGCGGCCGTCGTCGGTGGTGCCGTGGACGACCCAGGCGCTGTCGCGTCCGAGGCGCTGCAGGATTTCGGCGAAGGCGGGACAGAGCTCGCGGGAGAACACGCCGACCAGCTGGCATTGGGGTCTGGCGGGATTGAGCAGCGGGCCGATCAGGTTGAAAATCGTCCGCACGCCGCGGGCGGCCAGCGATTTGCGGACTTCGGCGACGGCCTTGAATGCGGGGTGGTACATCGGGGCGAACATGAATCCGACGCCCGCCTCTTCGAGGCATCGGCGGAAGCCATCGGCGGGCAGATCGATCCGGATGCCGAGAGCCTCGAGCACATCGGCACCGCCGCTTTTGGAGGTGATGCCGCGGTTGCCATGCTTCACGACCACCGCGCCAGCCGCCGCAGCGATAAACATCGCCGTGGTCGAGACGTTGAAGAGATCCAATTGGTCGCCGCCGGTGCCGCAAACATCGAGTGTCGGGCCTTCCAGATCCAGCAGGCCCAGGTGTGGGTCCACAGCGTGGTCCAGGAATGCCTCCACAAATGCGGCGATCTCCGCAGGGGTCTCACCCTTGGCTGACAGCGCGGCTAACAAGCGTTCCTTTTTTTCGCCGGCCGCTTTCGGGTCCAGCAGCAGCTCCGCAGCCACCGCCACCTCGCGCGGGGTCAGTTCCTGCATTTCCTCCAGATGGTGAATCAGGGCGTCCATGGCATGAGACTAGCACCCGGTGCGATGCCGCGCAAAGTCAGCATTTCAGCATTTCGGCGTTTATTGGAAGCCTCCGCATGTTTTCTGGTCAGAGAGGAAGCCGTTCGATCGCTTCCTTCAGCAGGCGGCACGGCCACTGTCCGGGTGCGGTGGGTGTTTGGCCGAGATACCCATAGTTGAGCACGCTGCCGGATTGTGCGCAGAGCAGGCGGGAAACCGCCGCCAGTTTTCCCATGCCCATGGTGGCCTTTGGAATCCCGTGATCGGCCTGCTGGAAATCCGCAAGGCGGCAGAGATCCTCCTGGCCGCCAAGCATGGCCGCCGCCTTGAACACCGCGGCACCGGCGTCCTTCGCCCGCCTTGCCGCCTCCGACAACTCCGCATCTGTTGGCAGTTTCTCAAAGTCATGGAACGACGCCACCCACGGGATTCCGCGCTGGGCGAGCCTTTCTAGCAATCGGTGCGTTTCGTTGATCGACGCCACCTCGACATCGATGCAGGCCGCCTGGTCGAGCACGGCTTCCAGCATGGCGGAGCGCCGGCCGGCGTCCAGCTCGACTGCGCCGCCTTCCTCGATGCGGCGGGCGGTGAAAAGCAGTGGCAACTCAGCCACATGCTGCCATGCGGCGGGATCCGGCGTCCGTCCGTCCGGTGTCATGCGGTCGAGGCGGATTTCCACCAGGTCACAGGCGGAACGCAGGTCGCCAACAGTTGCGGCCATGAGATCTTCCGGGCTGCCGAAGCTTCCCACCACATTGGGTTTGCCAACCAGCCATTCAATTCCCTGTATCGCCATGACCCAGTCAACCGTGCCCCACGCCTTTCCGTCAACCGCTTGTTCGTCGCCTCAAACACTGGCAGCCGGTCTCCCGGGCCGGAATTTTTTGAAAAATCCGTCATTTTCTCTCGTCAACCCGAAGCCTGGTTCGATAGTTTCCCCTTAAACCCCAAGCGAATGAAAATCTTCGTCACCAAACTACGCTCATTTGCCACTCCGGTCGTCCTCGCCGGCCTGATGATAGGGACAAGCTTCGGCCAGGCAGCCAAGGTGGAGGGTGAAAAGCCAGCCTTCGATGATCTGCCATCCCCGGAATTCGCTTCCGGCAACAGCAAGAAATCCTTCAAACCGAAGGACTGGCTTGAGATCGAAGCGAAGATCAAGGTCGCCCTTGCTCCGGAGCCCAAATCCCAGACCTGCGATCGCTTGACGGTGAAATGGTACGTCGCGGTGGCAAACCCCGAGCGTCCGTCCACGATGTTGCTGCTCACCAAGGATGTCGAGCACGTCAATGTTCCGCTCAACGAGGATGTTTACTGCTCGATCTATCTTTCGCCCGCCTCGATCAAACGCCTCACCGGCACGGACCGTGCCAGCAAGAAAATCGTCGAATACGTCGGCTATGAGATTCTGGTCAACGGCGTCAAGGTGGCCGAGGAAACCAACAAAGGGAGGCCAGGTTGGTGGAACGCGGCTTCCAACAAAATTTCCCGCAGCGATACGGTGCCACTTCTCAGCAAGCCCGAAACACCGTTCAGCAGCATGTGGTGGGACCGCTACGCGGAAACCGCGGACCCCCGCGGCCGCTGAGCCCATCCGTTTGTCCTGTCTCCTCATTTTGTCCCTGCTGATTCAAAGTCACCTTCTTCCATCGTCCCCGCATCATGGCTGATACCCAGACTACCGTCGCTCTCAATATCGGATCCCAGCGCATCAGCATGGCCGTTTTCGAAGTCTCGAAATCCGGCGGACTGGTCCTCAAGGCCTACGACTCGGAGTCCATCGTCGCCGATCCCTCGATGGATGCGGCGCGGATCGCGCAGACCCGCGTGGCCATCGGCGACCTCGCCCAGCGTCTGAAGCTCGGCCAGACGAAAGCCCGCTATGCGATTTCCGGGCAGGCCGTCTTCACGCGCTTCGTCAAGTTGCCGCCGCTGCAGGATGACAACATCGAACAACTGGTCACTTTCGAAGCCCAGCAACACGTCCCGTTCCCGCTCCCGGAAGTCGTTTGGGATTATGAACTCATCGACGGAGCCACCGACAAGGAAGTCGTCATTGTCGCGATCAAGAGCGACGCGCTCGATGAAATCAACAGCGCGGTGAACGACAGCGGCCTTGGAACCGCCGAGGTGGATGTCTCGCCGATGGCTCTCTACAATGCCTTCCGCTCCACTTATGGCGAGCCTGAGGAGCCTACCCTTCTCATCGACATCGGGGCGAAAACCAGCAACCTCCTTTATCTCGAAGGGAAGCGCTTTTTCACCCGCAGTGTGGGCATTGGCGGAGCGACGGTCACGGCTGCCATCGCCAAGGAATACGGGGTTTCCTTCATGGAAGCCGAGCATCAGAAGGTCACCAATGGGCTCGTGGCCCTGGGAGGAGGCCACACCGAACAACTCGATGAAGCGGTCGCGGCGCTTGCCATGTGCATCCGCAACACGCTCAGCCGCCTGCCGGCGGAAATCGCCCGCACCACGAATTACTACCGCAGCCAGCACGGTGGCAGCGCTCCGCGCAGAATCCTGCTTGCCGGTGGCGGGGCGAATCTCCCTTACACCCTCGAGTTTTTCCAGGAAAAGCTCAACCTGCCGGTGCAGTATTTCAACCCGGTTCGGAATGTCGTCATCGGCAAAGGCGTGGATGTCACGGTGGTCCAACGCGAAGGCCACTTGATGGGCGAGCTGGTCGGCCTCGGGCTTCGTGGCATCGGGAAATCGGTCATCAACATCGATTTGGTGCCTTTTGTCGTGGAACAAGCCCGTGCTGCGGACCGTCGCAAGCCATTCCTCATCGCCGCAGCCGCGATTTTGATCGGTGGCATGGCCGCATGGGCGGTTTGTCAGAATCTCGCAGCCTCAGGAGCTGCCGACAAGGCAAGGACCATGATGGACCAGCGCGATTCCCTCAAGCCGGTCTCCATGAAAATCCAGACCTTGCTGAAGCGCGAGGACGCGCTCCGCGAGATCGCAAATGCCTATACCGGGATTGAAGCGGACCAGGTGTTCTGGATGGATTTGCTTGCGGAAGTCCGCGGGGCGTTCGCCAGCGATGCCGTCTGGCTGACCGAGTTGGAGCCGATTCACGCTTATGACCCGGCGTTGACGCTTGCTCCGCCAGCCCAAGGCAAAACCCAAAACGGCAAGCCTGCGGTCAAACCCGAGTTTGTAACGACCGCTTACGGCACCTCGGCGTTGACCGATATCAAGGTCGAAACCCCGCAACCGCAGGGCAGGCAACCGAGGGGGAGAAGAGCCAAGGTCGCTCCAGCACCGCCCAAAGTCACCGCCAACGCCATCCGCATCAAGGGCTTCTGGCGTGAAAATCCCAAGAGCCAGAACGTCGTCTCAGAGCTTTTGCAAAAACTCCGTGAGAATGCCACCGCGTTCAGTTTCACCGCGAAGAACGAGAAAGGCGCGGAAGTCACGCTCAGTGACGAGCAGCTGATCCAAAGCCTGCAGAGCGAAGGCCCGGCCGGTGACTTTGGCATGCCTTTCGAAATCATCCTGCCGCTCAAACGCGAGGTTCCGATCAAGTAACCCTTCTCTCTTCAGTCTATCAATATTCTCACACCGGATTTATGAGCTGGATCAAGGACAACAAGTTTATGGTGACTCTTGGCGGAAGCACCCTCGTGGTCGCCGCCGCCCTGTTCGTCGTCGGCTCAAACGGCCGTGCGCGCTACGAATCGGCATTGGCCGATTTCTCCTCCGCTGCCGACGAGGCCACCAAGTTCGAACGTCTGCCGCTTTATCCGAACGAGGTGAACCGCGACGGCAAGAGCAAGGCGCTCGATGAATACAGCGAGGCAGTCGGCAACCTCCAGGAGGCATTCGGCAAATTCCGCCCGGCCGAACTGAAAAATGTCTCGCCCCAGGATTTCACCACCGAGCTGAAGGCGGTGAACGATGAGGTTCTCAAGGCGTTCGAAGCTTCCCAAACCAAGCTTCCCGAGCCGTTTTTCTGCGGATTTGAAAACTACAAGGCTTCCCTCGCGCGCAGCGAGAGCACCGGGATCCTGTCCTATCAACTCGGTGGGATCCGCAACGTCCTGATGGCTCTGGCCAAGGCCGGTCCGTCCGAGCTCAAAAACCTCCACCGGGTTCCCCTGCCGGAAGAATCAGGTGGTGCTTACGAACCCGCTCCTGGCGACGTCGCCAGGCCGCTTTCATTCGAAATCACCTTCACCGGACCTGAGAAATCCGTCCGCGGCTTCCTTTCAAGCATCGCAAAAACGGATTCACAGTTTGTGGTGGTTCGTTCCCTCCGCATTGCCAATGCCAAAAAGGTGCCGCCTCGCGCTTCGGATGCGCAATTCGACAAGTCTGCCACAGCCGCAAGGCCTGCCAGACCTGCGGCCGATGCCGTTGCTGATGCCGGTGATGAAGGATTTTTCCCTTCCGACGACGAAGCTGCCGACGCGGAGCCGGCCGCCGATGCCGAAGAGAATGCCAAGCCCGAGGAGAAACCGGCTCCGGCACCTGCCGCCACCTCCAGCCGCACCCTCTATCAAGTCCTCGGGACCGAGGAGATCCAGGTTTTCCTGCGCCTCGACCTGATGCTGTTCCTGCCCGCCAAACCTCTTTCCTGACCCAAAGCCCAACTTTCTTCCATGTCCTGGTTCTCCACGAATTACGAAAAAGCCGCTCTGGGCGGAGCCGCCGTCGCCGCCCTTGCTTTCGCCTACTTCGGTTGGGCGAAATTCGGCGACATTGACGCGGATTTTTCCCGGGTTCTCAAGGGCCCGTCCGCTGGCAAGAATGAAACCGCCGTCTCCCAAGCCGACCTGATCCCCAAGGCCCTCCAATCGATGGGACTCCCGCGCGTTTGGGACAGGGAGGAGACTGACGACGGGCGAGCCGTGGATCTTTTCACCGGAATTCCACTGTTTGTCTCCAGCAACGACCCGGAGGTATCCGTGGATCCCGCGAAAGACGCCCCGATCCATGCCCCGATCCCCAACCAATGGTGGTTTGAAAACCGCCTGGACCCCGGCTTTGGCGACTCTCCCGCCCGCGACCCTGACTCTGACGGGTTCTCCAACCTCGACGAATTCCTTGCGAAGAGCGATCCCAACGACCCGAAATCCCACCCCCAGCTCCTTGCCAAGCTCTCGTTCGTCAAGGAAGAGAGCGTGATCTGGGTGCTGCGCCCGGGCCACGGCTCCGATGGCAAGTTCCCGTTCAGCTACTGGGAGGTCGAGGGTGCCGCCTGGAAGGATAAAAACAAGATTCCCCCAGGGGAGGTGATCGCCCCAGACGAGCTGTTCTTTGCCAAGGATCCGATGGCCGGCCGCTTCAAGTTCCTTGGCTCCGAATTGCGCAAGGAGTTCAACAAGCGGATCAACATTGAGCAGGAGGTCACCATCGTCCGGATCGAGGACCAGCGCCCGAATAAAAAAGGCGACATCTACGAAATTCCCGCACCGCTGACCGACGCGCGCAAGAACCAATATGCCCAGCACGACCGGACCGCCGTGTTCACCCTTGAGGCGATCGGTCTGGAGGGCAAGGAATTCAGGGTCGAGGAGCGCACCGCGTTTGCCCTGCCCGCTGATGCCCCCAAAAAGGATTATTTCCTGAAGAGCGTCACCCCCACCGCCGTCGTGGTGGAGTATCCCGACGCCCAGGGGGCCCGGAAAACTGTCGAAATCCCCAAAGGAGGGATGCCGTCCATGAAGAACCCAGCCCCATAAAAACCCCGTTTTTACGAAAAAGCACTTTCCAAAGCCCTCGTTAGTCGCCACAAAACCGCAGCCCACTATGCAAAAAACTCCAATGTCTCGTTCCAGTCGCACCGCCGTCGCGCTGATGGCCGCAGCATCCACCATGCCCGTTGTCATCACGGTGGCCAACGCTGGAGAAACAGGCGCCGGCTACAGCAGCCTCGCCCAACGTGAAATGATCCGCCGCCAGAATGCCGTCAGGGACGGCGACGCCCTGCTTGCGGAAGGACGCGAAGCTTACGCCAAAGGCGATTATCAAAAGGCTGTCGACAAATACAAACAGGCTCTCGACCTGGTGCCTAACGCCCCGATGTTCCAGGACCGCCGCCAGAGCTTCACCGGCCACTTGAGCGATGCCAGCGTTGCCCTTGCCATGCAGCACCGCAAGGTGGGCAAATACGACGAGGCCCGCATGCTGTTGGAAGGAGTGCTTGCCGAAAATCCAAATGATGCCGCCGCCAAGCGCGAGCTCGGATACCTCGACGACCCGATCCGCACCAACCCTGCGCTTGATTTCGAACACACCCAGAAGGTCGATGAAGTGCGCCGCCTGCTCTATACTGCCGAAGGCCACTTCAACCTCGGCAACTTCGACAAGGCCAAGGCTGAATACGAAAAAGTGCTGCGCATCGACCGTTTCAACACCGCCGCCACCCGCGGCCTCGAGCGCGTCGCCGCCGCCCGCTCCGACTATTTCCGTGCCGCCTATGACCGCACCCGCGCGGAACTCCTCTCGCAGGTCGATGAAGCATGGGAAACGTCCGTCCCCGCCGATGTGGTGAATCTTCCGCCGACCCGCGAGACCGCAAGCACCGAGGGCACCGGTGTGGTCTACATTACGGAAAAACTCCGCCGTATCATCATCCCGCGGATCGATTTCGAGGATAACACGGTGGAGGAGGCGATTGACTTCCTGCGCCAGCGCTCCATGGAGCTCGACACCCTCGAGCTGGATCCAGCCCGCAAAGGCGTCAACTTCGTTGTGCGCCGCCCGCGCCAGGCCGCCGCCGGTGCGAATGAAGGCCTTGATGCCGCCGCAGGCGAAGGTGGTCTTCCCGCCGCCAGCGATCCCGGTGCGCTCCGCATCACCAACCTCCGCCTCAAAAACGTGCCGCTGTCGCAGGCCCTCAAATATATCTGCGACCAAGCCAAGCTCCGATACAAGGTCGATGACTTCGCCGTCACCCTGGTGCCTCAAACCGAGACCGGTGAGGATATCTTCACCCGCACCTTTGCCGTGCCGGTGGACTTCCATGCGAAACTCGACAGCGGCGGCGGTGCCGCAGAGCCGGAAGAACTCGATCCCTTTGCGCCGGCAGGTGGTGGCAATGGTGGAACCGCCCGTTTGGAGGCTCGCAAGCCGATCATCGAGCTCCTCAAGAATGCCGGTATCCTCTTCCCCGAAGGAACCTCCGCCACTCTCAACGCGAATGGCTCGCTGATGGTCTCCAATACCCCATCCGAACTCGACAAGGTCGAGCAGCTCGTCAACACCTTCATCAACGACCAACCCAAGCAGGTCAAGATCACCACCAAGTTTGTCGAAATCACCCAGGAAAACGGTGAGGAACTCGGGTTCGACTGGATCATCAGCCCCTTCGGTCTTTCCGCCAACCATGTTTTCGGTGCCGGTGGCACCATCGGCAATGGCACACCCCGCACCGGTGGTGATTTTTCCGGACCATCCATCCCGGGCGAACCGCTGTTGCCAGGCAATGATGTCAGCAATATCGTGACCGCCGGCAACCGCAGTGGCGACGATGCTCTCAGCCGCAACAGCATCGATTACGTGCTGAACAACCCGAACCGTGCCGTTCAGGAAAACAGCGTCGCTCCCGGCATCATGTCCCTTACCGGCCTGTTCTCCGATGGCGAGGTCAAGGTGATCATGCGCGGTCTGTCCCAGAAAAAGGGCACCGACCTGATGACCGCCCCCTCGGTGACGGCGCGGTCCGGCCAGAAGGCCACGATCGAGATCATCCGTGAATTCATCTATCCCACCGAATACGAGCCCCCGGAAGTCGAAGGCGGCGGCGGTAACAACCAATTTGGTGGCGGCGGCGGCCAGGCGGCCATCACCCCTGCAACGCCCACCGCGTTCGAAACCCGCAACACCGGCGTCACCCTGGAAATCGAACCCACCATCGGCGACAACGATTTCATGATCGACCTCCGCTTCGTGCCGGAAATCGTCGAGTTCGAGGGCTTCATCAACTACGGCAGCCCGATCTTCTCCCCCGGCAGCGCCGCCATCCTCGATCAAGCCGGCGAGATTCTGTTCCCCGAAACCGAGCCGACAATGATCACCGAGAACCGCATCGAGATGCCGGTCTTCTCGTCACGCCGTGTCACCACCGCCCTCACGATTTATGACGGTTACACGGTGGCCATCGGCGGGCTGATGCGCGAGGATGTGCAAAACGTCGAGGACAAGGTGCCCATTCTCGGGGACATCCCGATCGTCGGACGCCTGTTCCAAACCAAGGCGGAAAACCGCATCAAGAGCAACCTGATCATCTTTGTCAGCGCCCAGATCATCGACGCCACCGGCCGCCCTCTGCGCGGAACCGATGCCGCCGAATCGATGCCGGCCCCGACTGCCGGCGTGGATGAGCTCGGTGGCGTGCTGCCACCGCTCTGATCCGCCCACCGCCCCCGTATTGCCTCCCTAGGAATCCATCCCAAAAAATCCCGAATCTTATGAAATTTCTAACAATCACAAACCGGCAAGGACTGAGGAAATCCGCGCTGCTTCTGGCCGTCCCGGCTCTCGCAGGCCTCTGCTGGTTGGCCAACGGACCAGGAAGCGATCAGAAAGCGACTGCGGTCTCGTCCGTGCCGACGCGTAAAACGGAAGTGCGCTCCCACTCCAAGCCTGCTGCGCAGCCTGTGGCGCACAACCCGGCGCATGGCGAGCAGGGACATGACTGCAAGGCTTGCTCGCATCCGTCCACCATCGCCATCCGGGAGGCTACCAAGAATGCCAAGCCCGATGCCATCGCATCGCACTTCGAGGGCGTGACCGATGACCAATGGTGGAATGGTGTTCCGATCGGAAATTCCGAAATCGTTCCCCGACAGGCCATCATCGCCGAGGTCGGAGAGGTTTTGAAGTTGAAACTCGGTGACAAGGTCTCCGTTGACGGTCGCCTGACACAAAAGGTGACCCGTCCGAATGGCACGCGCTCCTTTGGATTTGATCTGGTGAATTCGGGATTCACCCTCCATCTGTTCGAGTTCAACAATGGCAAATTGCGCGGCGACCTTGTGATGCCGGGCCACCCCGTTGCCTATCGTATCACCGGGGAGTCCGGTAGCGATCTTGTCATCCAGCGCGTCGCAGTCTCGCAATTGCTTTGCGCCGATTGGAACCCGGAAGATGAAAAGGTGGTTGGAATGCCAAAAAGGTCGTCAGGGCCGTCCGGCGGCTTTCAGTCGGTTCCCGAGCTCAACAGCTCCAGCGAATCGACCAACGTTCTTTACCTCGATTTCGACGGGGAGACGGTGACCGGGACGCGTTGGAACACCAACTTCAATGGTGGCAACCCGATTGACGCCGCTGCGACCAGTTACAGTCCGGAGGAAATCACCCGCATCTGGGCCATTGTCGCCGAGGATTTCCGCGGTTTCAACGTGAACGTCACCACGGATCGCACCAAATACGACGAGGCTCCCATCGGCCGCCGCCACATGAATATTTTCACGCCGACGGATGCCTGGTTCCCTGGAGCCGGTGGCGTTGCCTACCTTGAAAGCTTTTTTGATGGTTCCGATGATCCCTCATGGACATGGAACGAGGGCGTCGTGGTGGGTGCCATGACCGCCTCCCACGAAATCGGCCACGCCTTTGGCTTGCGTCACGATGGTAGACTGACCCCGGCGGAAGAATATTATGGTGGCACCGCCCAGTGGGGGCCGATCATGGGTGCACCCTTCGACTCCCAAGTCATTCAGTGGAGCCGGGGCGAGTATCCCCAGGCCAACAGGCAGGAGGATGACATCGCCATGATCTCGGCTCATGCCCCGTACATTGCTGACGATTATCCGGACAGCAGTTTCACCGCATTCATCCTGGAGCAGGACGAGGAGGGGGCTGTCGCCGCCAATGGCGTCCTAACCACCGAAGATGACAAGGATGTGTTTGCGTTCAGCATCAACAATGGAGACGTCACCTTCTCCATTCAACCCCTCGGTGCGGAAGAGACGCACAATATCAATATCCGCGCGCGCATCCTCAACGAAGACAACATCGCCGTCCAGGACCTGAACCCCCAGGAGTCCCTCGGCGCTGAAATCAGCACCTCGCTCCCGGCGGGCACCTACTTCCTGGAAATTTCCGCAGGCACCCAGGGAACATGGGCAGCCGGCGGTTTCGGCACCTACGGCAGCATTGGCTCCTACTCGATCACAGGTGTCATCCCGCAGTCCGGATTGGTTGGTTCACCCGGTGATGCCGATGGTGACGGACTCACGGATGATGAGGAAATCGCCTTGGGAACCGACCCCTATGATCCGGATACCGATGGAGACTCGATCATCGACCGCAAGGAGGTTTTCCCCTTCTACGTCGTGCCGGGTTCCTTCACCTACTCCGAAGCCATGGCCGACGCACGCACCAAGGGTGGCCGCCTTGTGGTGATCGATTCCCCTGAAAAACTCTATCAGGTGAGGCGTGGCTTGCTCGAAGAGCCGCATCCCTATGTGGTTTTACCCGCAAACTACGTTCCCGAGGTGGAATTGGAGCAAAGATTGTGGATCGGTGGTACGGATGCCACCACCGACGGTCTGTTCCGTTGGTACAATGATGACGGCACCTTCGATGGTCCTGAAATCGGATCGGCATTCTTCGGGCGTATCGTGTCCGGCAGCAATCTGGTCACCAACCTCGTCAACGTGAACTCGCTGACCGTGGGCCGCCCCATTGTCGCCTCCGGAATTCCAGCCGGAACGACCATCACTGCGGTCAATACGGCGGCCCGCACCGCCACCCTGAGCAATCCCGTTTCCAACGATTTCACCTCGGGCGTCGGCCATGTGGTGGTTGTCAGTGGCGGAACAAGCTACACAACCCCGCCGACTGTGGTCTTTGACCCGCCGGGCGCCACCGCAAACGCGGTCATCGACCCGTCCACCGGCAAGGTCACATCAGTGGTCGTCACCAATGCCGGAAGCTATGTCGATCCGCCTGATGTTTATTTCAATGGCGGAAACGGCGGTGGCGCCGTTGCCAACGCCATTCTCACGGCACAGGGCACGGCCAGCTTGCTCAGCATCACAGTCACCAACCCCGGATCGGGATACACCACTCCGCCGGTTGTGGACATTTCCGGTGGTGACGCCGAAGTCAATGCGACTGCGGTGGCCACCATCAGTGGCGGCGGCGTGGTCACCATCACGGTGGTCAATCCGGGTTCGGGATACAACACTGCGCCCACCATCACACTCATCGGGGACGGCTCCGGTGCGACTGCGACCGCCACGATGTTTGTGCCGGCGGCCAGGATTTACTCGCCGGCTTCTCCGGAAACTTATAACAATTGGAACACCATCCTTCCCGGAAACCGCAACAATGTGCCGGAAGGGCTCTTCGTTTTCCCAGGTACCGGATTCGAATGGGGCGTCAGCCAGGTGACCTCCGGTTTCGGCTACATTCTTGAACGCCCGGCCACGGATGCTCTCGACCTCGATAGCGATGATGACGGCCTTTCAGACCATCAGGAACTTTTCAACTACGGGACCAATCCGCTGGTTGTGGATACGGATGGCGACGGTCTCAACGACTATGATGAGGTCTTTGTCCATCTCACCGATCCAAACAACACGGACAGCGATGGTGACGGACTCTCCGATGGCGACGAGGTCCTGATCCATGGCACCGATCCGAACAATCGTGATACGGACAACGACGGCTTCACGGATGATGTTGAGATCAATGCGGTACCTCCTTCCGACCCGCTTGATCCGACCAGCACCCCCGGCACCGGCGTGCCGAATCAGCCACTCAACCCGCTCATGCACAACCAGGTGGAACTGGAACGCCAACAGCAGGACGTGTCCATTCCGCTGAGCTTCTCGCCCTTTGGCAATCGCAGCGATTTCAACCGTTTCGGTGACGACGGCTCGGCCATGCGCTTGGATGTGAATGGCGTTCTGCTCTGGCAGGATGCCCTCGGAGTGATCCGCAGGCTGCCGGATAGCGAGTATGCCGCTCCATTGTTTGTTTCCGCCAGTGAGGCGATCGTCTGGGACAACGCTTTCGACCCGGCCAGGCTGGTTGAAACTCCTAATCCCGAGCCTTCGCGGATCTCGCTCTATCGAATCGATCCGGCGACCGGAGAAGTGGGAGCTCCGGTAACGCTCCCAATCCAGGGTGATGACATCCTCCCAACCGCTCCCATCACGTCGACCACCCAGCCGTTTACCTTGATCTCATTCACGCATTTGGGGAATACCGCTGAAGTCAGCAACAGTT
Source organism: uncultured Luteolibacter sp. (assembly GCA_964399305.1). GTDB lineage: Bacteria > Verrucomicrobiota > Verrucomicrobiia > Verrucomicrobiales > Akkermansiaceae > Luteolibacter. The sequence continues at coordinate 27,339 of CAYNQJ010000039.1, forward strand.
TGGTTGCGCAAGGCACAAAGGCTTTTGTCTATCGCCTGACATTCACCGGCCAGGTCCAGTTGATCACCCAGATCAACATGCCAAACCATGATGACAAGGTGCAAGCACGCAATGCAACCACTGCGCTTGGCTACGGCACGGATGGTTCGGTCGTGTTTTCCATCGACCCCATCGCACAATTTGCGGCAACAATTGTTGGAGGTGAGCTTGTCTATGGCAATGAGCCATTCCAAGATTATCTTGTTGGAGGTGGAAACACTTTCTTTGTCGGTGATGTCGTAAGGCACCGCCGCGTTTTCTGGATCAATGGGGCCACTGTGGGGCCGGCTGGCGTCGCTGTCGAGTTGTCCGCCGGCACGCGGATCGACAATCTTGGCACCGGAGGCTTGCCCCCACGGGGATTGTTCACTTCAAAAACCCGGGCGGTTTATCAAACCTTCGAAGGCGGGGCACTCATGGATGCACGCAGAAGTTTGCAGACGGGTGCGTTGACGACCGATGTGGCGCTGGCGCTTCCGACCGGATTCGGGCAGTTCCTGAGGAGCTCTCCCCAGACCCGCGAAGGAGATACCCGGTGGATTTTCGGCATCAATTCCTCCAGCAGCGCGGTGGTGGCTTACCGCCTCGTCAATACAGGTCTTGAAGAAGTCTATCGCGCCAACATGCCCGACGGATTCGAACTCAACGCGGATGCGACTGTCACCAAGTTGAACCCTGCGGACGGATCCGCCATCATCGATCCCGGCGAAAGGAACCTGATGTGGATCACCAACAATGGTGCCAACTCCGCTCTCAACCGCGTGGCCATTCCTGATACGGACGGAGCCAAAGGCCTCTACGTCAGCCGCAATGAACTTGTGGTTTGGGCGAATTCCCGTGATGCCGTCGATTCGTTCGGCAGGCTCACAAATGTCAAGGTCCACCATTATGAGCAAGCCAATGGCGTGCTGGTCAATCCGACAGGCGGTTTCACCGATTTGTCCTCCAGGCTTTCCGGTGGCTATGTGCTTGATACGGTTCCATTCACCCCGGATTTCCTGCGCTGGCAGATCACCACGGTGGAAAAAGCCACGCCGACCGCCGCTCGCTTCAGAACTTACGGCTTGGTCCAATACATCGTTCTGGATACCGATACCGATGGTTTGCCAAACCTGATCGAGAATTCCATCAGCGCCAGTGCGCTCATCTTTGACACCGATGACGACGGGTTGAGTGACGGGGACGAGTTCTATCCCTATTACATCATCAACGGCAACTTCACTTGGGAAGAGGCCCAAGCCGACGCGATTTCCCGCGGTGGCCGTCTCGCGCTGATCAAGAATCAGGACGATTTCACCGCGCTGCAGTGGCGCTTCCGGAAGACCGGGACTTTCAACCTGTGGCTTGGCGCATCCGACAGCGTCAGCGAGGGGCTCTGGAAATGGCTCGACGGCACGTCCCTGACACTCACTCAGTGGCGCCTGCCCAGCCCGATCCTGAATTGGTCTGTGTATTACAGCCCATCTCCGATGATGCCATGGGCCGCGAGCAAGCCGGACAACTTGAACAATGCCGATGGGTTGATCATGCGTAGTGATTTCCGGTTTGAAGACCGTCCGCTGACCGAGCGCCGCGGCTATCTGATCGAGTTCCCGCGCACCAATCCGACCAACCGGGATTCGGATGGTGACGGGATTCTGGACTCGGTGGAAATCGAGAATGGCACCGATCCGACGGTCGCCGATCCCTTCAGCGGGGTTCCGACACTGTCGGGAGGTTCCGGCCCACTGATGTCTTTTGCCACTCCGGGTGTGGCTGGATCCTACGAGGGCCTGGTGTATGATCCGACTCAAGGTCACGTCTTCCACCAGACCCTCACCCTGAACAACAAGGGAAGCTTCTCTTCCTCGGTCACAGGTCTCACTTCATCGGTGAAAGGCAGTCTGCGCGGCAGTTTCAATGCGGCAGGCTACTACATCGCATCGGTCTCCAGAGGATTGCCGAACATCGTTTCCATCGAGATGGAAATGGTTGAGGTGAATCCGGGCGAATGGTTGATCAGAGGCATCATGCACACCTCGACGGGTCAGTCCCTTGGGCTCGAACTCCGCCAGGCGAAGTACAACAAGTCCAATCCCAACCCGCTGCCAGCCCGTTTCACTGTCGCACTGCCGCTGTCGTCCACCGATGCGGTCGGTGGCCCGCAGGGTGACGGAGTGGCAACCGGCTCGACCGACAAGAACGGCAAGATGACCCTTGCGGTTTACATGCCGGATGGAGGCAAGGCGTCTTACTCCGGTCTGATCCTGCGTGGCGATCTGCTTGCCGTGCGTGTGCTTGCCAGCTCCGGTTACAGGGCCGCGATGATTGGGCCGATGGAGATGGCACCCGCCCTGACCGACCGCGATATTGGCGGATTCCTCCGCTACTATGCTCCGGTGGGCCGTGTGGGCAGCGCATTCCCGATCGGATTCGAGCAACACCGCACGGTCTATGGCTCCAAATATGTGGCACCTGCCAGGGGTTACCTGCCGACCACCGGTTATACATCCACCGCATACAACTCGCTGTTCAATCTGGTGGGTGGCGACTTCGGTGGCATCACCAAGATCACGACCTGGGGCGTGGACAACAAGATTTCCATTCCCAAGTCGCCATCGGATCAAGGAACCGCGAAGTTCACCACCTCAAGCGGCCTGCTCACCTATGCCTACACGCTGACGGATGCCGAGCGCATGATGAACAAGGCGAAGGCGAATGGCGTGGCCGTGGTCTTGCAAAAAACCGCACGGGTCACCGGTCACTACACCGACTCGTTCAATGGCGGCTCTTTCAACGTCACTCCGAACGACGGGCAGATCCCGGAAATCACGGCGATCTCGCCGACCAGCAAGAGCGTGAGTGCGGCGGCCATTGTCTATGAGGTCCGCGTGCAGACGCCAGGCTTGTGGCAGATTGTGGTTCCGGAAGACGCGACATGGGTGACTGCGGAAATCACATCGGGCGGTTATTCGGAACCCTCCACCGACCCCGCGGTTCCCTCTGTTCCTTCCACCGTGATTGGTCAGGGCAATGGGGTGGTTCGCATCACCATCGAACAGAACAAGACCAATGCGCGGCGTGAAACCCGGCTTGAGATCGCGGGCATCAACCACAAGATCCAGCAGGAATTCCGCTGACGGTTCCATGATTCACGCAACAGCCCTCCCCGTGATGGTGGAGGGCTGTTTGTTTATGCGGGAAGCACGATTATGAAGAGATATCGCTATGCACTGCTGGCACTGGTGCTGGTTCCGGCTATCTGGTGGGCGTGGCCATCGCCTGACCGTGGTGGGCGGGAGCCTCAAGGCGGGACAGAAAACTCCGGCCATCCTGCGGGTGGCGGGTCGAGCCAAGCCGGAGCGGACGATCCCGGGGACGGCCGGCCCGGGCGGGTCCGCCCAAAGCGCCCGGAATCGCAGCGGGTGGTCAAAACGGGGTTCAGCCCGCAAGTGGACGCCATTCTGGCCGACTCACAGCTGAGCAACGAGGCGGCGGTAAGCCGTCTGCATGCGCTGGCTATGGACCGCTCGCTGCCCACGGAGCATCGGCTTGAGGCGCTCACACATGGCATGAATCTGGATGCCGCGGCATTTGCCGATCTTGCGGAGGCCGCCGATTTGCCTGCGGACATGGCGTCGCACTTGCTGGGACAGATCATCAATTGCAATGAATCGCCACAGGTTCAGATCAAGGCGTATGTCCACTTGCTGGATCATCCGGACCCCGAGGTTTCCTCGCTGGCTTCTGAAATGCTGGCGTTTCAGGTGGATGATGACGCCCGTGAGCTGAACCGCGAGCAACTGCTGGCTCGGGCGCGTGAAAAGTTGAAGGCTCTGGCTGCCGAAAGCGGGCCTTAGGGCATTTTAAACAATCCAACAGCCGCGAAGGAACGCAGAGAACTCAGAAAATGAAGATTCATCCCGAAAACTTTTGCGATCTTTCCGTTCTTTAGCGGCAAAAAACGTGCCATGGAATGGCTACGGTTTTGATGAACCTCAAATCCGCAGTTGAGTTTGAGGAAGGGCAGCGCGTGCGCTCCCCGCGAAGATGACTTCACTTGCCCCCTACATCCAGGGTAAATCGTCATACTGCATTTTCAACTGCGGATACTAAAATCATTTTCAGCCAGCTTCCTGGACAGCGAGGATTGGCTCTTGCCTTCGTTCCCCGGAACATCAATAGGTTTTCCCATGCACGTGATGGCACTCACTGGCGGGATCGCATCCGGCAAATCCACGGTTTGCCGGTTTCTCCGCGAATTTTTGCCATCGATCGTGATTTTCGATTGTGACACGGTGGTTCACCGGTTGCTGGAGGCCGATCCGGAGGTGACGGCGATCATCACCGAGACTTTTGGCAACCAGGCCTTGGATGCGAATGGGCGGATTGACCGTCATTTTCTGCGCGGCAGGGTTTTCGGCGACACGGATGCCCGGATGCGGCTGGAGGCCATTCTTCACCCGAGGGTCAAACAGGAATGTCTTGCTTCCATGGAAAACGCCGCTAAAAACGGCGCGGAGTGGTTTCTCGCGGATGTGCCGCTTTTCTTTGAGAAAGGGTTCGATTTTGGTCAGGACCAAGTGCTCGTCGTCGCATCCGACCGTAACACCCAGATCCAGAGACTCAAAGCCCGTGGTGGCTTCGAAGATTCCCTGATCGAGTCGATCCTCGCCGCACAGCTTCCCGTTCACGAAAAAATCTCACTGGCGGACGTGGTTTTCTGGAACGAGGGGCCCCAATCCGTGATCCGCTCCCAAATCCGTCGTTTTGCCCAAGCACTAGTCATGAGTCTTTCCCCCGAATCCGCTTCGGCCGCCGATACGGCCGCACATCCGTCACCCGTCGCCGTGCCCGCGGCCATCGATATCAACCAGTTCCGCCTGAAATCGCTCACCGAGCTCCAGGCGATGGCAGAGGTTTTGCCCGCCAGAATCCAAGGTGGCATCACCAAGAGCCAGTTGGTGTATGAGTTGCTGTCGTTTCTCAGCCGCGAGGGAACGGGCCTTGTGTGTGAAGGAGTCATTGAACAAACCAAGGACAATTTCGCCATGCTCAGGGACCCTGAGCGCAGTTTCCGCCCCGGTCCGGATGACATCCACATCGGGTCCAACATGCTGCGAGAGCTGGGGTTGCGCGTTGGAAATACCGTCAAGGTCAGGGTGCGGGCACCGCGTGAGCGTGACAAATACCTGACCGCCCAGGAGGTGATCGAGGTGGAGGGGATGCCGCTCGCGGATTTTCATCCCCCGAAGGAGTTCGACCGCCTGACCCCGCTTTTCCCGGATCAGCGGATTCACTTGGAAGGGGAGGGGAACGATTTCCTCGGGGTGCGGGTCATTGATCTGATTGCGCCGCTTGGCAAGGGGCAGCGCGGCATCATCGTGGCACCTCCGCGTGGGGGCAAAACCATCTTGCTCAAGCAGATCGCGCGCTCGATCCGCCTCAATCACCCGGATGCCGAGCTGATCATCCTGTTGCTCGACGAGCGTCCCGAGGAGGTGACCGATTTTGAGGAAACCGTCGGCGCGCGTGTGTATGCATCGACGTTTGATGAATCTCCGCGCCGCCATGCCCAAGTGTCCGAACTGGTGCTGGAGCGGGCCAAGCGCCAGGTAGAGCTTGGCAAGGACGTGATCCTGCTTCTCGACAGTCTCACCCGGCTTGCGCGTGGCCACAACTCCGCGATGCAGGGTGGCCCGATCGGGTCCGGCGGCGTCAGCCCCGCCGCTTTGCAGAAATCACGGAAGTTTTTCGGAACCGCCCGCAATGTCGAGGAGGGCGGCTCGCTGACGATTCTTGCCACCGCGCTGGTCGAAACCGAAAGCCGCCTGGACGATGTCGTCTTCGAGGAGTTCAAGGGCACCGGCAACATGGAGGTGCGCCTTGACCGCGAACTTGCCGAGCGCCGCGTTTTTCCGGCCATCCACATTCCGCAGTCGGGCACCCGCAACGACGACCGGCTTTACCACCCCGATGAATTCCTCAAGGTGGTGGACCTGCGCAAACAGCTCGCCGGCCTCCCCGTCGGCGACGCCATCGAGACCCTGCTGTCAAACCTGCGTGCCACCAAAACCAACGCCGAGTTGCTTTTGCGCGGCTTGCGCTGATCCGATCGCCGGTGGTCCGGTGGTCGCTTGACCCTTGTTTTTTCGTATCTGGTTCATTGACAAGGGGCGGGCTGTTGCTAGCCTCCGCCGCTCCTGCGTCGGTAAGAAGTCAACCCATTGCCTCCCGATCCGGCCGTCACCCCCATCACCCAACGACATCGATCCACCATGGCTACCAAAAAGAAAGCAGCGAAACCCGCCGCAAAGAAGAGTGCTCCCAAGGCCTCCAAGGCATCCTCCACGAAAAAAGCAGGCTCACCCAAGGGCGCCAAATACGTTTACACATGGGGTGCCGGCAAGGCTGATGGCGACGGCGGCATGAAGGCGCTTCTCGGCGGCAAGGGCGCGAACCTCGCGGAAATGACCCGCATCGGCCTGCCCGTGCCTCCCGGATTCACCATCACCACCGAGGTCTGCACTTATTACTATGCCAATCGTAAAAGCTACCCCGCCAGCCTTCAGGCGCAGATGCAGGCCGGTGTGGCCAACATGGAGAAAATCATGGGCTGCAGGTTCGGTGATGCCAAGGGCATGCCGCTGCTCGTCGCCGTGCGCTCCGGTGCCCGGGACTCGATGCCCGGCATGATGGACACGATTCTCAACCTCGGCCTGAACGACCAGACCGTGCTCTCGCTGGCCGCCGCCACCAAGAACCCCCGCTTCGCCTGGGACTGCTACCGCCGCTTTGTGCAGATGTACGGCGACGTGGTGCTCGGCGTGCAGAAGCGCGAGGGCGAGGATCACGAGCCCTTCGAGGTGGTGATCGAAGGCTACAAGCATGAGAAATACCATGCGGACATCGAGGACTCCAAGCTCACCGCCGAGGACCAACAGGAACTCGTCAAGCGTTTCAAGGCGCTCGTCAAGGAGCGCACCGGCAAGGGCTTCCCCAGCGATCCATGGGACCAGCTGCGCGGCGCCGCCGGCGCGGTGTTTGGCTCGTGGATGAACGACCGCGCGATCGTCTATCGCCGCAAATACAACATCCCCGCCGAGTGGGGCACCGCCGTCAACGTGCAGGCGATGGTTTACGGCAACACCGGCGAAACCTCCGGATCCGGCGTCGCCTTCACCCGCAACCCCGCGAACGGTGCCAACGAGTTTTACGGTGAGTTCCTGATCAACGCCCAGGGCGAGGACGTCGTCGCCGGCGTGCGTACTCCCGAGCCGGTCGCCGAGCTGAAAAAGCAGATGCCGAAAAGCTATGCCGAACTCCTCAAGGTCCGCCAGATCCTTGAAAAACACTTCAAGGACGTGCAGGACGTCGAGTTCACGATCCAGGAAGGCAAGCTGTTCATGCTCCAGACCCGCAACGGCAAGCGCACCGCCGCCGCCGCGCTGAAGTTCTCGATGGACATGTACAAGGAGAAGCTCATCGACTGGAAGACCGCCGTGCTGCGCAACCCGGCCGATCAGCTCGACCAGCTGCTGGCCCCGATCTTCGACCTCGCCGATGTGAAGAAAGCGAAGGTTCTCGCCACCGGTCTTCCCGCCGGCCCGGGTGCCGCTTCCGGCAAGGTCTATCTGAATGCCGACCGTGCCGCCGCCGCCGAAGCCCGCGGTGAGAAGGTGTTGCTGGTCCGCAACGAAACCAGCCCCGAAGACCTTCGCGGCATGATCGCCGCCGAGGGGATCCTCACCGCCAAGGGTGGGGTTTCCTCCCACGCCGCGCTGGTGGCCCGCCAGATGGGCAAGGTCTGTGTTTGCGGTGCCTCCGCCGTGGAGATCGACTATGACAAGCTCACGGTCACGGCTTCCGGCCAGGTCTTCAAGGAAGGCGACTTCATGTCGATCGACGGCACCTCCGGCACCGTTTATGGCGGCCAGCTCAAGACCGCTCCCTCGGAAATCATCACCGGCATCGTGAACAACGACAAGGCCGCCAGGAAAACCGAGAAGTTCAAGGCCTTCCTCCAGCTCATGGAGTGGTGCTCGCAGGCGACCAGGCTTTCGGTCCGCACCAATGCCGACACCCCGGACCAGACTCGCATCGCCATGGCTTTTGGCGCCACCGGCATCGGCCTGACCCGCACCGAGCACATGTTCTTCGAGGGCGACCGTATCGACTCGATGCGTGAGATGATTCTCGCCACCGATGAGAAGTCGCGCCGGGCGGCGCTGGCCAAGCTGCTGCCCTATCAGCGCGAGGACTTCACCGGCATCTTCAAGGAGCTCAAGGGCTTCCCTGCCACGATCCGCCTGCTCGACCCGCCGCTTCACGAGTTCCTGCCCCACACCAAGGAGCAGCAGCTCGACCTTGCCAAGAAGCTCGGCATGAAGGTGGAAACCATCATCCAGCGCGTGGCCGAACTCCACGAGTTCAACCCGATGCTCGG
>CAYNQJ010000040.1:0-35579 GCA_964399305.1 uncultured Luteolibacter sp.
CCCAGCGCCTGCGGTTGTTCATGCCATTGCGCATCCCCATGCCCGCGAACCTACCCACCCAACCCACACCCGGCAAGCAGAATCTCTATAAAAAGTCAGACAATTAATCGAAAAACAACGCTTGTGATTAGTTTGAAACATTGAAACATCGCTGGCACTGATGGGTATCATAGATAACCCACTAATACTTACCTTCGAATGATCATAGCAGCCCGCGCAGCCACTGGACATCACATCATACTTAGTTTTCTGCTGATTGTCTCCACATCATGGGCAACTGGTAAAATACCTGACCTGGATGCCTACAAAGTCAGCTGGTCCAGTCCGTCGGCTGATTCCCTTGATTCCATGCCGCTCTCCGGCCGGATGGGTGCGGGGGCCAATGTCTGGGTGCAGGATGGATCGATTTGGTTGTATCTCGCCCATAGCGGCGCATTTGACGAGAAGGGCCGCTTGCTCAAGCTGGGTTGCGTCCGGCTCACCCCGAAACACACTGCATTGGGGCAGAAGGATTTTGTTCAGGAGCTGGATCCCGCCACCGGCACGATTACGATCCGCCAGGGTGACTACCAAGCACGGATTTGGTTCTCAGCCGAAACGCTCGTGTTTGAATCCACCGCAGGAAACGCGGCTCCGATGGAGATCGCGTTTGGCACTTGGCGGGAGAAAACCAAGGACGGCATCCGCAACGACATGGGTGGCCATACCACTTTCACGGGAGACCAGATCGAGACATCGTCCGATGGCTTTGTCTGGTTTCATCGCAACGCGGATCATCCGCTGGACGTGAAACAGATGGCAACCAGCCAGGGAATTTCACCGGAATCCATCCATGACATCATCACGAGACGGGTTTCCGGTGCGGCAATCCGTGTGCAAGGCGGAATGTCGGATCCCGTCCGCTCCGAGGTCCGCTGGCAATTTTGGAATGGCATGGCATGGACAGGCATCACCCGGCCCAGCACCAACCATCTGGTCACGATGCGTCTCGGTGCCGCAGTGGATGGTGATCCGCGAAAATGGACAACTGAAGCGATCGATTTGCTGGATGCGAAAAAACGCGCTGCTGCGAAATCCGACGAATTGGCAAAATGGAACTCGTTTTGGTCACGCAGCCATATCGTCATCAATCCGGAAAAAGACGCCGCCGATCCGGGATTCCTGATTGGGAAAAACTATCACCTGTTTCGATACATGCTCGCCTGCAACCGTGATGGCGAGCTACCCCTCCTTTTCAATGGTGGCATTTTCACCACCGACAACAACGGCCGCATCAAGGGCAACAACAACGACGAACTCCCGATCTTCGCCGGCGAACCAACCACTCCGGATTTCCGCCGTTGGACATTTTGCAGCTTCATGGCCCAGAACCAGCGCTGGCTCGGATGGCCGACTCTTGCCAACGGCGATGCCGATTTGCTCTCACCCACCACACGTTTCTATCGGGATCGCGCTAAGGTTGCCACGGACCGTGCGAAAAACCAGGGTGCTTCGGGCGTCGCTTTCACCGAGTCCCTTGATGTCTGGGGGCTGTGTGCGGTCGCGCCCCGTCCGGACGGTCTCTGCGGGGCCGCGCACCTGACCTATCATTTTTCCATGGGGGTGGAAAACGCATGGATGAACCTGCAGGCGCACGATGTGATGGGGATCCCGCTCGATGCCGATCTCGGATGGATCGCCGACAGCATCCTGTTCTATGACTCCTTCTACCGCTCCGAGCACAAGAAGCGCACCGGCCAGGAGCTCGGAGCCGATGGCAAACTCGTGATGTATCCGGCAAACGGATTGGAGTTCGCATGCGATGCCACCAACCCGATCGATGCGGTGGCGGCATTCACCAGCGTCACCGAGGGGCTGTTGCGGCTGGAAAAACTGCCCGCCGGGCTGCGCAACCGCCTCATCTCCATCCAAAAGACCATTCCGCCCTTGCCTGTTGGCCCACGTGGTGGTTCCGAGTCATTGCTGCCCGCCGCGAAGTGGAATGTGGATTACAACAAATGGGAACCCATCGAGATGTATGCATGCTGGCCATACCGGCTTGTCGGAGTCACCCGGCCGGAAACCTTGAAGCTGGGACGGGACACATGGGACACCATTCCCCGCGATCGCGCGAAACGCTGCAAACAGGACTACTCGTGGATGTCGAATGTCGCCAACATGGCGGCGCTTGCGTCGCCAGAGGAAGCGAAACAACGCGCGATCTATAAAATGACCAACACGGTGGCACCCCAGGCGCGCTTCCCCGCATTTTTCGGTCCCGGTCATGATTGGCTGCCTGACCACAATTGGGGTGGCTCAGGCTCAACCGGCATCCAGGAGATGCTGCTCGCTCCGCAGCCTGGATCTAACGGAAAGCTCCACCTGTTTCCCGCATGGCCTGCCGACTGGGATGTCGATTTCAAACTTCACGCACCCGGGCGGACCGTGGTCGAAGCCGCACTCAAAAACGGCAAGCTGGTGAAACTGGTCGTCACGCCGGAATCGCGAGCGAAAGACATCGTCCTGTGGCTCGGCAAACAACCGGCATGGACGCCATACAAGCCGCCTGTCCCTGTCAGCCAGGGCAAACCCATCAAGGTTTCCAGCAGGTTCAACGAGCCGGGTTATGATCCGGAGAAGGCCAACGATGGAGATCCCAAAACCCGCTGGGCTTCCGATTTCAGCGCGCGGTCGGGATGGCTGGAAATTGACCTTGGCGGGCCAAAACCGATCGGCTCGGTGATGGTCTCGGAAATCGAATGGCCGGAGACCCGTGAATTCACCATCGAAGTTCTGGATGGTCGCGAGTGGCGCGAGGTCGCCCGCGGCACCAGGATCGGACCGGAACTGTCAATCGACCTGAAGCCGGTGACGGCACGCCATATCCGCCTCAATATCCTGAAGTCGGAAAGGGCGATCAACATCAACGAATTCCAGGTGTTTCCTCCCGCGGCAAAGCCGGAGCACAAGTCGCCCTGAACTCAGCCTTGCGGTGGCTCATTCCCCTCTGTATGCCACGGACATGCCGCTTTTGCTTGGAGTCAACATCGATCACGTCGCCACCCTGCGTCAGGCGCGTTACGCCAATGACCCGTTTGCGCACAATGCCGAGCCCTGCCCGCTTGAAGGCGCGCGCGATGCCATGGCTGGCGGTGCGGACTCGTTGACCCTGCACGTTCGTGGCGACCGCCGCCACATGCAGGACGCTGATGCCGCCCGGATCCGCGCCGAGGTGCCGCTGCCACTCAATTTTGAAATGGGTGTCACGGATGAGATGGTCTCGATCGCCCTCGGTCTCAAACCGGCATTCGCGTGTCTGGTTCCGGAAACCCGCCAGGAAATCACCACCGAAGGCGGCCTCGATGTGGTGGATGGGTTTGACAGGATCAAGGCTGCGGTGACCCGCCTCCAGGACGCAGGAATCCGGGTCAGCCTGTTCATCGACCCGGACCCCGTGCAAGTCGAAGCCTCTTCAAAAACCGGAGCCAGGATGATCGAGCTCCACACCGGTTGTTTCGCGAATGCGGTGGGAAAGGCGGTCGATGCAGAGCTGGAGCGTCTCACAACCGCCGCCAAGGCCGGCCACGCGCTCGGCTTGCAGGTCAATGCGGGCCACGGCATCCGCTATTCCAACATCACCTCGTTGTTCGTCGTTCCGCATCTCACCGAGCTCAATATCGGCCACTCGATTGTTTCCCGCGCGCTGAGAGTCGGCATGGTTGCCGCCGTCCGCGAAATGAAAAACCTGATGACCGGATACCCGGGCGAGTCATGACACCCACCGGCATCGGCACTGACATCGTCGAGGTGGCTCGCATCGCCGAGGCCATCGAGCGTCATGGAGAACCATTCCTCGCAAGGCTCTTCACATCGAACGAACGGAGTTACTGCGAATCACGCAAACCGGCAGCCCGCCACTACGCCGCACGCTTTGCCGCCAAGGAGGCGGTTTCCAAGGCGCTTGGCACCGGGATCGGCGCGCACGCCGGGTGGACCGATATCGAAGTCACCCATGATTCCCACGGTGCGCCAAAAATCCGCCTCGACGGGGCGGCACGGGATTTCGCAAGAAAACAAGGCGTTTCCGAGATCCTTATCAGCCTGAGTCATGCCCACGAATACGCGGTGGCCAATGCCATCGCCATCCGCTCTCCGGAAAACCCCATCTCCCCTTCCCCATGATCCGTCCACGCCGCAACCGCCGCACACCAGCGATCCGCCAGATGATCCGTGAAACCACGCTTTCTCCTGCGGATTTCATTCTCCCTTTGTTCCTCCACGAGGATGACTGCGACACACCCATCGCCTCGATGCCCGGCGTGACCCGCTGGTCGCTGGACAGCCTCGTCCGTGTGGCCGGTGACGCCCATGCGCTCGGCATTCCCGCCGTCGTGTTGTTTCCCAAAATCGACGAGCACCTCAAATCCCCGCTGGCAGAACAGGCCCATGACGATGCCGGACTGGTGCCGCGCGCCATCCGTGCGCTCAAGGCCGCGCACCCATCGCTTTGTGTGATCACCGATGTCGCGCTCGATCCCTACAACTCCGACGGTCACGACGGCATTGTCCACAGGGACCAGCACGGCGGTTTGCACATCCTGAATGACGAAACCGTGGAGGTGCTCTGCCGCCAGGCGCTCTGCCACGCGCGCGCCGGGGCCGACATCGTCGCACCTTCGGACATGATGGACGGACGCGTCGGCGCCATCCGCACGGCCCTTGATGCCGAGGGGTTTTCCAACGTCTCGATCCTCAGTTATGCCGCCAAATACGCATCCGCATTTTACGGCCCGTTCCGCGGAGCGCTCGACTCCGCACCCAAGGACGGCGACAAGAAAACCTATCAGATGGATCCCGCCAACAGCCGCGAAGCCTTGCGCGAGGCGATGCTTGACGAAGAGGAGGGTGCCGACATCCTGATGGTCAAACCCGCGGGCTCCTACCTTGATGTGATCGCCAAAATCCGCGAATCCACCACCCTGCCGCTCGCGGCTTACCAGGTCAGCGGCGAATACCTGATGCTCAAAAGCGCTGCCGCGGGCGGATGGCTCGATGAAAAAGCCGTCGTTCTCGAATCTCTCATGGCCATCAAGCGCGCCGGGGCCTCAATGATCCTCACCTACTTCGCCATGCAGGCGGCCGCTTGGTTGCGTGATGGTGATTTTTAATCCATTATGGCATGATTTTTGCTTCACTTTTTTATCCTTTGCTGACATAGTGCATCCGGCAGCGCCAGTTGCCCAACATGTCAGACTTCAATCTCCATCAGTCACTCTCGCAGCAGCAGACGCTCGCGCCGCAGATGCGCAAGAGCTTGGAGATCCTGCAAGCGGGCACGATGGAGTTGTCGCAGCTGATCACCCAGGCATTGGAAACCAATCCGGTCCTGGAAGACATCACCGAGTCCGCCTCTCTGGATGATGATGGGCGGGACCCCGAGGATGCCGACTCATTGGATTACCTGAATGAGACCGACGATGACTGGCGCGACCGGTCGATCATCGAGGGAAAATCAGCGCCATGGACGAACGACGACGAGGAGCGTCGCCAGCGGATCTATGATTCGATTGTCGCTCCGGTGACGCTGCAGCAGCACCTTCAGCAGCAATTGGATCTATCGATGGTCGAACCCGGTGTGCGGGAGGCGGCGCAGGCGCTGCTGGGCAATCTGGACGACCGTGGATTCCTCGATCTCCCCGCCGATGAGCTCGCCCGGCGGCTCGACCTTGCAAAAACACACATGCGCGCCGCCCTGAGGCTGGTGCAATCGTTCGATCCGGCCGGAGTCGGCGCTGTGGATATCAGGGAGTCCCTGCTGCTGCAGCTGGAACGCGACGGAGGCAGGGACACGATCGAATACCGGATTGTCCGCGATCATCTCGAGGATCTGGCACGCAAGCGCCAACCACAGATCGCCAAGGCGCTTGGCACCACCGTCGAACGTGTCGCCGAGGCCGCTTCACGGATCGGCCGCCTCACCCCCAACCCCGGTGGCGATTTCAATCCGACGGGGAATCCTTACATTCTTCCGGATGTTGTGATTGAGAGGGATGACCACGGCAACTGGACCGCGACCTTGACCGGAGAGCACCTTCCGAACCTGCGCATCAATGATTTCTACAAGGACATGATCGGCAAGGACGGAGTGGACGCCAAGGCCCGTCAGTTTCTGCGCGACCAGATCCGCGACGGTCGCAGCCTGATCCGCTCGATCTCGCTGCGCCAGGAAACCATCCTGGCGATCGCCCACAAGCTGATCGAACACCAGCCGGAGTTCCTGACAAAAGGAGCGAGATTTCTTCGCCCCCTGACGATGAATGAAATTGCCGACGAACTGGGCATGCACGCGACCACCGTGTCACGGGCGGTGGCCGGAAAATATATCAGAACCCCGCAGGGCCTGATGGAAATGCGGGCGTTTTTTGCCACCGGCTATCAGACCCATCAGGGCACCGAGGTTTCCAATGCCGGGGTGCGCGAGGCGATCCAGCAGCTTGTCGCCAATGAAAACCCGGCCAAACCCCTTTCCGACGAGGCCCTTATGAAGGCGCTCGCCGCCCAAGGCATCACCGTGGCGCGACGAACCATCGCCAAATACCGCGAGCAGCTGAACATCCTGCCCTCCCACCTGCGCAGGACTTTCTGATAGAATTCCGGCAGCTGCTCCCCAGGCTGGCCGCAAATCAGCATCCGCATGCCCTGCAGCCCGATCCGGATGCGGCAGTTCTCATCCCGCGAACTTTTTCAGCTCCCAGGGTGCGCGGTAACGACCCGCCATGTGAACAGCGGCTTCAGGATGATTGGTGATCTTTTCCACGACCGGATCCCACTCGAGAGTCTTGCCGGCCTTGATCGCCGCAAGACCTAACAAGCATTGGGTGTTGACCCGGTGCCCCGCCTCGGCATCGATCATGACTTCCGATCCGTTGAGAATGGCCTCGATGAAGTCCTGCTTGTCCGAACGGGTGGGGGCCTGCTTGTCCGTCTCGCGCGGCTTGATGTGGAAGATGTTGCGGTCGTGGGCCTGAAGCCCGCCTGCGCTGTGCCAATGCGCCTGGATCCAACCCTCGTCGCCTTCGACGCGCAGATAGGGTTTGTCGATCTTGTAGTCGAGCCGCACGCCGTTGGCATACTCGTAGCTCACCTTGAAACCGGTGATCGTGTCCCACAGTGAGCCTGACTCGGGAAATGTTCCGGTGCCCTCGATGCGCACCGGGCCGCTGTGGCTGGTGCCGTTGATGAAATTGGCGACATCGATCAGGTGCCCTCCCCAGTTATTGATCATTCCGGAGGCGTAATCGCTGATGCGCAGCCATCCCGGCCGTCCGACCGGTGCGCCGCTTTTCAGGTCGGTCTGGTGCACGCGGTCCAGCGTGTATGGCCGATCGGGTGCCGGGCCCTGCCACATTTCATAATCCAGATGTGCGGGCACCGGCATCGGTGCCGCCTTCCCAAACCCCTCGCCCATTTCCTGGGGCACTCCGACTTCAAACCTCCTGATGGTGCCGAGGTAGCCGTTGCGGGCAAGATTGGCGGTCTTGATCATGTAGGCATTCGAGCGGCATTCGCTGTCGAGCCGGAAAACCAGGCCGGATTTTTTCGCCATGTCCGCGAGCGCGCGCCCCTCTTCAAAGTGACTGGTGATTGCTTTTTCACAGCAAACGTGCAGGCCTTTTTTCATCGCCAGCAAGGCATGGATGGCATGCCAATGGTCCGGAGTCGAGATCATCACCGCGTCCAGGCCAGGCAGATCGAGAGCTTCACGGAAGTCGCTGAAACCGCGGCAGTCATTGTTTCCATAAGCCCGGTCGACGATCGATTTGGCGTATGAAAGCCGCAAACGGTCCACATCGCACACCGCCACGACACGGACGTTCTTCATTCCGAGAAACGCCATGAGGTTGGCCTCAATTCCCTGCCGCCCGGTGCCGATCATGGCAATGTGCACACGCTTGGAAGGAGCCTCGGCGCCACGAAGGATGGAGGCGGGAATGAAAAGCCCCGATGTTGTCAGTCCGAGTGCCCCGAGTGCCTTTCTGCGTGTGATCATGGCTTGCCGGCTGGCTTGTTGAGTTTTTTCCATGCCTCCAGCGAGGTGGCGAGATGCCGGCTTGCCGGCTGTTTGATCTGATAGCACTGGAGGTTCACCGGACCCTTGTATCCGACGGCATCGAGCGCGCGCATCACCCTGGCCATATCGAAGGACCCCTGCCCCAGCGGCTGGATGAGGCGCTGCCAGTCGGGATTGCCCGGCGGGATCAGGTCGGCTCCGGAAATCTGCACCAGCTTGAGATGCGGCGCCTGCGACTTGAGGGCCGCTTCCAATCCGGCTTCATTTTCCTGACAAAGGAAGTGGCAAAGGCTGAAACTCGTCCCGAGATTCGGACGGTCCGCCAGTTTTCTGAGGCGTTCACACTCGGCACCGGTGTGGATCTTGAATCCCACATGAGGATAAAGCACGACTTCAAGGCCGTTTTCCGAGGACAAATCACAAATCTTGCGGATCAGGGAGACGGCTGCATCGTCGCTGGCATCCTGGTTGTTGATGGCCAGCCAGACATACGGCTTGCGGTCCTTGATCCGCCGGATGTGATCTCTCACATCGCCGGGCACGTCCTGCCCGACACCGGTGGCTGGCAGCGAGAGAAAGGTGGCGCTGATCCTGATGCCATGCCGGTCCATCGCTGCCAGAAACTCCGGGCTCGCATTCTGTGGCCGGGTGCAGATGCCTCCGTATCCGAGCTTCTGAAGCAACGCGGCCTGGTCCTCGGGGGATTTCACATCCGTGAGGCCGTTGTCGAAAACGAAAAATTCCCGCTCGGCACGGAGAGTGCAGGCGAGCGCGAACAGGGCGATGGTTGCCATGGCGATGATGTTCATGGGTGTCGAGGGATACGCCCGTCTGCTTGCCGGGTCCTGGATATTACGCATGGAAATCGGCGGTATTACCGCGTTTGGCCATATTCCGGAAATGATGGCGCATGGACGGGAATGGATTTGCCGCTGGTCCGCACAAACCGATTCCACATCCATCTATTCCACGTGATGGCGCGCAGGTTGTCGTCTTTTCCACAAACCGGGTCCTCACCGGCAATACGTGGCTATACGCACCATTATGGGGGAATAAAGTTGTTGCGTCACCCTCTCCCCAAGGGTAACAGCTTTGCGCCGCCGCATGGGATACACCACTTCCATTATTCTCTGCCTGCTGATCCAGCTTGGCTTGCTTGGCAGCATGGCTGCCGAGGGAGAATGCTGCCCGCAGGCCGGATTGGAACACACTCACGCCGAATCTCACCACCACCACGACACGGAGCATGATTCCGACCGTGGTTGCTCGGACAAGCATCCTGCCCCGGACAAGAAAAATTGTCCATCGGACTGCGGCGAGCACCATCACCATCACGGGACATGCATCCACAGCATACAACTATCGCATTTCGCCGATGGTCATTGTCGACTGGCTCCGCTCCGCTTCCTGATGATGAGATGCGACCGGGTGCGCATGCGGGTTCCTGATGGGCCCGTGTTTGAAATGGACAAACCACCGTTGATCTGAGCGCCGCATTTTGACGCTCCGTCGTGCCCTGATGGCCCGGCGTTTGTTACCCGGAATCGTGTGCCTCACGCTCCCGGACATCGGTTCAACTCCCTGTTAATCAAAAATACGTGCCACGCAGCGTGGTCGTCCATTTCACAATCCACATGTCCAAATCCCTCTTTGCCACATGGATGGCATGCATGCTAGCAACCATCCCGCTTTCCGCCAAACCCGCCACGGTCGTCACCCTGAACAGCATCAGTGCCCGTGTGCGCTCTCAAAATCCTGATCTGGCCGCCGCACGACTCACCATCGACGAGGCGATCGGACGGATGAAAAACACCGGGCACCTCGAAAATCCAGAACTCCAGATCGGCCCGCGCTACAATGCGACTTCCACTGAGCGTGGCCTCGAAATCGGGCTAAGCCAGAAATTTCCGGTCACCAACCGGCTCAAGCTGGAAAAAAACGTGGGGGTTACCGAAGTTGAATCCTCCCGCCAGGAAATCCGGGAAGTTGAAAACCAACTGATCGGCGAAGCCCGCGCCGCCATGGTCCTGGTGCTGGCCGCCCGCGAGCGCAGGGATCTGCTGGAACAACAGTCGAGGCTCTCTTCGAAGCTGGCAGACTTCATTTCCGATGCAGCACAACGCGGTGAAGCCTCGAATCTCGATGCCGGACAGGCACGCCTCGAAGCCTCGCGCATGATAACCGAAAGCCGACGCATCGCCGCCGAAGAGCGCCAGGCAATAGGCAGGCTCAAGCCTCTGCTCGGCATGAAACCCGGTGAGCCTCTCCACGTTTCCGGGTCTTTGCCAAGGCTGGCATTACCTGAGGGTGCCGATGCCAAAATGCGCCCTGCCATGGAAGTGGCCCGCCTTGCGGTCATCGCTGCAGAGCAGACAGCTGCCATCGAGCGCACCAAACGGTACGGCGATCTCACCGCCGGCGTGGTCGCTGCGGCGGAAAGGAACATTGATGAACCCGGGGGGGCTGAAAACGAAGGCATCATAGGCATCCAGCTCACTATCCCCCTGCCGCTATGGAATAAAAACGAAGGCAACATCGAAGCGGCCGAAGCCCGCGCCGAACGACGCCGCAAGGAAGCCCTCGCATTGCACCGCAACATCCTCCTCGAAGCCGAGGCCGCCCGCGCCGAAATGACCGAATGGGCGAAACTCACCGCGGAAATCGATCAATCGCTGCTTCCCCAGGCCGGTGAGCAAGGCGGACTTGCCGAAAAATCATGGCGTGCGGGTCAGGCCGACCTGACCGACGTCTTCCGTTCACGCGAGCAGGGACTCGAACTTGCCGTCACACGCCTCGACGCCCTCCAAAACTTCCACCTCGCCCGAGTTCGTTACGAAACAGCGCTCGGCAATCCATGAACCACACTTTTCGCATAATCATGAAAACATTCCTTCCCACCTTCCTCACAGCGGTGCTGTTCCAACACGCTGCGACAGCAGCTGTGGCGGCCCCTCCGGTCATCCTCACCGAACAAGGCGTCAAAAATCTCGGCCTTGAAACCGTCGTGGTCGAGGAAGCCGACTTCGAAACCACCACCTTTGCCCTTGGCCGCACCGAAGCGATTCCCGAAAACCGCTCGGTGCTCAGCAGCCGCATCCCCGGCCGCGTAATTGAAAACCGCCTGCGAATCGGCTCCTACGTCAAAAAAGGTGACAAGCTGCTGCTGGTGGAGAGCCGTCAACCGGGAGAGCCTCCGCCGTCCGTATGGATCACCGCTCCCGCCGATGGAACCGTCATCTCGGTGAACACCCACCTCGGCGCACCTGTCGAACCCAGCGAACGGCTTGCCGAAATCGCCGATCTCAGCACCGTCTATCTGATTGCCACACTGCCCCAGGCCACCGCCGGGAAAATCAAGCAAGGCACACTCGCGAAAGTCCACTTCCCGATCCGGCCGGAAAAGGAATACAACGCCACGCTTCTCAAATTCTCTGCCTGCCCCGACGGATCCTGCGCGCTTGGCCAGGACATCAGCTCCGGCACCGATGCCGGAGAAGACGCCGACCTCAATACAGCCAGCTTGATTTTCACGATCGAAAACCCAGACAACCAGCTCCGCCGCGGCATGAATGCCGAGTGCACGATCATCATGGAAAAACGTGAAGGTGTGCTCAGTGTCCCGCGCGAGGCCATCCAGGGAGGTCCCGCAAACCGCCATGTCTATGTGAAGCACATGACCATCCCCAACGCCTTCGACCGCGTGAGCGTGCAGACGGGCCTCTCCAGCAATGAACGGATCGAAATCGTCGATGGCCTGCTTCCCGGAGACGAAGTGGTCACGCGTGGCTCATACTCGCTCGGATTCGCCGGCAGTGGAGGCGGCCCTTCACTCAAAGAAGCCCTCGATGCCGCCCACGGCCACGAACACAACGAGGACGGATCGGAAAAATCAAAAGTGGAAAAAACCTCATCACAGGAAGGTCATGGCCACGACCACTCGTCCGGCGGCATCTCAATACGTGAAATCTTCTTCATGGCCGCCACAGGCATCCTCGCCATGCTGCTCGTCGTCACCTCGCTGCGCCGCAGTCAAACCGAAAACGCAGGCAACGAACCCTCCTGACCCATGCTCAATGCACTCATCCGCTGGTCGCTGCGCAACCGCGCGATCATCCTATGCCTGTCGCTCCTGGTACTGGCGATGGGCTTCAAGACCGGCAGCGAACTGCCCGTGGAGGTCTTGCCCGACCTCACCAAGCCAACGGTTACCATACTCACGGAAGCACCCGGCCTCTCACCCGAGGAGGTCGAAACCCTTGTCACCCAGCCCATCGAAAACTCGCTGATGGGCGTGGCCGGGCTCACCCGCATGCGCTCGACATCGGACATCGCGCTGTCGCTGGTCTTCGCCGAGTTCGAATGGGGCACAGACATCTACAAGGCCCGCCAGTTTGTCCAGGAACGTTTGCAAGTGGCCCGCGAGTCACTACCTGATGACACCCAGCCATACCTGACTCCAGTCGTCTCGCTGATGGGGGAGATCCTGCTGATCGGCGTGAAAAGCACGGACGGAAAAACCGCCCCCATGGACTTGCGCACAGTTGCCGATTGGACCGTCCGCACGCGCCTTCAGGCCATCCCGGGTGTCGCCGAAGTCCTCAACATGGGCGGCGGTGTGAAACAGGCGCAGATCCAGCCCGACCCATGGCGCATGCAGGCCAACGACGTGACCATCGAAGAGTTGGAACAGGCCGCCCGCAATGCAGCATCCAACACCACCGGCGGATTCATCGACAGCGGCCCTCAGGAAATCATGGTCCGCAACCTGGCAATGACAACCGAACTGGAAGACCTCGGCCGCAGCATCATTAAGATGTCAAACGGCCGCCCCGTCGCAATATCGGATGTCGCCACCGTCGCATGGGGGACCGAACCGAAACGTGGTGAAGCCGCGGTCAGCGGCAGCCCAGGCGTGATCATGAGTGTCATCAAGGCACCGGGTTTCGACACGATCGCACTCACGGAAGACATCGAGTCAGCCATCGCATCCCTCAAGCCCACCCTGCCCGAAGGCGTGGATGCCACCGTGCTCTTCCGCCAGCGCGATTTCATCGACAGCGCCATCGGCAATCTGAAAAAAGCCATCATCGAGGGTGCCGTGATGGTGACCCTCGTGCTGCTGCTGTTCCTGATGAGCGCCCGCACGACCTTCATCACGCTGATGGCCATGCCACTCAGTTTCGCCGTCACGCTGCTCACCTTCCGCTGGATGGATCTCAGCGTGAACAGCATGACCCTCGGCGGTCTTGCCGTGGCGATCGGCATGGTGGTCGATGACGCCATCGTGGATGTGGAAAACGTCTTTCGCCGCCTGCGCGAGAACGCACGGCTCAAGGAACCGCTGCCGAAGCTCGAACTCATCGCGCTGGCCTCCGGCGAGGTCCGCAACTCAATACTCTACGCCACCATTCTCATCGTGCTGGTCTTTATCCCGCTGCTCGGGCTTTCCGGGGTGGAAGGCCGGTTGTTCGCACCCATCGCGATCGCGACAATCATCAGCATGATCGCCTCCTTCGTGGTTTCGCTGACAGCCATACCGGTGTTCTGCTCGTTCCTGCTGAAAACGAAACCCGCCGATCACGGGCATGGCCACAATGACGGCCGCCTCGTCCGTGGCCTGAAGTGGCTGCTCAGGAACACCATTCTTGGCCTGAGTCTTCGCCAACCGGTCATCGTCATCGCCGCTGTCTCCATATTGCTCACGCTCGCCTTCACGCTCTACCCGCGGATGAGCCACGATTTCCTGCCTGCGTTCCATGAGGAAACCGCCGTCGTCACCACCGGTGCGGCACCAGGGACATCGTTGGCGGAAATGGAGACGATTTCCATGGCAGTCGAAGACCAGATCCGCCAGGTGCCAGAGGTGCTCCAAATCGGCCGCCGAATCGGCCGCGCCGAGCGCAGCGACCATGTCGTGCCTGTCAACAACGTCGAGTTCGACATCGATTTCAAAAAGGATGGCAAGGGCCGACCGCTGAAAGCCGTGCTCGATGACATCCGCACCCGGGTGAAAACCGTGCCGGGCACCTTCAGCATAATCTCCGGCCCGCTGTCCCACCGCATCAGCCACCTGCTCAGCGGAGTCACCTCTCCGGTGGCCGTGAAAATCTTCGGCCCGGACCTCGCCACAATCACCCACATCGGAGAACAGGTTCAGAAGGTTTCCAAATCCATTCCCGGCCTTGAGGATGCCAAGCTCGACATGCAGGCGCAGATTCCCCAGCTACGCATCGAGCTCGACCGCGAGCGCGCACTGGCCCACGGCGTCTCACCCGGCGAGCTGAACGCGGAGCTCTCTACTCTGTTAGGTGGCTCGGTAGTCGCCCGGTTGCGCGACAATCAACGTGTCATTGATCTGGCCATCCGTCTGCCGGAAAAATGGCGCGGCGATGCCGAAACCATCCGCAACCTGCCGATCCACACGGTCACCGGCGACCATATCCCTCTCAAGCTCGTCGCCGACGTGCGCGAGGCATCCGGCCCCAGTTCGGTCTATCGGGAAAACACCCAGCGCCGCTATGTGGTCTCGATCAAGCCCAGCGCGCGCGACGCCGGGGCGCTGGTGAGGCAGCTTGAGGAAAAAGTCCGTGCCAGTGTGCCGCTGCCGGAAGGTTATTTCATAAGCTACGAAGGAGACTTCCGCGCCGAGCAGGCCGCGGCCAAACGCATCGCCATCCTCTTTGCCGGCATTCTGGTGGTGATCGTGCTATTGCTCTGGTCCTATTTCCGCAGTCTGGTGCTTGCCTTGCAGGTGCTGCTCAACCTGCCGCTCGCGCTGATGGGCAGCCTGGCACTGACGTGGTGGCTGGTCGGCAACATCAGCATCGCCACTCTCGTCGGTTTCATCGCCGTCGGCGGGGTGGCCGCCCGCAACGGCATCATGATGATCTCCCATTACCTTCATCTGATGAAACACGAAGGCGAGGGATTCACCCGCGCGATGATCGAACGCGGTACGCTTGAACGCTTGGTCCCTGTCACTATGACCGCTCTCTCCGCAGGCATCGCGCTGATTCCTTTCGTCATCGCCATGGGTGAACCGGGCAAGGAAATCCTCAGTCCGGTCGCCATCTGCATTGTCGGCGGCCTGATCAGCTCCACCCTGCTCGACTTCGCGGTCACCCCCGCCGTGTTCCACATGCTCGGCAGGAAATCCGCGGCAAAGGCACTCGCTCTCAACGCCCCAGCCACCCACTGAAATTCCCATCCCAAATCCCGAAAAAATACCGAAAAAATGAAAACCAAACTGAAACCAACCGCCACATTGATCCTTGCCATGTTCGCCAGTCCCTTGGCCTTCGCTGCGGATGATCATGATCACTCGAAGGAATCCAAGGAAGAACACCACGAGCACGAGGAAAACGTGACCAAAGGCCCCAACGGCGGACACGTCGTCGAGTCCAAGGCAGGCTTCTCATTTGAAGTCACCGTGGACAAAGACCGCAAGGCCCGCATCGTGTTTCTCGACAAAGATAACAAGCCCGTCGCAATCGGGGAGCAAGGCATCACCGGCATAGCCGGCGAGCGCTCCGCACCCACCAAACTCACGTTTACCAAGGGCAAAGATGCGGATGCAAACGTCCTGATCTCGGACAAGGCCCTGCCAGCAGGAGCCCATGTCCCCATGATTCTCATGATCAAAACCACGCCTGACGCCAAATCCGTCACCGAACGCTTCGAGATGCATCTGCATTGATCCGGTCCGGAAACCATGGCGGATCCGGCCTCCGCCATGGCTCGCGCCACCCGGTGCCACAAACGTAAATCCGGACGCAAATTCCTTGCCATCGGCAGCGTCCAAGCCAACCTAGTCACCGTGTTTATGGCAAGCCACTCGAGCTTGACTAACCACACTGGTTTGCCATGTCCGGCCATTCCACGACTGTTGAATAATCCGGCCCGAATGCCATGCATCCCTTGTTCGCCAAACTTTCATGAGATCCCCCAACGAAGCGCTCGGGCTCGGCATCCTGGCCATCTGCATCAACATCGTGCTCATGCTGGTGAAAATCAGCGTCGGGCTACTGGGGAATTCTTATGCGCTTGTGGCCGACGGCATCGAGTCGGCCAGCGACATCTTTTCATCATTGATCACCTGGGCGGGATTCCAATTCTCACTCAAGCCTGCTGATGAAAAACACCCGTTCGGCCATGGCAGGGTGGAAACACTTGCAGGCATGTTTGCCGGATTCGCACTGCTCGGGGCCGCGGCAGTGATCACATGGAATGCCGTGGTGGAAATCCGGACTCCACACCACGCTCCGGCCTGGTTCACCCTCCCCGTTTTGATCGCAGTGGTCGCCGTGAAGGAATTTCTCTCCCGGCGTGTCTTCGCTGCCGGCAACTCGCTCGACAGCAATGCCCTCAAGGGTGATGCCTGGCACCATCGGTCGGACGCCATCACGTCGGGCGCATGTGCCATCGGCATCGCCGTCGCGCTGATTGGAGGCGACGGCTACGAGTCGGCGGATGACTGGGCCGCACTGGCGGCCTGCGTGATCATCATCATCAATGCCTTCCTGATTCTCGGCAGATCCTTTCACGATGTTCTGGATGGGAATGTCTGCCCCGATCTGCTCGTTGCCATCAATGCCGCAGCCGCATCGACCCCTGGAGTTAGAAATACCGAAAAGTGCCGCATTCGCCGAAGCGGGATCAATTTATTTGTGGACATACACGTCCGGGTGGATCCGGACATTTCGGTGTTTGAGGGACATGAAATCAGCCACCGGGTGAAGGACCGGCTCATGGCGGAGAACCCGCGCATCCAGGATGTCATCATCCATATCGAACCTGCGGACCACAGCCCGTGAGGAGATCCCGGAGGCGGGTCAATACCGTGCAGCGCCCGGCAATTGACAAACCTGTGGTTGCGGATTTCCCCGGAGTGAACAATGATCGCACCCACTACCCGCCCATGAACCCCACATGCGTGTTTCACAAAGGGCTGCGGCTGTCACTGGTCGCGGTGTTCACATGTCTGTCGGCATCCGATGGGTCGACTGCCCCATCGGCAAAGGATCTGGCATACGGATTCACCAATCCGCCGGACTCTGCCAGACCAGGGGTTTACTGGTATTTCATGGATGGCAACCAGAACCGCGAGGCGATGACAACGGATCTGGAGGCGATGCACGAGGCGGGTTTGCGCAAGGCGGTTTTTCTCGAGGTCAACGTCGATGTCCCGCGTGGTCCCGTGGACTTCATGACCGGGGAGTGGCAGGACAACTTCGCACATGCCGTGAAAACAGCGGATCGGCTGGGCATGGAAATCATTCTTGGCACAGGCCCTGGTTGGTCGGGTTCGGGCGGATCATGGATCGAACCCGCGCGCTCGATGCAGCATCTGCGTTCCAGCTCGACCCAGGTCACCGGCCCGGGCCCGTTCAAGGGCAGGCTTCCGATCCCGCCACCCCGTCAACCCGCAGCTTTCGCCGGTCTTTCCCCAGAGCTTGCGGCCATACGTGACCAGTGGCACGAGGACGTGGCGGTGCTGGCGTTTCAAACCCCCGCCAAATCAGAAGCACCGGCGATGCTGGACCTCAAGGCGCTTTATGAAACACAGCCTTACTCCAGTTGGAAGCATGTCCCCCGCTACGTGCCATCACACGCGGATCATCCGGACGCACCGGCCGCATCCGTTATCGACCCATCGGCCATCATCGACCTAACAGACAAGCTGCGCCCGGACGGATCGCTGGAATGGGATGTGCCTGCCGGCGATTGGACGGTGATGCGTTTCGCCGCCCGCAACAACAGCGTCACCACCCGTCCGGCACCACTGGCCGGACACGGCTTTGAGACCTGCAAATTCACAGCGGAGGCTTTTGAATACCACTTCGGGCAGTTCCACCGCAAGTTGATGGACAAGATCGGCCCGCGCAGGCCCGGCCGTGGCTGGACGGCACTCCACCTCGATAGCTGGGAAATGTCGTCGCAGAACTGGTCGGCGACATTCCGCCACGAATTCAAAAAACGCCGGGGATACGATCCTAAGCCGTTTTTCCCCGCCTACAGCGGGTACTGGGTGGGCTCGGCGGAGCGCACCGAGCGGTTCTTGTGGGACCTGCGGAAAACAGCGCAGGAGCTTGTGATCGACAACTACGCGAAGGTGATCCGGCGCATCGCCCATGAAAACGGATTTTATTATTCCAACGAACCCTACGACATGAATCCCGCGGGGGATCTCGAATTCGGAGCGGTTGCGGATGTGGTCGGATGCGAGTTCTGGGCCAATGCCCTCGACACCGTCTACAGTTGCATCGAGGCGGCTTCCATCGCACACACCACGGGGCGGCCGATCGTCCGCGCCGAGGCGTTCACCTCCATGGGCGGATATCATCACTCTCCTGTGGATTTGAAAAATCAAACCGACTGGGCGTTCGCCATCGGCATCAACGATATTGTTTTTCATACCTATCAGCACCAGCCGCTCGGAAAGGACAGTCCCAGACCCGGGATGGCGATGGGTCCGTTCGGGATCAACTGGCACAGGAACCAGACATTCTGGCCAATGGTCGGCCCCTACCATGATTACATCGCGCGCTGCGGACAAATGTTGCGCCAGGGTGTTGCGGTCGCCGACATCCTCTATCTGACACCGGAGGGCGCGCCCCACATCTTTCTCCCGCCGGCTGATGCGATGCTCGGCACTGATATTCTGCGGGAAAGAAAGGGCTACGGTTTCGACGCGGTGAGCCCGGAATTGCTGATGGAAAAAGCGAGGGTGGAAAAGGGACACATCACCTTCCCCGGCGGAACCAGCTACCGGCTGCTGGTCCTGCCACGCCAGGACACGATGACCCCGGAACTGCTGGAAAAGATCGAATCGCTGGTGCGCCAGGGCATCACAGTGATCGGCGATCCGCCGCGCAAATCCCCCAGCCTGGCCAATCATCCACAATGCGACGGCCAAGTGCGCGCCCTTGCGGACAAACTCTGGGGTGGAGACGCGACATCGCCTGAAGCGGCCACCCGCCGGTATGGCGAGGGTTGTATCATCCGGAACCGGCACGATCCGGCGATGGAGGCTTCGGTCACGCTGGCAAAGCATGCCCAGTGGATTTGGGCGGATGAAGGAAATCCGGCAGCGGATGCCCCGGCTGGTGTGACGCGGTATTTCCGCAAGGCGATCGAAGTGGACTCCAAGCGCACGCTGCGTGCGGCCCAGGTGTTTGTGACAGCGGACAATGATTTCACATTGCGCGTGAACGGCCATTCGGCCGCGACCGGCAATGATTTCCACATAGTAACCCGGGCGGAGATCGCCAACCTCCTGAAACCCGGCGGCAACACGCTCACCGTCACGGTGACAAACACCGGCGCGGAACCGAATCCCGCCGGCTTGATTGCCGCGGTCCGTCTCGAATACGGCGATGGCGGCACAGTGGTTTTCGGTTCGGATGCGTCGTGGCAGGTCGCCATGAAGGAGAATGCGGAAACATCAGCCGCGGCGCGTGTGCTGGGTCCGTCGGCGATGGCTCCATGGAATTTGAATGCCCAATCAGCGGGTGACGGCATGTATCCCGACTACGCCGTGACGGCCGGGTGGCTCGAGCGGCAGGGAATTCCGCAAGCGTTCACATCGACCGGTCCGCTGCGCCACCACCAGCGGCGCACCGGGAACCACGATATCTTTTTCGTCTCCAACCGCGAATCCAGAACGATCGATGCCACCTGCGTGTTCCGGACCGATGGCTCCGCCCCTGAGCTATGGAACCCCGTCACGGGCGATCGCAGGCCGCTGCCGCAGTTCATGGTGGAAGGCGGAACCGTTTCGCTTCCACTGCGGTTCGCCAGGCACGAAAGTTACTTCATCATTTTCGACCGCCATGCCCCGCAATCCATACCCGGCAAGGCGGTTGCCAATTTCAGCGAGGAAACCATCCTTGCAACTCTCGACGGACCCTATGAGGTCGAATTCGACCCCAAATGGGGCGGCCCTGAAAAGCCGGTCGTGTTTGATCGACTGCAACTATGGAACCAGCACGCCGATGACGGGATCCGCCACTACTCGGGAGAAGCGACCTACCGCAGCACCTTCAACGCGCCTGACACCAGGTCACCCCGTGTCCTTCTTGACCTCGGAGTGGTCCACAAGCTCGCAAGGGTGAAACTCAACGGCAAGGACCTGGGCGTCGTCTGGACCCATCCATACCGGGTCGATGTGACCGGACATCTGCGGCCAACCGGCAACCAACTGGAAGTGACCGTGGCCAACACCTGGATGAACCGCCTCATCGGCGATGAAAAACCGGAGAACAAGGGAGTCCGCCAGCTCGAATGGAAGAACAGATTGTTAGGCGGAAAACAATGGGCCGCCGGTCGTTACACATTCAGCACCAACCCGGGCGTCACCGCCGGCACTCCCCTTCAGGAATCCGGCCTGGCCGGACCAGTGACATTGATCGGCACAGACCGTTACAAAAACCGCTAGGGGCACGATTTGTCATTTCGTCCGCCACCTGCCGGAAAGGCATGAAGCGCCCTTGCGAAATCAGCATCACGACGCCGTTTCACTTGCACCAGGCTTGTAAAGCTGCGGATTCAATGCGGGATCGTTGTACATCTTGAACTGGTAATATACCGCGAAAGTCCTGCGCCGGGCCGCAACATCATCCAATAGCTCGCCAAGGCTTTGGATCAGGTCCTCTCTCTGGCGGATGATGCGGGCAAGCTTCTCTCCGCAGTTCGCCCGGTGTGCCTCCGACGCATCAAGGCGGAGGGTTTCCTCGCGCATGTGGTATTCCTTGAGCGCCAGGATCGACAGGCGGTCGATGATCATTCCGGGGGTTTCCGAATTGCGCGGCAGGCCGGATTCTGCCGGTTGAAGAGCCGCAACCAGAGCCTTGTCCATTTCCTCGATGAAATTGTTCCGCTCCTGATTGAATCTGTCGATGGCGCGCTTGGCCTGATGGACCCGTTCGGAGCCGAGGTCATCCCTGCGGGCGATATCCTCTTCATGCCAGAGTTGGAAATTCCGCAGGTGGTTTTCCTGCACAAGCCGGAGGAAAGCATCGCCGGCGGCTGCCGGTGTTTGTTCATGCCACAGCGCGGTGAGCGAGGATTGCAGGTTGGCGGATTCTTGGGGATCGATGGGAGTCGGCATGTGTGAGTGCGTTTGATATTGCAGGCAAAACCGGTCGATGCAAGCCTGACTCATGCCGAGCAACACAGGCGCCGCCGCCCCAAAAAACCTGCTGGTGATCAAGCCCTCGTCGCTGGGCGACATTGTGCATGCCCTGCAAGTCGTTGAGACGGTGGCCCGGAGATTTCCCGACTGCAGGATCACCTGGGTGGCGCGCGACCGCTTCGCACCTCTGGTGGAAGCCGCTCCCTTCATCCATGAAGTCATTCATTTCCGCCGCAAGAACGGCTGGCGCGGAATCCTCGAGGTGATGAAAATCCTGCGCGCCAGGAAATTCGATATGGTATGGGACATGCAGGGGTTGTTGCGCTCGGGACTGATGGCCGCGGCCGCGCATGCACCGGTCAAATGGGGGCGGCGCGATTGCCGCGAGGGTGCGGGACTGTTCACCCGCAAGGTGGCGCTTCCCGCCGCCCCGGGACCTCACCATGCGATCCCGCTGCTTCTGGAATTCGCACGAACCCTCGGCGTGAATGAGGACGCCAGCATACCGTTGTCACTTCGTTCAGGCCCCCGTTTTCCATGGGCTTCATTTTTCGATGGCGACCCCACAAAGAGGTTTGTCATCTTCACCGACAGCCGCGGCGTGGAAAAGGAATGGCGAGGATTCAGTGAACTCACCCGCCTGATTCTTGAAAAAATCCCATCCTCCCGGGTGGCGTGGTGCGCCGGGCTGAGCACTGCGCCGGATTTTCCCGTCGATGACACACGCTTTCTGAATCTAACCGGATGCCCGTTCGATGAGATGATTGAACTCGCGCGCCAGCCATCGGTTTTCATCGGCAATGACAGCGGGCCGATGCACCTTTCCGCAGCTGTTGGCAACCGGGTGTTGGCGATTTTCGGCCCTACCTCGCCGGACCGGTTCGGCCCCTGGCCGCCGGGATCAACACGAACCCTGCCGGTTACCGCGCCAGGAGGAGTACTCGCCGACTTATCCGCCAAATCGGTGTTTGCCGCGGTATGTTCACTCGCGGGAATCCAGCCTCACGACTGACATGATTCGACCCACTCGGCATAGCGTTTCAGGCCGAGGGCAACCGGTGTTCCCGGCTCATAACCTAACAGACGTCGCGCCTTGTCCACATCGGCGAAGGTGCGCGGCACGTCGCCGGGCTGGTCGGGCAGTTGGCGGATGATCGCCTTCCTGCCCACGGTGTTTTCAACCAGTTCGATCAACTCATTGAGCGTGGTCGTCGCCGATCCCCCGAGATTGAAAATCTCGAAATCGGAGACATCGGTGTATCGCGCTGCGGCAACCACCCCCTGGATGATGTCGTCCACGTAAGTGTAATCGCGCGCCGTGCCGCCATCGCCGTATCGGTCGATCGGCTTTCCCTCGCGTATCGCGCGGGTGAATTTGGATATCGCCAGATCCGGGCGCTGGCGCGGGCCGTAGACGGTGAAAAACCGCAGGCACGAACAACGGATGCCGAACAGATGGGCGTAATTGGAGCAAATCTGCTCGCCCGCGAGCTTGGTCGCCGCATAGGGCGAGATCGTCCGCTCGATCGGATCGCTCTCCGCAAATGGCACCTTGCGGTTGATTCCGTAAACCGATGACGACGAGGCGAAAATGAAACGGTCCACCCCGTGGTGGCGGCAGGCATCCAACAGGTTGAACGTTCCGTCGATGTTGGTCGTGAAATACAGCTTGGGATCATCGATGGACGGCCTCACTCCGGCACGCGCGGCCAAATGGAAGACCATGTCGAAACGGTGTAGCGCGAAAAGGTTTTCCACCATCCCAACGTCGCGGATGTCCCCGCGCACCAGCGTGATCCTGTCGAGAAAACCGCAAATGTTCGCCTCCTTGATCGCCGGATCGTAGAAATCATTGAAGTCATCCACGACGACGATTTCCGCGCCCTCGGCCAGCAGCGCCTCACACAGGTGGGATGCGATGAACCCGGCGCCGCCGGTGACCAGGATGTGTTTGCGGTCGAATGTCATGGACATTTTTGTTAGAATTTCACAGGGCGGGCCGTCAGGCGAGAGACGACAGCATGTCGCCCAGCTGGACCAGCTTGGCATTCCAGTCGGCGAGTCGGGCTTTCTCCTGCACGACCACCTCCGGTGGCGCGCGATCGACGAAACTCGCATTGCCAAGCTTGCCCTCACACTTTTTGACTTCCAGTTTGATCCGCTCGATCTCCCTGGTGAGCCGCGCACGCTCGGCCTCGACATCGATCAGCCCCTCCATCGGCAGATAAACCTCGCCGACAGGAGTGACGGCCGCAGGTGTGCCTTTCGGTGCCTCGTAGAACGGATCGGCGATGATTTCCGCGGCTCCGGCAAGCAGGGCCAGCACCTTGGCCTCGTCGGCAAGCCAATCGACGGCACCCTTGACCACGAAGCGCACGTCCTTGCGTGATCCAAGCTGGTATTCCGCCTTGAGGTTGCGCAGGCGGCCCGCCGTCTCATACACGGCCGCCGCCCTGGCACGCGCGGCAGAGGCATCAAATCCCACCAACGGCTCCGCAGGCAGCACTTTCCGCATCAGGAACTCGCCGTCGCCGGTGTATCCCATCCGCTGCGACAACTCTTCGGTGATGTGCGGCATGTAAGGTGACATGAGCTGCAAGTAGCGGCTCATCACCGCATCGAAAACCCCGAGGGTCATCGCACGCGCCCCGGCAGTCGCCGATTCGCGGAGGTCCAGTTTGACCGCTTCGAGGAATTTGTCGCAGAACTCGTTCCAAAGGAATTCATAAAGGCGTTGCGCGATCTCGCCGAACCGGTAATCGGCATAGCTCTCTTCCAGATCCGCGGCCAGCTCGTCGAGCTTCGACATGATGTCGATGTGATAGGGCGGCAGCCCTTTCCGATCACCGGGCAATTGGCACTGGTCACTTCCCGCCATCTGCCTGAACCGGCAGGCGTTGTAGAGTTTGTTGGCGAAGTTGCGGCCCTCTTCGACCGAGCTCTCATCGAAGCGCAGGTCGCTGCCGACCGGGGCGATGCGCAGCAGGCCGAAGCGCAGGCCGTCGGCACCGTATTTTTCCATCAGTTCGATCGGGTCCGGCGAGTTGCCGAGCGACTTGCTCATTTTGCGTCCCTGCAAATCGCGGATGATCGAAGTGAAGAAGACATTCCTGAACGGCACTTCCCCGGTGAAGCGGAAACCCGCCATGATCATCCGCGCAACCCAGAAAAAGATGATGTCCGGGCCGGTGACAAGATCGCTCGTCGGATGGAATTTCCTCAAGGTCGCGCTTTCCTCACCAAGGTCGCTCATGGTGGCGAACGGCCACAGCCATGAGGAAAACCAGGTGTCCATGACGTCTTCATCGCGCACCCAGTTGTTGGCATCGGCAGGGGCGTCGAGGCCCACATGGATGTCTCCGGATGTGAAGTCGGACATGCCGAGGGAATCGGCGTTTTTCAGGGCATCGAGCTTGTCCTTGCGATACCACACGGGGATCTGGTGCCCCCACCAGAGCTGGCGGCTGATGCACCAGTCCTGGAGGTTTTCCATCCAGTGCGCGTAGGTTTTCGCCCAGCGTTCGGGACGGAACTTGATGTCGCCGCTGGCAACGGCGGCGGCGGCCTCCTTGACGCACGGGTATTTGAGGAACCACTGCATCGAGATGCGCGGCTCGACCGGCACATGGGCGCGCTCGGAGAAACCGACGTTGTTTTCGTATTCCTCCACCTTGATCAACAGGCCCATTTCCTCAAGCTTGGCAGCCGCCTTCTTGCGTGCGACAAAGCGGTCGAGCCCGTGGAGATCCGGGCAATCGGGACAATGGATGTGGGCGTCCGGCGTGAGGACATCGATGATTTCCAGCCCGTGCCGCACGCCGATCTCGAAGTCCGCCTTGTCGTGTGCGGGCGTGATCTTCAACGCGCCCGTGCCGAACTCGATGTCCACATGGTCGTCGGCGATGACCGGGATCTCGGCATGTGGAAACGGGCGCTTCACCTTGCGGCCGATGTATTTGGAAAAGCGCGGGTCTTTGGGATTCACGGCCACCGCGACGTCGCCCATCAGGGTCTCCGGACGCGTGGTGGAGATTTCAAGAAACTCGCCCGGGGCGTCGACGAGCTCGTATTTCATGAAATACAGCTTGGACCGCTGCGGGGTCATGATCACCTCTTCGTCGGACAGGGCTGTTAGGGAAACCGGACACCAGTTGACGATCCGCTTGCCCCGGTAGATGAGACCCTCTTTGAACAACTCGACAAACACATGGCTCACCCACCTGGTGTACGACTCGTCCATCGTGAAACGCTCGCGCGACCAGTCGCAGGAGCAACCGAGACGCTTGAGCTGCCTGATGATGATGTCGCCATGCTTGTCCTTGAAATCCCAGACGCGCTTGAGGAACTCGTCCCGGCCGAGATCGCGCCGGGTCTTGCCTTCCTGCTCGCGCAGCTCGCGTTCGACCTTCGCCTGGGTCGCGATGCCGGCATGGTCGGTGCCCGGCAGCCACAGCACCTCTTTGCCAAGCTGCCGCGCGCGGCGGGCCAGGATGTCCTGCAGTGCGTTGTTCAGGACATGGCCGAGATGCAGGATGCCGGTGACGTTCGGCGGAGGAATGACGATCGAATACGCCTCCTTGGCGGACGCGGGATCGGCTTCGAAGCATTTTCCATCGATCCATGCGGCATACCATTTGGCTTCGACCGCCTGGGGTTCATAGGCTTTGGGCAACTCGGACATGTGGGGCGGATGGATGGCAGACGCGGCAGGGTTTGTCCAGATTAAGGAAAACCGTGGATCCACGGCCGAAAGCGGGATTTTCCCCCTCAATCGCATGCTTTCCGGTGCTGCTCCCGGTATTCGCTCGGCGAACAATGGAGCACGCTGCGGAAGATGCTCGAAAAATAGGCTGACGAACCAAACCCGCAATCCATGGCGATCGCCGTGATCATATCTCCGGTCTTGATCAGCCGTTCGCGGGCCATCTCCACGCGAAGGTGCTGCAGGTAGGCCATCGGTGCCAGATTGGTCAGCTTGCGGCAGTGATGGGCGAAACGCGTCCGCCCCAACCCCGCGCCCTCCGCCATCAACTCCAGCGTCCACGGTTCCGATACCTCATCGCGCAGTCGCTCCAGAAACATCGCCACGCTGCGCTCGCCCAGCGTCAGGCCCGGCTTGCGGGCAGGATTCTGCGCGCGCAGCAACTCGAGCAGGCAGACTAACAACTCATTGATCGCAAGTGTCAGCCGCGTCTCGGGCGGTTCACCGGTCTGCGAAATGTCGATCCAATGTCCGAGCTCGACAAACCCGCGTTCGATCTCCGGCGTGCCTGACCACACGGAATGCTCGTTTTCACGCATCAGCCCCGTGAGCTCCCGCAAATCCGCCTTTGACAACACCAGCCACGTCGGCCAGCGCCACGTCTGGTGCGGCTGCCGGATGCCGACATCCAGAATCAGCCAATACAACCGGCTGGACCCCACGTTCGGGCTGCCCACGCTGTGCGGCTGCCACGGCCGGGTGATCGTCAGATTCCCGGGTGTCAACGCTTGCTTCCTGCCATCCACTTTGAAATCGAGACGTCCGTTGGCCAGATAAGTGATTTCCACCCCTTCGTTGCGGTGCTCGGACAATCCCCAGTTCTGGTCATGGGTCGCATCCCAATACCCG
The DNA here is from genome assembly GCA_964399305.1 of uncultured Luteolibacter sp. Taxonomy (GTDB): domain Bacteria; phylum Verrucomicrobiota; class Verrucomicrobiia; order Verrucomicrobiales; family Akkermansiaceae; genus Luteolibacter. The sequence continues at coordinate 26,794 of CAYNQJ010000040.1, forward strand.
ACCGTGCTCAGCGCCGGCAGGATCTGCCGCGGCAAGCGCCTGCCCGGGTAGGTTCCGCGCGCCAGTGCCGCCATCGCCACCTCCCCCGCCTGGTGTGCCGCCACCAAAGCCGTACAGGTGTCCGCCCGGTAAATTTCCCTGCCCGCCTTGAAAACCGATGAGCGCCCTCGCATGATCAATATTTACCACTGGCCCAATCCGAAAGACAAGCGTGGCGGCGCGTGTATTTTCACAATCACATGAATCGAACCTTCGGCATGCTGCTGCTCTCGGGAATCGCCTGTCTCACCGCCCCATCCGCACCGGCGGAGGCGGCGAAAATCAAGGTCCTGATCCTGAGCGGTGCCAACAACCACAACTGGCGGGAAACCACGCCCGCCATCAAGGCATCACTGGAAGAAACCGGACGTTTCACGGTGGACGTCGAGGAAAAGGTTCCCGATCTGAAACCGGATTCGTTCGCCCCCTACGCGGTGATCCTCAGCGACTTCAACACTTTCGGTCCGGACGCTCCCGCCAAGACCTGGGACGAAGCCACCAAGAAGGGCCTCATCGACCATTTGGCAAAAGGCCACGGCCTGGTGATCGTCCATGCCGGAAGCTCGGTGTTCTATGATTGGCCCGAGTTCCAAAAACTCGCCTGCGGCACATGGGAGGGCAAAACCTCCCATGGCCAGATCCACATCAACCAGGTGACTTTCACCGATGAGGAATCCCCCATCACCAAAGGCCTGCAGCCGTTCTGGATCCGCGATGAATTCTGGCAGGACGTCAAGGTGGCCCCCGGCGCAAAGGCCCTCGCCAGTGTGACCCCGGACAAGGCGTTCCAAGGCTCCGGCAAACCGGAAAACATCCTGTTCACCACGGAGGTCGGCAAGGCCCGCGGCTTCGCGATCTTTCTCGGCCACGACGCCATCACGATGAAAAACTCCGCCTGGCGCTGCCTCTTGCAACGCGGCACCGAATGGGCCGCCACCGGCAAGGTCACCATCGCTCCACCCAAGGACTGGCCAACCGCAAGGGAGGATGCCGAACCTCCCGCATTCTCATGGCAAAGAAACGATGCGGGCCTCGAACTGCGCAACGGCGACAAAACCGTCTGGCGGCTGGTCTTTGACGGCAAACAGCCGAAATCCTTTTTCCACCCGCTCGCCACCTTGCGCGGCGACGTTCTAACCGCATTCGAACCCGCGGATCATCCCTGGCACCGCGGACTGTGGTGGTCATGGAAAACCATCAATGGCCTCAACTATTGGGAGGAGGACCCGGCGACACGCACCAGTGCCGGAACAACGCAACTGACCGATGCAAAGATCACAAACAACCCGGATTTCACCGCACATGTGGAACTTTCCTTCAGCTACCACCCGCCCGGCAAACCGGCGGTGATGACCGAACTCCGGCAACTGTCCATCAGCCGGCCCGACATGCTGGGAACCTATACCATCGACTGGACCAGTACTTTCACGGCAGGCAACGAGCCTGTGAAGCTCGACCGCACGCCACCGGCACATCTCGGCGGTCCCGCGCATGGCGGCTACGCCGGCCTTTCGCTGCGCCTCCCGCCGGGAACCCAGGGTTGGCGTTTCCTGACAAGTGAAGGCGGGGCCGACGGCCACGGCAAGCCCGCGCGCTGGGTCGACCTCTCCGGCCCGAACGCGGGAATCGCGATCATGGACCACCCGTCGAACCCACGCCACCCGTCGCCATGGTATCTCAGCGGAGACCCGAACATGCTCTACTTCGGTCCCGCCGCCCTGTTCAATGAACCGCTCGAGATCGCCCCGCGCCAGGCGCTCGAACTTTCCTATCGCATCGTGGTCCACTCCAAACCCATGCGCCAGGAACAGCTCCAGGATGAATGGCGCGCCTTCTCATCCCGAGCCAACCCCTGATTGTTTTCCCAACCCATCCACATCATCACCCATGAAAATCGGCTGCTTCGCCCTCATCCAACCGTTCTCGCCCATGCGGCGGCAATTCGAGCTCATCCGCGAGCTCGGCTTCGACTATGCGGACCTCACGGACAACCACGACGGCGCCACCCTCGGCACGGAATACGGGTTCTCCGCCTCGTTCAGCCTGGATTCCCATCCGGCGACGATCCTCGACATGGTGAACGAGTTCAACCTCACGCTCACCAGCGTCTGCGCCCACGCCAACCTGCTCGACCCGACATCGCCGGACCGTTACGGCACCGCCGAAATCATCAAGGCGATCAAACTCGCCCACTTCCTCGGTGTGAAACAGGTGATCACTACCGAGGGCGACCCGAAAACCGACTTCGGCCACAATCTCACGGACGAACAACGGCTTTTCAGCATCGTTGAAAAACTCCAGGAACCCGTCCGCTGGGCGAAGGCACTCGGAATCGAAATATTGCTAGAACCCCACGGCATCCTCACCGACACGGTGGACGGCATGTCCCGCATCCTCGACGCGCTCGGACATGAGGACACGGTCGGCATCAACCTGGATACCGGCAATTCATGGCTCGGCGGCGGCGACCCGATGGAATTCGTGAAAACCTTCGGACCGCGCATCAAACACGTGCACTGGAAGGACATGCCCGCCGAGTGGCTGCCGAAACGCGGCAAACAGTTCGGCTGCGGCATGGGATTGATCCCGCTTGGCGACGGCATTGTCGGCATCGAGGCCATCGTCAAGGAACTGCTCTCCTCCGGCTTCGACGGCCCGACCACCCTGGAGATCGCCGGCGAAGAGGCGGTCAAAACCTCCGCCGAACGCCTGCGCAAGTGGGCCGGTGCCTGATTCATGATTTCAACTCACAAAACCACCCACCCAACACACACTCGATGAAAACCGACTCGTCCACCTCCCGCCGCCGCTTCCTCGGTGGCGTCCTCGCCGCCTCGGTGGCTCCCCAGTTTCTCCCCGGCCGCGCATTCGGGGCCGATCAAGCCGCCCCGCGCAAAGTCCGCCTCGGCCATATCGGCACCGGCGGCCAAGGCACCGGGCTGCTCCACAATTTCCTCGGCTCGCCGGACGCCACCAGCGTGGCCATCGCCGATCCCTTCAAGGCCCGCCGCGATGGTGCCGGTGCCATCGTGAAGGCCCGCCAGGGCCACGACCCGAAGCTTTACAATGACTTCAACGACCTGCTTGCGGACAAGGATGTGGACGCGGTGGTCATCGCCACTCCCGACCACTGGCACGTGCCGATCGGCCTCGCCGCCGTCCGCGCCGGCAAGGATGTCTATATCGAAAAACCCCTCGGCTACACGCTCAACCAGAACAAGGCGATGCTCGAGGCGATCAAGGAAACGAAACGCATTTTCCAGTACGGCACGCAGCAACGCAGCCAGGAAATCCTGAAACGCGGCATCGAACTCGTCCTCAACGGCTATATCGGCAAACTGGAACGCATCGAGGTCTGGGCCCCTGCCGGCATCGGCGGCGGCTCGCTGGAGGAAATCCCGGTGCCCGACGGCCTCGACTACAATCTCTACATCGGTCCGGCACCGATGAAACCCTGCACCCGCGACCGCATCACCAGCCAAGGCTCGTGGCATTGCTCTGACTATGCGATCGGCTTCATCGCCGGCTGGGGTGCCCACCCGCTCGATATCGCGGTCTGGGGCATGGACGACGACACGAAGGGCCCGATCAAGTTCAAGGGCACCGGCAAGTTCGATACCCCGGACGCGTTGTTCGACACGCTCACCACTTGGGATGTGAACATCGAGCTTTCCACCGGCGTGCCGATCCACTTCATGAGCCACAACATCGCCGACCCCATCGTCAAAAAATACCGCGACAACGGCGGTGGCGACGGTACCACTTTCTTCGGTAGCAAGGGCTGGATCAGCTTGAGCCGCGGCGGCGTGGCCGCCAGCAACATGGATTGGTTCCGCATCAAGGAACCCGAAGGCGGCAAAAGCGTGCTCTACAAGCCGAACTACTATCAGGCATTCGTCGAATCCGTCCGCGACCGCACCCCTTCCGTCGCTCCGATCGAGGACGCGGTCCGCTCGGATGCCTTCAGCCACCTTTCGCTGATGGCCGTGAAGTCCGGCGGCGAAGTCGTCTGGGACCCGAAGGCCTACAAGATCGTCTCGCCCGCCGCACTCAACGAGCAGATGAGCTACAAGTCCCGCGGCCCATGGAAACAAAGCTGAGCTGATCGCCTGCCATCACCCCGCGTTCCTGACGGGCATCCGTCACCTCCTGGAATCACGCATGCCCGCTCAGGTAGCGCTCGGCTTCCAATGCTGCCGCGCATCCCTGGCCCGCCGCCGTGATCGCCTGGCGGTAGTAGTGGTCCGCCACGTCGCCTGCGGCAAACAAGCCCGGCGTCTTGGTGGCGGTCCGCCCCGGCACCTGGAGGATGTAGCCGTTCTCATCCTTGTCCACCAGATCTCCCAAAAACCCGCTGTTGGGAATATGGCCGATTGCCACGAACACACATGCCACCTCCAGCTCTGACTCGGTTCCATCCACCAGGTTTTTGAGCTTCACCGCGCGCATCTCGCCCTTTTCATCGGTGAGGTATTCACCCACGGTCGAGTTCCAGACCGGCTGGATTTTCGGGTTCGCCAACGCGCGCTCCGCCATGATTTTGGAGGCACGAAGTTCGTCGCGGCGATGAATCAAATACACCTTGCTCGCGAAACGTGTCAGGAAATCCGCCTCCTCGCAGGCACTGTCGCCGCCGCCGATCACGCAGACCGGAACATCCCGGTAAAACGCCCCGTCGCAGGTCGCGCACGACGTCAACCCGTGGCCGATCAATTTCTGCTCGCCCGGCAACCCGAGATGCCTCGGTGCCGCACCCGTCGCCACGATCACCGTCTTGGTCTCAAAGGACTGATCGCCCGCTTTGAGCAGAAACGACCCGTCATCACGGTGCTCGACAGACTCGACATTCGCCCAGGCGATCCTGGTGCCGAATTTCTCCGCCTGCGCTTGCATCCGCATCATCAGCTCCGGCCCCATGATCCCGTCAGGGTGGCCCGGAAAGTTTTCAACCTCGGTCGTCGTCGTCAACTGCCCGCCCGGCTGTGTCCCGGTGAGCATCAAGGGGGCAAGATTGGCGCGGGCGGTGTAAATGGCGGCTGTGTATCCGGCGCAGCCGGTTCCGACGATGATGACGTTTTCCATAGGTGGTGAGGATATTGCTGGCCGCAACTATTCCGGGCATTCCCGATGAGAGTCAACGCTCACTTCACCTGCCAACGCACTTGGCGGTTTCGGGCGGCGGGCGCAGCTATACGGAAGCCGCCATATTCTCGGCTAGCTGCCGCGGACATCCTGCCCACCAAGAGGAGCGAAACCTCCTGCCAGCCGATGGTCCCATCTGGGAGTCGGACTTCGCATCAAGAATTTACCAGCACCGACTCCGATCTTTCCCCAGACTGATGCTTGCACCGCGCGGTATTTTGGCGAGACTTCCGCCGCCCATGAATCCAGAGCTCATCCGCCAGGCACTCACCCAAGTCCGTTACCCCGGCTTCTCACGCGATATTGTCTCTTTTGGCATGGTCAAGGACGTGACTTGCGAGCCGGGCCTCACCACGGTCCGCGTCGAAGTCCAAACGCGTGATCCGAAAGTCCCTCAGCAAATCTTCCAAGACTGCCACGCTGTGCTCGACACCCTTCCGGATGTCGGAACGGTAAAAGTCGAAATCGACGTCAAGGACGCGCCGGATCAAGGCTCGGCAGGCTCCGTCGGCAAATCCTCGATCCCCGGGGTGAAACGCATTATCGCGGTGGCTTCCGGCAAAGGCGGCGTCGGCAAATCCACCGTCGCCGCCAACCTGGCCGTCGCACTGGCCGCCACCGGCGCAAGGGTCGGTCTCTGCGATTGCGACCTTTACGGCCCGTCCATCGCCCAGATGTTCGCCGTGACCGACAGGCCGATGGCCAACGAGAAGGATGAAATCATCCCGCTCGAAGCCTACGGTATCCAGTTGATGTCGATGGGATTCCTGCTCGAGGACCGCTCACCCGTGATCGTTCGCGGCCCGATGGCGACCCGCTACACCCAGCAGTTCCTCCGCCAGGTCGCATGGGACGACCTGGATTACCTCATTCTCGACCTGCCACCTGGCACCGGCGATATTCAACTGACGATCGTCCAAACGGTCTCGGTCGATGGCGCCGTCATCGTCACTACCCCGCAGGAGGTCGCCCTCATCGATGCGCGAAAGGGTGTCTCGATGTTCTCAAAGGTGAACGTCCCCATCCTCGGCCTGATCGAAAACATGGCATGGTTCGAGTGCGATGCGGGCAGGAAATACTACCTTTTCGGAGAGGGCGGTGGTGTCCGCGAGGCGGAACACTTGAACGTGCCCCTGCTCGGACGGATCCCGATCGATCTGGTCACCCGCGAGCGCGGAGACTCCGGCTCCCCTGTGGCCCTGCTTTCCGCGGCGGAAAACAAGGTGGCCGCCTCCTTCCATGAGGTGGCCGCCTCAATCCGCAGGGCCGTCCCCGCATCCTGAACGCGCTCGGCAAGGATTCGCCCTCGGTCAAGCCTAGCGCTTGCATGCGTTCCCCCCACGGTGTATTCCGTCCCGCCCGGCGGGTTTCCGCCTCACCCTACCTCACTCATGATCAAGTGGATTCTCCAGAAAATTGTCGGCAGCAAGAACCAGCGCGAAGTCCGCCGAATCCGCCCGACTGTGGCCCGCATCAATGAAATCGAGGAGGCTCTGCAACGTGAGCCCGAGGAGAAACTCCGGGAAATGACCCGCAACTGGCAGCAGCACCTCGCCCGCTACCACGTCCTGGAAGTCCCGGCGAAACCCGCGATCCTGCGCATGGACGCGGCTGAACTCCAATCCACCGCCGAAGCATTGGAAACCCGCCTCGCCCCGCTGCGCCCGGAATTCCCTAACATCCCATCACGCGTCCTTCCCACGCCGGAATCGATCGAAGCCGCCAAATCCGCCTTCCACGAGGCCGAACTCGAGTTCCCGAAATCCCGCGCCAAATATCTGGAACAGATCCTCCCCGAAGCCTACGCGGTCGTCAAAAACGCTGCACGCCGCATGTGCGGATCCACCATCACCGTGAACGACCACCCGCTGCCATGGGAAATGGTCCACTTCGATGTCCAGCTCATCGGCGGCGTCGCCCTCCACCGCGGCATGATCGCCGAAATGCAAACCGGGGAAGGCAAAACCCTGGTCGCCACCCTGCCCGTTTACCTCAATGCCCTTACCGGCCTCGGCGTCCACATCGTCACGGTCAACGATTATCTCGCCCGCCGCGACGCCGACTGGATGGGCGCTCTCTACCGATTCCTCGGCCTGACCGTAGGCTGCATCCAGAACCAGATGCCGCCATGGGAACGCCGCGCGGAGTATGCATGTGACATCACCTACGGTACCAACGCCGAGTTCGGCTTCGACTACCTCCGCGACAACGGCATGGCATCCACCAAGGATGAACAGGTCCAGCGCGGCCACTACCTCGCGATCATCGACGAGGTGGACTCGATCCTCATCGATGAGGCCCGCACACCCCTTATCATCTCCGGCCCCTCCGCCCACTCGTCCCACCAGTTCGACAAATACAAACCGCTCGTCGAACAACTCGTCAAACGCCAGACCCACCTCTGCAACGAGGTCGCCACGGAAGTCAAACAACTGCTCGACGCCGGCGACAAGGACGGTGCCGGCCGCCTGCTCTACAAGCTGAAACTCGGCCAGCCGCGCAACCGCCAGCTGATGCGCATGATGGAGGATCCGGACATGCGCCGCCTGTTCGAGAAAGCCGAGCTGTCTTTCCACCAGGACGCCCAGAAAAAGGAACTCTTCGCCCTCAAGGAGGAACTCTACTTCGTCATCGATGAAAAAGGCCATGACGCCGACCTGATGGAAATGGGCCGCGAGTTTCTCTCCCCAGGCGACCCGGAGGCATTCACCCTGCCCGACCTCGGAACGCTCTACGCCGATATCGACACCAACCGCGATCTCAGCGATGAGGAGAAGGCCGCCGCCAAGCAACAGCTCCAGGTCACAATGGACTCCCAGGCGGAGAAAATCCACAATATCTCCCAGCTGCTCAAGGCCTACTGTGTGTTTGAAAAGGACGTCCAATACGTCGTCAAGGACAACAAGGTGATCATCGTCGATGAGAACACCGGCCGTGAAATGCCGGGTCGCCGCTGGTCGGACGGCCTCCACCAGGCGGTCGAGGCGAAGGAGAATGTCGCCATCGAAAAGGAAACCCAGACGTTCGCCACCATCACGATCCAGAACTACTTCCGTCTCTATCAGAAACTCGCGGGCATGACCGGCACCGCCGAAACGGAGGCCGCCGAGTTCCACGATATCTACAAGCTCGACGTGCTGCCAATCCCCACCAACCAGCCGAACTGCCGCGTCGATGAGAACGACCAGGTCTTCAAGACCCGCCGCGAAAAATTCAATGCGGTGATCGCGAAAATCGAGGAGGCCCACTCGAAAGGCCAGCCCTGCCTCGTCGGCACCGCATCGGTGGAATCCTCGGAAACTCTCTCGCGCATGCTCAAGCGCGCGAAGATCCCCCACACGGTCCTCAACGCGAAATTCCACGAACAGGAAGCCGAAATCGTCTCCCAGGCGGGCCAGCTCGGGGCAGTCACGGTCTCCACCAACATGGCCGGCCGCGGAACCGACATCAAACTCGCCCCCGGCGTCCCGGAACTCGGCGGACTCTTCGTGATCGGAACGGAGCGCCACGAATCCCGCCGTACCGACCGCCAGCTCCGCGGCCGTTGCGCCCGCCAGGGAGACCCCGGCCGGTCGCAGTTCTTCATCTCGTTCGAGGACGACCTG
>CAYNQJ010000041.1:0-35228 GCA_964399305.1 uncultured Luteolibacter sp.
AAGCCGAGCACGGCGGCGGTTTCGGCGGCCACCTCGCGCTTGCTCAGCGCCACGCTGCCGTAGTCCGCCGAGCCGGAGACGTCCACCGCAAGGATGACACATAACTCGCGCTCCTCGCGGAACTTCCTTACGAACGGTGTGTTCATCCGCGCCGTCACGTTCCAGTCGATGAAGCGGACTTCGTCGCCGTGCTGGTATTCGCGGAAGTCGTCGAAATCGAGGCCCTGGCCGCGGAAAGAAGACAGGTATTCGCCGGAAAACGATTCGCGCACGAGCCGCCGGGCCTTGAGCTCCAGCTTGCGCACGCGGGCCATCATTTCCTCGATCTGTTCGTCCGTGAGCATGGCTTGGGTCCGATGTTCGAATGCCGGATTCTCAGGGTACCGGGATGCGGTTCATGACGCGTTCGATCACCGAGTCGGTGGTGATTTCCTCGGCCTCGGCCTCATAGGTGAGGAGGATGCGGTGGCGGAGGACGTCGAGCGCCATGTCCTTGACATCCTGCGGCGTGACGAATGCCCGGCCATGCATGAATGCGAGCGCGCGTGCTGTTAGAGCGAGATTGATGGTGCCGCGCGGCGATGCTCCGGCGCGGACCAGGTTCTTGAGCGGTGCGTCTACCAGGGCCGGGAAGCGTGTGGTGTGGATGATCTGGACGATGTACTTGCGGATGGCGGGATCGATGTAAACCGCGTTGACCAGTTCGCGGGACTTTGCCACCTGTTCTGGACTGGCAACGGTTTTCGTCTGATAGGGAGGCGTGGAGGTGGCCATCCGGTCGAGGATTTCAAGTTCCTCGTCCTTCGACGGGTAGCCGACGGTGACCTTGAGGAGGAAGCGGTCGAGCTGGGCTTCCGGCAGTTGGTAGGTGCCTTCCTGGTCGATCGGGTTCTGGGTGGCCAGCACAAGGAAGGGTTGGGGCAGCGGATAGGAGTGGTCGCCAAGGGTGACCTGGCGTTCCTGCATCGCCTCGAGCAGGGCGGACTGGACCTTGGCGGGCGCACGGTTGATTTCGTCGGCGAGAATCAGGTTGTTGAAGATCGGGCCGAGCTTGGGCTCGAAACGGGTCGCCTGCGGGTGATAGACCATTGTTCCGACCAGGTCGGCGGGGAGGAGGTCGGGGGTGAACTGGAAACGGGCGAAGGATGCGGAGAGCGACCCTGACAAGGCCTTGACCGCAAGGGTTTTGGCGAGGCCCGGGACTCCTTCGAGCAGGATGTGGCCGTTGCACAACAGGCCGATCAGCAGCCGGTCCACCAGGCGTTCCTGGCCGACGAGGACGCGGCCCATTTCTTGTTTCACGTCTTGGATCCATCCGCTGGAACCGGCGATTTGTTCTTGAAGGTTGTCCATGGTCATTCGGCTACGTGGCATGAGTTTGGCATGCAACGGGTGGCGCGCAACCATCAAAGCGTCGTGGCGGGAGGACTTTGCGCGGAAAAGCATGGGCGGCCAGCGGGGTGACCGGCAGGCGCTGGAATTTTTGGGAAAAACCGCCGCCGCCCACCGCGTATTTGTGCTTTCGGCAAGTGGCTCATTCCACGGGCCATGCCGTATTTTACAAGCACCAGACCCAAGCATGAAGGCTCGCATGAGACACCTTTCCCTGCGGATTTGCGCCATGGCCGCCACGGGCATTTGTTCGTGGTTTTCCATCCCGTCATCCGCCATGGCGGGACAGCCGCAGAAACCCAACATCGTTCTGATCATCTCGGACGACCAGGCGTTCACCGATTACGGGTTCATGGGGCATCCGGTGGTGAAGACGCCGCATCTTGACCGCATCGCGTCCGAAAGCCTGCTCTACACGCGCGGGTATACCATGCCGGTTTGTTCGCCGTCGCTCGCCTGTCTTCTAACAGGAGAGCTGCCGCACGTTCATGGAATCACCGGCAATGACCTGAAGCGGGACGCGCCGCAGTTCGGTTCCGGCAATGCGGACCGGAGTCCGCTTCTCAGGCAGCTACTCAAGAACCGGCTGATGCTTCCCAAGGCGCTGTCGGATGCGGGGTATCTGACGCTGCAAACCGGGAAATTGTGGAATGCCACCTATCAGGATCTTGGTTTCACCCACGGAATGACCGTCATGCAAGGCCGGCATGGCGGCGAGGGATTGGCGATCGGGCGCGAGGGAATGAAACCGATCTTTGATTTCATCGACACCGCGCAGGAGCGGAAAAAGCCGTTTTTCGTGTGGTATGCGCCGATGATGCCGCACGACCCCCACACTCCGCCCAAGGAAATTCTGGCGAAATACCTCGGCAAAGGTCCGACTCCCGCCGCAGAAAAATACCATGCCATGGTCGATTGGTTCGATCAAACCTGCGGCGAACTTGACGGGTATCTGGCAAAAAACGGCTTGGCGGACAACACCGTCATCCTTTACCTCGCGGACAATGGTTGGAATGCGGCCAACGGCTATCAAGACAAACGATCCAAACTCTCACCCTACGAAATGGGCATCCGCACGCCGATGTTTGTCCGCTGGCCGGGCAAGGAGCTTCCAAAACGCGATGATGAAACACTCGCGTCCATTGTCGATTTTCCCGTGACAATCCTCAACCTCGCGGGTGTCGAAGTCCCGAAAGGCCTAACGGGGCTGGACTTGCGCGATGGAAAGAGGATGAAAGCGAGGAAATCCATCTTTGTCGAAGCCTATACCCACGACATCGCGGATCTTGAAATGCCGGAGAAAAGCCTGATCGCGCGGGTCGTCGTGAGCGGGTGGTTTAAAATGATCCTGCCGGGGCCAGCCAAACCGGATCGGCCGTTCTCCAGCGCTCCGGCGGGTATCGAACTTTTTGATCTTGAATCCGATTTTTTGGAAACGGACGACATCGCCGCGAAACGGCCTGAGGAGGTGAAGCGGTTGCGGGCGATCCAGGATGCCGCGTGGAAGCCCGAATGACAGGCGGTTTCAGCCTCCGCTTGTTGTGGATCACCGGGCGCCGCATCCGTCCATACGGTGTGTCGCCATTCTGACGACTGCGTGCTGCGGACATCCTGTCCGCCGATTCGGAGAAAGCTACGGAAAGTCCCTGGTCCTCAGCGGACGCTACGCCCGCGCTCCTCAGTTGCAGGGGCCGAGAATTTCAGGTGCCAGTTCGGCAAGCCATGCGGCGAGGTCGGCGGCGGCGGGGGTTGCCGGCAACAGGTCGAGATTCCGGAGATCCCAGCGGAACACCAGTTTGTAGCCATCCCATGTGCCATGACCTCCGCAGTCGCGCATCCACGCGGCCGCCTGGCGGTTGTCGATCAGTGTGTAGGCGACCAGATGATGGATGTCGGCTCTCAATGCGGACAGCCACATCAGGGAGAGCAGCAAGGTGCCGATGCCACGCCGTTGGTCGGCATCGAGCACCATCAGTGAAATCTCCGCTTCATCCGCATGGTTCTCGTTTCTCCACCAACTCGCGCCACCCATCCCTGGAAATTCCCGTGCGGGATCGAGTGCCGCCCATGTCATGTGTTTCTCCGGATCCTGCCTCACCAGCCGGTCCAGCATGGCGTCTCCAATCATTTCCCCCGTGCGTGTCCAGAACCTTTGATAGCGCGCCTCCGGTGTGAGCAGCCGGTAAGCTTCAGCCACCATGGGCCGGTCTTCTTCCAGCAGTGGCCGCACAATCACGGGCGTGCCATCCCGCAGGCTGATCTCCAGACGATCCTTGATCCGCTCCATGATCAAACCATATGCCGCGTTGCGTGCCCGCGCCACCGCGAAGTTGGCTTGCGGCAGACCGGCGGGTTCAATGCAGCCGGCCATTGGGAAACCCACAAACATCAATCGTTCCCACCGGTGAGGCCATCGATCCGGGAAGTGATCTCGGAAGCCTTTTCGGATTCGCCTGCGGCTTCGTAGGCGCGTTTGAGGCCGGCCAGGGAGCTGGCATCATTGGGAAAGGCAGCGAGCGCCTTCTGATAGGCCTCGATCGCCTCCTCGGTTTGTTTCTTCTGAAGATAATAATCTCCGAGCCTCGAAGCCATCGGTGTGAGGACGAGCGGAGGCATCATCATGGTGGCCGGTCTCTGGCGGTCGGCGGCGGAGCTGAACCAGTTGTAAGCGGTGTCGCGCATGGACACCGGGCCTGCGAGGGCGGCCCTGCCGCGCAGGTCGCTGGCGAGCACCTCGAGTGCGCGGAACGAACGTGTCCAGGCCGAGCGTTCTCCACCTTTGGCGGCGGCTTGCTGGATTTCCGCCATCGATTCGCCGTGATGCGTGAGTGCGGCGATCACCTCGCGGGCTTCCGTGAGTTTGCCGGCATCGATCAGTTGATGGGCCTCCAGTACGAAGCGCATGCCATCGATCCACCAGTAGGCGAGCGAGTGGTCGCGATAATTCCTGAGGTCCCCGGGTTTCGGCAACGAGCGTGCGGCCTCGCTGGCGTTGCCGCGCAATCCTCGGTGGATGAGGATTCTTGCTGGCAGGGTTTTGCAATCCCACAGCATGTAGCGGGCACCCGGGGAGGCGGGTCTGTCGCCGGGCAGCGCTTTTGCGGCAAGCCTTCTTGCATCGGCATAGGCGGTTTCGAACTGGCCGCGGGACGCGATGGAAAGGATGCGGTAGCTTTCCGCCTTCAGCCATTCCGGGCAATCGGCGATGGTGGCGTCGTTGTCCTTCATCCACTTCTCATACATCGAGGAGGCGGTTGAGAAGGCGGCGGCCGCCTCGCGATGGTTGCCGCAGCGCCATTCGTAGTGGCCGAGAAGATGCCAGTATGGCGGGTAGTTGGCATGCATTTTGCAAAGTGCGCGGGCCATTTCCAACGAGGGCCGGAGGTCGGGTCCCTCGGCGCGGATCACGAGCAGCGCGTTGAGTGGAACCGGGTTGTCCGGGTGTTTTTTAATGAGATCCAGCAGGATTTTTTCCGAGGTCTTCTGGTCCGGTGTCGGATCGCCCACCGCGTCGAATCCGCCGCGGCTGAAGAGAGCTCCGAAAACCGATGCCTGCAGTTCATTGGGAAAGCGATTGGCCACCTTGCGGAAAGCTTCCGCCGCGCCCGCGGGGCCGTTTTCGATGTATTTGATCATGCCGTAGGCGTAGCCGCGTTCGAGTTCGGTCCCATTTCCATTTTCGAGCAATCCCAGCAGCCGCCCGGTTGCCGCGACCCGCGCGTCATGCGATTCAGGTGACGATTGGAGCAGCGCCATGATCATGCCCCAGTGGGCGAGCAGGCATCCGGGGTCCTCGCGCATGGCGGCGGCGAAATGCCGGCTGGCCTCAAACTCCCATCCGCCGTGGAGGTGGTTGAGTCCCTGGAGGACATGCTGTTGGGCCAGCTCCGAGGTGGTGCTCACCGCCATCCGGATGCCGCCTTCGAAGTCCATCATCGCTGGCTTGCCAAGCGCGGCAACTGGCCCAGGGATCGCATCCGCGACGTCAGGCATGGCCTGATTAGCGCTTGTATCGGCTGATTCCGCGGCATCCCTGGTTGTTTCGTCTTTCGCGGTCGGGTCTGAGGCGAAAGCCTGGGCTGCCATCATGGTCCAGCAGGTGATGAGGGAGATCATTCGCATGGGGGCAAGCATGCCCCCGCAGGGTCGGCTTCTCCAAGCAAAATGACGCTGGCGTCATCCGGCAGGACAGTCATACGTTCCTGCCATGAAACTTGGCATTGCCGGTTGTGGAAAAATGGGGACTGCCTGGGTGCAGGGTGTGCTGCGCTCGGGAGTCGTCGCGGCTTCGGACGTGATTGGCGTGGATCCCTCGAACGAGTCCCGCAGGCATTTCGCAGATGCCACCCATGCGGCAGTATCGGCCGAGATCGCCGATCTGGCCGGCTGCGATGTCATTCTGCTCTGCACCAAGCCCGGGGATGTTCCGGTGGCAATGAGCGGGATTTCCTCTGCGACGGGTGGAAATCCGGTCCTGGTGATCTCAATCGCCGCCGGAATCACGGTTTCCACCCTTGAATCCCATTCCGGACCGCATGTGCGTGTGATCCGGGCGATGCCGAACACTCCGGCATGGGTCGGCAAGGGCGCGGCTGCCTATTGCCGGGGCTCGCGAGCCGATGCCGGGGATGCCGCAACCGCAGGCCACCTGCTCGGTGCCGTCGGCCTGGCAATCGAGGTGCCCGAACGCATGATGGATGCGGTTACAGGCTTGTCCGGCAGCGGGCCGGCATACGTTTACCTGATCATCGATGCCCTCGCCGATGGCGGCGTGCTGGCGGGGCTACCGCGTGCCGATGCGATCCGCCTTGCCGCACAGACCGTGGCCGGAGCCGCCGCCATGGTGATGGAGACCGGCCTGCTCCCGGCGGTCCTCAAGGACATGGTCACCTCGCCCGGCGGCACAACCATTGCAGGCCTGGAGGCACTGGAATCCCACGGGGTCCGGTCGGCCATGATCGACGCCGTCACGGCGGCCACCCGCAGGGCGGGCGAGCTTGCCATGCCCGCCCGGTGAATCCATTCTGCAGGATTTTGCTCTTTCACAGAACGTTCAAGTCCCTATGCTCCGATCCATGCATCCCAGATTCATCGCCTTGCTTCTCCTTCCCGCAGTCATCGGCATGCTCGCATCCTGCGGTGGCGGTTCGGACGTGCCCATTCTGGCCGGCAACACCCAGAGCGCTTCATCCGAGGGGGAAGCGCTCTATCAGGAAGCCAAACAGGCTGATGACGCCGGAAAGGTTCGCCGCGCGGTCAAACTCTACAACGAGACCGCCACTCGTTTTCCGTTCGCGCCATCGGCCGCCCAGGCGCGCTACCGCCAGGGACAGTTGCTGGAGCAGGAAGGCAGGATCCTGGACGCATTCGAAGCCTACGACAAGTTTCTCGCGCGTTTTCCCGGAGACAAGCTGTATCCAACTGTCTTCAACCGCCAGGTCAACATGGCCCAGTCGGCGGCCGAGGGCGACGTGAGATCGAGTTTCCTCGGTCTCAAAACCAAGCTCTCGCTTGAAAAAACCGTCGAAATGCTCGGCAAGGTCCGTGGTTACGCCCCGAAATCCCGCACCGCATCCAAGGCCCAGTTCACGATCGGCGAGCTCTATCACTCGAAGAAAAAATCCAGGGAGGCGATCGCCGCCTTCCGCCAGTTGGTGGCCGAGCAGCCCGAATGCCCGGAGGCACCGGAAGCACTTTTCCTCGTCGGAGTGATCCTCATGGAGGAGGCGGAACGCGGCAATCACAACCAGTCCAACATTTCGTTGTCACGCGAGGCCTTCAACGACTACCTCATCCAGTATCCCGGGCATTCGAAAAACGCGGAGGCCCGGAACATGATCGGCCAGCTGGGGGGAAGCGAGCTTCAACGGTCCTTCGAAATCGCGGAGTTCTATCTGAAAACCGGCAAGCATGAGTCCGCCAAGGTCTATTACCGCGACATTGTCAAGCGCTCCGGATCCGGCCAGGTGCACGACGCTGCAAAAGCCCGTCTCAAGGAACTCGGCGAATAACGCTCCTGCCCATGAAAGCCATCATCCTCCCAGCCATCTGTCTGTTTTTCGCGTCCTGTGCGGGCTATCAGCTCGGCGGAGCCAAGCCCGCCTCGCTGGCTGGCGTGAATTCGATCGCAGTCCCGATGTTTTCCAACGACACCCAGCACCCGCGTGCCGAGGCGCTGGCGACATCCGCCGTTGCCAACGCGATCGTGACCGACGGCACCTATCGGATCCGCGATGTCGCGAACGCGGATGCGGTGCTCACCGGCAAAATCAGTTCGATCAAGTATTCCACCATTCGCGGCACGCGTTTTGATACACTCAGGCCCGAGGAATTATCCAACAAGGTGACACTCACGTGGAAGCTCTGCGACGCCAAGGATCCCACCCGCGTGCTCGCATCCGGCACCTCCAGCGGCACCAGCCAGCTTTTCGTTTCCTCGAATCTACAGACAGCGCGCAACAACGCGCTGCCGGAAGCCCTCGAAAGGGCGGGGGAGTCCCTGGTTTCGCGCATTGCCAACGGTTATTGAGCGTTCCCTTGCATTGGTGACGAAACGCGCTAAGCTTGCCATAATGCAGCAACGCAGGAAACAACCGGCATTGACCCGGCAGGCGATTCTCGACGCGGCCGCTGGGGAATTCGCTTTGCATGGATACGCAGGAACCGGGATCGGAGCCATCGTCGCCAAGGCGCGTCTCACCAAGGGCGCCCTGTTCCACCACTTTCCGGACAAGCGGTCGCTCGCACTTGCTTGGATCCACGAAATGCTCGAACCCGCGCTGGATGACATTTGGGTCATTCCGCTCCATCAGATCCGCTCGCTCACGGACCTGCGCACGTTTTGCCGGACCCGCTGCCAGCAAACCGCACCCGGCGATGTGGTATCCTGCATGGTTTCACTGAGCACCGGCACCGCAGCGACGGAGCCGGTCCTTGCCGAAGCGCTCTGCCGCGCTTTCACCACCTGGCGCACCGCGGTGGCCGACTTGCTCGAGCGCGCCAAGATCGACGGCTGGATCCACCCGTCGATCCAGCCACCAGCGGAGGCCGCGTTTCTCGTCTCAACCTTCTGCGGCTTTTCCGTGATCCAACAGTGTGGAAAGGACGAGCCCGCGCTGCGGAATTTCCACTCGTCCGTGGAAACCTATGTCGAGACCCTCCGGCCGCAGTGACCTGCCGTCCGTGATGGCAGCCGTGTGAGCCATGCGCCCCGCCTGATAGCATCTTTGTCACAAACAAAGACCATGCGGAAAATGCTATCGTCTC
This sequence comes from uncultured Luteolibacter sp., assembly GCA_964399305.1. GTDB lineage: Bacteria > Verrucomicrobiota > Verrucomicrobiia > Verrucomicrobiales > Akkermansiaceae > Luteolibacter. The sequence goes on from CAYNQJ010000041.1 coordinate 8,659, forward strand.
GACAGCCACCAGACCGCAATTCACCGTGAGTACATGGCCATGCCGTAAAATACGCGTAGCCTTAGCGACTTCCTGCGGTGCAAGACCGGGCTATCCTGCGATGCTCCGCACCAGCAACCCGAATCACATCCGAAGATGATTACCAGAATCGACCACCTTGGAATTGCCGTAAAATCCCTCGACGAGTCAATCCCTTACTACGAGAAGGTGCTCGGCCTGACCTGCGAGGGCCGTGAGGAAGTGGAATCCCAGAAAGTCCGCACCGCGTTCTTTGCCTGCGGTGATGTCCACATCGAACTCCTCGAGCCGACATCCGACGAGAGCCCGATCGCGAAGTTCATGGAGAAAAACGGCCCGGGTATCCACCACATTGCCTTTGCCACCGATGACATCAACGGCCAGCTCGCCCAAGCCAGGGACCAGGGCGCACGCCTGATCCACGAAGTCCCGTTTGAAGGCGCGGGTGACAAGCTCGTCGCCTTCCTCCATCCGAAATCCACTTTCGGAGTTCTCACGGAGTTCTGCCAACCCGCCCACTGATCCACCGGCCAACCCTCACATCCAGCCCTACCACCCCGCCATGCCCATCGACCCATCACTGCTCGAGAGTCTCAAGCTCCGCCGCGAAGAAGCCCTCATCGGAGGCGGTATCGACCGCATCGAGAAACGCCACGAAAAAGGCCTGCTCTCCGCCCGCGAGCGACTCGCCGCCTTTTTCGACGGTGGTAATTTCATCGAGTTCGGCATGCATGCCCATCACTCGTGCACCAACTTCGGTCTGGAAAAACGCAAGATGCCCGGTGACGGCGTCGTTTGCGCCACCGGCTATGTCCAAGGCCGCCCGGTCGCCGCATTCGCCCAGGACTTCACCGTGGGCGGCGGTGCCGTCGGTGCCATCCACGCCAAGAAAATCTGCGATCTGTTAGATTTTGCGATCAAGGCCGGCATTCCGGTCGTCGGCATCAACGACTCCGGCGGCGCGCGCATCCAGGAAGGCATCGAGGCGCTTTCCGGCTACGGACAGATCTTCTTCCGCAACGTGCTGGCATCCGGGGTGATCCCGCAGATCTCCATCATCGCCGGTCCGTGCGCCGGCGGTGCCGCCTATTCGCCCGCGCTCACGGACTTCATCATCATGACGCGCAAGAACTCGAACATGTTCATTTGCGGCCCGGACGTCATCCGCGCGGCCACCGGCCAGTCCGCCTCGCTCGACCAGTTTGCCTCCGCCGACGCCCATGCCCAGGTTTCCGGCAACATCCACCTGATCGCCGAGGATGACAGCCACGCCATGGAGCTTGCGAAAAAACTCCTGGATTACCTGCCATCCAACAATCTGGGCGATCCGCCGCACAAGATGAACAACGAGATCCCGCTGAGCGAGGATCCGGGCATGAATGAGATCATTCCGGCCGATCCGAAGTCGCCTCTCGACATGCAGCAGGTGATCGCCCGTCTCGTGGACCCGGGCAGTTGGTTCGAAATCCAGCCGGACTACGCGCCCAACATGCTCACCGGCTTCGCCAAACTCGAAAACCTGGTCATCGGCATCATCGCCAACCAGCCGACGGTCAAGGCCGGTTGCATCGACATCGATTCCTCCGATAAGGCCGCGCGCTTCATCCGCGTCTGCAACATCTACTCGATCCCGGTCCTCTCGCTCGTCGATGTCCCCGGCTTCATGCCCGGCCTCGCGCAGGAACGCGGCGGCATCATCCGTCACGGTGCGAAAATGCTCTTCGCGTGGGCTTCCGGCACGGTGCCGAAAATCACGCTGATCTGCCGCAAGGCTTACGGCGGTGCTTATCTGGCGATGTGCTCCAGCGACATGGGCGCGGATTTCGTCTTCGCCTGGCCCACTGCCGAAATCGCGGTGATGGGAGCGCAGGGGGCGATGAAGGTGCTCTACAAAAAAGAGCTCGAGGAGGCCGAGGATCCCGAAGCCCTTGAGCAGGAACTCCGCAAGGCTTACTCCGAGAAATTCGCCTCGCCCTATCAGGCCGCCTCGAACGGTATGATCACCGATGTGATCAATCCCGCGGTTTCGCGCAGCACCCTGGCGCTCGCCTTCCGCGGCATCATGGGCAAGCACGAAACCCGCCCACCGAAAAAACACGGCAACATCCCACTCTGACCGAAACATGCAATTCACACCGCTCATCGCAGCCACCACGGAATCCACGGCCCACTCGCACTCGATTCTCGATGCGCTGCCCCACCTCGCCGGCATGGCCATGGTGTTGGTCACGCTCGCATGCCTCTGGGGTGTCTGCGCCTTCACCGCGAGGTTGACCAGCATCCTGCTGCCGACCGAGAAGCCCGCCGCCGCCCCGCCCGTCCAGGCACCCGTGCCGGCCGTCGCAACTCCAGCCGCCGCCCCGTATGCGGGCGTCGCCCCCGAAATCGTCGCGGTGGTCGCCGCCGCCGTGGCCACCGCCACCGGCCAGGCCTGCCGCATCATCTCGATCAAACCCATGAGCACCAGCTGGGAAAGGGCTGGCCGCCAATCCGTTCTCACCTCACACCGCATCCGCTAACCTAACATCACCATGGACCATCTCCGCATCACCGTTGAAGGCAAAGTTTACGACGTCATTGTCGAAAAAATCGACAGCGAATCCTCCGCCATGCCGGCCCCGGCTCCCGTTGTGAGGGCCGCCGCCGCGGCACCCGCACGCGTCGCCGCTCCCGCCCCGGCACCCAAGCCTGTTGCCGCCGGCGCGGGGGACGCTCCCAGCCCGCTCGCCGGCATTGTGCAGGCGATCGAGCGCCAGGTCGGAGCCGCCGTCACCGAAGGCGACCTCGTCATCACCCTTGAGGCGATGAAGATGTACACCCCGATCAACGCGCCGATGAGCGGAACCATCACCGCCATCCACGTCAAGGTCGGCGATGCCGTCGAGGAAGGCCAGATTCTCTACACGATCGGATAACGGATTTTTCCCAGCGAAATCATGAACAAGCTTTACGAACTCTGGATGACAACCGGCTTCCCGTTTCTGCAATGGCAGATGGTGGTGATGTGGTTGGTCGTCGCGGTGCTGCTCTACCTGGCGATCGTCAAGGGCTTCGAGCCGCTCCTTCTCGTTCCCATTTCGCTGGGTGCGCTCATCGCCAACCTGCCGATCCATGACTTCATCCTCCAGCATCCGCACGGAGAGGAGCCGGGAGGACTGTTCTACTATCTCAACCAAGGCATCAAGCTGCAGATCTATCCGCCGCTGATCTTCCTCGGGGTCGGTGCGCTGGTGGACTTCGGTCCGCTGATCGCCAATCCGCGCACCCTGCTTCTCGGCGGTGCCGCGCAACTCGGGATCTTCGGAACTTTCCTGGTCGCTCCATTCTTCGGTTTCGACCTCAGCCAGTCGGCCGCCATCGGCGTGATCGGCGGGGCCGACGGACCTACCTCGATCTTCACGGCCTCGAAACTCGCGCCAGACCTGTTGGGGCCGATCGCCGTGGCCGCATACAGCTATATGGCGCTCGTGCCGCTGATCCAGCCGCCGATCATGAAGTTGCTCACGACAGATGCGGAGCGCCGGATCAAAATGAAAACCCTGCGCAAGGTCAGCCAGGCGGAGAAACTCATCTTTGCCGCCGTGGTGATGGCCATCTGCTGCATCATCGTGCGCGATGCGGCCCCGCTGATCTCGATGCTCTTCGTCGGCAACCTGCTGCGCGAAAGCAAGGTCACCGAACGCCTCGTGAAGGCCGCTCAAAACGAGATCATCAATATCGTCACGATCTTTCTCGGCCTTTGTGTCGGCTTGAAAATGGGCATGGGCGACGGAGAGAAGCACTTGTTCCTCAATCAGCAGACGCTTGGCATCCTGGTCCTTGGTGTGATTGCCTTCGGTGTGGCCACCGCCGGTGGCGTGCTGATGGCGAAGATCATGAATCTTTTCTCAAGGAACAAGATCAACCCGCTCATTGGTTCCGCGGGGGTTTCCGCCGTTCCGATGGCCGCGCGGGTGTCCCAGGATGTCGGGCAGAAGTATGACCCAACCAATTACTTGCTCATGCACGCCATGGGTCCCAACGTCGCCGGAGTGATCGGCAGTGCGCTTGCCGCCGGTTATTTCATCGCCATGTTCAAGTAAACCGCAGATCCCTTCCCATATTGTTCCACCATTGCCCATGAACCGATCGTTCCCCGTATTCACCCCCGAAGAAGCCGCCGCATTCATCCAACACGACCAGACCATCGGTTTCAGCGGATTCACTCCCGCCGGTGCCGCGAAGGTCATCCCGACCGCCATCGCGGAAAAAGCGGCGGCGGAACACGAGGCTGGCCGGGAATTCAAGGTGGGGGTCATCACCGGGGCGTCCACCGGACCTTCGCTGGACGGTGCGCTCGCCAGGGCGGATGCGATCAAGTTCCGCACTCCCTATCAGTCCGACAAGGATCTCCGTGCCAGCATCAACGCCGGAAAGACGCATTTCTTCGACATGCATCTTTCGCTGTTGCCGCAGTATGTCCGCTACGGGTTCCTCGGCGATGTCGATTGGGCGGTGGTCGAGGCGGCCGATGTCTCGGTGGATGGCAAAGTGCTGCTGACCACCAGCGTCGGTGCCGCACCGACCTTCCTCAGCATGGCGAAACGTGTGCTGGTGGAGGTGAACAGCCGCCATCCGAAGGAGTTGTTGGGTTTTCACGATATCTATGAACCGGAGTCCCCGCCGAACCGCCGGCCGATCCCGATCTGCAATGCGGAGGACCGCATCGGCACCCAGCGTGTCTGGGTCGATCCGAAAAAAATCGTCGGCATCGTCCACTCGAACCGCAAGGACGAGGTCAAGGATTTCTCGCCGGTCACCGATGTGACGACCCGCATCGGTCAGAATGTCGCCGAGTTTCTCGCCGCCGAGATCCGCAACGGCCATATCCCGAAGGGATTCCTGCCCATTCAGTCCGGCGTCGGCAACGTCGCCAACGCGGTGCTCGCCGCGATGGGGGAACACCCGGAAATCCCGCGTTTCCAGATGTATTCGGAAGTCATCCAGGACTCGGTGATCGAGTTGGTCAAACAGGACCGCTGCTCGTTTGTCAGCGGCGTCTCGCTCACGGTCACGGATCCGGTGCTGCAAAGCATCTATGACAATCTCGACGCATTCCGCGGCCGCCTGTTGCTGCGCCCGCAGGAAATCGCCAACAACCCGGAAATCGTCCGCCGCATCGGCATCGTCTCGGTGAACACCGCGCTCGAGGCGGATATTTTCGGCAACATCAACTCCACCCACGTGCTTGGCCAGAAGATGATGAACGGCATCGGCGGATCGGGCGACTTCACCCGCAACGCCTATATCTCGATCTTCACCTGCCCGTCCACCGCCAAGGATGGCAAGATTTCGGCGATTGTGCCGATGTGTTCGCACATGGACCACAGCGAGCACTCGGTGCAGGTGCTGGTCACCGAACACGGAGTCGCCGACTTCCGGGGCAAGGACCCGCGCGAGCGCGCCGAGGCGGTGATCAGGAACTGTGTCGATCCCTCTTACCGCGATCTGCTCTGGAAATACTTCAAGCTCACGGAGAACGGCCACACGCCGCAGTCGTTCCGCTCCGCCTTCGCGTTCCACGAGGCCTTCCTCGAGACCGGCGACATGCGGAACACGAAGTTCTAAGACAGAAGATGAGAGGACATAAGACAGAAGAAAAGAATCTGATGGGTCCTGTTGCGGCCGCTTGCGCTTTCCTGTCTTCTGTCTCAAAGCCTTCTGTCCAACTCTCGTGCGGGTTGGCTTCTCAAATCTTTGAACTCGAAATTTTAAATCTGTCCCTATGACCACCAACGCGGAACAACTCCTCACCGAATTCCCGGAGCACACCTACGACCAATGGCGTGCCGCTGCCGAAGCGCTGCTGAAAGGCGCCCCCTTTGAGAAACGCCTTGTCAGCGAGACCTACGAGGGTATCACGATCCAGCCGATCTACCGCCGGGACGACATCGCCGGGATCGAACAAATCAGGCATTTCCCGGGTTCCGGATCACTGCTTCGCGGCAGCCATGCCTCGGGCTTCCTCCAGGCGGGATGGGAGGTTTCCCAGGAGCTCAGGGCCAGTTCGCCGGATGCGCTCAACACGCTCATCCACGAAGGTCTCAATGGTGGCCAATCGGAACTCAACATCGTCGTCGGCTGCGGTGCGGGTGAATGCTGCAAGGGTGGGGTGAAAATCGGGAATGCCGCGGATTTCAAAACGGTATTCTCCGGTGTGGATCTCAACGCGGTTTCCTTCTGTCTGCAGGCGGGACCGTCCGGTCTTCCGATCGCCGCGCTGTTTCTGGCCGCCGCCCGGCAGCTCGGGGTTTCCCCCGCCGCCCTGCGTGGCGCCATTGACACTGATCCGCTCGCCGAGCTGGTGGTCAAGGGTGGTCTGCGCCAGTCGCTTGCCTGCCGTTTCGATCACATGGCCTCTCTAACGGATTATGCGGTCCGCAAGGCTCCCGGCATCCGTACCATCACCGTGCAGGGCGATGTCTATCACAATGCCGGCGCCACCGCCACCCAGGAGCTTGCCTGCGTTTTCGCCACACTGGTCTGCTACATCGAGGAAATGAAATCGCGCGGCCTTTCGCCCGCGAGCATCCTTGGGCATGTCCGCATCCGCCTGGCCGTCGGCTCGGATTATTTCATGGAAATCTCCAAGATCCGCGCCGCCCGCGTCCTCTGGAGCAAGGTGGCCGCCGCCTACGGCGTGGACGACGCGCCGGTTTATATCCATGCCAGCACGTCGAGGTGGAATAAAACCACATACGACGCGCATACCAACATGCTGCGCGTCACCTCGGAGGCGTTCGCCGCCGTCGTCGGCGGAGCGGATGGCCTGCACATCGGGCCATACGACGAGATCTCCGGAAAGACCGATGAGTTTTCCCGCCGGATCGCCCGCAATATCCACACGATCCTCCGCGAGGAATGCGGCCTTGACCGCGTCATCGATCCCGCCGGCGGATCCACCTACATCGAATGGCTCAGCGACCGGATTGCGGCGAAGGGTTGGGAAATCTTCCAGGACATCGAGCGGAAAGGTGGCATGATCGCTTGCCTTGAAAACGGGTCCGTTCAGCAAAGCGTGCAGGATGTCGCCAAGGCGAAGTTCCGGAACATCCGCCGCCGCAAGGACAAGATCGTCGGTTCCAACATGTATCCGGACGTCAAGGGCGGCAAACTCGTCATGCACACGCCGGAATGCAAGGCCGGCGAGACCGCCGCCGCGCTGATGGCCGTCACCAAGCCGGCACCTGTTTCTGTTTCCGCCAGTGCCGCGATGTTGGAGCAGGCGGTTGCCGCGGCTTCAGCCGGTGCCACCAAGATGGCGATCGCCATGGCGACGGGTCTCACCAATGCCGATGGCGCGCCCACGGTCGCTCCCTTGCCGCCGCGCCGCGCCGCAGAGGAATATGAGGCGCTGCGCGATGCATCCGCCGCATACGCCGCCAAGACCGGTGCGGCACCCGCCATTCTCCAACTCAACATCGGCCCGTCCGGGCGCTACCGTCTCCGCGCCGATTGGACCGCCTCGTTCTTCGAGGCGTCGGGTTTTGCGATCGATGGCAAGCGTGACTTCACTAACAACGACGAAGCCGTGGCTGCGCTGGTTGACAGCCCTGCGGCGATCGCGGTGATCACCTCCGACGATGCCACTTATCTGGAAACCGTCGAACCGCTCGCCAGGGCGGTGAAGGCGGCGAAACCCGGAGTCACCTTGTTGGTGGCCGGCGCTCCCGGCGAGCAGGAGGCCGCATGGCGCGCCGCCGGCGTCGATGATTTCGTCAACGTCCGCTCAAACAACTACGAACTCAACGAGCAGCTCTTGAAGATCGCAGGCGTTCTCTGAGACTTACTGAATTTCGAATTTCAAATCTCAAATTTCCATTCCCATGTCCCGCCCCGCATTCGCAGATATCCCATACACCACCGCGCCGTCAAAAACCGGATATGACCAGTGGTGCGCCGCTCTTGAAAAGGAGCACGGCAAGCCGATAGGCCGGGTCGCATGGGATACCATGGAGAAAATCCCGGTGAAGCCGCTCTATACGGAAGACGATATCGAGGGCATGGAGCACCTGAAATACCAGGCTGGCATCGCTCCGTTCCTGCGTGGTCCGTATGCCACGATGTATTGCTTCCAGCCGTGGACGATCCGCCAATACGCCGGATTTTCCACCGCGGAGGAGTCGAATGCCTTCTATCGCCGCAACCTCGCCGCCGGCCAGAAGGGACTGTCCGTCGCCTTCGACCTCGCCACCCACCGCGGATACGATTCGGACCACGAACGGGTCGTCGGTGATGTCGGCAAGGCCGGTGTGGCGATCGACTCGATCCTCGACATGAAGGTGCTCTTCGACCGCATCCCTCTCGACAAGGTCTCGGTGTCGATGACGATGAACGGCGCGGTGCTGCCGGTACTCGCCTTCTACATCGTCACCGCGCTCGAACAGGGAGCCACGCTGGAGCAACTATCCGGAACGATCCAGAACGACATCCTCAAGGAATACATGGTGCGGAATACCTACATTTATCCGCCCGGCCCCTCGATGAAAATCATCGCCGACATCTTCGAGTTCACCTCGCAGAAGATGCCGAAGTTCAACTCGATCTCGATTTCCGGTTATCACATGCAGGAAGCCGGGGCCACCGCCGACCTCGAAATGGCATACACGCTCGCCGATGGCTGGGAATACCTCCGCACGGGAATCGCCGCCGGCATCGACATCGACGCCTTCGCGCCGCGTCTCTCGTTCTTCTGGGCCCAGGGCAAGAACCACTTCATGGAGGTCGCCAAGATGCGCGCCGCGCGCGTGCTGTGGGCGAAGATCGTCAACACCTTCAACCCGAAGAATCCGAAGTCGCTCGCCCTGCGCACCCACTCGCAGACGTCCGGTTGGTCGCTCACGGAACAGGATCCTTTCAACAACATCGCCCGCACCTGCATCGAGGCGATGGCGGCGACGCTCGGCCACACGCAGTCGCTGCACACCAACGCGCTCGATGAGGCGATCGCACTGCCCACCGATTTCTCGGCGCGCATCGCCCGCAACACCCAGCTTTTCCTCCAGGACGAAACCGCGATCTGCCGCGTGATCGATCCTTGGGGCGGTTCCTACTATCTCGAAGCCCTCACCCACGAACTGATCCACCGCGCGTGGGGACACATCATGGAGGCGGAGGAAATGGGGGGCATGGCCAAAGCCGTTGAGGCCGGCATTCCAAAGATGCGCATCGAGGAGGCCGCCGCACGCCGCCAGGCGCGGATCGACTCCGGTGAGGAAACGATCGTCGGGGTGAACAAATACCGCCTCGCCAAGGAAGACCCGCTCGATATCCTCGATGTGGACAACACCGCTGTCCGTCTCTCGCAGATCGAGCGGCTCAACAAACTCCGCGCCGAACGTGATGAAGCAAAATGTCAGGCAGCCCTCAAGGCTCTCACCGATTGCGCGGGGGGCGGGGAAGGGAACCTGCTTGCGCTCGCGATCGAGTGCGCACAGGCCCGTGCCTCTCTCGGCGAGATCTCGGATGCGATGGAAACCCACTTTGGGCGCTACAAGGCGGTCATCCGCTCGATCTCCGGTGTGTATGGCAAGGAATTCAAGAACCAGGGCGATATGAAAGACATTCCTGATTTGATTGCGGAATTCGAAGCTGCCGAGGGACGCCGCCCGCGGCTCATGGTGGCCAAGATGGGGCAGGACGGCCACGACCGCGGGGCCAAGGTGGTTTCCACCGCCTATGCGGACATGGGCTTCGATGTGGACATCGGGCCGCTTTTCCAAACACCCGAGGAAACTGCGAAGCAGGCGGTCGAGAATGACGTCCATGTGGTGGCGATGAGCTCGCTGGCCGCCGGTCACAAGACGCTGCTCCCCGCGCTGGTCGCGGAGTTGAAGAAGCTCGGGCGCGATGATATCATGGTCATCTGCGGCGGTGTTATCCCCGCGCAGGACTACGACTATCTCTACAAAAATGGAGCCGCCGCCATCTTCGGTCCCGGCACCGTGATCCCTGACTCCGCTAGGAAGATCCTGCAATTGCTGCTGGAGCAGATCAAGGAGTGAGTGGCTGGATGCGTCTGTCAGGAGCGCCGACATGCTGTCGGCTCTGTGCGGGCGACATGCTGTCGCCCTTCTTTTCTTTGGCGTGTGCGTTTGTTGGCGGGCAGCGTTCAGAATGAACGCGCTCCACACGGTGTCAGGAGCGCCGACATGCTGTCGGCTCTGTGCGGGCGACATGCTGTCGCTCCTCTTTTCTTTGGCGTGTGCGCTTGTTGGCGGGCAGCGTTCGGAATAAACGCGCTCCACATGGTGTCCGGGTACACGCGGCGTCACGGCTCAGACCGATCAAAAAACCTTTGATAGAGAAACGACGCGACAAAGGCGATGATGGCCACGCCGATCAGCGCGCCGATGCGGAAGATGTTCTCGATCGCGGCGAGGTCGTGCAGGAAGACCTTGAGCAAAGCCGCCACCAACAAGCCGATGGAGGCGAACCTCGCATGTTTGGATTTTTTCCAGATCCCCATGCCCAGCATGCCCAATGAGAACAAGCCCCACGCGATGCTGTAGGTCATGTCGCGGGCGAAGTTTCCGCCAAAACGAAAGGTGATCCGGCCCTCTCCGGGCTCCGTGAAGAAGTCGGCGATTTCCAAGTTGAGCAGCAGGAACAGCAGGATGGTTCCGAATGCGAACAGCATCCCGCGCGGGTTGGCGTCCTTGAGCCTGCCGACGGGCTGGGTCAGCCAGTATCCGCCGGCAAACATCGCTGCGGCCACCACGCCGTAGGTGTAGAGATGCCAGTTGAGGATGGGTGTGCCGCTGCGTCCGTATTCGATGAATGCGGCGGGATTCAGCGCGAGACGCACAAAAGCCACTCCCAGCAGCATCAGCCCGGTGAGTTGCAATCCGGGATGCGGCACCCGCCGGAACAACCACAGCAGCGCCGCGCCTTCGAGTGCCCAACTGATGGTCAGCCATTGGCGGTCCAGTTCGATCGGGAAGATCAGTGTGATGAAAAACAGGCTGACACCACCGAACCATGCGATGCGTTCGTGCATGGCGGTTTCGGATGCCGGGATGCGCCTGGCGACCGCCCACAGCGCTACCAGCGACGGCACGGCGAAGGCCGCCGGGATCAAACCCATGTGGTGGATCTGATAGGCGGGCCCGACCAGATCATGGATCAGCAGGAAGTGGCCGACACCCGAGAGCGCTCCCGCGATCCATGGGGCCGCTTGTTCCGCACAGGTTTTGCGGAACACGAACGGGAACCCGAGGAACAGCGCGTAAAACGCGAGATACCACGGCAGCGCCAGCATCGGCGCTTTTGAATCCACATGTTGGATGTGCCAGAACGCCTCGACGCCGAGCGTGCAAAGCATCGCCGCCAGCACCAGTCCGCCGCGTTTTCCTGTCAATGCCAAACCGCACAGCAGGGCGCTCATCAGCAATGCCACCAGAAAGACCGGATAGGGATTCAATACTTGAAGATGCCCCAGCGCGAGGATCAGCATGCCGAAGGGCAGCACGCCCGAACCTATCGGCAGCGCCGAAACGGCCAGTTCATCCGGGGATTTCCCCGGGAGGTCGTCCGGCTCCGCATGGCGTGCCAGGAAATGTCCGGCCGCTGAGAAAAGCGCGGAAAATCCCGTGATGACACCCAGGAACGGCATCAGTGGGAAATCCGAGGCCGGTCCTTCGAACAGCCACAATGTCGCGACACCCATGGTCAGCAGCAGGGAAGCCAGCACCGGGAAAATCGCGCCGGTGGCCACCGCCAGGGCGATGACTAACAGGTTGGCCAGCATCACCGCCACCCACAAGGTCATGGGAACCGGTGAGACGCCAAGGACCGGAAGCATCATCAGCACCAGCATCAGCGGAGAGGCCCAACGGGCGGCTTTGAGCGGAATGGGAGCCACTTGATCCGGGAAACGGCGGGACAGCCACACCGGTGCCACCGCATGAATCGCGCCAAAGACGAGATAGAGCGCCAGCGCACCAGGCAGGTTTTCGTCGCTCAGGCGGTCCAGCGACCAGCCCGCGAGATGCAGGAAGGTGGCGATCGCCACAGCCACCTGGCATGCGCCAAACGAGGGGCGCAGCGCCACGATCGCGATGACGGCCAGATTGAGGATCAGGACGAAGCCGTAGAGCGTGAAATGGCGGTCGGCCACCTGCGGGAAACCCAGCAGGATGAAGGCGAACACCATCGCCACCGCAGCCAGTCCCATCACCGAGCCCGCGGCATGGCTTTCCAGATCCCGTTTCCGGAACGACAGCCAGGCCGATCCCAGAAACATCAGGATGAAAACCACCGCGATCGCCATCGGAATGAGCGTCCTGGCACCCTCGTCGTAATGCCCGCTGAGGAAGTATTTCCCGAACCATCCGGCCTGGATCAGGGCCGTTCCCACGGCTGCGGCGGAGCTCAGGTATCGCCAGTTGGAATGTCGGGAAACCGCCAGCAGTCCGATGTCGAGTACGGCGATATAGGCGAACAGTCTGAATACCTGGTCGTTGCCGGTCGATAGCAGTACTGGCGTGAGGAATCCGCCAAGCATGCCGAGTACCGCCACCACCAGCGCGTTGAGCCGCACCGCGATCAGGAAGGCCGCCGCGGTGACGGATCCCATGATCACGAAAGTGGTGATCTGGTTGAACACGGGAAATTGATAGATCGCGTGCGCCGCATAGCTGACGCCATAAAGGATCAGAACGCCGGTTGCGCAGAAGGCCTGCGCAAGCACGTGGTATTTCGGCAGCTTGTGCAAAACCAGACCGCCACCCAGCAACCCGGCTCCGGTGATGAATCCCATCGTGACCCGGACCGATGGCGGGATCAGATTGTGCTCGAACGCGTATTTGACGAAGAATATCACCCCGAAAAACATCGCCACGCCGCCAAGCCAGGCGAACAGCTTGGTACCCATGAAGCGTTCCAGGGAAAACGGTTCTCCAGCTTCCTCCGCGTCTTTTTTTTCCGCTGCCCGTGCCGCGGCCGGTGGTTCCTCGCGGGCGGGCGGGGGGTGTGATGGTGGAATCGGCGGCGGGGAAACCTCGGCCCACTCAACGACCGGGGGCGCAACAGGTGCCTCAACCGTTCGGGGCGTGAGCGGCAGCGGGGCGCGCTCCCACACCGGAACGGATGGGGCTTCCTCCTCCGTCTCCGGCTCATCCTTGCGCGTGACAGCGGGTGGGACAATTTCCGCTGCTTGCAGTGCCCGGATTTCCGATTGCAGCTTGGCGATCCGCTGATTCAGGATTCTCAGCAACTCCCGCGCCTCGCTGGCATCCTTCGCCGAATTGGAGGCTTTGATCAGGGCAATGATCGGGGCGATCAGGAGCCATAACAAAAACAATAACAGCAGGATGAAGAGCCCTTCCATAACGGATGGGATCATGTGCCCCGCACCGTGGCTTGACGAGCACAAGTTTGACCACCGTCAGCGCCGGGACTCGGCCACATACCAGTCCTCCAGCCGTTGCCGCGCCCACGGGGTCTTGCGGAGAAACGTGAGGCTCGAGCGGACCGACGGATCAAACATGAAACAACGCACCGGGATCCGGTTTGCCAGTTCCTGCCAGCCATGGCGTTCCACCATGGTCGTCAATACCGATTTCAGTGTCACGCCGTGGAGCGGATCGTTCGGGTGGTCTTGCATGGGGAAAATACCGGGAACAGGACTCGAACCTGCACATCTTACGATACTTGATCCTAAGTCAAGCGCGTCTACCAATTCCGCCATCCCGGCTGACGGGTGGGATGATCGACATGGAACGGGGGAGGCGCAAGAAATCATTCCGGATTGACCCGTGTCCCGCAGCCTGATAAATTTTTCACCGATATGAAAGCGAACAAGCTGCTGGCGGTGTTGGCTCTGTGTGTGATCGGGGGATTGGCATGGTATGGCAGCGATCAGATTGCCCGGCGGGATGCGAAGCTGGAGCTTGAAAAGAAGAACCTGGACAATATCCAGGCCGAGGTCGCGAAGCTTAAAGACGAACTGAACACCCGCACCATCGAGCTCGACCTGTGCAAGAAGGAAAACGCCAAGCTGGTTGATGAGGTGGCGTCGATGACCAAATACATCGAAAGCAAGGCGGAGGTGGATGATGCCCTCCAGCGGTTGAACCGGATTGCGGAGAAGCAGCCGCCGCCTGCGGCGAAAAAGGAGGAGAAGGCCGGTGATGCGCTCCCCCCGGGGATGCAGCGGCTGGGCAGTGGCAATGAGATCAAGATCAAATGAGATGCCCGGCCCCGCTGCTCCGGGCTTGCCCTATGGCGTTTCCCGGGCATGCTTCGCTGCGTCGTGACTACCATTCCGGTCGAGCCATCATTGGAAGCCTTCGCCGGGCTGGCGAAGCGGGGAAACATCGTTCCCGTATATACCCAGCTCGCGGCGGACTTCGAAACCCCGCTTTCAGCCTACCTGAAGCTGCGGGACAGCCGTCATTCGTTTCTCCTCGAAAGCGCGGAGAGCACCGAAAAGGGCGGACGCTGGTCGATTGTCGGCAGCCATCCGCGTGCGGTGTTTGAGGCGCGTGGCAAGGAAATCACCATCCGCGAGGGCTCGAAAAGCCGTTCTTACACCGCGGAAGACGACGTCCTGGCAGCCTTGGAGCGCGAAATGGCCGCTTACAAGCCGGTCACCCACGGAGCGGTGCCCTTGTTTTCCGGCGGGATGGTCGGCTATCTCTCTTATGACGCGGTCCGTCAGTTTGAACCGACGCTCGGTCCGCCACCGCCAGACCCGCTCGGGATCCCCGACGCCATGTTTCTGCTGGCCGACACCTTGCTCGTGTTTGACCACCGCCTGCGCCGCCTGCTGGTGATTGCGAATGCATTTCTCGATGAATTCGATTCTCCGGATGATGCCTATGCCGAGGCCCGGGGGAAGATCGCCGCGATTGTGGAAATCCTGAACCGTCCGCTGCACGTGCCCGCCTTGAATGGCTTGGTGAAAGTGGAGCCGGTGGATGCCCGCAGCAACACCAGCAAGGAGGAGTTCGAGGCCATGGTCCGTGCCGGCAAGGAGTTCATCGCCGCCGGGGATATTTTCCAATTTGTCCCCAGCCAGAGATTTGAAACCGATTTCACCCTGCCCGCGGTGGATCTCTACCGGGCGTTGCGGCTGGTGAACCCGTCGCCTTACATGTTCATTTTGGAACTCGATGGCTTCTCGCTCGTCGGCAGCTCTCCGGAAGTCCACGTGCGTTCGATCCATGGCCGCATCGACATCCGGCCGATCGCCGGCACCCGCTGGAGAGGGGCCACTCCCGAAGAAGACGACGCCCTGGCCGCCGATCTTCTGGCCGATCCCAAGGAACGTGCCGAACACCTCATGCTGGTGGATCTGGCACGCAACGATGTCGGGCGCATCGCCAGACACGGCGCGGTGAAGGTCGATGATTTCATGATCGTCGAACGCTACAGCCACGTCATGCACATCGTTTCCAATGTCACCGGCGAGCTCGATCCCTCGCACAGCGCCTATGACGTCCTGCGCGCCACATTCCCGGCGGGAACGGTCAGCGGGGCACCGAAAATCCGGGCGATGCAAATCATCAACTCGCTGGAGAAAAACAAACGTTGCGCCTATGCCGGCGCGGTCGGGTATTTCGGTTTCGATGGATCGCACGATTCGTGCATCACCCTGCGGACCTGCCTGCTCAAGGATGGCAAGGCCTATGTCCAGGCTGGTGCCGGAGTGGTCGCGGATTCGGATCCCACCTACGAATACAACGAAACCGTCAACAAGGCCAAAGGCATGCTCCGCGCCATCGCCCTCGCGCGGACGCTGGAGGAATGAAGCCATCTCCGGTCATGAATTTTCAATCCAACTTCTCCCACCATGTTGCTGATTCTCGATAACTACGATTCCTTCACCTACAACCTCGTCCAGTATTTCGGCGAGCTAGGCGCGGAGATGAGGATTTTCCGCAACGACGTGATCACGGTGGAGGAAGTCAAGGCGCTCAAACCCGAGCGCATCTGCATTTCACCGGGTCCGTGCACGCCCAATGAGGCGGGGATTTCCTGCGACCTGATCCGCGAACTCGGGGCCACCGTGCCGATCCTCGGCGTCTGCCTCGGCCACCAGTCGATCGGCCAGGTCTACGGTGGCGATGTCGTTAGGGCCGACCGGCTGATGCACGGCAAGACCTCGCCGATCCACCACGCGGGCAAGAGCGTGTTCGCCGGCATGCCCAACCCCTTCGAAGCAACCCGCTACCACTCGCTCATCGTCAAGCGCGAGACCTTGCCGGATTGCCTGGAAATCACCGCATGGACCGAGGAGGGTGAAATCATGGGGCTGATGCACAAGGAACACCCGGTCCATGGCGTCCAGTTTCATCCGGAATCGATCCTTACCCAGGATGGAAAGCGGATGTTGGAAAATTTCCTTAGGATCTAGCAGATCGATGGCGGTTTATGCCAGTCGGCAACTGCTAACCCTTCGCCGACAACCCCGCCGCATGCGGGTTGTCCTGTTCACCCGTGCCGGACCGAGGCGCGGCGCAGGCGGTCCATGATGGCGACGCCGAGGCCGGTCTCACTGACGGGTTCGGCGATGATGGCATCCAGACCGGCTTCATCGAGCACCCGCATCACATGAAACAACCGGATCGCCGCTTCGGCGAGTTTGCCGCTGCCCGGGCTGAGCGCCTCGATGGTCTCCCAATCATGACGCGTCACGTATGGGCTATCGTCCCCGCCACGATAACTGAGCAGACCGTATTTCTTGCCGGGTTCCGGCCGGAAGTCGGCGGGGTTTTCGAGCAATATCAGTGGGGTGAGCGGTGCGTAGTGACTGGGGAGCTGCCCGGGGGCGTGTGGTGCGTCGCCCGGTTTCTCCTTCAACTTCTCGACCTTGCCGTGTGTCTGGAGTTGTTCCTTGGTGACCGGGCCCGCCCGATGCACGGTCAATACGGGCTTTTTCCCTTCGCGCGGTTGGATTGAAATGATGGTGCTTTCCAATCCTTCCCGGCAGGCGCCGGCATCGACGATCAGCGGGATGCGTCCGCCGAGCTCCTTCATCACCGCCGAGGCCGAGGTTGGGGAGATGCGGCCGAAGCGGTTGGCGCTGGGTGCGGCGATCGGGCGTCCGAGTTCCTTGTTGATCGCGCGGAAAACCGGATGGCCGCTTTGGCGCACCGCCACCGTCGGCAGGCCACTGGTCACCAGATCTGGGATGTCCGGGTGTTTGGGCAGGATCAGGGTGAGCGGACCCGGCCAAAACTCGGCAGTGAGGCGATTCACGGTTTCCTCGATGTCATCCGGGACGATGGCGACGTTTTTGAGGTCCCCGCGAGAGGCGATGTGGACGATCAATGGGTCAAACGACGGACGCTCCTTGGTGGCGAAAACCTTGGCCACGGCGGCGGGATTCAACGCGTCGGCCGCAAGACCATAGACGGTTTCGGTTGGTAAAGCGACGATCTCACCAGCCCGCAACAGGGCGCAGGCGCCGCTCACGGCTTCCTTCATCTCGTCGTCGGCGGCTTGGACAATTCGGGTATCGGGCACGCCGCAGGCTGGCACATCAATGACTGCGTGGCGATGCCGGATTTCAAAATCCCCGGGTTGCTGCCCGCATTCACCGCGATGCGGGACCGGAGTTCGAAAAGTTGCGGTTGCATCCGCGACCATGGGGTTTCTAGTCTGTGTCGATGAAACACATGAAAATCGGTTTTGTGGGTGTCGGACGCATGGGAGCCAACATGGCGCGGCGTCTCGCGGATTTGGGATACACGGTCAGCGCCGTTCATGACGTGAATGCTTCGATTGCCGGTTCATTGGCGATCGAGCTTGGCGCGACCGCCGCCACATCCTTGCCTGAAGTGACCGCGGCGAGTGACGTGATTTTCACCGTGGTCAGCGATGACGAGTCGATGTCGGAGATCTTCGGTGCCGGGGAGTCGCTGCTCAAGGGAGCCCGGGGCCGGGTGTTCATCAACTGTGCGACGGTAAGTCCCGAGGCGCACGAAGCGGCTGCGGAGGCGGCGTCCGCAGCGGGTGCGGTCACCCTCGCGGCGAGCATGGCATCGAGCATCACGCAGGCGCGGCAGGGATCGCTTTATCTGATGGTGGGTGGTGATGAGGAGGTTTTCGTCAGGGTGAAACCGCTGCTTGAGGATCTCTCTTTGTCGCTGCGGCATGTCGGCAGGGTGGGGGATGCAGCACGCATCAAGGCTCTGGTGAACATGGTGATGAACATCAACACCGCAGGGTTGGCGGAGGGCTTGGGACTGGGTGCGGCGTTGGGCTTGGACCTCCAGATGCTCAAGGAGGTATTTTCCCAAACCGGCGCGAATTCCAGGGTGCTTGAGACCGATGGCGATGACATGATCGCCAGGGAGCATGATTGCTATTTCTCGGCTGAGCATGCGGCCAAGGATAGCGGGATCGCCAATGTCATGGCAGGGCATGCCGGCGTCCATACCCCGCTCTCGCTCGCCACGGAGCTCCAATACCGGAAGCTGATCGATCTGGGTCTGGGAGGACTCGATAAATCGGGCATCGCTGAATTGACGTTTCCCGGACGCTCCGGACAACAGGGCCTTTGAGAGACTGGCATGAGGATGGGGAGCGACCGCGTCTCGCGCGGCTGACGTTCCGTTCCTCTGTGGCGGGCATAGGCAGGCCCCGAGGCGTCCGGGTTTCCATGGATTGGGGCTTGCCGACGCATGCCTCGGTCGTCAGAGTCCGCCCCATGATCGGCCGAATGTTTCAATTCCTTGTTGTCCGTGTGATGCTTTGTGCTACGGCCATTTTCGCTCTGGCTTCTGCGGCTGCGGCGCAGTCCGTGGAAAAAACGGAGGCCGCCAAGTCGCTCGACCAGCGGATTGACGAATGGTTCGGCTCCGCCACCGGGTGGTTTGTGAACGGGATTTTCGTGGATGTCCCGATCAACGGTTATCCGGTCAAAATGGTGGTCGTCTGGCTGGCGTTAGCCGGCATCATCCTTACCCTGGTCTTCAAGTTCATCAATTTCAGGGCCTTTGGCCTGGCGTTGCGGACCGTGCGCGGCCACTACAGCCGTACGGGAGATCCGGGGGAAATCACCCATTTCCAGGCATTGAGTGCCGCGGTTTCCGGCACTGTAGGCTTGGGCAACATCGCCGGGGTGGCGATCGGCATCATGATTGGCGGACCCGGGGTCGCGTTCTGGCTGTTTTTGTCCGGGTTTCTCGGCATGGCGACCAAGTTCGCCGAGTGCACGCTGGGATTGAAATACCGCGAGTTTGATGCGTCCGGGAGGGTTCACGGCGGAGCGATGTATTATTTGAAAAAAGGTTTCGCCGAGCGCGGTTTGGCACCGGTGGGCAAGGTGTTGGCGGGTTTGTTCGCGGTGTTCTGCGTGTTCGCCTCGTTTGGTGGCGGCAACGTGTTCCAGGTCAATCAGACCACCGCGCAGTTGCTCAACATCACGGGTGGGGAAGCCAGCTTTTTCGCGTCCAGACAATGGCTGTTCGGCGTGATCATGGCGATTTTGACCGGTTTGGTGATCATCGGCGGCATCCGAGGGATCGCGCGGGTGACCTCCGGGTTGGTGCCGGCGATGTGCCTGATCTATGTCGTCAGCGCCCTGATTGTCTTGGGAACGAACATCGGTCATGTGCCTGCGGCCATCGGCATGATTTTCACCGAGGCATTCCAGCCGCGCGCGGCAGTGGTCGGCGGGATTCTGGCGGCGTTTGTCTGGGGCATGCGTCGCGCCACCTTCTCCAACGAGGCCGGCATCGGCTCCGCGCCGATCGCCCATGCCGCGGCCAAGACCCGCATGCCGGCGTCCGAGGGGGTGGTGGCATTGTTGGAGCCGTTCATCGACACCGTCATTGTCTGCACCATGACCTCGCTGGTCATTGTGACCTCGATGTATTTCACCGGAGACAGCGGGCACTTCGTGATCAACGGCCATCAGTATCTTTTGGGCGACACCTCCAACACCAGCACCTCTTACGGCATCAGCATCACCTCCCACGCGTTCCAGACGGTGCATGATGGTTTCAAGTATGTGCTTTTCATGTGCGTGTTCCTGTTCGCGTTTTCCACGCTGATCACATGGAGCTACTATGGACTCCAGGCGTGGCAGTATCTGTTCGGCCGGAACGAGGTGGTGGCTCTGGTTTACAAGGTCATCTTCTGCGGGGTGATCATCGCGGGTTCCGCGGCGTCGATGGACAAGGCGATCGATTTCTCGGACGCCTCGTTGTTTGCGATGAGCCTGCCGAACCTGATCGGCGTGTATTTCCTGTTGCCGGTCATCCGCAAGGAGTTGAACAAGTTCGTCGACTTCACCAAGCGTGTGGATGGCGGCAAATCGATCATCCAGGCTGCGGAAGAAGTGGAAAACGAGTATCGCTGAGGGGCCGCCGGGTGTGGCATTTCCAGAGGTTGCTCCTTCGGGAAACCATGCCAGAATGCCGCCGCACATGGCACGTCATTACACACTTCACCGGCCGGGACCGGGCACGGCGTCGGGCATCGATTACAAGGCGGCGCTCAACGAGGAACAATACCGTGCCGTGTCATCGCAACCCGGCCGCGTGCTGGTGATCGCCGGTGCGGGATCGGGAAAAACCCGGACGCTCACCTACCGCGTCGCCTGGTTGCTCGACCACGGAGTGGATGCCCGTGAGATCCTGTTGCTGACCTTCACCAACAAGGCGTCGCGCGAAATGACCGAGCGTGTCCGCGAACTGGTGCCGCAGGACACGTCCGCGCTGTGGGCCGGGACCTTTCACTCGATCGGCAGCCGCATCCTGCGCCGCCACGCGGAGGACATCGGATTCAACCGTTCGTTTTCCATCATGGATCGCGACGACCAGAAGTCGATGCTCGCCAAAGTGATCGCGTCCTGCGACATCGATACCAAGGAGCGGCGGTTTCCGAAAGCCGACGTGCTGGCGTCGATGTTCAGCCTGGTGGAGAACACCGGGATGACGCTGGAGGAGGTCATCGCCGGCCATTACGACCGGTTTTATGACTGGATCGAGCAGATCGAGCAGGTGCGGCAGGGATACATCGAGCGGAAGAGGGAAACCAACTCGATGGACTTCGACGACCTGCTGGTGATGACCGTGAGGTTGTTCGAGGATTATCCGGATGTGCTGGAGATCTATCGGAACCGTTTCAGGCACATCCTGGTGGACGAGTATCAGGACACCAACCTGGTGCAGAACCGGCTGGTCGATTTGCTGGCCGGGCAGGACAACAGCCTGATGGTGGTGGGGGACGACGCGCAGTCGATCTATTCGTGGCGTGGTGCCGATGTCTCGCTGATTCTCGGTTTTCCACGGCGTTACAGTGGCGCGCAGGTGTTCACGATCGAGACCAACTACCGCAGCGTGCCGGAGATTCTGGAGCTGTCCAACGCGGCGATCCGCGCGAACAGCGGGCGCTTCGAGAAGGACCTGGGTGCGGCGCGGGAGACCCTCGGGGTGAAGCCGGCGCTGGTGCCATTGGCCGATCCCTCGGTGCAGGCGGCGTTCGTCGCACAGCGCATGCATGAGCTGCACGAGGAGGGGATTCCGTATGAGGAGATGGCGGTGCTTTACCGCGCGCATTTCCAGAGTCTTGAAATCCAGATGGAGCTCACCGTGCGGGGAATTCCGTTTTCGATCACCAGCGGTTTGCGGTTTTTCGAGCAGGCGCACATCAAGGATGTTTCGGCATTCATGCGTTTCGTCGTCAACCGGCGGGACGAGGTGAGTTTCCTGCGGATGGTCGGATTGCTGCCCGGCTGCGGGCCGGTTGCGGCGACGAAGCTTTGGGGCGAATGGCTGGCGAGCGGATGGGCGACCCGCGAGGATCTCCCGCCGCGCTGGTCGGATGTGCTGCTGCGTTTCAAGGTGCCGAAAAAGGCCGCCAAGCACTGGGAACAGTTGTGTTTCACGCTCGATGAGCTGTCATCCGATGCCGGATTCGCGCCGCCCTCGGGCATGATCTTCAGCATTCTCGAAGGCGTTTACGACGACTACCTCGCCGCAAGTTTCGACAATGCGGAGAGCCGCAGGGGCGACATCGAGCAGTTGTCGGAATACGCTGGAAACTTCAATGACATCCTCGAGTTTCTCGAACAGCTGTCGTTGATGGGATCGGTGGATGGCGAGCCCACCGGCGATGGCAACGCGCAGGAGGAGGACAAGGTGACCCTGACATCGATTCATCAGGCGAAAGGTCTTGAATGGAAAGCGGTGTTCCTGATCTGGCTGGTGGACGGGCAGTTTCCCAATGGCCGGGTTCTGGAATCCTACGATGCGGATTTGTTGGAAGAGGAGCGGCGTTTGTTTTACGTGGCCCTCACGCGGGCAAAGGACCAGTTGTATCTCACCTATCCGATGACCAACCCGAAGTCCTACAGCGGGGATTTCATCTGCCAGCCATCGGGTTTTCTCAGTGAGTTTCCGTCCAGCTTGGTCGAGCCGTGGGATGTCGGTGGCGGCGACGATGCATGGGGGGACGATCCGTTCTGACGCCGATGGACGCGGGATGGGTTTTGTTTTTCGACGGCGGATGCGGACTTTGTTCGACCACGGTGCGCCGGGTTGCGCGGTGGGACAAGCGGGCCAGGATCTGCTTCGCGCCGTTGCAGGGGAAGCTCGCCGGGGAGTTGGGGCTGTCGTGTCATGCCACGCCGGTTGGCGGGACCTTGGTGTTGATGCGGGAGTCCGATGGCAGGTTGTGGATTCGCAGCGACGCGTGTCTTGAGCTGGCATCGATCCTCGGTGGTGGCTGGCGGGTATTCCGTGTTTTCACGCTTGTCCCAAGGTGCGTCCGAGACGCCGCATACGGCTGGGTGGCGGATCATCGGCAGGGTTGGTTCAAGCAAAGCTCTTGTGACATGCCGGATGACGAGCTGCGGAAGCGGATGCGGGAGTGATAATCGTGGCCCGGCGGCTTTGGTCGCGCGTGCTTGCCTCGGCCATTGATTCGCTCCTTGCCGGGTGGTTCATGGGGCGCTTAACCTGCTGGCCGATGCGATGGTTTTTCGTGATGTTGCTTTACCGGTTGTTGTTGCCCGTGCTGTTGGTCACGGCGTTTCCGGGGTGGATTTTGAAAATGCTGCGTCGTGGAGGGTTCCGCACGCGGCTTGGCGAGCGGGCTGCGATTTACCGGGATGATCCCGAGCCCTTGCCTCCCGGTGCGGTGCACTTGCATGCGGTGAGTGTGGGAGAGTCCCTGTTGGCGATCAAACTGATCCGGGCATGGAGTGCGAGGGAGCCCGGGCGGTGCTTTGTGTTGGCTACCGGCACTGCGACTGGCCATGCGGTGGCGACCGAAGCGGGTCTCCCCGGAGTGCGGGTGACCTACTCGCCGCTGGACATGCCATCGATGGTGCGGCGCTATCTCGATCGGTTCAGGCCATCGCGGATCGTGCTGATCGAGGCCGAAGTTTGGCCACATTTGTTGATCGAGTGTCGCAAGCGTGGCATTCCGGTGTCGTTGGCAAACGCACGGATGTCGCCGGGGTCGGCGCGCAGATACCGGAGGTTTGCGCGGGACTTGCGGCCATTGTTTTCCATGTTGGATGCGGTGGCGATCCAGGAAGCCGGGGATGCGGAGATCTGGCAGGAGCTTGGAGTGGAGACTTCAAGGATCCATCACACCGGCAGCATGAAGTTTGATCCGGGAAGCGCGATCATGCCCGAGATGCGGCCGGAGTTTCAGGAAATTCTGGATGCCTTTGGCAAAGGGCGGCCGGTGATCCTCGCGGCGAGCACCCATGCGGGCGAGGATGCATGGATCGCATCCGCCGTGGCCGATGCGGTGCCTCATGCGTTGCCGGTGCTGGTGCCGCGCCACGCCGAACGGCGGGCGGAAGTGCGCGGAGAACTCGAGCGCGCCGGGTTTCATGTCGTGTTGCGGTCCGCTGGCGTGCCGTCGGTTCCGATGGTGGCACCGGGCGAGGGGAGAGCGGTGTTGCTGGTCGATTCGACTGGCGAGTTGCGCGATTGGACGGCGCATGCGCATGCGGTGATCATCGGGAAAAGCATCCTCGCTAAGGGTGGTCAAAACCCCGCAGAGGCGATTTTGGCTGGAAAACCTGTGGTTTTCGGCCCGCACATGGAAAACTTCCAACCGCTTGCCAGTCACCTGGCTGCCGCAGGGGCGTGCTTGCAGGTTGATGACATGGCCGGCTTGAAGGCGGCCATCCAGCGCGCGCTGGATCCGGAAAGAGCAGCGGCGATGACACGTCAGGCGTCACACATTCTGGCACGCCACAACGGTGCGACCGACCGCATGGTCACGCTTTTCAGCATGCCCGGAAACCCCGAAAAATGACGCAACGCGGGGTTTGTCATTTCCAAAATGGCTGATTAAAGTGCGCGCCGTGAGCGATTCCGAAAAAGACCCACTGAGCAGTTTGCTGACCAGCTTCGCGCTTGGCCCGTCATGGGCGCGTGCCACCGGTGATGCAACTCAACGTGCCTCGAAACCCGGTGCCGGGGGCGACTCGAAGCGTGGCGATCGCTCGCCCCGCCGCGATGACCGTGGCGGCGATGACCGCCGGGGTGGCGGTCGGGAGCGCGATGGCGGAGGCAGGGACGAACGCGGACGTGATGGCGGACGCAAGCCGTTCCAGGGACGCGGCGAAAGACCGGACAACCGCCGCAATGGTCCGCCCGCGAATCAGGAAATCCTGCCGGCCCGTGGCGTGCGCGTCACATTGATTCCCGATGCGCAGGCGGTACATCTGATCGGCAAGGAAGTCCATCAGGTGGCCCGGGTCTATCCGTTGTATGATGTCGCGAAGATCCTGCTGGCCGAGCGTGCGCGCTGCCGTGCGTTGTTCGAGGCGATGGAGCCCGAGATCACGTTTTTTTCCGGGAAAACCGAGCCCTCGGTTTTCCTGAGTCGCGAAGAGGCCGTGCGGCACTTGTGGAATACCGATCTGCGCAACCAGTTCATCGAGGAGGAAACCATCGAGGTGGATCCTCCGAGCGGAAACTTCCAACTGGTCGCACGCTGCGGGCTGTCCGGCGAGTGGCTGGGCCCGCCGAATTTCCATGCCTATCAGATCAACCTGCGTCGCCTGCACCGCGAGCGCTACCCGAACATGCCGTTCGCCGCGTATTCGTCTAAGGTGCGCACCGAGCGTGGCGAGGAAGCGGTCAACGCCTGGCTCGACAGCATGAGGAGGAAAACCCGCTGGCGGATCAAGGGCGATGGCGACGACGCGTGGATCGACGACCGCACCGAGGCGGAGCGGGTCCTCGCCAGCCGTTGTTTCGACCAGGCATTCGGTACATCGCGCACGGTCGAGGTGAATGCGGCGATCCCGCCGAACAACCTTTCGCCGTCGTTGCTGGTTTCCTTGAAGCAGGCGGGCAATCACGCGCGCAATCATCCTGCGGTTCTGATCCCCGCCGTCTGCAAGGCGGTTGAAGCCGAACACCTGCCGGTTTTCAAACGCCAGGGTAAATTGTTCACCGGCCCTGCAAGGCCGCAGCCGCTGCCACCCGGCGTGGCCCTCGCGGAAAGACCCGGCATCATGGTCGAGTGGATCCGCACCAACAAACCGGCGAAACTCGAAGGTCTTTGGAAAGCGGTTCTCCCCGAAGGCGGCACCGCTCCGCCTGCCGAATTTGCCGCTGATCTTTTCTGGCTGCTGCTGCAAGGACATGTCCTGCTTTTCACCGATGACACATTGGTCGTTCAGGAATTGCGCGAGCCCGCGGTTTCCCCATCTCCGGATGGCGAGTCAAAGAACGCTAAGAAGAAAAAGAAAAAGAAGAACAAGCAGGGTATTGCCGCCGATCAAGCGACGGAGGCTGCCGCTGATGCTGGAGACGAAGCCGCGGAAGTTGGAACCACGTCTGGTGAGGAGCCTGCGGAAGCCGTTTCATCCGAGCCGGTTTCCCACGACATCGCCGAAGATCAGGCCGAAGATCAAACCGGGGAACAGGCGGTCGAGGCGAACGATTTTTCCGACGCGGCGGAAACCGAACCCGACGCCGAGCCTGCGATCGATCCCGAGCCTGTGGGTTCTGCGGATGAAGCCGCAGCGGACGATTCACCGGAGCCGACTGCGGATCTCGATGAGGAATCCCCCCGCTGATCCAGGATTTCCCCCAATCCGTCGCCATACTGTTGGTATTTTTTATCAACATTCCCGGTCCGGGGGTTGACGTCAGCGGCCGTCTGTGGTTCAACCCTCGCGACGCAAGTCCTGGAACGGTGGCTGAGTGGTCGAAAGCACTCCCTTGCTAAGGGAACGTAGCAGAAATGTTACCGAGGGTTCGAATCCCTCCCGTTCCGTTTTGGCCCATCCCCCGCACTGCGGGGGGTGGGCCAAAACGTTTCCCGGGGGGGGGACGAGAACCCCTTGAGCGCAGCGAAACGGGTCTGACTGCCGGGTTTTGCGGAATCGCAAAACATTCCAAATCCACGCGAAGCGCATCCCGCAGGGCCGGAGCGCAGCGAAGGCAATCCCTCCCGTTCCGTTTTGGCCCACCCCCACACGCCGCGGGGGGTGGGCCAAAACGTTTCCCGGGAGGGCCGAGAGCCCCTTGAGCGCAGCGAAACGGGTTTGACTGCCGGGTTTTGCGGAATCGCAAAAC
>CAYNQJ010000042.1:0-34852 GCA_964399305.1 uncultured Luteolibacter sp.
TGGAAACCATCATCCAGCGCGTGGCCGAACTCCACGAGTTCAACCCGATGCTCGGTCACCGCGGCTGCCGCCTCGGCGTCGCCTATCCGGAAATCACCGAGATGCAGGCCCGCGCCATCTTCGAGGCCGCCGCGAACGTGGCCAAGAAGAAGATCCCGGTAAAACCCGAGGTGATGATCCCGCTCGTCGGCTTCAGCAAGGAGTTCGAACTCCAGGCGGAAATCGTCCACCGTGTCGCCAGCGAGGTGATGACCGAGAAGAAGGTCAAGTTCTCCTATCAGGTCGGCACCATGATCGAAGTCCCGCGCGGCGCGCTCACCGCCGACGAGATCGCCAGAGGTGCGGAATTCTTCAGCTTCGGCACCAACGATCTCACCCAGACCGCTCTCGGCATCAGCCGCGACGACATGGGGGCGTTCCTGATGCCTTACATCGAAAACGAGGTCTTCAAGAAGAACCCCTTTGCCACTCTTGACTCCACGGGCGTCGGCCAGTTGATGGAAATCGCTGTGGCCAAGGGCCGCTCGACCCGCCCGAACATCAAGCTCGGTATCTGCGGCGAACACGGCGGAGACCCGGATTCGGTCAAATTCTGCCACAAGCTCGGACTCGACTATGTTTCCTGCTCGCCCTTCCGCGTGCCGGTCGCCCGCCTCGCCGCTGCCCAGGCTGCGATCGAGGCTGCCAAGTCCGCCGCGCCGGCCGCCGCCAAACCCGCCAAGAAAGCGGTGAAGAAGGCTGGCAAAAAGCCCGCGAAGAAGTGACGCGTTCCGTTTGCGCGCTTCGCCCCTGGAGCGCGTGAACGCCTGAAAGCACTCCATGCCGCCCCGGGAAACCGGGGCGGCATGTTGCTTTTGCGTTGCGGGTTTCGCGTTTGCATTTCCCCAGCGGTGGACCCATGATCCTCCCAGACCATGCCCCACTCCAATCCAGATGAGCATTTGCTCATGATCCGTTGTCCGTCTTGCAGCCAGCGGTTCAAGGTGGGTGAGGATCTGCGCGACCGGATGGTCGAGTGCGGCGGATGCGAGCATCGCTTCCGGATCAACGACGCGGTCATTGTGCGCGGCAGAAAGTTTTACCCCGGCGAGCACCGCGACCCCAGGCTCAGCCGATTTCCGCGGATGCCCTTGGCCGCCGACGCGGTGACGATGAATATCCAGTCCGTGAGGTATGCCGAGCCGCCGGACCCGATCACGTTCGAGCCGGTTGCCCCCCAGAGGATCATCGCCGGGTTCGTCGGCGTCGTCATCATGATTCTGATGGCGCTGCTGTTGGCCTTTGGGGCCACGCCTGGCGGGATGTTGGACGGAGTGACCACCGTGAACCGTTTGGTCATGGCGGGGTTCGCCTCTTTGTTAGGTTCTGTCCTGCTCCTGCATGCCAACCCCAACTCGAGGATCAAGGCGGCTTTTTTTGCGGTGCTGATGAGCGCGGGTTTGGTCGCGTTGCCATTCTTTTTCACCGCCGGCTCCACTCCGCCCCGGGATGCCGTGACGCCAACGCAGGAAGTCATGGAAGAGACCCGGGAACCGGATGAGGACCAAAGCGCGCTTGATGAGCTGCGTGCCCGCATCGGAACCGATCCGCTGGAGGCCGAGCGCAAGAAGCTTGGCGGCGATGAGTCCAGCCGCACCGCGCTCGGAATCTGGCTCAGGGACATGCGCGAACAGAACCGGTTCCTGATCAAGGAATACATTCTCCGTGCCACCGGCGCGGCTCCCGAATCCCATTATTACCCGCGCGGCAACGGCGATTTCCTGATGGTGGTCACCGGAATAACGATGACTCTCGACGAACTTGCGGAAGTGGCCCTCGCCTTGGGCCAAGTCGCGAAAATCCATCCCGACCTGCCGGTGATCGAGGTGCGCGTCAACAACCAGAACTTCGTCGAGGGTCCGATCGAGAAGCTCAACGACCGCAGCGATCCGGATTTCTACGATCTCAACAAGCGGGAGTTGGAGTGCATCGATCTCGAGCGCGTCGCCAAGGCCGTCAAGCGTCTTGCGGCTGCCGAGCCGAAAATCTATCGGGACGACATCACCCGCAAGCTCATCCAGTGGCTGAAGACTCCGGGCGTGGATTTCAAGGGTGATGTTTGCTCCGCCCTGATGGTTTGGGCGGAGGATCCCGGGCTGGCTGCGGAAGTGGCCCTGGCCGAGGTTCTTGCGATGCATGCCCGCAACCAGGAGATCCCCAAAACAATGATTGACTTCGTTGTGCGTGAGCGCAAGGAGGCGGTGATTCCGCTGCTCGATGAGCTTTGGCAGTCCGAACCCAACGAGTGGGAAGGGCCATACGGCGACATGGGAGAGGCTGCGGAAAGCCATGTCCTGCAACATTTTGCCAAATCCGAAGGCGGGCACCGCAGGTCGCTGGTGCGTTTGTTAGGCCGCGTTGGCGGTGAAAAGAGCCTGGCGGTCATGCAGGGGGCGCTGAAGGATGCGGATCCCGAGTTGAAGGTTCTTCTCGAAAAATCGATTCAGGCGGTCTCCGGCCGGATCGAGCGGTGAATGGAAATGAGAGATTGGAAATAAGGATGATCGGGTTACATCCTTAATATCAAATCTCCTGATTGCCAATTTCCTTTTCCTGTTTACCACCGGATGGCGGCGGCGGCCCAGGTCAGGCCGGCGCCGAAGACGACCAGGACAATATGATCGCCGCGCTTGAACGCGCCGGTGCGGTTGGCTTCATCGAGGGCGATGGCGACGGCGGCGGCCGAGGTGTTGCCGTATTTGTGGAGGTTCACAAACACCCGTTCGTTCGGCACGGCCAAACGGTCGGCGATGGCGTCGATGATCCGGAGATTGGCTTGGTGGGGAATCACGCAGGCGATGTCCTCGGCATGCCATCCGGCGCGCTCGATGACTTTTTCCGCGGCTTCCTTCATGCGGTTGACGGCGATTTTGAACACCTCGCGGCCCTGCATGTTGAGGGTGTGGAGGTGTTGGTCGACGTTGCTGGCGGTGATCGGGCAGGCGCTGCCGCCTCCTGGAATCTCCAGCAGGTGGATCAGGTTGCCGTCGGTGCCCATTTCGGTGGCCACGATCGAGCCTTCGCCCGGTTTGGCGACCCGGAGCACGGCGGCTCCGGCGCCATCCCCGAACAGCACGCAGGTCGAACGGTCTTCCCAGTTGGTCACGGAGGAAAGCTTTTCCGCGCCGATGATGAGCGCGTTTTTGAAAGCGCCGTCGGATATCAGACGCTTGCAGATTTTCATCGCATAGAGGAATCCGGAGCAGGCGGCGGAAATATCGAAGGCAACCGCGTTGTGCGCGCCGAGCTGGTGCTGGACATGGCAGGCGGTGGCCGGTGTCGGCGTGTCAGGGGTGATGGTCGCCACCACGATCAACTCGATGTCGGTGGGGGCCATGCCCGCTTGCTCGAGTGCCTTGAGGGCGGCCTTGGTTGCCATGTGCGAGGTGAACTCGTCATCTGCGGCGATGCGGCGTTCCTTGATACCGGTGCGGGTGACAATCCATTCATCGCTGGTGTCGACACGGGCCGCGAGTTCCTCGTTGGTCAGGATTTTTTCCGGAACGTAGCTGCCGGTGCCGACGATGCAGACTTCGGTGGCGGATGTCGATTCACTCATGCGGCGGGAGATTGGAACCGGGGCCTCCCGGTCACAAGCGCGAAGTTTGAGATCCATGGCGTGCAGGGTAATGGTCCGGAGCGGGACATTCGCAAATAAACCGCAATTGTCTTGCAATTAGCTTTTCTATGCATCAATTTCCCCGGCATGAAAGTTCATGGTTTGGCATTAATGGCCGTGTTTTTCGGTGGGCTTGCGGCATTTGCCGAACCGCTGCAGGTATCGGCGTTGCATCCGCTGATGGCGGATTTGGCGCGTCAGGTGGGTGGCGAGCGGGTGAGGGTGTTCGACCTGGTGGGTGAGGGGGGGAACCCGCACCGCTACGAGCCGCGACCGGCGGATTTGAAGCGCATGCAATCTTCGGCGCTGGTGCTTGCGGGAGGGAAGCACTTGGAAAACTATCTGGACCGCCTGCAATCCACTTTGAAGGGGGTGACCATCCTTGAGGTAGGGCGGACGATTCCGTCGCTGAAGGTGGGCAAGGATGCGGTCTACACCTGTTGCCCGTCCCATGCGGCGGGGACTCTGGATCCGCACTGGTGGCATGGGATTGAAAACACGCGCCGTGCCGCAAGAGTGGTGGCCCAGGCATTCGCGGAGAAGGACCCGGCAGGCAAGGATTACTACACCGGCAACGCGAACGCATACGGGCAACGGCTCGCGGCTTTGAAAAAATGGGCGAAGGCGGAACTCGGAAAAGTGCTGCGCGGCCAGCGGAAACTGGTGACCGCCCACAATGCGTTCGGGTATTTCGCCAAGGAATTCGGCTTCGAAGTGATCGCTGTGGCGGGTCTCAACAAGGAGCAGAACACCACGCCGAAGGAACAGGCGACGACGATCGAATCTGTTAGGAAATCCGGAGTTCGCGCCGTGTTTCCTGAAACAGGGGCGGGCAGGAAAACCCTGCAGGCGATCGCCACCGCCACCGGCACCCGTCTGGGTGATCCGTTGATCTCGGATGGCAACGGCACGGGCAAAAACGCCGGATTCGAGGGGATGATCCGCTACAACGTCCATGCCATCACCCGGGCCCTCGCCACACCATGAAAGGAGTCCGCTGGTTTTCATCCCCCCTTGCCGGAACCGCGGTCGTGCTTGCGGGGCTCTGCCTGCTCGCGATCCCGCTGCGCAAGCTCACATCGGCCCGGCCGGTGACGCAGGTGGCACCTGCGGCGGCGGTGGTTTCCACCCGGGAAATTCCCGCTGTGCTGCGCATCAAGTTGCTGGATCCCGCCAACCGGGTGGCACTGCAGGCACCGGATGGAACGATCGTGCTTGGGATCGAGGATCCCGTGGCGGGCGAATCGGAATACGATGTGCAGGTGCGTCTCACCGATGATGAAATCGACCTCGATCTGGTTGCGGAGTTTGCTGATGAGGCATCGGAGACGGCGGTGTTCGTCACGCTGATGCCCGACGGGTATGAGGAACGCACCGCTTATGCCACAGGGGCGGGCCGATTGGAAGAAAGCCTGCGCTTTGACTGGCATCAACCTGATGGAACTTCAACCGGCCCATGACCAATCCCGCACACGAATTTTGCGCCCACTGTGGCCACCACCACGAACTCCAGGTATCGGGGCTGACCGTGCGTTACCGCGAGGTGGAGGCTCTGCGGGATGTCTCCTTTTCGACGTCCTGCGGCGCATGCGTCGCGCTGATCGGCCCCAACGGCGCGGGCAAAAGCACGCTGCTCAAGGCGGTGGCCGGGTTGTTGCCGGTGGCAGGCGGCAGCATCCTGTGGCGCGGCACCAAGGTCGCCCGCTGGAGCCGCGAGATCGCCTACCTGCCGCAACGCGAGAATGTGGACTGGCAGTTTCCCATCACCGTGCGCGGCGTGGTCCGGATGGGCCGCTATCCCCAGGCGGGATGGTGGCGGCCATTCTCGCACGCCGATGAAGGCACGATCGACCGTGCGATCGAAATGATGGGACTGGCGGATTTGCAAGACCGCCAGATCAGCCGCTTGAGCGGTGGCCAGCAGCAGCGGGTGTTCCTCGCCCGCGCGCTGGCGCAGGAAGCGCATGTGCT
The DNA here is from genome assembly GCA_964399305.1 of uncultured Luteolibacter sp. Taxonomy (GTDB): domain Bacteria; phylum Verrucomicrobiota; class Verrucomicrobiia; order Verrucomicrobiales; family Akkermansiaceae; genus Luteolibacter. The sequence goes on from CAYNQJ010000042.1 coordinate 5,630, forward strand.
TTTGTTGGATGAGCCGTTCGCCGGCCTTGACCGGCCATCAAAGCAGGCGCTGGCGGAAACCTTGCGGCATCTCACCGAGGAAGGGCGGCTGGTGATCGCGTCCCACCACGACATGGACACCGTGCGCGACATCTACGACGAGATCCTGCTGCTGCGGCGCAATGCGGTGGCTTTCGGCCCGGTGGCCGAGGTTTTCACCGAACAAAAACTGGAGGAAACCTTCGGCTCCGTCCCGAAGGCTTCGAATGGAAGGGAGGTCGCATGATCGACTGGCTCATGGAACCGCTCCAGCATCCGTTCAACCAGCGGGCGATCCTGGCCGCGTTGTTGATCGGCTGCACCAACGGCTATGCGAGCGCGTTCGTGGTGTTGAAAAAATCCGCGCTCAAGGTCGGCTCGCTTTCGCACGCGTTGCTGCCGGGCATCGCCGTGGCCATCCTTGTCGCGGGATTGCACGATTGGAGCGCGTTTCTCGGCAGTCTGTTTGCCGCGCTGCTCATCGGGCTCGGATCGTTGGCGGTCTCGCGCGGCTCGCGCCTCGACCAGGACTCGGCACTCGCGATCCTTTACACGGCGGCCTTCAGCGGCGGCATCATCCTGCTGCGCCGTCTCGGCGTGAGCCAGGAAATGGAGGCTTGGCTGTTCGGCAACATCATGGGCCTGCGCGACGGGGATCTGTGGACCAACTTCTGGATTTCCTTTGGCGCGCTGGGCGTGCTCACCGCCCTCCACCGGCCGTTGCTGATGACCTTGTTCGATGCGGAGGTCGCCGCCACGCTCGGCGTGCCGGTGCGGGCGCTCAACTATCTGCTGCTGGCGGTGCTGATCGTGGTGCTGATCTCCTCGCTCCAGGCGGTCGGCTGCATGCTGGCGCTCGGGCTGCTGGTCACTCCGGCGGCCACGGTGTATCTTCTAACGGATTCAACCGACGCGATGTTCTGGGGCGGTGCGTTGCTGGGCGGGCTGGCATCGGCCTTTGCGGTGCTGGCGGGCTGGTGGCTCAATCTCGAGCAGGGTCCCGCCATCGTGCTGGTGCTGGGCGCGGTATTTGTCATCGCCTTCCTGTTCAGCCCGAAATACGGCCTGCTTGCGCGCGTTTTTGGCGGACGGGCCGGATGATCCGCAATTCCTGCCGGGGCCGCCGCATCTCAATCTCGGATTGATCACCGCCAAGCCACAAAGGACGCCAAGGAATCGCAAAGCTGTTCAAAAACAGAGCCCGAAAGCCGCTTCAACAAGTGGCAATGTCGTTCTGACACATCCAAGTTCTTTAAAATTCCTTTGCGGCCACTTTGCGGCTTGGCGGTAAATCCTATGTTTTTGATGCGTCAGTCCTGCAATTCCTGCTGGCAGGGCTGCCGGAAACGCGTCATGATGCGCCCATGAAATCCTGTTTGGGAATGATCATTGTCATGCTGGCTGCCGCGTCCGTTATCGGTGGAGGCGGGTTGCTCTGGTATCTGAGCTACAGCGCGCAGTTCAGCCGCGTCGAGACCAAGCCGGACACCTTCCCCACCCTGGACCGCTGATGCGGCGTCCGCATCATGGCTTTTCGCGCGGTTCTTTTTGAAGCCGCCGCCATCCGTCCATCGATCGTCCAAGGTTGTCTTTGGCATCGCCGCCGATGCCAAAATGCTGGAGACCTACCGGTCCGTGCCAGCCGAGATCATCCAGCTTTTTCAAAACCCGGGCGACTTTGAAACTTCCGCGGTCGAGCGGTTGGATCAACCGACCCCAATCCTTGGCCCCTTCGTCCGCGCCGTTGATGGTCACGGCCATGAGATGGGGTTTCGCCGCGGTGAGCGTGGCATCGAGGTCCTTGCCGTCGGCCATCAGCCAGTGGCAGAGATTGAAGGTGACTCCCAGTTTGGGATGGTTCACCTGTTTGGCCACGCGCACGGCGTCCTCGGTCCGCTCGATCCAGAAATCGTTGTGGGGATAAAGCGCCACCCGCAACCCGGCAGCGGCGGCCATCCCGGCGATCTCACGCAGCAAGGGCACGGCAATCGCATCCGCAGCCGCATCCGACGGCTGGTGGCCGGCACTCTGCACATAGAGCCAGACCATCGCGTCGCGCCCGCGCAATTGCCGGATCACCTCCCTGATCGCCGGACTAACAGGCGATGGTGAATCGAGGTGCAGCCCGACGTAAACCGGGGCGATGGCAAGCCCCGCCTTGTCGAGTTCCCGCAGGGTTTCCTCAAGCGCGGCCGGTGTGCTGTAGGTCGGGGACAACCCGTCAAAGCCGGTCTCCTTCACCAGCGCCACCTGTTGGGCGACCGTCTGGTGCGCCGCGTCGCGGGTGCCGGTGTCCATCACGAACAAGCCGGTTTTCTCCGCCGCGCCGGCTGCGGCCATCAGGGACATCATCGCAATGCAAACAAGGGGCTTCATTTTCACGGGCGTGGTTTCTATCAGGAATGGGCGTCGAGGCTCCATGGCTTGCGCATCGGGCGCACCTTGCACAGCGCGGCGGCTTCGTCGTCGCCGGGGAATGTTTCCGCGACGGGATCCCACTTCAGTTTGCGGCCGAGCTTGATGGCGATGTTTCCCAGATGGCAGACGGTTGCCACGCGGTGGCCGATGTCCACCGGGAAATACGGATCCTTGCGGCTTTTCACGCAGTCGAGGAAATCGCGGTGTTCTCCAGCGGGGTTGGTGTAAAGACGCACTTCCCCGGGGCCGATCACCGAGTCGAGGATTTCCTTGGAGCTGGCCTCGAGCGGACCGCGCCAGTCGTTGTTGCCGACCCATCCCTCGCTGCCGATGAACTTGATTTTCGCGCCGCCGTGCCTGCAGGTCATGACCACACCGTTCTCGTAACGGAATGTCAGGTCGTATTCCTTGACCGTGTTGAAAAGGCCGCCCTGCCAGAAATTTCCCGTGCCCTCGATTTCGAGCGGACCGCTCCGCTCGGTGTCATTGGCCCACTGGGCGGTGTCGAACAAGTGGGTGCCCCAGTCGCAGATGATGCCGCCTGAGTAATCCTGGATCCAGCGGAAGTTGTAGTGCACGCGCTCGCGCGTGTATGGCGCTTCCGGTGCCGGGCCGAGCCACATGTCGTAATCCAGATAATCAGGCACTGGTTCCGGTGTGGGATTGCCGGGTTGTCCCGGTTGCGCGGGGAGGACGACTTCGATTTTCCGGAGTTTGCCGATGCGGCCGTTGCGCACCAGCTCGGCCATCCGGTGATAAACCGGCACCGCACGGTCCTCGGTGCTTGTTTGAAAAACCTTCTTCAACCTGCGGGCCTCCGCCACAAGGATTTTCCCCTCATCGATCGTCAGGGTCGGCTTCTCGCACTGCACATCCTTGCCGGCCCGCATGGCCATGACGCTCATCAGCGTGTGCCAGTGGTCCGGAGTCGAGATCATCACCGCGTCGATGTCCGGGCGGGCGAGGATTTCACGGAAATCCCCATGCATGGTGCAATCCTGATTGCCGTATTTCAGGTCCACCGTGCGCTTCGCCCGCTGCATCCGCTGCGAATCAACATCGCACACCGCCAGAACCCGCGCGTCAGCCTGGGCCAGATACGCGGCCAGATTGACGCTGAAACCGTGATCACCCACGCCGATGAAGCCGACGTTGATCCGCTTGCTTGGCGCGTTTTCGCCCAGCACCCGGGCGGGAATAATCGTCGGAAATCCAAGCGCGGCGGCACTCAGTCCCATGAATCGTCGGCGGGTCGCGTTCATGAATGCACTACGGCCGCAATCGCCGCGATGTATCGAAGGGCGGCCGGATCGATGTCCACAGATACGTCAATCCATGCGTGGTGATTGGTGCTTGAGGCCATGCGGAATGCTGCCGTGGCGGCTTTTCTCATGGTCCGGACGAGTGGAATGCCCCTCCGTCCGCCGAACCGGCACGAACCGATGCAACTGACCCAAGCCACGCTTCCCAACGCACAAGGATTTTTCGGCAAACACGGTGGCAGCTTCCTGCCACCGCAACTGGAAGAACCGTTCCGTGAAATCACCGCCGCCTACCTGCGGATGCTCGATGACGCGGCGTTCATTGCCGAGCTGCGGACGATCCGCAGGCATTTCCAGGGCCGGCCCACGCCGGTCTTCCACGCCCGCCGGCTCTCGGAGAAAAACGGCGGTGCGCAGATCTATCTGAAACGCGAGGATCTCAACCACACCGGCGCGCACAAGATCAACCACTGCATGGGCGAGGGGCTGCTCGCCAGGGTGATGGGCAAACGCAAGCTCATCGCCGAGACCGGTGCCGGCCAGCACGGCGTGGCGCTGGCCACCGCCGCCGCGCACTTCGGACTCGAATGCGAGATCCACATGGGCGAGGTGGACATTGCCAAGCAGGCCCCCAATGTCAGCCGCATGAAATTGTTAGGCTCGACCGTCGTGCCGGTCAGCCACGGCCTGAAGACCCTCAAGGAAGCGGTCGATTCCGCATTCCAGGCCTATCTTGCCGATTACGAGAACTCGATCTATTGCATCGGCTCGGTGGTTGGTCCGCATCCGTTCCCGCTCATGGTCCGGGATTTCCAGAAGGTTGTCGGCATTGAGGCGCGCGAGCAGTTCATCGAAATGACCGGCAACCTGCCGGATGTCATTTGTGCCTGTGTCGGCGGGGGCTCGAATGCGATGGGCCTGTTCCATGCGTTCCTGGACGATCCCTGCGAGATCATCGGTGTCGAACCTCTCGGCATCGGCACGGCGGTCGGCGAACATGCCGCGACCATGACCTACGGTCGCGAGGGTGTGATCCACGGGTTTTCCTGCTATCTGTTGCAGGATGAGAAAGGCGAGCCCGCGCCGGTGCATTCCTGCGCCAGCGGACTCGACTACCCCGGCGTCGGACCGGAGCACTGCCACCTCAAGGACAGCGGCCGGGTCCAGTACGCCACCTGCCTGGATTCCGAGTGCCGTGACGCGTTCTTCAAACTCAGCCGCCACGAGGGCATCATCCCGGCGATTGAAAGCTCGCACGCCATTGCGCACGCCCTGGTCAAGGCCCGCGAAATGGGCCACGGATCGATCCTCGTCAACCTGAGCGGCCGTGGCGACAAGGACCTCGACTATGTCATGGAAAACTGGGGTCTCGGTGATGACTGCGTTTGATCGCAGGCAGTGAGGCACACATGGGATCGGGTGAAAGCCCGCTTGCAATGAGACGTAAATCACGGAGCGTCAAGTGAACCCGATGAATCATCATTCCGCCTCAAGAGCCTCGCGTATGTCCAGCCGCGCCCGGATGGGTGTGTGGGGCCTGATGCTGGCTTTCTCGCTGCCTCTTGCTCTTCACGCGGCGGATGCCTGGCATACGTTCACCGACACCAAAGGCCGGAAAATGCAGGCGAAGATCCTCGATGTCGGGAATGACTTTGTATTGGTGGAGTTGAAGGCGAATGGCAAACAACTGCCGATCAATTTCGACAACCTGAGTGAGGAGGACCTTGAGTTTCTGGATGGTTACGAGGCCGCGCCCTCGTCGGCGGGAGGGGCTGTAAAGGAATCCGCAGGCGACGACGCGCTGCCTGATGGTGAGCCGGATAAAAACCGGCTCTATCCACGGACGAAGGAGGAAATCCGCGATGGAATCCGCGAAATCCGCAAGCGTCCGAGGCCGGATGGCATCAGCCGCGAGGTTCACGAGGCGACCCAGACACTGAATGTCTATCGGTTTCTCTGCGGGGTTCCGTCGGAAGTCGAACCCGATGCCGGGTTTTCCAAAAATGCCGAGGATGCCGCGCTGGCATGCAAGGCGAATGGCGGATTGTCCCACGGGCTCGGCCGCTCGACCGACAAATGCAACCTCTCCAGCATGGGTGACGTGGTGCGGAGCGTGCCGCAATACATCGATGATGCCGGCGAAAACAACCGCAAGGTCCGCGGTCACCGCGAATGGTGCCTCAACCCGCCGATGGGCAAGGTTGGTTTTGGCTCCGGGGGCGACAGCTATTCCGCGATGTGGTGCATGGATGGCAGTGGCAAACCGGTCCGCGGCATCTGGTCCTACCCGGGCAGGGGGTTGTTTCCCCTTGAATACCTGCATGGCAATGCCTGGTCATTGTATGGTGCCGGCCAGCCAAAGTCCGTGGACGATCTGAAAGTTGAGATGTTCCGTTTGTCCAAACGCCCGGAAAAACCGCTGCCGATGAGTGGCAAGATCGACGGGAGGGAAGTGCCGGTCCTGCATGTCTCGCTCGGCATGAGCGGGATCAACTTCGAACCGGAGATGCCGGTCAAACGTGGCATCTACTGGATCCGGATGAAGGGCGGCGGCGTGAGCGAAGGCTATCTCGTCGAGCTTTATTGATCCGCGCGCCAACACAGGCGCGTGCTTTGGGCAGATCCGGGTATAGTGATTCCGACGCGGGTCGTGCTTGCCTCCGCGATCATCGGACTTGGGGCTTGAATGTTGGGACCGGGCGGCCTAGTTGGGGGTTCGCATGGATCCGCTGCACCCTTACGAACACCTGTCGCTTTTCACCGTTGGCATGGTTTTGGCCGTGTGGCTGATTGGTGCGCATGCCGTGATGCTGGCCAAGCCGGTCATGGTGAAGGCGTTCCTCAAATCCTTTCCACGCAATGCATGGCTTGGGCAGGTTTTGCTCGGCATTGGTCTTCTTTGGTTTTGGCTGCTGATCGCCCCCGAGAATCTCGGCCGCATCAGCGCGCTGGCCATGGACCTGGGCGAGTTCAACGGTGCCAAGCCGATCTTGCGGATCCTGGTCCCGGTTTCGATGGTCCTGGTCGTGATCAGCGTACGGGATTTCCTTGCTGTTCGCGCGCTCGGTGTGGTGGGCCTGATGGTGGCTGCCCCGTTGCTGGAATCCGCTTTTCTCAAGGATCCTTCATCACGGCTGCTGGTGCCGCTATATGCCTACGCCCTGTTGACCGCATCGATGTTCTGGGTGGGCATGCCTTATCTGTTCCGTGATGCGGTGACATGGGCGACCGCTTCGGCGAAGCGCTGGAACCTGCTTGCGCTTGCCGGCCTTACGTATGGAGTGGCCACGCTGGTCTGTGCGCTCGCGTTCTGGCGAGGGTATTGAATAACCAAAGCACCCCGATCAGCGGGAACTGTAAGTTCACCCGTCTGTGTCCGACCAGCGCGGTGTGGCACGGACCTCAGATTTTTCAGTAAATGGGAGCCCCTGAGGTGTCCTCACCACCGCCACCGCTGCCGCCGCTGCCGCCGCTGGCTTTGTCCGCGGTTTTCTCCATACCTTCCCCGGCGATCCTCATGTCACGACCAAGGCCGATGAAGGTGTTGCAGGAACTGGTCAGCACGGAGGCTGAAGCAAGTGCGATTAGAAGAATAGCTTTCATCACAAGCTTTCATACCCCATAATCCGTGACCTGCAAGTGGATATGTAAGGCTTTCTTAAGGATTTTTTCGTTGGGTTTCTGGTGCGTTTGATGGGTGGATGCATTGCGGCGATGTCATGCCGCGGTTAAAGGTTTGCCGCCTAGCAGGGGAATCCGGGGCGATCGTGGCCCGATCTTTGGTCTTGTGGGCCATGATCCTCGGCTGACCATCGGCGCGGCGCGTTTTTTTGGTGTTGCTCTGATCCGGAACATGGGCGGAACCTTTGAATGTGGGCATGGCCCGGAGGGAAGGCGCATTATGAAAATGGGAAATCATCATTCAAAAAACCGTTTTTTGCCGGAGATCCTGATCGCATTGGGGGTGTGCTGGGCATCGCATGGAGCCAGCTTCGCGGGGCAACTGGTGTTGCCGCCGTTGTTTTCAGATCAGACGGTTCTGCAGGCAGGGGTGCCGTTTCCGGTCTGGGGTGCTGCGGCACCAGGGGCTAAGGTTACGGTGGAATTTGCCGGTCAGTCGCAGACAGCCACGGCCAACGAAAAAGGGGAGTGGTCGCTTCTGCTCAAGGCTCTCGCAGTCAGTGCCCGGCCGAAGGAAATGAAGGTTTCCGCTGGAGATGAACTTTTCACAGTGAAGGACGTGCTGGTTGGAGAGGTATGGCTTTGCAGTGGTCAGTCCAATATGGCGCGCATACTTGCACCTTGTCCGCCGCAGCCATTGATTCTGAATTGGGAGCAGGAGGTCGCCGCAGCCGATTATCCCCAGATCCGGCAGTTTCAATGTGAGGGGAAATCCGCTCCGCCACAGGCAACGCGGGCGGAAGAGAAAGGCCGTTGGCTCACTTGCACACCTCAGACTGCCAACCAGTTTTCCGCTGTGGCCTATTTTTTCGCCCGCGATTTGTTCAAGGCGCGCAAGGTGCCCGTCGGCATGATCGTGGGTGCAGTGGGCGCAACTCCTGCGGAAATGTGGATTTCCAAAAAATCGGCGGAAAATATCATGGATGTCGTGCCGGACGGTCTCAAACCGCAGGTTTCGGCCCATTATGACAACTTGATCTCACCCTTGCAGCCTTTTGCGCTTCGTGGAGTCGTTTGGTACCAGGGCGAGAGCAACAACGAACGGGCGGCTGACTACGGGCGGGTGTTGACCTGCCTGATTGAGGACTGGCGCCGGGCATGGAAGAGCGACTTTCCATTCCTCTTTGTGCAGATCCCGCCGCACGCCTTTGTGCCGGCCGAGTTGCGTGAGGGGCAGTTGCTTGCTTCACTGAATGTACCGCATACCGCGATGGTGGTGACCATGGATCTCGGGTTTAAGGAAAACCCACAGGAATGGCATCCGCCCGACAAGGCTCCCATCGGTGCCCGCCTGGCCCTTGCGGCACGAGCGGTCGCATACGGGGAAAAAGTCTCCTATTCCGGGCCGGTTTATAAAAAGATGGAGGTGAGGAACTCGAAGGCACTGATTCATTTCTCTCACACGGACGGTGGGCTACTGGCGAAAAACGGCGCTCTCAAAGGGTTTGAAATTGCGGGAGCGGATGGCAATTTTGTCCAGGCGCGGGCCGTGATTCATGGCGAAACCGTTGAGGTTTCCAGCCCTGACGTGGCCCGGCCCGTTACCGTCACTTATGGCTGGGCGCGGGTGCCGGATGTAAACCTCTTCAACAAAGGGGGGTTGCCCGCCTCGCCGTTTCGGACAGGCCCGTGCCCTACTTCGAAATAGGCGCACCGCACGGGATTGTTTCATCGCCACCCGACCCTGCGGCCACCTGCTCTGGGGGGTGCGCTTCCAATGGTTGCGCCTGATTGCGTCCACAGGAAATTTCCTTGTTGACGAAATTTCGGAAAATGCCCAATAGCGGATCGTCAAAAATCAAAATATGCACAGTTAAGTGCAATATTTGCGCATTCTTTTCATTCCGGTCGCATCCCCCCCTATTCCCAAGAGTGCCCTATGAAAACCCATTCATCCCGAATCATGCGCGTCCTTGGAGCCTTTCTTGCCGCGTTTGTCATTCAATCCATATCTGTTGATCTCAAGGCGGATCCGCCAGCCCGGCCGCCGGTCATTGAGTTTGCCACCGGGCTGCCCGGAAAGCAGGTGCGCCTGAGCTGGCCTGCCAACCGCGGCCATCGTTACCATGTGGAGCGTTCCGAGGATCTATCGCCGGGGTCGTGGCGGAGGGTCGCGCAAGTGACGGGAAACGGCGCGAATTCCGTGTGGCTGGATCCGGAGGCGGTCAAGATGCGCTGTTTCTATCGGGTGACCGAGCCCGGACCGGAAGTATTTTCAGTCGAGCCGCCCCTGCTCTCTGAAAACGGTGGCACTCTGGAAATTCTGGGCCAGAACCTCCCGCCATCCGGCTCCCTTGCCATGGATATCGAAGGGGCGGGCCGGATCGTCACACCATACACGGAAGTGATTGATGGGGATGGAAATACCCGTTGGAGGGTCGTGCTGGGTGGGCCGTTCACTGCGGGCGCGCGGGTTTCCAATGTGGCGATCCTCAATGCTGTCGGCGAGGTGGCCACGCAGGTGGATTTGTCCCTGACGGTCACTGCCGATGGCTACGCGGCGGATTCGCCCGCCGCCCTGCCGCCCGGTGCGCCTCTGTCGCTCGGAGCTTCGAAGCCCGTTCCCGGCATTGGGGTCATTGTGAAAAAGCATCCACCCAACCTTCCAAGCGGCGGCCATCGCACCATGTCCGACGGGTTCTGGAATGATTGGGCCGAGTGCCTGATTCTCGATGGACAAGGCGGTTCCGGGGATCAGGAGGGTGGTTCAGGCGTGGGATGGATGTCGAAAAAAGGTTACGATTGCTATCAGTCTCAGAGCGGGAAATTGAACACGGTGAAAAACAACCCTCTGTACAAGGGCAAAGGGATCCGCACCAACCCGCTGGCCGAGCAGCACCGCATCTCCCCAGCCGCCACGGGCCTGCCGGGCGAGGTTTCCTTCCACTACGACGCGCTCTCGCTGCCCAACTTCGCCGGACCGCCGCTGGCATGGATCATGACCTACCGTTCCACCCGGCCTGTCAGCTCCGGTCATGGCCCGCAGTGGGATTTTTCCTACAACATCCGGATCGATGCCGCGAGTTCGAGCGCCCCGCGCGTGACGGTCCATGATGGTGGCGGCCGCGCCGACGCGTTCCACCGCCAGGCCGATGGAACCTACCGCTGCGACGGCATGTTTCGCGAAGGCGTCTTCACCGGCAACGTCTTCACCCTGACCTTTGCGGATCAGGGGCAATGGGAGTTTCTCCCGCTCGATGGCTCCCCCGCCGCAGGAAAAATCGCCAGCATCACCGACCGCAACGGCGTGTCCCTGACCTGTGACTATGATGCAGCCAGCGGCCTGCTCACCAGCGTGAGTGATTCATCCGGCCGGTCTCTAACGGTTTCGTGGGACGCCGGCGGCTCCTCACAGCGCATCGCCAGCATAGCCGACCATACCGGCCGTGCGGTGCACTTTTCGGCCTACTCCGGCGGTGTGGCCGATGATGGGGGCCCGGATGGCGCTTTGAAATCGATTTCCCGCCCAAGTGCCGCCGGGAGTCCTCCGGGACCGCCCGATGTGACGTTCGAATACAGCGAGGGTGGCGCGGACGACCGTCTCAACCACAACCTGCTCGCCATCACCGATGGGGCCAACCGCCTGCTGGAAGGGTTTGCCTACAGCGGGGAAACCAGTCCTGACAGCCCTGACTACGACCGTTGTGAGGGCCACAACCGCCACGAGGGCGGGGTCGCGAAGCTCAAGCGTGTTGCCAATTCCTCCGGCGGCTACACCTGCTACGAGGTGGACGAGGTCGGCCGCCTCACCGAAACCGATTGCGACCGCCAGCACCGCGTGCTCGCCATCCGGGAGTTCACCGGATTCTGCACGCCAGGAACCGAGGCGGACGCAACATCCAACCGACCTGGTGCTCCGCTCCGCGAGTCCGATCCTCCGTTTTTCGAAACCCGCTTCACCTGGAATCCGGACCACGGGCTCGCCAGCATCGTCGATGCCGCCGGAACCCGGCTGAACCTCGTGTATGACCGGGAGTTCCGCCCGGGATGTCCGGTGCGCGAACGTGGCAACATCCGGACCATGACCGTGCACAGCACCGATGGCGCGGAGCGTGTGGTTTCCTGCGACTATCTGGCGGGCTTCGGCACCCATGAAAGCGCGCGCCCCGGAAGTTCCATCAGCAATGGCATCATCAGGGGAGGTAGGAATCCCTCCGCTGACAGCCTGGTATGGAGCCCGCGCAGCAATATCCTCGATCCCGATGATGATGGTGACGGAGTTCCGACCGTGGATGAGGTCATGCTGGCCCGGCACAAGGGCTGGGATGGCAAGGTCAAGGGGTCCGGAGCTTCTTTTGATCAGGAGTCGATGCGCCTCGGTATCGTGAGGCGCGGCCATTTCCAGGAACAGATCACCGCCAGCTACGAAGATTCGATGTCCATGCGGACGAACGGAGGGAAGCGTTCGAGCTTCGACCTGCAGTATGCCGACATAGTCTCGGGCGCGAGGATGGAAGGCGGACGCCACACCCCGTTCCACAACAAATACCGGCCGCTGTTCACCGCCGGCGCGCGTGGCATCACGATCAACACCAGCCACATCGAGTATGAAACCTCCCTCACCGTGGGTGGGGAACAATGCGATGACGGTGGAATCGATGACGATTGCGACCTGTTCCGCAAAATCCTCGATTACGGCGAGGCCGGTGAAAACCGCGCCTTTACCACACGGCTCGTCACCGCCCATGGCCAGGCTCTCCAGTGGACCTATGATGAACACGGCAACCGCACGTCCTATATCTCCGCGTTGCCAAACCATGGCGTGCTCTATCAATACGACTCCGCCGGCAGATGCACCGGCGTGACGGTCAACAATGACGGCGATAACACCTATCAGGCCGCGTTTTCCTACGACCCGGCAACCGGATTCCTCGAATCATGCACCGTGGATCCCGGCGGCTTGGCCATTACCACCGGCTATGAATACGACGCGCTCGGCCGCTGCATCCGCGAAATCGATCCGCTCGGCCATGAATGGACCAACGAATACAATCCTGCGGACCAGATTGTCCGCAGGTTGAGCCCGCCTCACGGGTCGTCAGGCGAGCATGTGGCCACCACCCTATATTATGACGCAGGCGGACGCCTCGCCCGCTGTGATGTGGATGAGTTGGATGGGAACGGCGATCCTGTCGCTGCGGATGCCACCCACACCACTTTTTATGTGCGGGACGACCTGCGGGCGGAGGTCATCCGCATCGCGGTCGAGGAGCGCCCGGTTGATGTCGGCACATCATTGGAACTCGATCCATCCCATGTCCAGAGCTTCGCTGTCGTCGATTTCACACGCAATGCCGCCGGAGACATCATCCGCGTCAGCATTCCCGCCGCTTGCCGCGAGGCCACGCAAGACCTCGCCTGTGATTTCTCGTACGACGAACGCGGCCTGGTTTGTGAATCCATCGAAGGCGGCGCGGGATCGTCATCCGCTGTGGTGGAACGTTACGATTACACCCCTGACGGCATGCTGGCGCGCCACACGCGTGTCGGGTCCGGCGTGGCAAGCCCGGTGACCGAAGTGGCTTACGACGGGTTCCGCCGCTTGTCCTCGATCACCGATCCGATGGGAAATGTGGCTGTGTTTTCCTATGACAGCCGGGGAGGGGTCACCTGCTCGATTTCCGGAGAAACCAGCGATGTCGAAGGATCCGCCGACAACACCCTGCTGGCGCAAACCTTTATCCAGTCATCGAAGGGAAGAAGCCCGACCGCCGTATTCGCCCTTGCCTGTAGCGGTGGTCGGGATGACGAGGGTGCGTTCATCTCGTTGCCCGCGGTGCAAGGCGTGGAGTATGGTCTGGCGGCGTTCCGTTCATCCGGGTTGTTAGCGCACCGCTGGTTTGTGAAGGATGACACCATCATTCAGGACCGCTTTGTGGCGGGACAGACCGAGCCGCATGCCCGGACGACCCATGTGGTCACACGCTCGCCGTCGGGCTTGCCGCTGCAAGTGTTCCGCAACGGTGACCTGCTCGCAACCTACGAGCATGATGGCGCGGGCCGGGTGCTCGCATGCGCCAACGGCGCCTGCCGCGTCGCCCGCCAGGCCGACATCCGCGGAAACACCGTGCAATGCGCCACCACCCATTTGCGTGCTGGATCCCCGCCGAAAACATTCACACTCACTTACACTTACGATCCGCTTGGCCGCGTGACATCCGGATCCGACAGCATCGGCAACACCACGAGCTATGGATACGACTTCCTCGGACGGGTCATTTCCATCGAACGCCCGGGCGGCCTGGTCATCCACTGCGATCACAACGGCGAAACTCCCGACGGCCTGCTTTACTCACGCCGCGTCTCAACCGATCTCGATGGCGATGGTATGCCTGACATCGTGGTTTCCAGCTATTCGCGCTGCGGCGAGCTGAAATCCGCAACCGACGCGCTGGGGCATGCGACGTCATTCGAGCATGACCCTCTCGGCCGGATCACCCGCTGCGATCATCCGGATGGCACGTATGAAACGCAGACATACGACACACTCGGTTTTCCCAACGTGACGCGCTTCAGGGACGGCACAACCTGTGATCAGGATTGCGACTTGAACGGCCGTGTGGTCATCCAAACGGCGGACCACCCGGATCCGGATATTGATGACATCGTCACCCAATACACCCATGACGGAATGGGCCGTGTCTGCACTTGCCACCAGGGATCCTACATCGTCACGCTTGCGCATGACTCGCTCGGCAACCGCGTCAGGGAGTCCCGCAACGGCCTGCATGTCGATTCGACATACGACCATCGCGGCCGCACCAGCCTTCTAACCAGCGCGCCGGGAACGCACCCGCTTCACCAGACCGAACAGCGCGATGGCTTTGGCCGCCTGCTTTCGATTTCCGATGCCACATCGGATGCCAGCTCGCCGCCGGTGGTTTCTTTCGAGCATCTTGGCCTGCTTGTCTCCAGGGCAACGCTCGCCAACGGCGTGGCCACGGAGTTTTCCTACCGCGGGGATGGTGATCCGGCCGAACCGGGAACGACGGACTTCGGTTTCGGCGCGCGACCTAACAGGGATGTCTGCCGCTTGGCGGGCACCCTGCTCGCCGATTCCAGGGTCACGCGCGATCCCGACCAGAATCTGCTGACGGAAACCACGCTTTTCACCAGCGATGCGGCTGGCCCGGGGCGGTCGAAGTCCTTCGTGCGGGACCCGCTCGGCCGGATCACGGCTTGTGTGATGTCACGACGTGAAGCGCTTGGCGCGCCGCCCGTCGCGGAACTCGACGTCGCCTACACGCTTGATGAGCGCGGTGACCGCATCACGGCTGTTGGCGGTGCCAATCCAGGCACATACACCCAATCCACCACCGATGCTCCGCGCGGCCGTTATTCCACCTGGCCGGGTGGCGCGCTCGCATGGGATGATTCCGGAAACCTGGCCAGCATGGCCCGCGGGTCCGCCCCGGGAGTCACTCATGAATACCACTACGACGCGCTCGGCCGTCTAACATCGATCACCGATGGCACGGGAGCAACGCTGATCGAATGTGCCTACGACGGTTTCAACCGTCTGGTCTCCCTTGCCACGCCGGCAAGCACTCCGCCACGGCCGGTGTCCCTTTTCCTCTACGACGGCCGCACCTGTGTGCAGGAGCTGACCGATAGCGGCGAGGCCACGATGAATTTCATCACCAGCGGTGGAGTGGTTCACTCGATGAAATCGAGCGGTGGAGTCACCAGTTATCCGGTGGTTGGCAGCGGTGGATTCCGGTCCGCATCGGCCCCGGGGGACAATACGCCGATCATCAAAGGCAGCGCTCTTGGCGGCTTGAATGATGACCCACGCCTCTCCATGCGCATGATCACCGATGCCACAGGCGCGGTGGTTGAGCGCTTCGACTGCGATGACGCCTGCGCTCCGATCCTGCTCGGCACCGATGGCATTCCAGCCACGAACACTTCCTCATCCACCGGTTTCCGCTGGATGGCTCCGGAGGTCCTTTGGATGGAGTCAACCGGCACGTTCCATTCCGCAAACGGCGTTTACAACCCCGCACTGGGCCGGACGGTTGCCAAGCCGAAAAAGAAAGGCACGCCATCGAGCGCCAACGACGATTCGGGGGGGTATAGCGGCACTTTCGACCTTATCGTAACCGGGTCCTGACCGGTTGGCCGGACGTGCCTCTTGCAACCGCCGGCATCTGTGTTTGGCGGGGCCGTGTCATCACGGCATGTAATGGTTGATGAACGCCCGTTCCCGACCTTTCAGCGGACCGTGCGACAGCCCCGGTTTTTTGAGCCCGTCCGCCCAACGTTCGAGGGATGCCCGGAGCTGCGCGGCGATTTCAGGGTGGTCCGCGATAAGGTTGGCCTTCTCATGCCGCGGGCTGCTGAGATCAAAAAGATATTTCCGCTCTCCTGCCTGAAGATATTTCCATTGGCCTTTGCGCACGGCACCCTGTTTCCAGAAACGCCAGAACAGCATGTCATGGGGCGGTTTTGTGTTTTTCCCGGTCAGGTGGGGGATCAGGTTCACGCCGTCCAGTGCAGGGGTTTTCTCCAAGCCGGCCAGCCCGATGGCAGTGGCTCCCACATCCAGGGTGATCACCGGGTGATTGAAGATCTTACCCGCCGGCAGGGTGCCCGCCCACGTCATGAGGAAGGGCACGCGTATGCCTCCTTCCGACAGCATGCCCTTTTCTCCGATCCATGGGTCGTTGCGCGATCCATCCCAAGCCCCCTTCTTGTCCGAATGCGGAAGGTCCTCCATGTCGATTTTGAGAGGCGCGCCGTTGTCGCTGATGAAAAAAAGCAGCGTGTTGTTTGTCAGGCCGTGCTTCTCGATGCTGCGGCGGATGCGTCCCACTCCGTCGTCCATGGCCGCGATCATTGCGAGCGCGGTGCGGCGCCGTTCGGGCATGTCTCCCGGGAAACGGTCAAGGTATGTTTTGGTGGCCTCTAGCGGCACATGGGGGGCGAAATACGCCAGATAGAGGAAGAACGGCTGTTTTGCGCTTCGTTCGATGAAGGCGAGCGCGGCTTCGGTCTGAATATCGATGCGGAAGCCGCTCTTGCGGAGAGTCCTTGCCGGCGTGATTGTCGTGCCGTCGACATCGTAGTTCGCCAGATAGGTTTGGATGTTGCCGCAGAACATGTCCGAGAATCCCCTCCGGTCGGGCATGTGGTGGCGGCCCGATTCCTCCGGAATGATGACTTTGCCCTGCCTGGCTTCGGGCATGAACTCGCGGATCCATTCCTCGGAGGAATGATTCGGGTCGAGATGCCATTTGCCGACCATCCCGGTTCGATAGCCCGCCTCTTGCAGGCGCTGTGGAATGGTGACCTCGCCTGTCGGGAGCGGGATGGTGCCGTTGGCATCAAGCCCGAAGCGCTGCTGGTAGCGACCGGTCAGCAGGCCTGCGCGCGAGGGAATGCACTGGGGTGCGGTGGCGTAGCCCTGCGTGAAACGGATTCCATCCGCGGCCAGCCTGTCGAGATTCGGTGTGCGGATGTCATCGAGCACTTTCTGGCAGCCAAGGTCCGCATATCCATGGTCGTCGGTGAGGATGATGATGATGTTGGGTTTGTCCTGGCGGGTTGGCGCGGGCGCACCTGCGGCTTTTGCAGATGGCGGGGCACCGCTGTGCGGGGCTGCCATGCCAACGCAACTTGCCAGACAGGCAACAAGCAGAAAAGGGACCAGGCGGTATCGATTTTGGTAGGAAGATTCCATCAGTCAAATCCGGCTTCAGGCAGGGATGAAAACCCGCAGGAGACGGAAAGGTTGCTCGTATGTCGCGCGGGGAAACGGGCCGCACGCCAACTTCTGCTTGCGAAGCTGCCGACTCAAACTAAGGTTTCCGCAGTGCTGACGCGGCTCAAAGCCCTTTTCCTGCTGTTTACTATTGGACTTGTGTTGCCAATGGCGGGAGCCCCGCTGCGTTTTTGCATGGAGGAATTCCAATTCGCCTCGGCTGGCGATCGTTGCGAACCTTGCAGCAACCACAGGAATTGCGATTGCCCGGGCGATGATGCTCCGGATGCGCCGGGCTGCATTGCCACCACCAAACTTCTCCCCAATGGCGTGGAGCCTCTTGCAAGCAGCCTGCCCGGCCCGCACAGCCTCGACATCGGGCAGCAAACCCCGCCCCCCATTCTCCCCGCACTTCAGCAAATCCTGACGACCGGTCAGCCGCGGGACCGCGCTCCACCCGGCACCGCCAAACTTTATCTTTTGAAGCGATCGCTGCTTCTGTGATCCCGACAGCAACCCGTTTGTCGTCCGCTGTTTCATGAGAAACGGCGGTCCTGATCACATTCCCGGGATTTTCATCCCAGCCACACAGCGATCCATTCCATGCAAGACTCCCGACCCGATTTGTCCGCGCTCGTCAAGCGCCCCGAAACACTCTCCCGATCCCGGCTCCGCCGGGCGGCATGGTTGCTTCCTGCATCCCTCTTCGGCGGCTTCGCCCTGCTGTTCCTCGTGCTTTTTCGCGATCAGTGGCTCCCTGCCCGCAAGGTGCTTGTCACCCCGGTCATCGCGATCGAG
This sequence comes from uncultured Luteolibacter sp., assembly GCA_964399305.1. Lineage (GTDB taxonomy): Bacteria > Verrucomicrobiota > Verrucomicrobiia > Verrucomicrobiales > Akkermansiaceae > Luteolibacter. The sequence continues at coordinate 23,510 of CAYNQJ010000042.1, forward strand.
GCTGACTCCGCAACCACGGGCAACCCTGAAGCTTCCGACAAACCCGAGCCCGCCACCTCCACTGGCGAACTGCTGTTCCAGGCATCCGGATGGATCGAGCCCGACCCTCTGCCGATCAAAGCAACCGCCCTCACCGACGGGGTGGTGGATGAAGTCCATGTGCTCGAAGGTGCACTCGTCAAGAAAGGCGACCCGCTCGCGACTCTGATCCAAATCGATTCGAAACTCGCGCGCGATGCGGCAGCCAGCGAGTTGGATGCCCTCAAAGCCGGCTTCCAGGCACAAACCCAGGATGTCGAGATCGCCCGCCGCCGCCTGGAGGCCGAACAAGCCGGACTGCGCTCCGACGAGGCCGATCTCGCCGAAGCCAAAGACCGCCTCGAGCGCGTCGAACGCATCGCGGATCAGGCGCTGCCCGAAGTCGAACGCATCTCAGCCCAACTCAATTACGACCGCAAGCAGGCCGCGCTCACCGCGCGCAAGGCCCGCATCGGGGAAATCGAACACGAAATCCAACGCATTACCCACCAGACCACCGCGCTGAACGCCGGACTGCGCTCGGCGGAAATACGGCTTTCGCAGGCCGAGCTCGCACACCGGCGGACCCGCATCACCTCGCCGGTCGATGGCCGTGTGCTGCGCCTGCTCGCCTCCCCCGGACAGAAAAAAATGGCGGCGATGGACGATGTCGACAGCTCGACCATCGCCGTTCTCTATCAGCCGGAATCGCTGCAGGTCCGCGTCGATGTCCCGCTCGCGGACGCCGCCGCCCTCGGGGTCGGGCAGCGCGCACGCATCCGCTGCAGCCTGTTGCCCGACCAGGCCTTCGATGGCGAGGTCACGCGCATCAGCGGCGAGGCGGACATCCAGCGCAACAGCCTGCAGGCCAAGGTCCGCATCCTCAATCCCACCGACCAACTCCGCCCGGAAATGCTGTGCCGCGTGGAGTTTCTCGAAACCGTTAGAAAAGCGCCTGGCAAAAAAACCGCCGGCGGCTCCCTTGCCATCCACGTCCCGGACTCGGCGGTTCGCGATGGGAATGTCTGGGTCTGCGATCCCGAATCCCACCAAGTGGACCGCCGCGCCATCACCCCGGAAGGCGAAAGCCGGGACGGCTACCAACGTGTCTCATCCGGCGTCCGCCCCGGCGAGTGGGTCATCCTCAACCCCGAGGGCCTCCAGCCCGGCCAGCGCGTGAAACCCGAACTCCAAACCCATCCCGAAACCCCATGATCCGCTGCCACCAACTCACCAAATCCTATCGCAAGGGGAACAATATTGTCACCCCGCTGGAAAAACTCGACCTCGAGGTGGCCCGCGGCGAATTCCTCGCGCTGATGGGGCCCTCCGGCTCTGGAAAAACCACCCTGCTCAACCTGATTTCCGGCATCGACACACCCACCGCCGGATCGCTCGTCATCGATGGCCACGACATTGCCGCCTTCTCCCGCCGCCAGCTCACCCGCTGGCGCGCCGCGAACGTCGGATACATCTTCCAGCTCTATCATCTCGTGCCCGTGCTCACCGCGTTTGAAAACGTCGAGCTGCCATTGCTGCTCCACCCGATCAGCCGCCGCGACCGCCGCGAGAAGGTCGAGGCCGCGCTGTCGCTCGTCGGTCTCGCGGACCGCATGCACCACACGCCGTCCGAACTCTCCGGCGGCCAGGAGCAACGCGTCGCCATCGCCCGTGCTCTCGTCACCGAGCCGCCTCTGTTGGTCGCCGACGAGCCGACCGGCGATCTCGACCGTGAATCCGCCGCCAACATCCTCGACTTGCTCCGCTCGCTGGTCCGCGACTACGGCAAGACCATCGTCATGGTCACTCACGACGCCAAGGCCGCCGCCGCCGCGGACCGCACGCTCCACTTGGAAAAAGGCCAGCTTCTGGAAACCGCCTGACCCTCATGAACCCGGCATCCCTGCTTCCACTGGCGTTCAAACAGCTCATCCGCCACAGGCTGCGCACCATTCTGACGGTCTGCGGTGTGGCGGCCGGCATGTTTCTCTTCACCGCGGTGGAAACGCTCCAGAAATCCCTCGCCACGGCCACCGAGTCCACCGCCGCGGACACCACCCTGGTCGTTTACCGCCAAAACCGCTTCTGCCCGTCCACCAGCCGGCTGCCCGAACACTACGCCGATGAAATCCGCCGCATCCCCGGCGTCCGCGAGGTCATCCCCGTGCAAATCGTCGTCAACAACTGCGGCACCAGCCTGGATGTGATCACCTATCGCGGCGTGCCCGGCGATCTTCTCAAAAAATTCGCGCCGGAAATCTCGATCATCGATGGCGACGCCGCCGATTGGGACCGCCGGGACGACGCCGCGCTGTTAGGCGAGCAGTTCGCAAGAAGGCGCGGCCTCAAACCCGGCGACCGGTTTGAAGCGGTGGGCGTGACCGTCCACATCGCGGGCATCATCCGTTCGCCATCCGCGCAGGACAACAATGTCGCCTATGTCAAACTGCCGTTCCTCCAGCAGGCATCCAAATCCGGTCTTGGCGTGGTCACCCAGTTCAACGTCCGCGTCAACTCACAGGCGGACCTCGAGCCTGTCGCAGCCGCCATCGACGCGCGCTTCAAGTCAGACCCCCAACCCACCGACACGCGTCCGGAAAAGGCGTTCTTCGCCGAAACAGCGGGACAACTGATCGAACTGATCGGTTTCACACGCTGGCTCGGGCTGGGCGCGGTGCTCGCGGTGATCGGGCTGGTCGCCAATTCGATCCTGCTGGTGGTCCGCAGCCGCCTGCGGGAAAACGCCATCCTCCGCACCCTCGGCTACCCGGGGCGGGCCATCCTCTTCCTGGTCGTCAGTGAGGGCGGCATGCTGGGACTTGCCGGTGGATTGTTAGGAACCGGCCTCGCCTGGTCGTTTCTGCGCTGGCAGAGCTTCACCATCGGCAATGAAGGCCACACGCTCGCCATCCGACCCGAAATCTCCACCGGTGCGCAGGCGCTCGCCACCGCCGTCATCCTCGCGCTGCTCGCCTCGCTTTACCCGGCCGTGCAGGCGATCCGCCAGCCAATCGTGAAATCCCTGCGCTGAAATCCAACCTTTGCCGACCTTCCAGCCATGCTGCCACTCACCTATGCCCTGCGCAATCTCTTCCGGGACCGCTCCCGGCTGGCCCAAACCGTCGGCGGCAGCGCACTGGTGGTGCTGCTGGTGATGTGCGCCACCGCCCTCACCGGCGGCATGAAGCGGGTCCTCGCTGCTTCCGGCTCGCCCCATAACGCAATTCTGTTAGGTATCGGCAGCGAGGAAAGCATCCAGCGCAGCGAGGTCGCGGAGAGTACGGCAGGCATCGCCTCGGCAGGCATCCAGGGGGTCAGGCAAGTGCTCGGCAACCAGGCGGTTTCTCCTGAAATCCAATACATGACGTTTATTGAAACCCCGGCCGGCCACCGTGCGTCCGCCATGCTCCGTGGTGTCACGCCCGGCGCGCTGCTGGTCCACCCGGAGGTCCGCCTGATCGATGGCACTTTCCCGCGCGCCGGGGAGTTGATGGTCGGCCGTCTGGCATGGCGCAAGCTCGGCATGACTCCCGATGAGTTGAAACCCGGCACGCGCATCCGGCTGGACGGCACCCACATGACCATTTCCGGCACCTTCGCCGCACCCGGGACCGTAATGGAATCGGAAATCTGGGCCGACCTTGCCGACATCCGGATGCTCGCCCAGCGTGAAACGGTTTCCTGTGTGGTTCTGCGTTTCGACAACCCCGCGGATTTCGCGGAGGCGGACCTGTTCAGCAAGCAACGGCTCGACCTCGAGCTCGCCGCCATCCGTGAGAGCGATTACTACGCCCGCCTCAGCGACTTTTTCAAACCGCTGCGCGTGATGACCTGGATCACCGCGCTGCTGGTGACCGCCGGCGCGGTATTCGGCGGACTCAACACGCTTTATGCCGCGTTCGCCTCACGCATCCGCGAACTGGCCACGCTCCAAGCGATCGGTTTCACCCGCCGTGCGATCCTCGCCAGCCTGGTCCAGGAAAGCATGCTCGCCTGCCTTGCGGGCACGCTGATCGCCTCAGTCGCCGCCCTGTTCATCCTCGACGGCCGCTCGATCCCGTTTTCCATCGGTGCCTTCACGCTGGAGGTCACACCCCCGGTGGCCGCCAGCGGGCTGATCACCGGAATCCTGTTGGGTGCTCTCGGCTCGCTGCCGCCCGCCTTCCGCTGCCTGAAGCCACCGCTGCCTTCCGCCCTCAGAGCCTCATGACGCTTTGACCTGAAACCGCCAACCCGAACCAAAAAACGTTAGAAAAACAGCCATCATGAAATCCATCGCCCTTGTCTCCATCACCTCGCTGCTCCTGTTCACCGGTTGCGGCAGAAAATCCGAAACGGCAGCCACGAGCGACGCCGCCAAGCCCGCGGACGCGCAGCTCGCCCAATGGTTCACCGACCAGGTCCCGGTGGATCCCGTTGCGATCCACCTCATCCGCAGCACCGCCAAACCCGGCGACGAGGTGACACTTTCCGGCCGCATCATGGGCCGCAGCCAGACCTTCGTCGATGGCCGCGCGGCCTTCATCCTCGGTGACCCCGCGAAACTCACTCCCTGCAACGAACGTCCTGACGACGAATGCGAAACGCCATGGGACAATTGCTGCGACAGCAAGGAAGCCAAGCAGGAGGGTACCGCCACCATCCAGATCACCGGCCCGGACGGCCGTGTCCTCAACCAGTCGCTCAAGGGCGTCCACGGACTCACCGAACTGGCGACCGTCACCCTCACCGGCAAGGTGGCGCCGAATTCCACCGCCGCGGCGCTGGTGGTCAACGCCACCTTGATCCATGTCGCCGCCAAGCCCTGAGCATTCTATCAGAATATCTTGAAAAGGGGAGCGCAAAGCGCGGCCTCAACCCAAATATCCCGAATTCAAATCACTCATTTCCTTTCCAGGATCAGAACTCGCAGTGCCCGGGCGTCCGCGCGAAGGGGATGACATCGCGGATGTTGGGCACTCCGGTCACAAACATCAGCAACCGCTCGAATCCAAGCCCGAAGCCCGCGTGCGGAACGGTCCCGTATTTCCGCAGGTCCGCGTACCATCCGTAAGCCGCGGGATCGAGATGATGGAGTTTGAAGTTTTCCAACAGGACATCGAGCCGTTCCTCCCGCTGGCTGCCGCCGATGATCTCGCCGATCCCGGGAACGAGCACATCCATCGCTGTGACGGTCCGGCCATCATCGTTGAGCCGCATGTAGAACGGTTTGATCTCCTTGGGGTAGTCGAACACGGTGACCGGCTGCTTGAAGTGCTGCTCGGTCAACCAGCGCTCGTGCTCGGACTGGAGGTTCAACCCGTAGGCGACGGGATGCTCGAAAGCGACGCCGCTGGCTTGCAAAAGCTCCACCGCACGCGTGTAGGAAACCCGCTCGAACGGCCGCTCGGCCACGAATTCCAAACGCTCGCGCAGCGACTTGTCCACGAACTTCGCGAACACCTCCAGATCGCCATCGTGATGCTCGAGCATCTCACGGACCAGGAATTTGACCAATGCCTCGGCGAGGTCCATGTCGCCGGCGAGATCACAGAACGCCACTTCGGGTTCGATCATCCAGAACTCCGCGGCATGGCGGGAGGTGTTGGAGTTCTCGGCTCGGAAAGTCGGACCGAAGGTGTAAATGTTGGACAATGCACAGGCGAAAGTCTCCCCTTCGAGCTGGCCGGAAACGGTGAGAAACGCCCGTTTGCCGAAAAAATCGAGCATGTCGCAGGCGATCTTGTCATCGGGCAGGGTGGTGACGCGGAACATCTCGCCCGCCCCCTCGCAATCGGAAGCAGTGATGATCGGCGTGTGGACATGGATGAAGTCGCGCTCCTGGAAAAACCGGTGGATCGCATAGGCCATCCGGCTGCGCGTGCGGAACACCGCTCCATAGAGGTTGGTGCGCGGCCGGAGATGCGCGATGCTGCGCAGGAATTCCGCGCTGTGCCCTTTCTTCTGAAGCGGGTAGTCATCCGGCGCGGAACCTAACAGCCTGATGGAGGACGCGTGCATCTCCCATTTCTGCCCGGGCGCGGGCGACGGGATGAGTTTCCCGTGAACTTCCACCGAGGCCCCGGTGGTCATCCGCGTGATCTCCTCATACCCCTCGATCCCGGCATCGGCGATGATCTGGAGGTTGCCGAGACAGGTGCCGTCATTGAGCTCGAGAAACGAGAAGGTTTTCGAATCGCGGCGGGTACGCACCCAGCCGGCGACGTGGAGGGAATCCGCGGGCTCTTCCCGCCGGAGAACATGTTTGATCAAGGTGCGCATAAGCGAGGGAGTGGACGGTGGAACACACTGTGCCGCGGCGCGAATGTGCAGCGATCAGCTCAGGAAAACAACCGGGAAAAAGGGGCGCGTACGCATCTTGCGCAAGGATTGATCCCCTCGGAGCGCAAAGTGCGACCTGGAAATAATTTTCCATCCGCTCACTGCGGCAGCGTGACCAACAACACCGTGGTATTCTTTGCGGCCGTCAATGGATCCGCATCGCGCGGCAACAGCAGAAACCTGCCTTTTTCAAAACGGCGACCGCCCGCGCTTTGAAGAACCCCGTCCACCACCGCAATGATGACAAAATTGCCCGCCACCGGTTGAGCAAGAATTTCTCCTGCAGCGAGCTGCCTGCGGCCCACACGGAAGTACGGACAACTCGCGAGACACTCACCCACCGGTGTGTCCATCGACGGCTCGAAATCGCCGAAGTCGATGCTTGCCAGCGACTCCGCCACATGAAGCTCCCGCGGCTTGCCATCAAGGCCCGGGCGGTTCCAATCAAACACCCGGTAGGTGGTGTCCGAATTCTGCTGGATCTCGTGAATCAAAAACCCGGCACCAATGGCATGAATCCTCCCGCTGGGAATGAATATTGAATCGCCCGCATCCGGTTCGATGCAATGAACACACTCCTCAACCCGGCCGCCGGCGATGGCATTCTCAAAATCCATGCGTGTGACCCCGCGCTTCAGACCGACGTGCAACTTCGCACCCGGCACACAGTCCGCGATGAACCACATCTCGGTCTTGGGTTCGCCACCCATCGACGCCGCAAGCTCCGCAGGCGGATGCACCTGGATGGAAAGGTCGTCACGCGCATCCAGCAACTTGATCAGGATCGGAAACCGCACGTGATCCGGAATCCCGCCGCCGAAAATTTCCTCCCGCCGCTTCGACCACAGCTCGTGCAGTGTCACCCCGCGCAGCGGTCCGTGATCCACGACCGACTGCTGGTCCGGGCGGTCGACAATTTCCCATGACTCGCCATACGGCAACACCGGATCGGGAAGCTGACGGCCATAAACCCGCTCGAATTCGCGCCCGCCCCACACGCGGGTCATGTAAATCGGAGCAAAGGTCAGCGGTTCCATGCCCATGGCTATAGGCGACCTCCACCGCTCATGCAACCCCCGGCAAGCCCAACAGGGCGGCTCCTCGCCGCTTGCCTGGTTTTCAAAGCATCAAGGCGGCAGCGGTTCAGGGGTTTCCAAAGTCCACGACCAAATCATCAAAAAGCGCGTCTCCGCCGCCCTGCCCGCTGCGGTCAAGACTGATCCGGTCGAGGTTGCCGATCACCGACGCTTCGACGACCTGTTCCGCGTTGAAGGTTTTCCGGTCAGAGGTCACCGTCACCTTCAGGTTCACATCACCACCGGGCCGGCGCTCGGCATCCACACTCATCCGCAATAACTCGCCAGCCGGCGGATCGAGTCCCATGTCCTTGTTGGTCGTGATGGCAGAAAGATTATCGACACGCTGAAAGCGGAATGCTCCACCCTTGAGGCCGGGATGAAACAAGGCACGGACATTTCCAATCGAAATGCCGGTATGATACAAACCCGCTCCTGCGGCTTGCCCTCCGAGCTTTGCCTCCACCCGGAAAACATCGGGGAACACGGGCTTGCCGGTGATTGCCTTGGCATCGAGCAGCAGCCGTTGATCCCCATCGCCATCGTGCTTCCCGTCAAAGCATGCCACTCCATCCGCCACATGGCCCGTCATGCCATCATCCGCGACATAACGAAACAGGCGGTATCCATCGGCCATGGATGGGCACGGCTTGTTGAAAAACTCGACGAACAATTTGCGGGATGTGTCCGCGGCGTCCTTGTCCTTCCTCTCCTGCAGCAGGCTGGTCACTGCCTGGCGGAGAAGGTCGGCCTTCTGCCAGCGGCCGTCCGCTTCAAGCACACGGATGATTTCCGCAAGCCTGAAGCGTATTTCCGGGTTGTCTGATTGCGGCAGTTGACCGATCGCAGGAAGAGCGTCCCTTCCCATCAGGATGATCTCCTTCTGCGCCTTTTCGCGTTCCGCGAATTTCTCAGCACCAAGCCGGGCCACCGCCTGCTCCAGCGCATCCCCGGAGAATTCAAACCGGCTCTGGAATTTTTCCAAAGCCTCTGTCTCGGCGGACAACCCGTGTTCCTCCAAAATCTCAAGACGCCAGTCGATCACATCGCCCGCCATGGTGATGACCGGCCCAAGCGTGGCGAAGCCGATGAAAAAACCGACAATGGATCTGATTGAAAACCGCGCCTGGCGGATCCTCCCCGAACCCGCCGACTGAACGGCGTGACATCCGGGGAATATCCTCTTCAACGCACGAGACGGAAGTAATGCGGCATGACCACGACCCGGACCATCCGGCGGCCATACGGAATTGGGGGCTCCTTGCGCGTTCATCATCCGCTGCCAGCATGAATTACCAGACCCGATTGCCAAGAATTCTCTGAACCCGGGCGGCTAACAAGGTGCGCCGGGAAACAGCGGACGCGCCTGAAGCGAGACTGCCGGCTCATAGCATCCCGGCCGGGATTTTTCCGCAGGTATCCCCCGGCCTCCTTGGTTGAAGCCAGCAACCTCAACACCCGCGCCTTCTGCGGAGCGCACAAAGTCCCGCCACAGCGGCGGGAACCAACAGGCCGGACGCGGGCTCGGGAACCTGATAGATCTGGATGCCGGCTATGTTCGATTCGCCGTTTGTGCGCAGGTAGGTGCCGGAGATTTGGCCCGCTCCGTTGGTCATGCCGGTTACCAGCACGCCGTTGCTCGTTCCACTGGAGACCGTATAGGTGTTTGCGTCGCCCGTCATGGTGAAATCATAGCCACGACCGCTGATGAACGCGGAATAAAGGAACAACTTGACCTGCGTGTTGGGGAGCAATCCGCTGATGGTGTAGCCAAGGGAGGGCATGCCTGCAGTCCCGGATTCATGCAGGACAAAGTAATCATAGCTCGGATCCTGGTTGTTGCCGGTCCCTCCAGCTGCGGAGCTGACATTGCCGGTGAACGACATGCTGACGCCGGTCGACAGTCCCGTTGAAGTATTGACCAGGTTCGAGTAGCCCGGATTCAGGGTCATCGTCCCCCAACTCGGGACGGTGAGGATGTTCCATGCGTTCGATCCCGAGCTGCCGAAGACCGCGTCTGCGGCAGCCGCACGGGATTCGACCGTGCCATTGCTCACGGACACGGAACCCCAACCACCATTGGTTGCTTCGAAGTCGATGCGGATCAAAGTGGCGGCATGCCCTTGGCTGGACAAAAAGACCAGCACCGGCAAACCGGTCAGAGAGCGGATGAATGTCAGGCTTTTCATGGATGAAATGGATTCTTGAGATTTCATGACCAACATACCGGGCTTGCCCCAATACAGGCAATGCCGAGATCTGGTTTTTGTTTTATAATATCTTGCAAACCGGGAAAACATCCCGGCCGTCCCGTTTCACCCAAGCCATATGGCCATTCAGACCCATTGCAAGGCTGAGCGTGGAGTCAGACGGCGGTTTTCACGGCACCATGATCACGGTGTTGCCGGCGGTAAGCGGCGGGTGTGCATTGCTCGGCCTTCGACAGCACAAGACCGAGATACTGAACCGTGCCAAAGCCGGACTCCCGGGCCACATCGGCCAAGGGAAGATCCGACCGCGCCAGCAGTTCTTTCGCCCGCTCCAGCCGGATGCGACGGATCTCCTGGTCCGCAGGCCTGCCCACATGATGTTTGAAGCGTTTGTCCAGTGTCGATCGCGAAACCCCAAGCGCTGCGGCCACCATGTCCGCTTGCAGACCACGGCATGCTCCATCGCGAACGATTCTCATCGCTTCAGCCACCATCGGATCGGGAACATGAAACAAGTCCGTCGATTGTCTTGTGACCAAGCCCACCGGGGGAATGATCACGCGCCTGGATCCGGGTTTGCGTCCGTCCATCATCCGGTCCAGCAGTGATGCCGCCGTGTATCCGATCTGGAACCGGCCTTGTTCGATGCTGGTCAGCGGCGGATCTGCCAGTTCGCAAACCACGTCGTTATCAACGCCGATCAGAGAGACATCGTCCGGCACACGCAGCCCGGCGGCTTTGCATGCTTCCAGCACATGCCTCGCGCGATAATCGTAACATCCCATGATTCCCACCGGGGTCGGCAGTGTGCGCAACCAGGCCGCAAGCTCCGCCTGCTCCTTCGACCAGTGAGAGGCATCCTGGGAATGCCCCAGAAACACGGAACATGGGTAACCGGCTTCCTTCAGGCGCTGGGCAAAAGCATGGCCGCGGTTGGCCGACCAGACATTCGCCCGGTCGGGCGGGTAGCCGCAAAAGGCGAAGTGTTTCAGACCACGGTCCAGCAAATGATCCGCAGCCAGGCGTCCGATGGCCGCATCGTCGGTCGCAACATACGGGACGCCGGATTCAGAATCATGCCATCCCTGGCCTCCTCCAACGCCAACCACCGGTTTGGCGATTCCGCGAACGGCCTCTGCCACCCCCGGGTCGTCAAAATTCACGATAAGCCCGTCACCCGACCATTCATTGAAATCGGGGATGCGCTGCAACGCGACCTCCTCGACGAAAACCGACCATGTCCGCCGTTCCCGCAAATACGAGGCAATTCCCTGCAGAATGCCGCGGTCGTAGTTCTGCCAGAATTGCAGGATCACCGCGACCCGTCGTCTATTGCGCGCTACGGACGTATGTTTCATGAGAATGCAACGCCATCCGGATGGAGGTCTGAAAAGACTCTCTGGCCCAAGCTGGCGCGGTTGCTGATCATGCCATGGTCAGCCACGCACGGCCAGCGGGAATATTCAAGAAAAGCCATGCCTTGTTTCCCGGAATGACTGAAACGACATCGCCCAAGCGGGCATCACATCGGAACCCAAAGGGATCGACAAGCCGGCCCGCCTTCAGCACGATGCGTTCGCTGATCCGACCGGCTCTTTCCCATGTCCTGGCCATCCTATCTTCAATCGATTGTCCGCTACCCGCAACACGGGTTTTCCATAATACAACGGTGTCCAATATTGAGCGGAAATTTCCCCTCTCCTTGACCGTTTCCTGCC
>CAYNQJ010000043.1:0-33808 GCA_964399305.1 uncultured Luteolibacter sp.
AATGCGCGGCAACGCCAATGCGGCGGCAGGCATCCTCTGGAGCCTGCGGGACTTGAAATCAGATGTGACCTGACGGCCACGAATTTTGCTTGGAAGCCTTGGCTTCTCGCAGTTGCGTGCTTTGGGGTTTTCTGCTGTAGCTGACAAAACACTCGCCCAAATCTGAACGCGGCTCAAAGCAAGATAGCTGGAAGCCAACAGAATTCGGCAGGAAATCCGCAGAAATACCGGTAGCTGCCGGAGCCTTCGTCCCTCCAAAAATGACATGCCCGGCAAGGGTGGCGTGAAACTCATCGATCACATCCAAAGATGCAAGCGCACGGATCAGGCAGCCTCCACCCTCACAATGGAGATGCCTCACCCCGTGATCTGATGCCAGGGAATGCAAAAAAAACATGATCGAACTTCGATGAACGGTCATTCCATCCGGCAAGGGAAAATCCGGAGAGCCAGTGACAAGCCAATGAATGGCTCCCCCGCGGCTTTCCAACAGGGGGTGGTCTCGAGGGATGCCTCCGGCGCCGGAAGATACAACGCAGCGTAGCGGCTGTACTGACTTATCCGGAACGACCATCGACATCCTGTCCGCAACCAGCGTCCCCCGCCCCACCATCAACGCATCAGCTCCGGTTCGTAGGGATAGCAGCCGCTCCTTGTCTGCGGCTGATGTCCAATGAGATGGCAGCCGCCCCGCTGAAGTGATTTTCCCATCGGCCGAAATGGCAAGATTGGTGGAAATCCATGGGCGCTGCATAGGAGGAAACTGGTGGATTTCGCCTGCCGTCCGAGGCGTTTGCTGGTCCAAATACAAAGTGGCCTCATACCGGCCAGCTCAACCCGAAGACTTGGCTTCAAGATTGCGCTTCACGCGATCAAGCACCTCCTCGTATGCTTCCATCACGTTGCCCAAGTCACGGCGGAACCGGTCTTTATCCATTTTTTCCCCGGTCTTGAGGTCCCAGAGGCGGCATCCGTCAGGGCTGATCTCATCAGCCAGAACGATCTTATCCGGATCCGAGGTCAATCTGCCGAATTCGAGTTTGAAATCGACGAGTTTGAGCCCGCACTCAGCGAAAAAAGCGGTGAGGATTTCATTCACCTTGAGGGCCGAACGGCGGAGAAACTCAAGGTCCGCAGGAGACGCCAGCTTCATTTCACGGATGTAATCGTCATTAATGAGCGGGTCTCCGAGGGCGTCGCTCTTGTATGAGAATTCAATCACAGGCTGGCCAAACACCTGACCTTCGGGAACACCGGTTCGTTTGCTGAAGCTGCCGGCGGCGATGTTGCGGACAATGACCTCAACCATCAGGATGTCGACCTTCCGTACCTCCACATTGGTTTCATCGATCTGGCGCACGAAATGAGTGGGGATTCCCTCCTTCTCAAGCATGCCATAGATCAAAGTGCTGATCGCATTATTGAGCCGCCCCTTGTTCTCAAAACTGGCCTTCTTTTCCCCATTGAAAGCGGTGGCATCGTTCTTGAACTCCATCCGTAGGGTATCCGGATTGTCCGTCGCCCACATGCGCTTGGCCTTGCCCTCGTAAAGCGGTGTCATGCTCAGTTCCTATGTCCGAGGCTGGTTGGCGTCAATCCACAGATGAAAAAACTTGAATTGGCAATGTCGTGCCAAGGATGTCTGGCTTGCCAGGATGGGTCCTGCCGCCATTTCCGGGTTGGACCGCTCACATTCCCGGAACCTGTACCAGCTTGGAGTAGTTGAAGCCGTTCGTGGCGATGAACTTTTGCTGCTGGTCACCACTGAACGTTCGATTGCGCAGCTGGTTGATGCCGGCATCCGACAAGACCGTGATGGAAATTTCCACCGACTTGATCCGCGCGGAGTCAAACGCCGTGGTGGGGGCAGGATTGAGAACGATGCCGTTGCCCCTGACCTTGAACGAGTCTACGGAAGATGTGCCGGAATCGCCCATGGTGACCTTCTGCAACGAGACAACGCCATTGCTGTCGGTCGTCTCGAGATGGAAGGTGAGCGTGAACTGATAGACGTTCTCACAGACAAAGTTGTCCGAGTCGCTGATATTGGCCCGGAAGGCTGCGAAATCACCCGACAGATCCGTCGAGCCGAGCAGTTCGGTGAATGATGTGTCCGGGTTTACGAGCAGACGGTTCAAAACATAGGTCGGGAAATTGCCGCCATCATCAAGAGGGTCCCGGTAATCGAGACTGTATGCGACACACGAGACATCGCCACCTTTGTCTTCATCGTTTTCCGGGCCGATTTCGCCGTTGTAGCGGTCGGTGGCCGAAGTGAAAAAAACAAGTTCGGCAGCGTTCGAGCCTTCCAGAGGAGGCGTGTCGCCCTGGACATCCTGGCGGGACGCGGCAAGCCATTCGAAGTCATTCGCACTGCGGCTCACCAAGGCCTCCAGATCACGGGCCATTGTATCCACCATGGCCTTCGCCTGGCGGGCGGCGCGGAGTTCGGCACGGCTTCGGTTCCATGTATCCATGGCGATGGACGTGATCGACACCAGAACGGTGACGATGATCGTGGTGATGACCATGGCGACCATCAGCTCCATCAGGGTGAAGCCACGTTTCGTTAGGGACTGCCGTTGGGTTTTCATGCCAATAGGGAGGTTGGCCGTCAGCGCAGGACGGCAAGATTCTGGGTAAATATCGGTTTCTTGAGTTTGGCGGCGTCAAACGGGCCGCCTTTTTTCAGGTAAGCGTATGACGAACTCGGGACCGCATAAAAATCGGCGGCGAAAGCGATCACCGCTTCCGGGTATGCGCCGGAGATCGGCGGCGTTGTGCCCGCGAAGGTCTCACCCGGTGTCGGATCCTCAATGACCTGTTTGGTGGTGCGAACCATTTTGCCGGCATTGAACACCAACTGGATCGCCCGGACCGCATAAACCCGGCCGACAAGCGCGCCCAAGTCATCCTCAAGATACTCGTCCTCGGTATCGGAGTCGATCTGAACGCGTCTGCGGACCATCGACACCACCACATAGTCCTTGCCCGGTGTTCCTTCCGTGGCATTGACGTAAGGCTCGTAGGTGCCATCGGGCCGGACCGAATCGGGGTCTCCACGATACTGATAAACCAATATCGGTTCCGGCGAGGCGGTCCGCATCGAATCCTGGATCATCTTGTAAGCCTTGTCGAAGCCTGTGGCGATGTTGTCCGATTTTTCACTTTCCCGGAGATTGACCAACTCTTGTTCCAACGTCGATGCGAGGCGGTCAGCTTCCTGGGCATTGATTGACTTGCGGATACCCGAAGCAGCCGGAGCAAAAACGATCATGAAGGCTGTGAGCATGACCGAGAGAACACCGATGGCGATGACTGTCTCCAGCAGCGTAAAACCGGGCTTGGATGATTCAGTGAGGGTTTTCATGGTTAGAAGGTGTCTCCGGGCTGGGCGTTGGCAATACCGGAACCCATTTGGTCCGGACTGCGGAAAACAGATGTCCGGCCGCTGCGCCAGACGACAAAGCCACCAAAATCGCGCCGTGCGGAGGCGGTGACCCGGGGCGGTTGCTCGGTGGCGGGTCGGGTCGAATTTCTGGATCCGGAGCCGATGATGAAACTTGCGCCGGGAGTTTTGCAGATTCCCTGGTTGTTGAATTCGTAGATGAAATACGTCCCTTGATAGGATTCCTTCACATTGACAATTCGTGAATCATCCATTTCATCGATGGTTCCAGAAGCCGCGGCGTGGTCCAGTCTGCTGAAATCAGCGCTGAAGAACGTTTTTTCCGGGAGCAGAACCGACTTGCTGGACAGGACCCAGTTGGGGGCATCATTATCGGGATCAACAGGGATTCCATCCGCATCGGTTTCCTCGTAGGCGACCACCAGCCGGCGAAGATCCTCAGCGGGGTTGTTGGTCACGGATTTCGCAACCAGGACACAGGAACGGACATTGCGCCCTACAGCGGTGCTGCGGGCCTCATCGAACAGGGCCTCGGCGGTGGCCACTCCGGCGGTAACCCCTTTTCCAGCCATGCCGCCAAGTCCAATCGACCCGATCGTCATCAAAATCACAATGATGGCGATCACAGCGATCATCTCCACCAAAGTGAAGCCGGACTGAATCCATCCGGATCTGTAGTGAGTGCGGGGGCAATACATGGTTTGGGTTCGGTTTAAGAAAAAGATGCGCGATTTTGGATGGTCCGCAAGCGCAAATGTCAATACATCATGGTTACGCAATCATGGTGTTTTTGGGAAAGCGTCCCTTGCCGGGGCCGCACATCCAGGTCCAAGCGGAGCGGACCATATCGCGCACATCCTTGCGCCTGGCCTGCCAGCCGAGGAGTTGTTTGGCCAGGCGGGGGTCGGCAACCAATGAATCCGGATCACCGGGCCGCCTCGGGCCATAGCGCACTGGCACCGGTTGTTGAGTGATCTCCTCGACTGCGGAAATAATCTCTTTGACCGAAACTCCGACACCTGTGCCGAGATTGCAGGCAAGTGACTCGCCACCTGCAAGCAAATGGCCGAGCGCGAGCGCATGGGCGTCGGCCAGGTCCTCGACATGGATATAGTCACGGATGCAGGTGCCGTCCGGGGTGGCATAGTCGGTCCCGAAGACCTCGAGAAACTCGATTTCACCGGTGACAGCCATCATCACCCGGGGGATCAGGTGGGTTTCCGGCTCATGGTCTTCGCCTATTTTTCCGTCTTCAGAGGAACCACTGGCATTGAAGTAGCGGAGGCAGGCGCTGCGCAGGCCCCATGCCCGGCCGCAGTCCTGAAGGATCCATTCCACCATCAACTTGCTTCGGCCGTACGGGTTGATCGGGTTTTGGGCATTTTCCTCGGTGATCGGCAGGCTCTCCGGCACGCCGTAAGTCGCACAGGTCGAGGAGAAAACGAAAACCTTGCAGCCGAATTCCTGCATGACCTGCAGCAATTTTACAGGCTCGGCCGTATTGTTTTGATAGTATTTCAGCGGGTCGGTGACCGATTCACCCACATATGCGAAAGCGGCGAAGTGAACCACTGCTTGAAAGCGATGTTTTTCAAACAAGCTCCGGACCAGTTGCTGGTCGCCCACATCACCGATCACAAGCTCGACCCCGGGATCGACGATCGCCTGTTCGTGGCCGAAAGCGAGATTGTCGAGCACCACGATCGGGCGGCCTTGGCTGGCGAGCAGACGGACGGTATGGGAGCCGATGTAGCCGGCGCCACCGGTCACGAGGATGGGCAATTGGGTATGGAGGGAGGTCGTCATGGTTTGATCTGTGTGAAGCAAACCGGATGGTGGCGGGGCCTGTCAACCAGCGGGAGGGCATCGGATGAAAATCCTGCAATTTCCTTTCGAATAAATGCCCGGACCGTGCTGTCGTAGCGGCATGAAGAAAATCCTTCTGAAGCGTTTGACCCTCCTCGCAATCGCGGCCGCCGCCTCTTCCTGTGCGTATGACCCCTACTACACTTCGTCCAGCATCAGCTATTCAAGCGGCTACGGTGATGGTTACGGGTATGGCGGCAGCGGTTTTACCACCACTTACTTCGTCAGCACCGGGGACCCGCGCTGGGGGTACGACCCCTATTGCCACAGCTACTATGATTACCGCAGCAGGAGATACTACGACCCTTATCTTTACGGATACTATCCCGTGGGTTACCGCCCTGTGGCGGTCGTCGGGGTACCTCACCCGTATGGCTGGAGGCAGGGCAGCCGCCACTGTCCGCCACCGCGAGTCGTGAAAAATGTCACCGTGGTCAATTATCGCGATCGTGAGAGCGCCTACCGCAGATCCCATTATTCATGGGCCGATAAAGTCAGGAGGCAGGAAACCCGGGAGCACCGCACGCGGGATCAACGCAGGGAATCATACCATCCATCGAGGTGGACAAATACGGAAAACCGGCGCGAGCCGCGGCCTCGCCAGGATTCCAGGCAACTGGCCGACACACATGTATCGACAGGATTTGCCGATCGTTTGCAGGGCCGCGAAAACGAGAAACCGCGGCGCGATGATTTCAAGCGCCCGGACCGCAGGACCCGCGAATTGCAAATCCAACCATCGCAGCCACCCGCGGTTCCCGATATCCGGAGCCGGTCACGAAGGGAGAGAGAGCAAATCGCGCCTCAACAACGCCATGCGGATGAGCCGAAGTCGCCTCGTTCCGACCGCGGATCTCGCCAGTTTCAGGAATTCCGCCAGCAGCGCGAGTCCCACCAGGAGCGTGGCTTGCAGATCGAGCGCGAGCGTCGGCAGAGCGAACCCATGCGTGGCAGGGATGGGTCGCGCGAGGAAGCCGGTTCGTTGAGAGACGCCAACCGGAAATTGCGCAGCCTGGGTGAAGGTTGAAACCGTTTGAATCATGCGCTTGCGCCAGATTCACGGCAACCGGGATACTCATGAAAAAAAACGGGACGGGACGCATGCTTTCGTCCCGTTTTTTTCACCCGATGCGTGATCGGCATGCCACCTCGGGACATGCTGGAGACAACGCCTGGGCAGGAACACGAGGTCAGGGTCAAATCAAAATCCCGAATTTTTTTATCCGGTTCTGTTCGCAATAGTCTAGACCTACGCAATGAAAATGTTCAATATCCACGGGGTTATCGGCTCACTTACCACTCTATGGATACCATTCTCAGAGTTCCAGACTCCCATACCCCCACCACCTTGGTGGAAATCCTTGCGGCGCTACGGAAGGAACATCTGGATCCACGCCACGAGTCAAAGTCCTGGGGTGATTGGATTTACCTGGAGTGTTACAGCACGGTGATCAGCATCGAGGCCAACCATGGACTCAGCACCGCAGCCACAATCGAGCATGGAGAAGGTGAGGAAGATGGCGAGCCGATCCAATCGATCTTCCGGGCATTCGGCCGGCTTGGCTGGCATGGCGTGGATGACGACGGCGAGTTTCCCCTGATTTGATATGGCAGTCGGGGGTTGCGCGGAACCGTCCCACCCGGTAGCATTTGCGGGTGATCCGTCCGATTGATGCCGTCATTGAATTTCTGGAAGCCGAGCAGGCCCGAGGGGTCAGCCATGTTTTTTTGGACGATGGCGCACGTGATGGACTGCGTGATCTGTTCCGTAGGTCTTCGGCTCCTGTGAAAACATCCGATGGCGCATCCCGGCAGATGCCAGTGGTGCAGGATGTCCAATCGCCGCCACCGGTGGTCCCTGATACCACGCCCGTTACCCGCACCGACGGCAGCAAGACCGAGCGTCTTTCCGCTCTGCGGATGCAGGCCGAATCCTGGCCCGCCGCCAAGGCACTGGGCACTTTGCGCGAAACCATGGTCTTTTCCACGGGCAATCCTGACGCGCGCATCATGCTGGTGGGCGAGGCTCCAGGGTACGAAGAGGAGAAAAAACGCGAACCATTCGTTGGACCAGCAGGGCAAAAACTCAATGACATCCTCAGGGCGATGGGAATCGAGCGCGGCGAGGTTTACATCACCAACATTGTGAAGTTCAGACCTGCCACTCCGCGTCAGGCGACCAACAACCGCAAGCCAAGTCCCGAGGAAATCGCCGCATGCCTGCCGTTCATCCGCGCCGAGCTGGAAATCGTCCGCCCGGAATGCGTGATTGCGCTTGGCGGCACCGCGGCGGAGGGATTGTTAGGACTCAACGGCACGGTTGCGTCCATGCGCGGCAAATGGCATGATTTCGAAGGTATCCCGGTGCGGGTGACCTATCATCCGAGTTACCTGCTGCAAAGCGGTGCGACCCACAGCGTCAAGCGCCAGGCATGGGAGGACATGATGGAGGTCATGGCCCGGCTGGAAATACCGATTTCCGAAAAACAGCGAGGTTTTTTCCTACCCAGGTCCTGACAGGTTTCGCATGGGTCCGGCCACCGGATCTCAATCCAGCAAGGCCTTCATGTATCCCAGCGCGTGGGCCATGCCGGCGTGCCACGGGGCACCACAGGATATCTGCGGCGTGTGATCCGGAATGAGCACTCCGTCGAAATCCGCAGCGCGCAGGATCGAAACGATTCTCCGCATGTCGATATCGCCCTCATCCACGAACATCTCCCTGTAGTGTGGCGCATGGCCGATGATGTTGCGGAAATGCACGTAAGCGATCCTCCCGGTCGCCGCGTAGCGCGCGGTCGACTCATGGACGTCGCCCTCCGGCATCTCGGCGATGGTCCCCAGGCAGAATTCAAGGGCATTCGCGCGGCCGGGATGCAGATCGATCACTTTCTGATAGAGATCCGGATGGATGACCAGGCGGGGGGTGTCGCGCAGGCGCGGGACCGGCGGATCATCCGGATGCAAAGCCAGCCTGACGCCGGCCTCCTCTGCCACCGGCATCACCTTTTCCACAAAGTAGGCATAGCGGTCCCAGAGTTCCTCCGTGGTGCAGCAGGCCCGGGCGCTGGTCCCCCGGGAGCGATCCTCAGGGAGCCGCATGTTCCAGACGATTCCGTCGGGGATCGGGTCCGTGTCGATCACTCCCTCCATGCCGACGCTGGCGGCATCGCCGCGCGCATAGTTTCCCTCCACCCTGCCGTAGACTCCCGCGATGCTGAAATTGTAACCGATCACCGGAATACCGGCCTCACCGACCGCGCGGATGGTTTGCCGGATATTGTCGATCTGCTCATCACGACGGGGACCGCCCAACAGAATATCATGCCAGTGCGCGGGATCGAAGTTCTCGATCGCATGGAGTTTCAAACCCGCGGCCTCGATCTCGCGGCGGATGGCGACAAGATCCTCCGCCCGCCACAATTGGTCGGGATCGCCGGCCATTCCCCAACAGCCGCCATGGGCATTGACCGGTTGATTGTGGCGGTTGACCGCCCCCGCATCACCAGCCTGGTTGAAATAATCCACAAGGTGGATCACCAGATGGGTCGCGCCACACTGGCGGGCGAACGCGTAGTTTTCCGGGGTAAGCATGTGCCGGTACAGTCCGAGGCCGAGATGCATGGCCGTGGCTTAGGATTGCGACATGCGATTGTCGAGTGCCATTGAGGATGAGATGCTGCGAAAGCGCGCGAATGCATGGCATGTAGTGGCGCTCTATGCAGGCTGCCGGAGCCGGGGCCAGGCATGGCGGATCCTCATGGATTCCCCCTTGCTTCTTGCCCTCCCGGCAAACCAGCAACGGTCGAAGATTGCCTTCGGCCAACCGGATTGCGCTGCGCGATGCATTCTGAGTCGCTGTTGCTCCGAGTGGTTTGCCGCTACCGTGGATCACCAGATTTTGATCTTCTGCTCGCCGGGTGGCAGGCTCTCAAAGGGCCCTGGAGAGGGTCGCTTGGCATCGCGTTTCTTTCCGGAGTAATCCTTGTCCAACGCGATTGGCGACCCGTCCGGATTGACAAAAGGGAGGTTTGGCACGACTGCTTTGCCCAGCAGGTCGGTGGTGATCTGGTCGGTTTTTCCAGAATGAGCGGACTTGTCCAGGGTGAGCTTCAGCCAAACCGCTCCGTCCTCATCGATCTGCAGCGGCTTCGACTCGATGGAATGGAGCGTCGGGTCCTTTTCAGCGGGATGCGGATTCACTCCAGGGTCATGGAGATTGCCCGCTGCGTGGAATGGGTGGCCATTGGTTTGGTAGCCAGCCAGTCCCGAGGCATGTGGTCCGCGCGCGAAGTGGTTGTTGTAGTATCGGGTGTCTCCGCCCTTGATGTTGCTGAGCCCGCCCATCTCGGTCGAGTGGGGTTTGTGAAACGGAGTTTCACGGGATCCATCGACGAGCGGCTGGATGCTTCCCGTGAAAAGATTGTGGGCGAAGGCCCCGCCCTCCGACCAATCCCAGACGGCCAGTGGCGACAGCATGATGTTGTTGTCCACGAGATACGGGCCGTGGTTGACTTCGAGGAAAAGGTCCTTGCTGTTGTCATACAGCAGATTGCATGTGACGCGGGTTCCCTGGGTCATCCAGTCGAGCCAGATGCCGCCACCGAAGGCCGCGACACGGTGGATGCGGTTGCGGCGGATGACGGTGTCGATTGGCGCATGCAACTTGATCCCGGCCTGCTCGGCACCGGCCAACAACCTGCGGATGTTGATGTCATGAATGTGATTGTGCTCGATCAGGCTGAAGGCTCCACCCATGCTGCCGACGAGGCCGGATTGCTCGCAATCCGAGATCGTGTTCTTGCGGACGATATGGTGGCCGATGCGCTCCCTGGTCCATGGGATTTTGAAGGCATGGGCGCGCTTGATCGTTTCGACGTATCCTTCCGCCGAGTCGGCGGACGTATTGTCGTGCTTGTCGCCATGTTTGCCCAGGGTGATGCCGGTGCAGACCGAGTGGCGTATCGTATTGTTTTCGATGATCCAGCCCTTGCTCCAGTGGGTGCCGATCAGGCCGACCTGTTCCGCCGTGGGAGGGGCCCAGTTGGTCGCGGCATGGCACATCGTGAAACCACGCACCGTGATGAAATCACGGCCGGGTTGATCGGGATAAAACACCGACTGGCGGACATTGACCTCGACCAGCTCGTGGTTCGGGTCCTTGCCTGGAAATTGCGCCCAGACCGTAGTGGCGCCATCATCCGCCACCTGGGCAAACCACAGCGGACCGATGTTGCGCTCCCTGAGTGCCGCCTGGATCGCCACGTGGTCGAGCGGCGGCCTGCGGAAAACCATGCACAGGTTTTGCTTGCCGCTGGTCGCACGGATTTTTGCCGTGACCGTGGTCCAGTTCTGCCAATCCCCGGTCGGCTTGAATTCCGCTTTGCCGAGCAACTGCCCATCCGGTTGGTCGAGGCGGATTTCAATCACCCCGCCGGAAGCCGGAGAGGCCGCACGGATCCGGATCTCCTCGCTGCCATTGCCGAAATCAAATGCCTCATAAATTGCCGAATTGCCATCGGCGATCCACCCGATGCATTCGCCGCCCTCGGAGCAGGCCGCCGGCTTGATACCTCCGTCCGCCTTGCCAAACTTAACCGCAGGAATTTTTGCGGCAGCCTCGATCCAGGCGATGTTCATCAGAAACCCGTCGGCCGAGGGCACCAACCAGCCGGGGTAAGACCCTTCCGGCAGCATCACGTCCTCGAGAGAAACCGCCTCGGTGAGCCACTCGCCATTGAGATAAACCGCAGCGGTATGATGTTTGCGGCCCTGCCCGTTGAACCAATCGCCGCGGATCTCGTCGGCAAACGGATTGAATCCGCCGAAAAACGAGGCAGGCAGGCTCGCTTTCCACACATCGCCCTTCACACGCTCCCAACCGGTGACGACCTCGGAACCCTTGATCACCACCTTGTCACCCGTCGCCGCCTGATAGATAATCCGTTTGGCATCCGATTCCCCACCGCGCGGAGGATTCACACGCTCACGATAGACTCCCTCATGCACGGTCACCGTGTCGCCCGGCTGCGCGGCGAGCGCGGCGGCGGAGATGCTCCTGAGCGGCTTGCCTGCGGAACCGTCATTCCGATCGCTGCCATCCCGGATGGACACATGGATTTCCCTGGAGGTGGATACTTGCACGCTGGCGGCTAACATGAGGAGGGTTGGTAGTAATTTCATGAGGACTTTCAGGCTGGCATTCAAGAGCTCGCATGGGCACTCCGTCTCACTCGGGCCAGGCCCGCCGCATCATGCGGCAGACCCGATCAGCCAATCACGGCTTTTGGCACAATGCGAGTGTCGATCACGGATTTCCCGACTCGTGGATGGTCTGGCATTCCCCCCCGCCACCGGCCACGCATATCCCACCATTCCACCGGCGAATCCTGCAATGAATGCCCACACGCGGTTTTTCCCGGAAATCGATCCGCCACAAAAGAACGCAAAGACCGCAAGGAAAATGAGAAAGGGTCTGGCTCGATTCCATTGGTGGCCTTATCCATTTCGGTTTACAGGCTGAAAGCATCCATCCATGTTGCTTTTGCGTGCTTTGCCTTCTCTTGCGGCGATTCCACTGGCCACATGCTGACAAAAAAAGGCACCGACTTTCCAGTCGGTGCCTTCAAAGGAATGATGCGGAAGCCCATGATCAACCCACACGGCGGCGGCGCAGGAGAGCCAGCATGCCGAGACTGCCGAGAAGCGCAGATGAGGGCTCGGGGATGGCTGCAACCGTGATGACGCCGGACATGGCGTAGAGGTGCTGTTCTGTTGTGTTGGACAGCGAATACCAACCCCAAGTGTACCATGTGTTGTCAGGACGCCCGGCCTGGGTATTTCCACCTGCGCCACCACTGCCGATGTATGAACTCATCACAGGCACAGACATGGATTCACCCATCCCGGTCCAGACCCGTCCAACCTCCTGTGGATTATTGATGACAGCGATGCCCAACTCGTTGATAGAAACCGGCACGGTGGGCGCAGCTTTCAGTGCTGTATAGTTCGCCGCGAAAATCTGATCATCCAACCGGTAAATGGGTATCGCGTCGTCCCCCTCGGTGCCAGTGTTCTGCCAAGTGTTTGCGCCATTCAGGTTCCCCATCACAGTCCATGTGACACCAAGAGCCTGCAATTGCGGAACCGACTGAGCCAGACTATTTACAAAGTTATTGTAATAAGCGGCCGTCGTATCTGTTGCGGTTGTTGTCGTGCTCGTGACAAAAACCAAACGATACTTATCGCCAGGATTAAGACCTGTAGGCAAAGTGGTGATCGCCGCTTGTGCACTTGCGGCGATTCCAACAAGCGAAGCCAGAACAAGAAGCCGAACCTTGAATTTGCTGATATTCATAAATGTGGGGGAGGAGTGAATGAATCCAAATGGCAATCAAAGCATGTGCCATATGACGTTTCTAAAAAATCTTGTAACCCCCTCCCCGTCAACCTCAATTTCCACAATGTTGAAGTGTCGCGTTTTATGCCTGGTTGCCAGCAAAATGCCTTTGGAATCAATTTCGACCATCCGTTTTCCGGGCAATGTGGGCGGGCGGCCCGCCCGCTGGCGGCCTGTGACCTTTCTCCCGATTTCCGGGCTGGCGGACAAAATGTCCGCGGCACCCAGTCGTCAGGATGACGACGCTCCGGGGGATATCACCAAAAAATAGAGCCGCTGACCTCCCGGTCAGCGGCTCAGGGGATTCCGGAGAAATCCAAACTCCGGAAAATGTTTCTATGGCTTCCCTGTCTTATTGCGGGGCGACCGGTTCGGTGGCCCGCACGCGGAGGAAGAATTTCTCCCCGTCCGGAAGCACGTCGAGCGTGCCCGAGACAGTCACCACACCCGTTTCATCATCCGGCAGGCCTGGGTCCTCACTGTGACCCACAACGTTCCACTCGAGGAGGTCGACGGATGCCAGGGCCTGGTATTCCAAGGTGCTGGTGGCGTGCCTGGTGTAAGTGAACTTTCCGTTTTTCAGGTCACTGATGTCAACAATCGGGTTGGAAGAAGCGGCGTCGGTCGGATTGAGACCAAAGGCAAACTCCTGGAAGTTGCTGACGCCATCGCCGTCATCATCATCGTCACGGCCGCCGGTCAGGTTGTAGCCGGAAGCGCTGGCCCATGCGTCATAGGGGTCGGACGTCGCAGCATCCACTGTCTGGGTCATCGTCGCGAAGCTGCCGCCGTAGGTCGAATCGCCGGAATAGGTGGCGGTGACCGAACGCTCACCGACACTCAGGCTGCTGGTGGTGTAGGTTGCGACGCCGTTGACGATGGCAGCAGCGGCTTCGACCACAACATCATCGACCTTGAACTCGAAGGTTCCTGTAGCGGCGGTTGCCGTAACTCCGCCGTCTTTGACCGTCGCGGTGAAGGTCACGCTCGAGCCTTCGGTGGACGGGTTCACATCGGAATCCAGTTCGACGGTCGTAAGAGTGCTCGGAAGCGTGTAGGCCACGATTACGACGCCGGAGCCGCCGGCGGCACCGCCTGAATTACGTCCACCACCACCGCCGCCACCAAGTCCGTTGACACCTGCGGTAGCCGGGCCACCACCGTCAGAACTGGCATCACCAGCACCACCACCGCCAAGGCCACCGTTGAAAATCGGGGGATCCTCGTTGCCCTTGTATCCGCCCACGTAGGTATTGCCACCGCCACCGCCGTAGTAGGTCGGCGTGCCGGTTATGGAAACCTGGAGCCCATTGCCGCCACTATTGAAGGTTGGGGCACCGTAGTCACCAAGGCCATTAAAACCAGCCTGCGCAGCACCGCCGCCACCGCCGATCCAAAAATTCGGGCCACCTCCGGCAAAGACACCTTGGACCTGGCCACCGCCCACGCTGTAGCCACCGGACGCACCACCGGAACCATTATTGGCCTGGCCGGGTTTGCCACCAAAAGCCGTGACAGTGTTGAAAGCAGAGTTTGCTCCGGTGCCACCGATAGCCCCACCTGCACCAACCGCGATGGTATATGATCCACCGGGCGTGACCGTCACTTCGGGATTGTAATAAACGCCACCTGCACCACCACCGCCTGACGTTGAAGTAGCGCCGCCGCCACCACCACCGCCGACGACAAGAACCTCGACTTCACTGACTCCTGCAGGGATCGTCCAGGTGCCACTGCCCACCGTGCTGAATGTCGCGACGGTTTTGCCATCGCCACGAGTGGTCACGGTATCAGGCTCAAATGGAGGCGGAATTAACTCAAAAATGGCAGTCACGGTGATGTCGCCGGTGACGTTGGCATCTGTCCGCGGGTTGCTGGTGGAATCATCACTCCACTTGGAGAAAAGATAACCTGAGTCAGGCACGGCAGTGACGGCGGTACCGCTTGAGCCGTGTTCGACGGTCTGAGGAGAATCACCAGTGATCGTACCATTGGATCCGGCCGTGTAGGTCAGAGTGTAGGAGTTGAGCGTCCACTTCGCGTAAAGGGTAATATTCGCAGTGACCAGGGTTTGGAAATCATAGCTTTGTGTCAGAGCCTCATCCGAGAACCATCCGTTGAAAGTGTAACCCGTGAGAGTAGGATTCGAGGGCTGCGTCGCTGCGGTGTTCTCCGGCACAATTTGGCTGGTTACCGAGGAACCACCGTTGCTTTCAAAGGTAACCGTATAAGTCACCAAACTCGGCTCGGTGTAGGCGATGATGATCACGCCGGAGCCACCTGCTCCGCCATTCGCGCTCCGACCACCACCGCCACCACCCCCGAGAGTATTGAACCCGGGAGTTCCAGCTGTGCCTTCCGGCTCTGAGCCAGAGCCACCACCATAGGACTCACCATATTGTGAGCCCAGTTGCTTGCCATCATACCCCGCGGAACCACCACCCGCATATCCAAGCATATTGCCATAGACGCCAGATATGGTGTTGCCTGCACTGTCCAACAAACCAGTAGAACCAGTGATTGGGACGGCTACACCTGCTCCGCCATACGCCGGACTGAAGCCGCCATTCCGACCATTTTGACCAGCGCCCGCACCGCCTGTGGCTCCATTACCGGTGCCGCCAAGATACCCTGGAGTAACGTTCGCGCCAGCATCAGTGCTGTGGCCTCCTTGATTGCCGCCTTGGTTGGTCGCATATTGACCACCCTGACCTCCATAGGCAATGACATCGCCAAAACGTGAGTTGTCACCATTCGCGCCACTGCCTGTGGCTGTGGTTGTAGGCGCGCCCGCACCGACTGCAAGATTTACGGTCGCCTCCGGAGTCACCGAATAGGTCGTTGAATAATACAAGCCGCCGGCACCACCGCCAGGCGAACCACCCGACGGACCGCCAAAGGCTCCACCTCTGGCACCCGCACCACCACCGCCAACAACGAGAACCTCCACTTCAGTCACCCCGGCAGGAATCGTCCAAGTCCCGTTGGCGACAGTATGGAAAGTCAAAACTTTTTTGCCATCCCCCGATCGGATGGCCACCCGATCAGGAGTAAGATCTTGCGCCAATGCCGTTGCCATGGAGGCGGCCAACAACGCAGGCAGGGCAAGTTTGTTGATCCCAAAGGACCTTTGGGAAGGAGACAGGGGGGAGGATTTCATGGATTTGGGGGGATATAATGGCTTGATTCTTGGGCTTGATGGGATGGTTTTTGTAGGTCTGGCGAGCCATTGGGAGTAATGGCAGCGCAATCAGGATTTTCGAAACTTATATGGAATGATTAAAAAAGCCATAGATAATTAGCCCAAAATCATGGACAATTGTCCTTTTAAGGTGAAATTTCCCTCATGATGTCATTTTGGGATTTGGCGTGATTTCAGGTTGCATAAAGCCGCCATTGCCATAGGGAACAGCGGTCGACTTTCATCTTCACCCGCCCAAACCCAAGATCGACACACTTAGCCCCATGCTGTGCATCATGATCCAGCGGCAAGTCTTCCAGCCACAACACCCATGAAAAGGCCGACGACTCCCGATCTGAACGTCTACGAAGAAAAGCGGCTGCTTTATCTGAATTACAACGTGCCGCGCGAATACCAGCTTGCGGACCAATTCCTGATCCACTTCATGGGCATGGCTTATGCCGTGTTAGGCACGGAATGGGGAATGGGCGGCGAGAATCAGAGCGATTACCTGCACCACATCGATATCAGCCTGGGCGGGGTGCGCCAGGTCATCTACAAGGGCCGCACCTACCATCTCAAACCCGGCGAGGTCTGGTTCCTGCCTGGCCGAATGCCGGTTCAGCTGAGATGCGAGGACCGCGCGGAGGCGGTGTATTTCAGTCTGGCCACCGAGTGGCTGCCGGGCGTGGATCCCTTGCTGGAATGGACGAATCCCGAGCCCAGGCTTGCCGGAACTTGCGATGTCCAAGAATGGCGCGACTGGCTCAAGTCCGACCCGGTCATCGGCGTTGCCGAGATCCTGAGGATTCGCGGCAAGCTGGCTTCCTGGGTTGCGTCCGCCATTCCGGAATTGGAGGATTTGCTCAGCCACCATTTGAAGCTCAACACCCAGTTCACCGAGGTGTTCGGGCTGATCAAAAAGGAACTGAGTGCGAATCTCAGTCTGGCACGGTTGGCACAGGCCCATGGCACCACCGTCAAGGCGTTCTCCGCGGCGTTCACCCGCAGCATGAAAACCAGCCCGGGCGATTACGTGGCCAGGCGGCTCAACGAGCAGGCGCTGCATCTGGTGATCAATACCAACCTCAGAATGAAGGAAATCGCCGACAAGCTGAAATTCACGGATGAATTCTACTTCAGCCGGTTTTTCAAAAAAATGAACGGGGCATCACCCTCGATCTACCGGCGGAAATTCGAGCGGCTCTGAGAGCCTGTCTTGAAAACCGGGTAACGCGGCGCAGCGCCAGTGCCTCCAGGCGAGGATTTTTCCCGCCTGGGCGCGCAGCGCCACTTTTTGGATCATTCTGCGGAAAAACGGACGTACGCCGGTCCGTCCCGGGATATTCAAACATTTCATGGCCGTAGGCCTCCTGTCCGCCAGGCATGATCACTCAACGTGCGGGAAGAAGCAGATAGGTTATACCCGCTTTTGCACTGAATGTGATCTTGTCGCCCTTGCCGGAGACCCTGACTTCCGATCTGTCCGGCATCTTGATTACTTTCGGGACCACACCCGGCCACGGGCTCATCACCCCACACTCACCATCGCGGCGGGCCTTGATTTCCGCATGCGTCACCTTGCCGCCGCGCAATTCGCCAGAAACGAGAAACGAACCTCTCGCCTGGAAATCCCTGAAAGCAAGATCGATCCCACCGGGTACGGCCGGGAAAAAGAAAATCGTCCCGCTGCGCGAATTGCAGAGACGTTCCGGCTCCATCCAGCAGGCGATCGCCTTCTGCGTCTTGCTTTCAAGCGGCAAAGTCCGCGAGAAATCGCCATTTCCACTCAACTGTGCGCAATACACCAGCCATGCCGGGTGGGCGAACATGTGGATCCATGAGATGCCGGTGCCCATCACCAGCGTGTCGTTGGATTCCCCGAGGAGATACTCGACCTGGCGGTTCATCGGCTGGGTATGGGCGTGCAGATTGGACCGGACCGCGATGGCCCGGAGTCCGGGTGGGGATTCCAGGTTGATTTCGTCCGCCACGTTGGTCAGGAAGTGCGAGATCCCATGGCTCGCCACCACCGGTTTGCCATCCTTGATGATCGATGCGAACACCTCCTCGCCCTTGTCGTTCGGAATGATGTCGTAGGGCTTCATTTTTTCCAGGCGCTCCTGCCAGACCTTGCGCCTGTCCGCGTCCGCACCCAGCACCAGCGATGCCCGGATCGCCGTGCGGAATGCCCACTTGGCCGCTCCGACGCAGTCAACCGCATTGCGCCCCTGGTCCTCCTCGCGGATTTGGGAAACCTCGATGTGATAGAAGCCATCGTCCTTCATCACCACCAGCGATGCGAAAAAATCCGCAATGCCACGCAGACCCGGATAGACCTTTTCCCTGAGAAACTCCGTGTCCTTGTCGCCATAGTCATATGCATCCCACACGCTCTTGAAAGCCCAGACCATCGATGCCCAGTCGCTTCCATTCATCGCATGTGCGTCCGGCGAGACATAGACGTCGTTTTTGAGAGGCGGAACATATCCGCGCAGGATACACAGGCCCTGGCGGCCCATGGATTTCGACTTCGCCTCCCAGGCCGGAAGCCAGAAATTGAAGAGCTTCACATAATAATCCGCCACCGACTCATCCCGTCCCGCGACAAAGTCACCGGTGTAAAGCTCCTCGTTGAAGCATGGCAGTCCGCTCCAGTTCACATGGTCGCATTCCAGGGCGTTGTAATTCGCATCGCCCTCAAAACGCGCGGGGTCGGGATTGCTGTTGTATGTGTGGCGGTTCTGGAATGCGCTCTGATAGAGAAACGGCAGCACCACCTTGCGCGCGTCGGAGAAATCGCCGGTGAAAATCCGGCCGCGTTCGCGGGCTTCAAACCACCTGCGGTAGCTGGCCTCATTGGTGGAACGGACTTTGTCGAAGCCGGCCTTTTCCGCGGCCGCGAGGCGGCGTTTCGCCTCGGACAGCGGGTTTTCGGATTCCGCACGGGTCACGACCGTGACGTAAATCACAAATTCCCGCGCCTGCCCTTTCTCCAGCTCCGCTGTTGCGGCGGTGCCGGCAACCGAGTCGTTCCTGAACGGCACCGGGGCACCGAGGCCGGTCTGCATCCTGTCATGCCTGATCCCGACCGGGCTTCCCACCACCTTGGCCACCAGCACATACTCAAAACCGTCCGGAAATGTCTTCTCCGCTGCAAACGCCTGGCGGATCCAAAAAAAACCGTCCGCATCACCGGACTCGGGATCCGGCAGCTCGCCGTATGCATCCTTGTGCCGGTAAAGCCGGACCTTCGGGGCCTTGGTGAGATTTGAAAACACCGCCCGGATCGCAAAGACATTGCTCTCTTTTCCAGTGAGTAAAACCTCCGCCTTCCCCGCGGCCTCACCGCGGGTCCACTCCAGATGATTCACCCCGCTGTGGATATCGGTCGCCACCGGGGGCTGGTCCGCCCCGGAAAAATCCTCCGCCATCAACAGAATCTGTCCGACCGGCTTTTTGCCCCGCGTGAAACTGATGCCAGCCCGGTTGATCACATCGGTCTTGCTGATGCTGAGCACCAATCTCTCGGGAGTGCCCCAGAGAGACGACTGCACCCTGCCGTTGCTGATGTTGACACCCTGTCCCAATGGTCCGGCGAAACCCGGTCCGGGCGGGGGCACGCGCATCTCGGGATGCTGGCTGCCGGCCGGTCCCTCCCAGCCGAATTTCGCGGACAGAGGCCTGACGATCTGGAATTTTTGCGCCTCTTCCCACAAAGAAAGCTCCCGGTCCCACAGCCGTTCTTGCGCCGGGAGACGGGGGATCAGCAAATGGTGCATGCAGGCAAGCGCCAAAATCATCGGAATGCGTGTGTGCGGATTCATGGTCTTGGAAAAACGGCGGCTGAGGGTGGTGAATGAAAACCGGATGCCACTCCAATCCATTCAGACATGCCGCAACCCACGGGCTGCCACGGCATGCGCATGACCAAAGGATGACAGAGTCGGTCATCATCGGCCATGGATTAAACAGGAAAATCCATAGACTTTTCGAACCCGCGCCGGGATCGGCATCGCCACGCCGTCAAAACCTCGTTCCGGGCCTGCCCCACGCCGGGTGTTTCCCAACGGGCCGCTTGCCGGCCTCGCGGGCAGACACAGCGCAAGATAATTTGCAGGAATCTAACCACGAGCCGTTGCTCTGATTTTCATCTTGAATGACATGCATGATTCCGTTTGATTTTTTCGTAAAACAAACGCACTTGAAACACCTCCATTACGGCAATGAGTCTCCTGAAGCCATTTCGTCACGCGCTGCCGGTCAACGACTTCCTTTTCAATGATTCCCTCTACCTGACCCATGCGGGATGGGAGAGCATCAAACCCGGGGAAAAATACCCGCAGATGGACGCGCCGATGTTCTACTTCGAGTGGGAAGACGGCCGCATCCTGCCCGAATTCTGCCTTGCGTTCGTATTGAAAGGATGTGGCGAGATCGAGACGACCAAACACCATGACGGCATCAAGGCCGGTCAGGCGTTTTTCTTCCGTCCGGGCGAATGGCACCGCCACCGGCCTTCATTGAAAAACGGCTGGGACATCATGTGGATCCACTTCAACGGTGACGCACCGCTGCTCTGGCTGCGTGAAGTCGCATTCCGTGTCACGAGAAACCAGCCTGTCATAGAAAACACCCCCCTGTTTCAATCCCAGTTCACCTACCTGCTGGAATGCGTCCATCGCAGTCCATCCACCAACTCGGCGAATTATTCTCGGCAAGTGATCGGGTTGTTGTCCCACTTCATGTCGGATACATCCGAAGTGGAAATCCACGACACGCGCGGACTCCGGGACAAGGATGTCGAAAAGGCGGTCGAATATATCTGGAACTACAGCCACGACAATCTGGACGTGGCGGCGGTGGCCCATAACGCCGGAATGACCCGCCGCACCCTGGACCGCAGGTTCAAGGCCGCCACTGGCCGCAGCGTGTTGGAGGAAATCCACATGTGCCGGGTCAGCCGTGCGGCCAAGCTGCTCGCGGAGACCGATATTCCCGCCAAGCACATCATCCATCGGGCGGGATTCAGCAGCGAGGAACAGCTTCGGCTGGCCTTTCAAAAGTCGTTCGGCATATCACCCCAGGCCTATCGGAAAACCCACGGCGCCCACAGATCGGGCAAACCCGAATAGCGGAAGCGCAGGCACCATTCCATCCGGCACCCGATCTGCCGTATTTTCACACTCCTACGCCCCTGACCATCAGGGAGCCGGGTCGTCCATTCCCCTACCCCAGCATCTTCCGATGCCGCGGTGACGGCTTGACCTATCCGGCAACCCCATCAAAGCTGGATGATGAACATGAAATTGGCGTTGGGCATGTTGGCATGGTTGGGAGCGCTGGCCTTGGTGGCTGGGGAACCCACCGACATCCGGGAATGGAAGGCGATAAGCGGTCACAAAACGAAAGCCCGCGCCCTGTCGTCGGACGGAAGAACGGTGAAGCTCGAACTGGCCAATGGCACCATCATCGATCTGGAACTGGGCAAAATCGTTCCCGAGGACCGCGATTTCATCCTCGAACACTTCGGCGTGGAAGCACCGAAGCCTCCAGGCCCGGATAATCCAGTGCGCAGCACCACACCACCGGCGGACCCCGACAAGCTGCCCCATCCACAAGGCGTGGTCGCCGGGCCTATCGAGTCGGCCCCGGGCTCTCACTATTTCATCTACCTGCCGAAGTCCCTCAAGAAGGACCGCAAGGCCCCGGTGCTGCATTTCAACGGAGCCGGCGGTGGCGGCCCAAGCGCGGTTCAAGGCTACCTCCCGGGAGCCGAACGCTTTGGTTGGATTATCGTCGCCAGCGCTGAATCCAGAAACAGCACCCACGGCGAGGTCAATCACAAGCACGCCGCCAACAACGTCGCAGCCCTGAAGAAAAACCCGCTGGTCGATCCTGATAGAATCTACTTCACCGGCGGCTCGGGCGGCGGCGCCATGAGCTGGTGGAACTGCGCCAAACTCAATGGAGCCGGCACCATGCCGGTTATCGGCTACATCCCGAAGGAGATCCATATTTCCACCGGCCACCATTTCATCGTCGGCGGGGCGAAAGACTACAACCGCTACAAAAGCAGCCAGGCGGCGGCCAAATTCCGCAAGGACGCCTTCTACCGGCCCTACCCCGGCGGACACGATTTCCCCCCGGGAGGCTTGCCGATTTTCGCCGAGGGCATGGCCTGGCTCGATGCGAAGTATTTCAAGGAAAAGGACCAGGGCGGAAAACTCGCCAACGAACGTCTCGATTACGAGGCCGCCATGATCAACTGGATCGTCGAACTATCGAAAAGCAATCCCCACCAGGCCTATCATCTTTGCATGATGCTGGAGGAAACCTACGGCATCAGCGGAAAAAACGCCGATATCCTCAGGCAAATCCAAAAACCGCTCGCCTCGCAGCCCGCGAACGTCTCCTACCACGAAGGCATTCTTGCGATCCACAAATTCGGCGTCGAGGAATTTGCCACATTCAGATACACCGGCACCGGCCAAGGCATCAATAACGAGGAAACCGCCCGCAAAGCCGAGAAGCTCGCCGAAAAATACGTGGGAATCCCGTTCGTCGGGGAAACCTTCACCCAAATGTCGCAGACAACGGCCCGGTGATCGGTGGTCGGGGCGGCCAGATTCGAACTGACGATTCGTTTCGTGCTCATTGAAAATCAATGGATTAGGGTTTTTTCTTGATAGTGGGAACAAAGTGAGAACATAAAATCAATAAAGACGTTCCCGTTTTTGTTCTCACTTTTCACTTTATGCCCACGCTCATCAAACGCTCCGGTTCGCCTTACTTCATTGCCTGCTTCGACGTGACCCTCCCAGACGGCAGCATCCGCCGATTGAAGAAATCCACCAAGCAGACGAAGCGGAGCGAGGCGCTGAAAAAGGCGATGGAGTTGGAAGCCGCCGAGCAGAAAGCCGGAACCGCCACCGACGAAAACGCCAGCAAGGCGTTCGCCATCCTAACCGAAGCCGCCGAGTCCGCAGCACGGGGAGAACTTGCCGAAGGCCGGGCTCGTGATTTGCTTTCACGCCTCGCTGAGATTTCATCCGGCCAGGCGCTCCGGTTCTACACCGTGGCAAGTTGGCGCGACGAATGGCTTGCGATGAAAGCTGCGACTTCGAAACAGGCCACGCTCAGGCGATACAAAGGGCACGTTGACGATTTCATTGAATGGATGGGCGAGCGGGCGGGTGCGAGGCTTGAAGCTGTCACTAAGGGCGACGTGCGAGGCTTCCGTGATGAGATCCGTGCTGGGTGGACAGGAAAGATCACGAAGAGTGGCGAGGAGTTACGCACGGCCCGCACAGCGAAAACGACGAACCTTTACGCCGCCGACGTGGCCAGCATGTTTCGTGCAGCCATGAAAGACGGCTTGCTTCTCGCCAACCCTGCAGCAGCGCTTGAGCGGTTGCCCGAACTCGACAGCAGCGAGCGCGACGTTTTCACCGTGGCAGAAGTTGGCCGACTTGTGACCGAGGCCGGAAAGGTGGACTGGCAAGCGGGCATGTTCGCGGCGATCGATCCGCACCGCGGCGACCGTTGCGCCGACTGGCAAGGGATGATCCTTGTTGGATTCTACGCTGGCGCACGGCTTGGCGATTGCGCCCGCCTCAAATGGGGGAACGTAAACCTTGCCCGCAAGACGCTTACATTCATGCCGGCCAAGACCGAGCGGAAGAGGAAACGGCTGGAAGTGCCATTGCACACGCGCTTGCTCGCATGGCTAAAAGGCAGGACGGTCGGCACCGATGAAACACCGCTTTTCCCCACGTTGCACGATTGCCACATTGGAGGCGGGCACGGCCTATCCTCCCAATTCCTTGCGGTGATGAAACTGGCCAAGGTAGACAGAGGCACGACGAGAGAGCGCACCGACCTTGCTCGAGCCCAGCACTCCCGCAGCTTCCACAGCTTACGGCATTCCCTTACCTCGACCTTGGCCAATCTCGACGTGTCGGAAGAAATCCGCCGCCGTATCACTGGCCACGAATCCGCCGCCGTGCATTCCGGCTACACCCACCACGAGCACGAGACGCTGGCACGCGCTGTGGAGAAAATGCCGAGCGTCTAAAAACGTAATCGGACATTAAGAAACGGTGGGGACC
The DNA here is from genome assembly GCA_964399305.1 of uncultured Luteolibacter sp. Lineage (GTDB taxonomy): Bacteria > Verrucomicrobiota > Verrucomicrobiia > Verrucomicrobiales > Akkermansiaceae > Luteolibacter. Next base: position 23,967 of record CAYNQJ010000043.1, read on the forward strand.
ACTCGAAGTGATCGCCAGAAATGCAGTCGCGTCCGAATGATTCGGACCTATGCAATCCGCATCATCTACACGTCCAGAATGGGCCGACGCCAAAGTAATCAAGCATCTGTTTGGTGTTGGAAGATCCACCCTCTACCGGCTTGAGGCTGAGGGGAAAATCAGAAGCTCGAGCTTGCGAGAGCGTGGAAAGCTGAGAGGCAAGAAGCTTTTCTCATGTGATAGCGTCGCTTCCTACATTGAGAAGATGGCGCAACCGGAGGCCGCGGCCGCATGCGGAGCGGAGCCATGAATCCCGATCCGCTTCCGGTGGAGATGCTCGCCAGCGAGGATGCGCGACGTCTGCAAACTGCGCTCGACGCGCCACGGCCGATCACCGTCGCCGAACACCATCGATTCCGTGAGGGCATCGGCACCAAGGCTTCCGTCGATCCGATTGACGAGCTCGTTGCGGATATACGATCCGTGAGAAAGGAGGATGAACCATGATCCCGATACCAGAAAAAGAAAAGGTCCGGGGCAACGGGCAAGTTACCACCGGACCAAATCAATTCAACGGGGCCGACAATCAACCACGAGGTTTCGAATCTGGCAAGGTAGAATTTCTCACAGAGGATCATCCGCTTGTGGACAGGATCGGAAGCAGGCGGAGAGAAAGCGATGCCGGCCGTCTGCTTTCGATTCTCGATCAGTTGGAAAGGGGGGCGGCATGAGCAAGCCATCGAGCACAGCAAAGGCCCGGGCGAAGTGTGCGCGGATCCTGAAAGCAACCTTGGGCCCAGGTGGATACCGGCATTTCCTCAGGAGCCGCCAGCCTGCTCTCGATGATCGTACAGGGGCAGAGCTCATGAAGGCCGACCCGATAGAGCTGCTCAAGAGGGTGATGGCGCTGGAAAAACAAGTGGAAGGGGGAAAGGAATGAGCCCGTTTATCCCATCTTGGCTGGATGATGCCGGATTGACCGCTGCGGAAATGCGCGTGTTCGTTCACCTGTGTCGGAGCGCCGATAACTCATCGGGAATTGCGTGGCCATCATATGCACGCATGGTGGAAATCACGGGGTTGAGTCGTGCCACCATCGCAAGAACGGTGTGTGTCCTTGAGCGAAGGAAGATGATTGAGAAAATCGGGAAGCCATTCGGTGGATCATGCCGTTATCGCATCTTGTCAATAGTCTCATCAGAAAGCACATTAGGCGGCCCAATAGTCTCACCAGAGGAACAATTGGAAGATCCCAATAGTCTCACCAGAGAGCACATTGAAAACCCTCCAATAGTCTCACCAGAGAACTGCAATATGCTCTCTGGTGAGACATCAATAGTCTCACTAGAGAGCAAGGAAGGTAATCCAAAGAAGGGTATCCAAAGAAGGGTATCCAATAAAGAAGAGGATGTTGCTCTTCCATTCGATTCGGAATCATTTTGCATCGCATGGGATGAATGGAAACAGCATCGACGCGAAAAGCGGAAGCCGGTCACGCCGCTGAGTGCAAAGAAGACCCTCCGGGATCTTGCGAAGATGGGTGAAGAGCGTGCGATTTCTGCAATCAACCACAGCATCGCGAACGGCTATCAAGGAATTTTTGAGCCAAGCCAAGCATTCCAATCAGGCAATTCCTCGAACAAGCTGCCAAAGATGAGTTTGGATGAAGCACGCAAGATGCTCGGGGGGCGTGGTAAAAATCTGACCGAATATCCGGAGCCGAATCTCAAACCACGGATGCTCACATGACCACACCACGCGGAGCAAAGCCAATCACCCGAATCCTCTTGAGCGAAGCCGCATCGCAGGCGCTCGACGCCACCGGAGACCGTCATTTCGCCATCGTCGGCAAGGAGAGGGTTTCCGGATATCCGGGGCGCTGGGTCATCTATCTCAGGCCGGCCAATGACGAGCGGGCCAAGGCTGCTCTGGAGGTGATGCGAGGCCAGGACAATCAGCAATTCACCGAGGAAGAATCCGCCAGTGAGCAATTGGAGATTGAGCAGTATCGTGCGCGCGAGTCCGGACTCGCAGAAACCAACGTCGGTTTTAACCCGCACCCTCAAAGCTCATGAGCGATCACCATCCAACCATTGAATTCCGCAGGCCAGACGGTCGGCCGTTGGAACCGTGGCACCATCTGAGCTTGAACCCGCGTCAATCCTTCGTGCTTCGCCTAACCGTTTCAGGAGACAAGACCTTCGTCGGGAAGCGGATCGTTCAACAGCTCCGCACTCGTGATGCAGGAATGGCATTGGCAAAGCGAGATGCGGTGATCGAGGCATTCAAGCTGGCCGGCATGGTCTGCCGCGACGTGGTGATAGCGGACAGCGCCGAAAATGTAGGCCAAAACTCCGGATGGACAGGTGAATCAGAACCAAGGAACAGTTGATCCGATGAACAAAGCGAACACCGACATCGTGAATGAAATCCGCAGCCTAATCGACGGATACAAGGCAGACACCGAAGAATTTTCCAAGGACCGCACTGTCGATATTGCCCGCCAAGCTCTCGCCGATGCAGAGGCCGCCAAGCAGCGTGCCGACATCGATGACGATTCCATCGGGGCGGACGAACTTGTTGACCGCAGACTTGAAGCAGGGCGAGCAGTGGAGATAGCCAAGATCACGCTGCAACGCGCCGAACGTGTCGCGAATGAACGCGCCGCCGATGTTCCAAACAAGATCATCGATGCCAAACACTTGCTTTGTGAGGCACTGACTTCCGCAGCAGATCCTTTGCGTGAGTCAGTATGGAACGGATTGAAGCGCGTGCTTGGCGATGATTACCAAGGCGAAAAATCATTCTTCAAATCTATGGTTTACCGGATGGCCGATAGGCTGTTCTCGACCAGCCGCCATATCAATCAATCATCCTATTCCCACCCATCGCAGTTGATCCACACTTTGGAGCGTGGGATTGCACTCCTTGAGGATGCCTATCGAGATCGCTGATCCACCAACAACCGTCACCACCAAAGAAAAACCAATGAAATCCACCGACCAAATCAAGGAACTCGCCAGGCAGCACGTCGCGGCCGGTCTCGCCCCTAACATTGACGACGCCATTTCTAGAGTCGTCAGCGAACGCCCCGATCTTTATCGCAAGAGCCTAGAGGAAAAGGACGACGATCATGAGTTTCCAGAAGAATTGAAAGCCGCTCTCGCCACACTCAGCGCCGATGAACGCGCGGAAGTTGAAAGGAAGGCGACAGAGATTTTCCTGAAGGGTCAGAAATGCACTCAAGCTGACTCTTTGATCATGGCAATCCAACAAACCCCGGGAGTTCATTTGAAGTGCTCTTCCGCAGCCCCTGTGCGCAAAGATACGATGGAGAAGATCCGCAAAATGCGCGAGGCGAACGAATCCAATGGTTTGCCTGCATGGATGAAGCTCAAGGAAATCGCTAGCTCGTATCATAGCAACGCGGTTGCCAATGATATTGATGATGCGTGGTGCAAAGCGTGCGAGGATTACCCGGAGCTCTTCCAAGAGTGGCAAGATTCTCAGCCAAAGGCAAACCAAGGATCTAGCGGCAAGCAGGTGCACGCCTCCGACTTTGAAGGCAAGGCAAAGGCCCTTGTCTCCGCAGGCCATGCCAAGGACATCGATGATGCATACGGCATGGTCGCCGCTTCCGATCCCGCAGCTTACAGCGAATACCTCAAAACTCTCTCATAGGCAAAGATGAGAACCGCCGCCCGCCGTGGATCACTACGCGGCGGGCGGCAACCAATTTCACACCTTGATGACTCGCCCAGGAAAATACTCAAAGAAGGTTGCAGATGATATCATCCTCAGAATGAGCGGTGGCGAATCACTGCGTTCAATCTGCCGCGATCCACGCATGCCGAGCTTTCAAACGGTGCTCTCATGGTGCGCCAAGAACCGTGATGGATTCCGGGATAAGTATGCCATGGCAACGGACTTCCGGGCACAGGCCATCTTTGATGAGATCATAGAAATCGCGGACACGATCGAGCCTGGCAAGCGGGTGAAGAAAAACGACAAGGGAACCGAGGTCACTATCGGCGACCATGTCGAGCGCTCTAAGCTGAGGGTGCACGCCCGCATGTGGAGTCTCGCGCGGATGGCTCCGCAGAGATACGGGGAAAAGATCGCGCAAGAAATCAGCGGTCCGAACGGCGGGCCATTGCGCACCGAAGGCGAATTCAGGATGACACCGGATGACGAAGCCGCCCTGCTGAGAATTGCCGCCATCCGTCAAAAAGTTAAAGAGCAGCAACCAGAATAACATCATGGCAAATAACGACAGAGACATCACCATCGGCATGAAGGCCGTAGGAGCCGAACAGACACGCGCTGCGATTCAGCGGGTTCAGGAAGCTAACAAGGGTCTCACTGATGACCTGAATCGGCTAGATTCCCTGCGCGAGCGAGCCGAGTTGCTCCAAGAAAATGCTGAAGCGGTTGATGAACTTGGAGAGAGCAGCAACACAGCTTCTCCAAAGCTCGACAAAATCATCGGCATCCAGCGGGCGCAAGTGGCCTTTCAGATTGGGCAATCAATTAGCAGGATGGCGGCAACGGTCAAAGGGCTGTCGAATGACTTTAAGGAAACAGACAAAGAGCTATCAGATACATTCTCAGCCACCGCCACCGGGCTTGATTCGCTTTCAGGGGCCTTGTCAGGTGCGGCACAGGGGTTTGCCGTTGGTGGCCCCTTCGGTGCGGCCGTCGGCGGCACCATCGGTCTCCTGACCGGGCCATTGAAAGAAGCCTTCACTGAGATGACCGACTCCATTCGCAAGGCGAAGGAAGCGGAGAAGGAAGCTGAGGAGTCGGTAAAAAGACTGGCAACAGCACGCCGCGCATTCGCGGATCAAGTCAAAGCTGAAAATCTGGAAGGATTCTTCAACCGAGAGTTTCAGGCCATCGACAAGGAGGTAAAGGCATTGGAGAGTCGGGACAAGATCGCCAAGGCTCAGCGAGATGCGGATGCCGCAATCCAAGAGAACTTCAAAACACAGGCAAAGCCGGATTACTATGGCAACATCAAACAACCATCCGAAAGAGATGTTGCCGCACAGAAAGTAGTAGTGGATTTGACCAAGCAGCTCACCGACATCGACGCGAAGGTGAGCTTGGCCGCGAGCGTGGCAGCCGAATTGGAGTCCAAGGCCAATCTTGCCAAGGCCGGCGCCGAGACCGCGGCTCAATCTTTGGGAGAAGGAAGCGATGCCTACAAGCAGCTCGAATCAGAAGCGGCCAAGGTGGTGAAGGCCGCCGAGGCAAAAAGATCCGAAGCAGAAGAGGTTGCAGCACTTGCCGATGCCGAGAAGCAGAAGCTACTGGCTGAAACGGCAGGCAAGTTTCAAGAGCTGACCGCAGCGGCTGGCGAGTCCGTCACAGCAACCGCTGCAGCAGCGATTGAATCGATCAAGGCTGTGGAGAAAGAACAGGGAGGCCAGCTTGCCGCAGATGCAAGGGGAGCCATGGAGCGTCTTACAAAACTGCTCACGGACTCGATCCCTGACAGTCAGCAGATCGAGGCCATCAGCCAGGCAATGATGCAGTTCAGAGGCTCACAGGATGCCGTCAATAACAGTATGGTTCAAAACTTTGATGAGATAATCAAAACCAACCGCACGACGCAAAGCTTCCTCGCTGCACAACAGCAACAAATTAAAGAGCTTGGCGACAGGATATCTCAAATTCAAAGATGACATCATGAACCAAAAACAAATACTCACGACGTTTGTCATGCTGTTTGAATCCGACCTGCGAACACAGGAACAGTTTCAACAGGAACTCAGGCTCGTGAATGGCAGGATCGGAATTCTAACGTCTGGATTGCGCACCTGTCTTGAGATCATGAAAGGCTGCAGCCGTGAAGAATCCGTGATCCAACAAATCCAAACCCTAGAAAAAATATTGGATCCGGGACCTTCACGCGAGGTCATGCGGAAGGCTTCCTCCATTGGATACCATTCCAGAGATCAACGCATGGGGGATATCGAGAGGATGAAAAAGATTCTCCTCGATATGCCCGATGATCCGGAATGAACCGGCCGGGAGCTATCGCGCTTGAGACCGACGCTAAGACTGGTATGGTACCACTGTTTCCAGATGAAAAAAACTCGATCAGCGTCCAAAAACCAGAAATGGAAGGCATTCCGGGCAACTCCGGAAGGTCCGGTCAGAATCAAGGCCCCGACGCCAAAGCAACAGCGGAATCTATCCGAGCAGCAAGCCGCAATGTTCACCCCTGATGGACAGAGCCGAAGGGTGATTCAGATATCATCGGCCATCAAAGAAGCCTGATGACAAGACCAGCCACCGTGCGGAGTGGTGTGATGACGCTCATGCCGACCAAGCCACAATCACCATTGCGCCAGCCAGAATCACCGAGCAAATTACTAAGCCCGCCATCAACGGTGCAAAGTAAACATCAACCGGATCTTCAGAGTTTGATTGGCGCGGGTTTTCAGCAGTGAAAACTTCCACCCATCCTTTTCCCAGGTAATGCTTCCGCAAAATTCCTTCGGCCAAAAACGGCAGGATAAACCAAAAGATCCCACCGGTGAACAAGGTCAGCACCAAGTATGCCACGGCAGGGCCCCAAGCACCGGCGAGGCCGATTGAGAGCGGGCCTAGCAGCACAGCACCAAGCGCCGGGCTTTGAATTTTCTCCACGTATTGATTGGCAGTGTTTTGAAACTGAATCGTCTTCATGACCATTAGATGCCAGCACGATCCGCCAAAAAACTCCACGCAAAATCTCTGAAAAATAATTCTTGCCTCCCGTCCGGAGTGTGTTATTCCTCTCGGCACTGAATATAGACGGTCAGCCGTCACCGAGATTGACGGGTTTTTTATGCCCAGATGTTCCGGCCAAGCTGCCGACACCATGCAACGCCGGGTCAATAGCGCCGAATAGAACACCCTCACGGGAAATAAGCGCACCGTTTCTATAACGGAGTTGAGACCCGACACCTGCGGAGGTCATCCGCGTGTCTGACTGAATATAGAAAAATGAAAACCAAAGCAGCGGCCGGCACACGGGCCGCAAAGACCAATCGGGCTTCCGGACGTTCCGGGAGCGTTAAGTCCGCTAGCAAAGCCACCGCTCCGCAGGAGTCAACAACCTGCCTCCTCGACATACCGCGCGACAAGTTTCGCGAGCTCGAGGCGACTGCAACCAAGCAGGGATTTGCGAGCCTGCCCGAAATGATACTTCATTGTGTCACCGCCTATGCATGGCCAAGCGACAGAATCACGGTCATGGGCAACTGGACAGACTTCAAAGGCTGGAATGAGGCCGCGAGATCCCGCAGCGAGACGATAGACGAATGGATCATACGCAGCTTGAATGAGGCTGCCGATTCCATCGAGAATAACATCAGGCGGGAAGGGGGAGAGGGATGAGGCCAAAGCCAACGGTCACCATCGCCGCTGGTACCATCAATGACGTCCGAGCATGCATCCTCATTGTCTCTCCTGACGATGATCCGCCACCGCAGGGCGAAGCCATGCATGTCTTGTGCCGTAGCGAGGCCGCCGCGCTCCTGAGGGCGTGGAGGCGAAAGGGACGGCCATGTGGCGATCGATCACCACACCCGATCATCTGCGCGATCATCTGGCGCCTCACGGAAGCGTTGCGGGTCGATCCGGACGAGGCCGCCACACCCGGACCATCGAGCCCATGAAGCGACGATACGAGTCTCCGGCGTGGATATCGGCAGCGATGGACGATGCAGGCCTGACCGCGGCAGAATTCCGGGTGCTCGCCCACGTCTGCCGAAGGGCTGGCGATGGCGCGAACGGCCGGGGCTGTGATGCGAGCATTGCCAGCATGGCGAAGGTATGCAAAGTCCACCCGGATCGACTCGGGCAGATGCTCAAGCGATTGGTCGAGAATGGATGGCTCGAAGTCGAGATCCGGCATGGTCGATCTTGGGTTTACTCACCGAAGTTTCCTGACGCCAACCCACCGACAAACAAGGGGTGGGTAGATGCGAACCCACCCCTTGAATGTCACCCCCACCCCCTGACAAATAAGGGGGGACACCCCCCGGCAAATAAGGGGGACGAAGGGAAACCAGAAGGGAAACCATTAAAGGGAACAGAAGAAAAGCGTGATTCCAATTCCGCGCCTGTCGGCACGGCTTTGGGGCACGCGCAAAGCGGAAGCGAGATCCAACTGGAAACGGTCATCGAGTTTGCGGCAGACTTGCACCGAAAGGCCATCCTCGATCCTGAAGCCCTGTTCGGCGTCTTTCCTCCCGATGAAGTCGCCGGATGGGCAAAGGATTGGTTCCTGAAGTTCGAGGCATCAGGCGGCATGCTCGATGGCGTCAAGATCAAGAACCCGCTGGCGTCGCTCACAGCCTGGCTGAGAGCGTGCGCACGGCGGCAGTCTAAGAGATTCAAGGAGCTGAACCGGCTCGCCATCACCGACCCAAGCGATGCCGAGCCGCCGTTCGGCCTTGCCAGTCCGTGATGCTTGCAGGCCAGATTCACTAATGCTTGCATCGCAAGCATGGTGCGGGATCGGCTGCATGCATGGGCGACGCTTCTGCAATCGGCTGTGTGCATGAAGTATATAATCGCGTGCTGCAATGCGCAGCAAAGGGCGGATTCTTTTCCGCTGTTGGGCAGTAAAATCAAAATGGGCCTTTGACGGATTCGTTCCCATTTTCGTTCTCAGTTTCGGCTTTTCGGTCATGGCTGAAGTCATAACACGTTGAAAATGAACGAAAGTCGGGGCGGCCAGATTCGAACTGACGACTTCCTGCTCCCAAAGCAGGCGCTCTACCAGGCTGAGCTACGCCCCGTGTGGGGGCGGACGATTGGGGAGGATCCCCGGCAAATCAAGATTTTCTTTCCGCAATCGCAAGAATCGCCCGCAGGACGCACCGGAACGGCCACTTGACAGGCGAAACCGGAAAACCGAAAGTCCCGACTCACGACAGGGGCGCTCCACGATCGCAGAGCCGAGATTTTCCGACGCGCGGAATCAACCCTCCGAACCTGATGCGGGTCATGCCGCCGTAGGAAGTCGAGTCCAACCGCTCCTCTTCCCTCCGGCCGTGCCTGATCCGCACGGCCGTTTTGCTTTCCTAATAAATCACCACCCTCCTCGCCATCCCATGATCCAGCCCGAAGAAACCGCAGCCACGACCACGCACGATGCGTCCCGCGCCCCCCTCCCCGCCTCAACCCGCATCTATGTGGAAGGAACGATCCACCCTTCGGTCCGCGTGCCGATGCGCGAGATCGCACTCTCGGACACCCAGTCGGTCAACGGCCGCATCGAGGTGAACGAACCGGTCCGCGTCTATGATTGCGCGGGCCCATGGGGCGACCCGGCATTCACCGGCACGGTCGAACAGGGCCTGCCCGCCATGCGCCGCGACTGGATCCTCGCCCGTGGCGATGTCGAGACCTACGACGGCCGACCGGTCCGCCCCCAGGACAATGGCTACCTCACCGAAGCCCACGCCGCATACGCCTCCCAGGCCGAGCGATCGAACCGCCTGCGCGAGTTCCCCGGACTGACCGCCGAACGCCGCCGCCCGCTGCGCTCGACCGGTAAACCCGTCACCCAGCTCCACTACGCGCGCCAGGGAATCGTCACTCCGGAGATGGAATTCATCGCCATCCGCGAAAACCTGAAAATTTCCAGCCTGCAATCCCGGATTTCAGACCTGCGCGACGACATCGTCCGCAACGATCTGCTGAAACAGCACAAGGGATCCGCCCAGGAAACCTCCACCCGGTCCCCCCAATCCCCCAACCCCTACACACCGGGCATCTTCAGCAGATTTCCCCAGCGCATCCCCGCCGAAATCACCCCCGAGTTCGTCCGCTCCGAAGTCGCCGCCGGCCGCGCCATCATC
>CAYNQJ010000044.1:0-32778 GCA_964399305.1 uncultured Luteolibacter sp.
ATAATCTGTCCCGTTTTGCTCCGGCAAAAAATCCCGTTTTGCTCCGTCGCCCACATGACGCAAATCTGTTGTCGACAGCGGGCGGAATTTGTGATCAACCTGCAACGCTGCTAATACGGCATCAATCACTATTCCGAATCACCCATTCATGAAATCATCCAAATTCCTTCAAGTGGCGGGTTTCGCCGCCGTGATGCTGGCCATGAAACCGGCGCGGGCGAGTGTGATTGTAAACGTCGATTTCATGACATCGGTGTCGACATACAATGGGCCGGGGGTGATCGGAACCGGCACCTACTGGAACAACGGCGGGTCAAAATCCAACCTGACAGCGGAGGATGGCATCACCGCAACCACCATCGGATATGCCGTCACCGGCGCGCAAGGCACGGGTGGGGCAGGCGCAAGCATCGCTCTTTTCAGCGACTACTTCTACGACGCGGGTGACGGGATGACCATGAACATTACGGGGTTGGACAACACCAAGACCTACAACCTGATTCTATACGGGGCACAGGCTGCCAGTCTCAACCGTGGTGCCACATTCACCGTAGGAGCGGTTTCCAAAAGCACCACCGGTGACCAGCAGTCCACTTTTGCGGATGGCGTCAACTACGTCCGCTATGACAGCATTTCCCCGACTTTGGGAAGCATTGTGGTCCAGGCTACGAACGGTCCGGACGGGATCGCCATCTTCAACGGCTTCCAGCTCGAAGTGGTTCCCGAACCGTCCGCCGGGCTCCTGTTGCTCGGCACGGCCTCTGTCGGACTGCTGCGGCGTCGGCGGACGCATGGCCGATAAGAAATCCGCAGAGCCAACGTGAGGAGGCGTGTTCGCACGCGCCGCAATATCGCAGGAAAAAGACGCAATCGTCATATCGACAGCGCGTCGGAAGTCTGCCTACCCTGCGGTGATCAGGTGACGAAACGGCGCGGGCGGTATCAGCCGGCGGCAGGCGGATCGTTTCGCAGGTCCTTCCACACATGAAAACACAACTCCAGACCAACGCGGCAGCTTTAATCGTGGTGACCGTTTGTCTCGCCGGCGCGGCGCGGGCGACGGAATATCATGTGGCCGCCGCAAGCGGCGGTGAAGGTGGCGACGGATCGTCCGGGAATCCGTTCAGGACGATTTCGGCGGCTGCGGCGATCGCGATGCCCGGCGACACGATCACGGTGCGCGCAGGGGTTTATCGCGAGGAAGTCTCCCCGCCCCGCGGCGGGTTGTCCGACAAGAACCGGATTGTTTACCGCGCCGCGCCGGGCGAGGACGTGCGGATCAAGGGATCGGAGGTGGTGAAGGGCTGGATGGAAGAGCAAGCCGGCGTCTGGAAATTGGTGCTGCCCAACGAATTTTTCGGCGGCTTCAATCCATACAGCGACGTTTTCGGTGGAAATTGGTTCGACGCCAAGGGGCGGCAGCACCATACGGGGGCCGTTTACCGGAACGGGCAGTGGCTTTGGGAAGCGGCGTCCGTGGAGGACGTGATGGCTGCGCCCGGCGCAAACGGGCCGTTCTGGTGGCACGCCACGGTGAGTGACAAGGAGACGACGATCCGGGCGCAGTTTCCCGGCTTCGATCCCGCCAAGGAGGAGATCGAGATCAACGTGCGCCAGACGGTTTTCTATCCACGCAGGGAAGGGGTGGATTATCTAACTGTCCGCGGGTTCAAGATGATGCATGCCGCCGCGCCTTGGTCGCCGCCGACCGTCGAGCAGATCGGGCTGATCGGGACGCACTGGAGCCGGGGCTGGATCATCGAGGACAACGAAATCAGCTACTCGACTGGCGCGGGTATCACGCTCGGCAAATATGGCGATGCAAGAGACCACACGACGCAACAGACCGTTGAGGGCTATGTCGGCACGATCCGGAACGCGCTGGATCATGGATGGTCGAAGGAGACGATCGGCTCGCACTTGGTCCGCAACAACCGGATCCACCATTGCGAGCAGGCGGGGATCGTGGGAAGCATGGGCGGCGCCTTCTGCACGATCACGGGCAACGTGCTGCACGACATATATGTCAAGCGCCTGTTTGCCGGTGCCGAGATGGGCGGCATCAAGCTGCACGCGCCGATCGACACCGTCATCGAGGGGAACCACATCTTCAGGTGTTACGGCAGCGGCGGGATCTGGCTGGACTGGATGGCGCAAGGCACCCGTGTGAGTCGCAACCTGGTCCACGACTGCTCGAGCGACCTGTTCGTGGAGGTCAACCACGGCCCGTATCTGGTGGACAACAATGTTTTTCTATCAGGTGAAAGCATCTGGGACTGGTCGCAGGGCGGGGCATTTGTCCACAACCTGGTCCGGGGGATCGTCGCCAGGGCACCGCAGGATCGCGAGACGCCGTTCCACAAGCCGCACTCGAGCGAGTTGGCGGGAATGGCCCGGATCACCGGTGGCGACAACCGGTTTTACAACAACATTTTCGCGGGACCGGGCAATCTGTCGATTTACGACGATGCCGCCCGAGGGATCGCGGCGGCTGGCAACGTCTATCTGGGGGGTGCGCGGCCGGCGAAGGTCTCGGCCGATCCGGTGCACCAGCCGGATCATAATCCGGACATCCGCCTTGAGGAACGCGATGATGGTTTCCACCTGAGCATCACACTGGATCGGGATCAGGTGATGCGGGTGAAGCGTCAGGTGGTGGCCACCGATCTGCTGGGCAAGGCGCAGGTTCCACAGCAGGGGTTCACGCAGCCCGACGGCTTGCCCTGCCGGTTCGACCGGGATTATTTTTGCAAGCCGCGTGATCCGGAAAATCCCTTTCCCGGCCCGTTTGGAAAGCCGGATGAAAACGGGAGGATGACTTACAAGGTATGGCCGGTGGTTCGATCGGGCCGGCAGTAGATCTAACATAATAAGACAAATGATGAAAACCATGAGTGGAACACAAATCGCCGCGGTTGTGCGCGGCCTGGGCCGGTGCCTCATTCTATCAGGAATGGCGTGCGGGTTGCTATCGGGAATCGGGCGGGCGGCGGAGGCGCGGGATGTGCGGACGCAGGTCGACTGGGAGTCGTTCCTGAAGCGGCAGGACCCGGTTTGGGAGCGCCTGCCGGCGATCTGGAAGGAAGGGGCGTTCATCGGGAACGGCCGGCTGGGGGCGATGATTTACAAGGGGGACGCGGAGAAGGTCCCCGGGGCGGACGTGCTGGCATGGACGATCGGCCGGAGCGACCTCTACGACAACCGTGCGCCCCAATTCGACCAGACGACCCATTACCGCCTGCCGATCGGGCGCATGCACCTTTGCCCTGTGGGCAAGTCTGCGGAGGGAAACATCCGCATCGATCTCTGGAATGGCGAGGCACGAGGCGCGATCCAGACGGACCGTGGGGGCTTGGAATGGCGGTCCTGGGTGCAGTCCGGGGCGGAGGATTCCGGAGTTGTGGTGATCGACCTCAAGACGACCGGCGGTGAGGGCGACGCCACGTTCAAGTGGCAGTCTTTCCCGGCGGTGCCACCGAATTATTACGACTTCGCGTTCGCATTTCCGGACTACAAGCGGAATCCCGACGGGCGTCAGGAGCGGATCGGCGAGACCGACGTCTGGATTCAGCCGCTGTTCGTCGGCGGGGATTACGCCACCGCGTGGAAGGTGGTTCGCCCGAGCGTGGACCGCCAGATCATCTATCTCGCAGTCGCCAACCGCATCTTCAAGGAGGGTGCCGCGAAGGTGGCGGTTGACGCCGTCGATGCCGCCGCGCGGCAGGGTGTTGAGGCATTGCAGAAGGAACACCGGTCATGGTGGAACCAGTTTTATCCCAGGAGTTTCCTCAGCATCCCGGACGGGAAGATCGAGAACCACTATTGGATTCAATTGTACAAACTGGCGTCGGCGACCCGCGAAGGCGGGGTGGTCATCGATACCTGTGGCCCGTGGCTCAAGGTGGATACCTGCTGGCCCGCATGCTGGTGGAACCTGAATGTCCAGTTGACACAGTTCCCGGTCCCGATCGCCAACCACCTGCATCTGAACGAGCCGGTGATCCGCCTGCTCAAACAGGAGTTGGAAAACGGCACCCTGATCAAAAACGCACCCGAACACATGCGCCATGATTCCGCCTACTTCGGCAATCCGACCATCACCACCGCGCTGAACAACAACGATGTCTATTGGAAGGGACAGAATCTGTCAGGTCGCTCGCGGCCCGGCGCCCGGCTCAACCAGCTTCCCTGGGTCTGCCACACCTTGTGGGAGCATTACCGGCGGAACATGGACGACGTTTTCCTCCGTGAGACGGTGTTTCCGCTCACCCGCCGCGGCTACAGTTTCATCTTCCACTTTCTCAAGGAGGGTGACGATGGCCGCATCCACATTCCGGACACCTACAGCTCCGAATACGGGACTGCCGACGATGCCAACGAGGCCATCGCGATGGTTCAATGGGGATGCGGCGCGCTGCTCTGGATGTGTGAGCGGTTGGACATCAAGGACCCTGACATTCCGCGGTGGAAAGATATCCAAAAGCGGCTGGTTGATCCTCCGGTGGATGAAAACGGACTGATGATCGGAGCGGACGTCCCTTTCCTCGTCTCCCATCGCCATTACTCGCACATGATGAGTCTGGTGCCGTTCCGCACATGGGACTTTGAGGATGAGAAGGCGCGGGAACTGGCGTTCCGCTCGCTCAAGTGGTTCATGCGATCGGGCGAGAACCAGACGGGATACACCTACACCGGAGCATCCAGCATGTATGCCGCTCTCGGGGAAGGCGATCTCGCGCTGGAAACACTGCAGCGGTTTTTCCGCGACCACGACAGCCCGACAACGATGTACATGGAGTGGCTGGGCGTGTGCATGGAGACTCCGCCGTCAGCCGCGCGCTGCGTCCAGGACATGCTGCTGCAAAGCCACGACGTCATCCGGATTTTTCCGGCGGTGCCGACTGCCTGGCGCGATGCGGCGTTCGACAAGCTTCTCGCCGAGGGCGCGTTCGAAGTGAGCGCCGTGCGCGAAGATGGCAAGACCCGATTCATGCGCATCCGCAGTCTGGCAGGCAGCCCGTGCCGGATCAAAACGGATATCAAAAACTCGGTCCGCCTGACGGGTGCGGGTGAGGTGCCCTTGACCGCCGACCATGCCGGAGTCATCACGCTCGAGCTCAAGAAGGACGAGGAAGCGGTTGTCACCTCGAAAGGCTATGATGGGAATCTGGACATCAAGCCGGTGGGCGTTTCCGTCACCAACCATTATGGTCTGAAAAAACAGTAGGTGATGGCCGGATCACTGAACCTCAACATCTATCAATCACGCACGACCATCGCCCATGTCAGTCATTCGGTTGCCTATGCTTTCGCTTTGCGCGGGCATGACCACATTCGCCGGTGCTTCGCTGGAACCCATTGATCTTTCCGGGCCCTGGCGATTCGCGCCAGATGAAGCCGACGCTGGGATGGCAGCGTTTCCGAATCAATGGCGATTTCCCGAAACCATCGAGCTTCCCGGCCAGGTCGCGGCCCAAGGGTTTGGTGAGAAGCCGTCGATCCGGACCAAGTGGACCGGCCTCGGTTGGCGTTATCCGGAGTTGTTCCGGGAGTGGCAGGCGGACGACACGTTCAAAATCCCGTTTTTCCTGCAGCCGCCACGTCGCTACGTCGCACCGGCATGGTTTCAGCGGGAGATTGTGGTGCCGGAAAGTTGGGCGGGAAAATGCGCGCGGTTGCATCTGGAGCGCGTCCATTGGCAGACGACCGCCTGGGTGAATGGCAGGGAGATCGGCAAATGCAACTCGCTTGGCACACCGCACGAATTCGATCTCGGCGAGCTGCCGCCCGGCAGGCACACGCTCACGTTGCGCATCGACAACCGCATCGTCGATGTGAATCCCGGACATCTCGCCCATAGTCTGACCGACCATACACAGGGCAATTGGAACGGCGTGGTTGGCAATATGGAACTGCGCCCGGTGGCAACCCTGCACATTGATGAAGCCCGCATCGAGCCATCGTTCTCCGGAAAGTTAGTTAGAATCATCGTTGCCACCAACCGTTCAGGCAATGGCATGCTCAGCGTTCGGATCCGCTACGCGGGGCCGCTGCGCGATACCTTTGAAACCGACCCCGTTCGTGCCCGAATCATTGATGGTCGCGCGGAGCTGGTCATCCCCATGGGACGCGCGCCCCGCGCATGGAATGAATTCAGCCCGCATCTCTATCAGGCCGAGATCACGCTGGAATCCGCCAGCGGCAATGACGTCCGCGTGGAACCATTCGGCTTCCGCGACATCGGCGTCATCGACGGACGCCTCGCCATCAATGGCACGCCGATCTATTTGCGTGGCACGCTCGAGTGCGCGATTTTCCCGCTCACTGGCTACCCGCCGACCGACGCCGGTTCATGGCGCCGCATCGTGCGGATTTGCAAGGATCATGGATTGAACCACATCCGATTCCATTCATGGTGTCCGCCGGAGGCGGCATTCACCGCGGCGGACGAGGCGGGGTTTTACTATCAGGTAGAGGCTTCGGCCTGGGCGTCGGGTGCCGGTTCCGAGATCGGCAGCGGCTTGCCGCTCGACGCGTGGATGGACGTGGAAACCGCGCGCATGATCCGGGAATATGGCAATCACCCGTCGTTTCTGATGATGGCTTACGGCAATGAACCGGCCGGCCCCAACTCCGGAAAATGGTTGCAAGAATACGTCGCCCGCTGGAAGTCGAAGGATGCGCGCCGCTTCTGGACCACCGCCGGCGGTTGGCCGTTGATGCCCGGCAGCGATTTCCACAACATGCCGGAACCGCGCATCCAAGGCTGGGGGCAGGGGATAAAATCCATCATCAACGCCGAGCCGCCGCGCACGGATTTCGACTGGTCGGAGCATGTCAGGGCCCACCCCGACGCCCCGTTTGTTTCCCACGAGATCGGCCAGTGGTGCGCCTATCCCAACTACGATGGAGTGCCGAAATACACCGGGTTTTTCAAACCTAACAATTATGAGGTATTCAGGGAGGCGGCCGCGCGCAACGGGCTGTTGCCTCAGGCGCGGGACTTCCTGACGGCATCCGGCAAGTTGCAGACGCTCTGTTACAAGCATGAAATCGAGGCGGCCTTGCGCACCCGGCCGTTCGGAGGTTTCCAGCTGCTCGACCTCCATGACTTTCCTGGCCAGGGCACCGCGTTGATTGGCGTGCTTGATGCGTTCTGGGATTCGAAGGGCTATGTCACCGCAGGAGAGTATGCGCGCTTCGCCGGCCCCATCGTGCCACTGGCCAGGTTGAGAAAAATGATTTGGAAAACCAATGAGACGCTCGAAGCCGAGCTTCTCCTCAGCCACTTCGGCCCGGATGATCTCGAAAACCTCGAACCCGTGTGGCAACTAGCCGACGGTGACCGGGTCATCGCCGAAGGCAGGCTCGACGCCCGCAACCTCGCTGCTGCCGCGTTGCACGGCCTCGGTGCCATCCGCATCCCGCTCGACAAGGTGCGGGCTCCAGCCCAACTGAAGTTCACACTGGGGGCTCGCGGCCGGACGTTTTCCAACGACTGGGATGTGTTCGTTTATCCGGCGGATGTTCCTCCGCAACATTCTGGCAACGTCACCATCACCACCGCGCTCGATGAAACCCTCGCCGCGCTCGATGCCGGCCTCACGGTGCTGTGGACGCCAGGTGCCAACGAGGTGAAAGACGATCCCGCGCGCCCGCTGGTCGCGGGTTTCTCCTCGATCTTTTGGAACACGGCCTGGACCGATTGGCAGCCGCCGCATACGCTCGGCATCCTCTGTGACCCCGGACATCCGGCGCTGGCGAAGTTTCCCACGGAATTCCACTCGAACTGGCAATGGTGGGAGCTGCAAAAGGAGGCCCGCCCGTTCATCCTGACCAAGCACCATGGGCTGCGTCCGGTGGTGCAGGTGATTGACGACTGGGTGACGCATCGCAAACTCGGCTACGTGTTCGAGGCGAAGGTCGGGAAGGGCAAGCTGCTGGCCTGCTCGTTCGACCTGGAATCCAATCTGGAAAAACGCGCGGTCGCGCGCCAGATGCGGGCATCGTTGTTGGATTACCTCACCGGCGGCGGATTCGACCCGAAGGCGGTGATGAGCCCGGACGACCTGAAGGAGCTCGCCACCACGCCCCCCGCACCGTGAGAAACTCCCATGAAAACCGCCCTGCTCACGCTTGCCGCTGCGTTGTCTCTCGTGCCTGTCGCGTGCGCCGAGCCGTTGCCGGCGCTTGATTCGTACAACGTGGTTTGGGATTCCCCCAGCAAGGACGTGCACGGCACGATGCCGCTTGGCAATGGCGACATCACGTTGAATGTCTGGGTTCAGGACGGCGACCTGTTGTTGCTGATCGGCAAAACCGATGCTTGGGATGAGAACAGCATCAACTGCAAGCTGGCCAGGGTCCGCGTGAAGATGTCGCCGAATCCATTTGCTCCGGGCGGGCCGTTCCGCCAGGAGCTGCGCCTGCGTCAGGGTGACATCATCATCAAGGCCGGGATGCCCGGCTCCGAGGTCACCACCCGCCTGTGGGTCGATGCCAACCAACCGGTGATCCGCATTGAAACCACTGCCGATCAGCCCGTTTCGCAGCAGGTGCTGTTGGCAACGTGGCGCAACGAACAACGGGTCATGGCCGAGACCCAGGTCAGCGACATGTTCAAGAATCTCACAGGTCAGGATCCCTATCCGACCGTTCTTTTCCCGGACACTGTTGTCACAGGCCGGCAGGACCGCCTGATTTGGTATCACCACAACATTCTGCCGGAAAACGATCCTTACGCGATCAACCTCACGCTGCAGGGGATGGGCGGCTATCAGGAAAAAATCCCGCACCCGTTGTTAGGACGCACCTTTGGCGCGTCGGTCGCTGGCCCGGGTTTCATTGCCTCGGATGCAAGGACGCTCGATTCCACCAAAGCGAGGACATCGCATGCGCTTGCCGTTCATGCGCTCACCACGCTGCATCCGGTCACACCGGAGCAATGGACGGCCCGGTTGGAGGCGATGATGGATCAAAGCGGAGCCGCCGGGACGCAGGCGGCCTACGCGGCCCACCTCGCCTGGTGGAAATCATTCTGGGACCGCAGTTGGATCGATCTGGCGGAAACCGATCCGGCCGACATCCCAACCGCTGGTCTCTCACCCGCATTCACAATTTCACGTGCCTACGCGCTGTGCCGGTTCATGAATGCGGCGGCCGGACGTGGAGCCCAGCCGATCAAGTTCAACGGATCGTATTTTTCCGTCGGCACGCCCGAGAACCCGGACTACCGCCGCTGGGGCGGCCCCGGTTTCTGGTTTCAGAACCAACGCCACATCTACTGGCCGATGCTCGCGGCGGGCGACTTCGATTTGATGGAGCCATGGTTCCGCATGTATCGAGAAGCGCTGCCATTCGCAAAGATGCGTTGCCGGCATTACTTCAAGCATGACGGCGCGTTTTTCGGTGAAACCATCTATTTCTGGGGTGCCGAGGCCAGCGGCCATTATGGTTGGCAGCGGCCGTTTGAAAGCCGGCCCAGCCCGTTGTGCGAGTGCCCGTACCTGACCTATTACTGGCAGAACAACATCGAGAACATGCGCATGATGCTCGACTACGCCGAGCACACCGGCGACACCGGCTTTGTGCGCGACACACTGATGCCGCATGCCGACGAGGTGACGAAATTCTACGACCTGCATTACCCGCGCGAGGCGAACGGCAAGATCCGCTTCGACCCCGCGCAATCTCTCGAAACCTGGCATGCCGCCGTGAATCCGCTGCCGGAGATCGCAGGCCTCCGCACCCAGTTGCCGCGCCTGCTGGGGCTGTCCGACAATCTAACAACAAAAGTCCAGCGCGAGCGGTGGCGCCGCTTGCTCGCGGAACTGCCCGCCATCCCGCAAGGCGTCCGCGACGGCGTGTTCGTGCTGGAACCCGCCGACAGCTTCTCCCGCAAGGCGAATGTCGAGAACCCGGAACTCTACGCTGTGTTTCCTTATCCAATGTATGGTGTCGGTAAATCCGGACTCGAACTGGCGCGGAACACTTTCGCCGCCCGCCAACACAAGGAGACCACTTGCTGGCACCAGGACCAGGTGCAGGCCGCGCTGCTCGGCCTGACCGATGAATCGCGCCGGGGCATGATCGCCCGTGCATCGGCCGCCAGCCACAGCACCAGCCGCTTCCCGGCATTCTGGAACGAGTTCAACGACTGGGTGCCCGACGTCGATCATGGCGGCAACCTGCAACTCGCGCTCCAGCTCATGTTATTGCAGGCGGAGTCCGGTGACCACGGCAAGTTGCACCTGTTTCCGGCCTGGCCGGATGACTGGAATGTGTCGTTCAAACTCCACGCGCCGGGGCAGACGGTGGTGCATGCGGTTTATCGCGGCGGCAGAATCGAACGGCTTGAGGTCGTTCCCAAATCCCGCCGCAAGGATGTGATCCTGCCTGCGGGCATGTCCGCTCCTTGATGCCGCCGCGCCGGGAAACAGGTGCCAACGACTGGGTGCGTCGTTTGCAACGCGCAAACCGGTGCGGATGGATGTCGAAAAATGCGGACTGGAGGCTATCCATTTCCACACGCCGCAATATCACAGTTTTTGACCGCAGTATTGCAATGGACAGGCCCTGATGTATGGGGATATCCTGCAAGTCTTTGAATGGCGCTGGAAGATCCGGACCGTAGGCTTCCCCCACAATGGCGGACAACGTCCCAAGTTCCAAAAACCAGAAAAACCTAAATCAATGAAACCAGCACTTACCTCGATCAGGGCGGCAGGTCTCGCCATGGCTGCCGTCTCCAGCAGGCCTCCGCGGAGATCCTCATCTAAGACGACTTCAACCGGGACGGGCCGTTGCACGGCTCAACCGTGACCACCGGTGGCCAGACATGGACAGCGGACACAACAACACGACGACCGCGCGCTGCGTCCAGGACATGCTGCTGCAAAGCCACGACGTCATCCGGATTTTTCCGGCGGTGCCGACTGCCTGGCGCGATGCGGCTTTCGACAAACTTTTGGCAGAGGGTGCGATCGAAGTCGGTGCCGTGCGCAAAGATGGCAAAACCCGATTCATGCGCGTACGCAGTCTGGCAGGCAGTCCGTGCCGGATCAAAACGGATATCAAAAACCCGGTCCGCCTGACGGGTGCGGGTGAGGTGCCCTTGAACGCCGACCATGCCGAAGTCATCACGCTCGAGCTCAAGAAGGACGAGGAAGCCGCCATCACTTCGAAGGGTTATGATGGGGAACTGCACATCGAACCGATCGCGGTTTCCCAAACCAATTGTTATGGAGTGAAAAAATGAGAACCTCAATAGTCACCGCATGCCTGATTGTTGGTCAGTGCGTAGCCCAAGCCGCCGACTATCCCATCCGGCCGGTGCCATTCACAGACGTGCAAGTGAAGTCGGAGTTCTGGACGCCGCGCCTGGAAACCAACCGGAAGACGACCGTCTGGTATGATTGCAAACGTTGCGAGGAAACCGGTCGCATCGACAACTTCGCCAAGGCTGGCGGCCTGATGGCCGGGGAATTCATCGGTATTCCCTTCAATGACTCGGACGTGTTCAAGGTGATCGAGGGGGCCGCCTATTCGCTTGCTTTGCAGCCTGATCCGAAACTCGACCGTTATCTTGACGACCTGATTGTGAAGATCGCCGCCGCGCAGGAAGCCGACGGATACCTCTACACCGCGCGCAGGCTGTTTCCGGAAGACAAGATGCCGGAAATGTCCGGACCGAAACGCTGGTCCCACCTGATCAACAGCCACGAGCTCTACAACGTCGGCCATCTGTATGAAGCCGCCGTCGCGCATTTCCAGGCGACCGGAAAGAGGGCCTTGCTGGACGTGGCCACCCGCAATGCCGATCTGATATGCGAGACCTTCGGCCCCGGTCGAATCGAGGAGCCGCCCGGCCACCAGGAGATCGAGATCGGACTGTGCAAACTCCACCGGGCGACCGGGCGGCAGCGTTATCTCGACATCGCCCGCTATTTCGTCGAGCTGCGCGGGCGTGCCGACAAGTATCGCCTGCGCGGTGCCTATCAGCAGGACCACAAGACGATTCATGAGCAGGACGAAGCCGTCGGCCATGCCGTCCGCGCCGGTTACTATTACAGCGGCGTCGCGGATGTCGCCGCGTTGACCGGGGACGCCAGACTCACGGTGGCGATCGACCGGCTGTGGGAAAATGTGGTTTACAAAAAACTCCATCTGACAGGCGGGATCGGCGCGATCCACGGGTCCGAAGCGTTCGGTGCCAACTACGAGTTGCCCAACGCCAGCGCCTACAACGAAACCTGCGCGGCCATTGCCAACGCGCTGTGGAACCACCGGATGTTCCTGTTGCATGGCGACGCCAGGTATCTGGACGTGCTCGAACGCATCCTCTACAACGGGTTTCTCAGCGGTGTCGGTCTGTCGGGCGATGAGTTTTTCTATCCGAATCCGCTTGCCAGCGCGGGCGGTTACAAGCGCAGCCCCTGGTTTGAAACCGCCTGCTGCCCGGTCAATGTCGTGCGGTTCCTGCCGCAGATCGCCGGTTACACCTACGCCGTGCGCGACAACGACGCCTATGTGAACCTCTTCATCGGCGGTGATGGCAAACTCGAACTTCCCGCCACCGGCGTCCGCATTTCCCAGGAAACCCGCTATCCATGGAATGGCGATATCCGGATCGCCGTGGATCCGGAGAAAACCGCGACCTTTGCGCTGAAAATCCGCATTCCCGGCTGGGTACGAAACCAGCCCGTGCCCGGCGATCTTTACCGCTACATCGACGCGCCCGAACCGCACGATTCGATCCGCATCCGCATCAATGGCAAGCCCGCCGAACCCCCGATGGCCGGTGGATTCGCAGTGTTGGATCGCGAGTGGAAGAAGGGCGATGTGGTCGAGCTGACGTTGCCCATGCCCGTGCGCCGCGTCGTCTGCCATGAAGCGGTCAGGGAGAACCAGGGGCTGGTCGCCATCGAGCGCGGGCCACTGGTTTACTGCGCCGAGGAAGCGGACAACGGGAAGCACCTGTTCAGCCTCGTGCTTGGCGACGGGCTCAAGCTCGTGTCGGAGCATCGCCCTGATTTGTTAGGTGGCGTCACTGTTTTGCGCTCGCCGGACCTGACCCTGGTTCCGTATTACGCCTGGTGTCATCGCGGGGCCGGAAAAATGAACGTCTGGATCGCCCGCACTGCCGACAAGGCCGCGCCGCGGCCGCGTGTCACTGTCGCAAGCGAAAGCAAGACCACCGTCTCCCATGTGTGGTCCGCCGATCATCCCGACGCCCTCAACGACCAGCTCGAGCCGAAGAGTTCCAGCGACGATTCGATACCGCGTCTTACCTGGTGGGACCACCGGGGGACGACGGAGTGGGTTCAATATGATTTTGCCAAACCGTCCAGGGTTTCTTCCGCCGGTGTTTATTGGTTTGACGATACCGGGCGCGGCGGTTGTCGGATTCCGGAAGCATGGAAACTCCTCTACAAGTCGGGTGACACATGGAAGCCGGTCAAGGCTGCGAGTGGGTTCGGGACGGAAAAGGACCGCTACAACGAGGTGACCTTCACACCCGTGGAAACCAGCGCCCTCCGTCTTGAGGTCCGGCTTCAACCCGGGTGGTCCGGCGGTATCCTCGAGTGGAAGGTCGAGTAGCCGTGCGTGGGCGCGTGCCGCAATTTTGCAATTTGAGGACGCAATTCTCCTGTCGACAGGCCGGGCGAACACGAATACTTTGGCAATTACCTAGAAAGGGAATGACGCACCAGTTGGATTTTTTCTGACGGTGGCTGGCTACCCCGCTCTTGAACCAAAATGCCCAATCATGAACAAAACATTCCAATTGATAAATGCGGCGTGCATTGCCGCCGCAGCATGGATCAGCTGTATGACGCAGGCGTCCGCTGAAATCCTGATCTACGACGACTTCAATCGCGATGGACCGCTCAATGGCTCGACCGTCACGACAGGCGGCCAGACCTGGATCTCCACCGGCAGCAACCACAACAACACCACGACGGCCAACGGCGGGCAGGAAATCGGCGGTTGGAACGCCAAGCTGCCGTTCTCACCTGAGGCGGGCAAGACCTACAAATTGACTCTCACCGCGGGCCCGACGATTCAGAATGCCCTGCAGATCGCCTTCGGCAACAAGTCGGGAGGGTTTGGCGATTACAACTTCCTTACTGAGGACGTCTCCAATATGGCGTGGGTGCGGATTGGCGCTGTGAGCGGAGGCATTTATGACTTTGGTAACGAGGTCAACAATGCGATCACCACAATGGGCACCTACACCCTTGATGCCAACACTGGCCCGGGATACGTGAACACTTTGGATTTAATTCTGGATACGACTGGCGGCCTGGCGGCAGCGCAGTTGACCTGGAAGATCAACGGTGTGACCAAAGGCAACTGGACGGCCAACGTCACTGGCTACGATTCGATCCTGTTCGGACGGGGGACCGGGCCCGAAGACCCCAACAGCACCCAGATCAGCGACCTTACGCTGCAGACCGTCGAGCTTACGGCCACAACCACGGCTGTCACTTACTCGCCCAATCCCGCGCTGCTTGGCAATGACGTGACCTTCACCGCCACGATTGATCCCGGCACCGGTACCACCAATCCCACCGGCACCGTGCAGTTCAAGGTGGATGGTGTCAATTTCGGCACGCCCGTAACGGTGGCCAATGGCAGCGGCTTGACCGCCACAGCCACCTCCTCCAGTATCAATTCGCTGAGTCTCGGGGACCATACCGTCCAAGCAATCTATTCCGGAGATGCCACTTATGGTGCGAGTTCCGGCAGCGAGGTTGTGACCATCAATACTGGTGACACGGTGTCCACCACGACACTTGCGTCGTCGCTCAACCCGGCGCTGCGCAATGACAATATCACGTTCACGGCAACGGTTGATCCCGGAGCCGGCACGACGAATCCCACGGGCACCGTGCAATTCAAGGTGGACGGCAGCAATTTTGGTGCGCCGGTGGCGGTGAGCAACGGCACCGGATTGACGGCCATCGCCGAGGTAAGCACCAGCACGCTGTCGCCGGGGCCCCATGAGGTTGTGGCGATCTACTCCGGCGACTCGACCTATACCTCGAGTTCCAGCGATTCGCTCACGCAGACGATCAACCTGCCGCCGGTTCCGGCAAACCTGTTGTTCAGGGATGATTTCGACCGCGGCCCCGCGCCATTGCACAACTCCATACCGACGCTGGTGAACGCCAACTTCTATCCAACGGGAGTGACTTGGGTTTCGACCGGTAGCAATCACAACAATACGACGACCGCGAATGGCGGGCAGGAAATTGGTGGCTGGAATGCCAAGCTGTCTTTCATCCCGCAAGCGGGCAAGAAATACCTGCTTACGCTTACGGCCGGGCCGACCATTCAGAATGCCCTTCAGGTGGCCTTTGGCAGTCATACGGGGGGATTCAACGATTACAACTTCCTCTCGCAGGATGTCGCCAACATGGCGTGGGCGAGGATCGGGGCGGTTGAAGGAGGTGTTTATGACTTCGGCACGCGCGTTGCGAATGTGAATTCCACGGCAGGAACCTACTCTCTTGAAGCCGAGACCGGCCCGGGTTACGTGAATACGCTGGATCTTCTTCTGGATACGACCAGCGGACTTTCGACCGCGCAACTGACCTGGAAGATCAATGGTGTGACGAAAGGAACATGGACGGCAGATGCGACGAACTACAATGCCATCATGTTCGGACGCGGGACCGGCCCAGAAGACCCGAACGGCACGCAGATCAGCGACATCACACTGCAACTCGTGCTGCCCGCCACCACCACCGAACTGGTTTCGTCGGTGAATCCCTCGGCTGTGGGCCAGCAGGTGACATTCACTGCAACGGTCAAGGAGGGTGAAAGCACTGCTACGGGAGCCACCGGCACCATCACCTTCAAGGTCGATGACACCACAGCCGTCGTGGAGTCCGTGGTCAATGGCCAGGCGACATTCACCACCAGCGCGCTTGCCGCCGGCAGCCGCACGATTGAAGCGGTGTATTCCGGCGACACCGCTTACGCGGGCAGCACGGGCAGTCTGGTCCAGTCGGTATCGGCATCCCCCTACAACACATGGGCGGGGCCAGCTGGATACGATCTCACCGGTGGTCCTGACGAAGACGACGACGGTGACGGGATGACCAACTTCCAGGAATTCGCCTTCGGACTGGATCCCACAAGCAGAGCTTCGGCCAACCCGATCGCGGATGTCAGCCAACTGGCGGCATCCCGGATCTTCAGCTACACCCGTCTCGCAGCCAGTGGCCTGACTTACACGGTTTGGGTTTCCACGGACCTCCAAGACTGGGGGATTGAGCCGGCTGCCGTCAGCGAGCAAGCCGGTGAGCCTGATCCTGAAACGGGCGTCCAAACGGTATTCGTGGAACTCACTGATCCGCCGGCTGGCGGCAAGGTGTTTGTGCGGGTGAAAGCCGACTGACTCATCGACCCTTTTCGACCCTGGCATTCGCCCACCGCCAGGGTCGTTCTGTGAAACAGGCCCCAGCAAGGTTCGAGGTCCACTCCCAAGACCCGGCGCTCTCATGAAAGCGCCGGGTCTTGTTGTTTCGGGGGAGGTGAGCGGCTGTTGGCTCGTCTCGCGAACGCCGCAATTATGCAATTAAAAGACGCAATAAGCATATCGACAATGCCCGCGGATCCCGCTAGCGTCATCACCGTCGCGAAGTGCTACCCTTCCGGTTGAATCGATCAAAACCCCCTAACAAAATACGAAAATGAACCCGTTCCAATCCAAAACCACCGGCTTGGCAATGCTCGCGTTGGGCATCGGCGTCCTTCAATCATCCGCCGCCGTGCTGATCTATGACGACTTCAACCGCGACGGGGCGTTGCACGGATCGACGGTGACCACCGGCGGGCTGACGTGGACATCGAGCGCGAACAACAACACAACCACCGCCAACGGCGGGCAGGTGGTCGGCGGATGGAATGCCAAGCTGGCTTTCACGCCCGAAGAGGACAAACGATACCAACTGACGCTCACGGTGGGGCCTACCATCGACCAAGCGCTGAGGTTGGGCTTTGCCAATCACACGGGAGGGCTTTCCCAATACAGTTACCTTGCCGAGGACATCTCCAACATGATGTGGGGGCAGATCGGCATTTGGTATGCTCCTGGATACGACATTCAACAACATAGTTACTACGGCGCAACGGTTGGGGGAGCGACCACCGCAACCGCCTTTACCCTCGACGCCGGGATGGGCAACGGCTACGTCAATACCATCGATCTTTTCATGGACACAACCGCCGGTCTCTCATCGGCACAGTTTACCTTGAAGGTCAATGGTGTCCAAAAGGGGACATGGACCGGCAATGTCACCAATTATAACTCGATCGTATTCGGCCGGGGAACAAGCGATCCGTTCAACACCCAGATCAATGACCTGACGCTTTCGGTTATCCCCGAGCCTTCCTCACTGGCGATGTTTGGCATGACGGCCGGAATCCTGTTGCGCCGGAGGAGGAAGGCTGAGCTCTTACGACTCCAAAGGCTCACGTGATCCACTGCCCCGGTGCGTGGTTTTCCCGCGTGCGGGGCTGTGTTTCGTTGCGCATCGGGATCCAAGCGGTGCCGGTACCGATGTCGCACCCGATTTTTTCATTCGCCACCCATCAAGTCCCAGTTCGTTCCATTGCCCATTTCACACCAAAAATGTCACCATATACCGCATCCTGTCCGCCGCTCCATCGTGTTGCCCTAGTTTCGTCTGTGTGGTTATCCCTGTCGGTTTCGCCTGCCGTCGCTGGAACGTTCCATGTCGACCCGGACGGGACATCGCGTCCGGGGGCGCATGCCACCCTCCAGGCTGCGGTGGAGGCGTCACGCAAGTCGCCGGGGGCGAACACGATTGTTCTGGCAGAAGGCCGGTATTTCAACGAAAGCCCGATCCAACTGGATGACCGCGACAGCGGACTCACGATCAAGGGAGCAAAGCCGGGGGCGGTGGCGGAGGTCTATGGCGGTGTGCCGGTGACCGGGTGGGAAAAATGGAAGGACGGGATCTGGCGCGCGCGGGTGCCGGAGGGAAAGAGGTTTTTCAACCTGATCGTCGATGGCAAACCTGCTGTCATGGCGCAGACACCGAACGTGGGAAGCGGATTCCGTGGCGGGGCGGAAGGGCGCGGCAACGAAGCGGTCCTGTTGCCGCCGGAGTGGCGTGGGTATGATTACTCTGACGCCCAGGTCTTCACCTTCCTCGGGGCCAATTGGTTTGCGGAAATGCGCGAAGTCCGCGCGGCATCGCCGGATGCGCAGGGCGTGCTGCCGATCGATGGCGGCAGTGGTGGTCTCAACGGAATGAATGAGCGCTTCATCGTGCGCGGCGTGCTTGAGTTTCTCGATGAGCCCGGCGAGTGGTGCCTGAAGCACAAGGAAGGCTATCTTTATTACTGGCCGGAAAAGGGCAACCCGGCGGAGCACCTGATCGTCCGCCCTACCGCGCAGCGACTTGTCGAAGTCATGGGACGTGAGTCGGAGAATCCGGCGAAAAACATCACCATCGAGAATCTTTCCCTCATCGGCACGGATTTTTGCGTGCGGTGGTATTTGTTCGGCTCCGATGCGAACAATTCAACTCCCGAGCCACTCCAACATGGGATGGTGTTTGGCGAGAATGTCGATGGCCTTGCTGTTAGCAGGTGCCGCATTCTGGCGGCCGGGCATTCGGGAGTGTGGTTCAATCATCACGCGGCCAACTGCGTGGTGGAGGACACCCTCATCACCGGCGCGGGATTTGCAGGCGTCTATGCCAATGGTTATCTGCCCGGCAAGGGGCCGTTCAAGTCGGGTCTGGACTCTCATGTCAACAAGGGGCACCGCATCGAAAACAACTTCATCTACGATTGCGGCAAGTTCATCGGCCACGGCTGCGGCATCCAGTTTTTCCAAAGCGGTGACAGTTTGATCACACGCAATGAGATCGGCGAAACGCCGCGGTATGGCATCGCTTTCAAGGGTGCGGGCTCGGTCCGGGGCAGGGAAATGTATGGCCGTATGGTAACTTATGCCGACCGCTACGACTACATTCACACGAGGAATTTGAAAGTCATCGGCAACGAGATCTATTCCGTGTGCCGCAACACCTACGACTTTGGCGGAATCGAAAGCTGGTTTGCCGGTCGTGACAATCTCTGGGCCGACAACCACCTGCATGACATCGATCAAGCGCTCAACTGGGACGGCTGGGCGCATGTGTTGTTCGCTGATGATGCATCGGACTGGCTGATGATCCGCGGAAACATCATCCATCATTGTCATGGCGGCGCGGCGACCGGGGCGTTCATGCTGAAAAGCGTGGAGCAGACGATCGAGAACAATCTGGTAGCCGACTGCAACATCGGGCGGCTTGTCACGTTCGAACCATATAACATGCCGGCATGGAACATGAGCATCCGCAACAACATCTTTGCAATGGATGGAACGCATTCCCGCTATGGCGGAGTCAGTGAGTTTTCCATCAACGGCAAGGCGATCGAAGACATATCGATCCCCGAGGGCGCAAAGGGAGTGAAGGAGGTGAATCATAACTGGATCGCTGCGCGCGATTCGGCGAATCCGAATCCGCTGGCCCATCACAAACTCGATCTGGACACAAAGTTTGGCCCGGCACCGGTGAAGCGGACCAAGCCATCCTGGGATGCCATGGCGGAGGATTATGTGGTGGCGGATCCGCCTAAATGGTTCAAACCGATTCAGGTATCCAAGATGGGCCTGCGTGATGATTTTCCGTTTGATGTCAGCGCGGTCAAGCGGCGCAAGGCGACGGACAAGATCCAGGCCGAAGGATATCAGCGGACATCCATCGCCCGCACCATCGGCGGCTATGGCATCAACAACCTTCAGCCCGGCGCATGGACGAAGTATGCCAACATCGACTTCGGCAAGGGTGTGCGCAAGGCGGTCTTCCAACTCGACGCCCCGCCAGCCGATGCCAACGCACCGAAGCGGTATGTTAGAAAAACCGGCGACTCGGTGGTGGAGGCGATTCCCTTCAAAAGCGATATGAGTGTTGAAACCGTTCCGCAGTGGGAGATTTCCAAACCTTATATGCAATCGGGTAAAACCGGAGTTGAGTTGTTCGATGTCGCGTTTCCTCCGGAGACCGATCCCAAGGCGGGTGAATGGTCGTTGCTGCTGGAACCCGCCACCTCCAAAGGTGGGCAGACACCCGAACAGGGAGTGGTGGATTTCTATGTGGCGCATGGCGAAGGCTCGCGCAACGCGGCGGCCTATGCGCGGGCATCGATCCACGCGCAAAGCGGACGCACCAACGCCACGATGACCATCGAGACTACCGGTGGGGCAAAAGTATGGCTGAACGGCGAGTTGATCCTTTCATCGAGCAAACCCGGGACCTTTTCCGAAACCGCCAAGGGCGTCCTGAAGGAAGGTTGGAACACAGTGCTGGTGAAGGTCAATCAGCAGGAAGGACCCGGGAATTTTTCATTCAAGTTCGGCACCGTGACCAGCGCGTGCGGAAAGGTCATCGCGCTGCCGGGACTGCCGGATCGCGCAGAAGAAAGCGGCATATTCGCCGATGCCATCGTGAAGGTGTGCCTCGATTCGCCCGAAGGCCGGGTGATCGGCGAACTCGGCAAAGGTCAAACCGAATGCCCGGTCGAGAAAGTTAGCGGCATTCACAACGTATACCTTGTCTTCCCCGGCGGCGAGGTGCGGTCGGTGGATTGGTTCAGGTTCCGGTGACCCACTAGATGCGACAACGCTGCAAAGCACACGCTGCCAGCCTGATCTTGATTGTGACAACTGGAATCTGAATCTGACGACTATCTCTAAACCAAGAAAACCCACATGATGATATTTCACACCCCCCGGCTGATTGGATTGGCAGCCATGATTTTGGCGACTGTGCAAGCGGCACAGTCCCAGCCCGATGGCAAGTGGCCGGAAGCGAAAGCGCGCGAATGGTATGACAAGCAGCCGTGGATTGTGGGATGTAATTTCCTGCCCAGCACGGCGGTGAACGATGTTGAGATGTGGCAGGCGGAGACGTTTGACCCGGAAACGATCGACCGTGAACTGAAAATGGCGCAGGAGATCGGATTCAACTCTGTCCGCGTCTTCCTGAATTACGTGGTCTGGGAGGCGGATGCCGCAGGTTTCAAGAAGCGGTTTGAGCAATTTCTGAAGATCGCCGACAGGTATGACATCTCGGTCATGCCCATTTTGTTCGACGACTGCGCGTTTGCCGGTAAGGAACCGCAGGTTGGGAAGCAGGCAGACCCGGTTCCCGGTGTTCACAACAGCGGCTGGGTGCCGAGTCCCGGCAGGTCGCGGGTTCTCGACACCAACTCCTGGCCCGATTTGGAGAAATATGTGAAGGACATGGTGGGGACTTTCGGCAAGGACCGGCGCATCCTCATCTGGGATCTGTATAATGAGCCGGGTAACGACAATCTGGGTGAATTGAGTAGGCCATTGATGGAGGCAACCTTTGTCTGGGTGCGTGAGATGAAGCCGGTCCAGCCTCTCACCACCGGTGCTTGGGCGGATTTCAATGCGCCTTTCCAGCGCCGGATGATGGAACTGTCCGACATCGTCACGTTTCATGGCTACGATGCCCCGGCGAAGATCGAGGCGAAACTCAAGATTTGCAGCGAATTCGGGCGTCCTGTCTTGTGCACGGAATGGATGAATCGCCATGACAACAACAACTTTGCTGCGCTGCTGCCGCTGTTTCATGAGCGCCGGGTCGGGTGCTATAGCTGGGGTTTGGTCGCCGGGCGCACGCAGACGAATTACCAAGGGCGTTCTCCCGGTAGTCCGGAACCGGCGGTTTGGATGCATGATCTCTTCCGCCGCGACGGCACGCCCTACGATCCTGCCGAGATTTCAGTCATCAAGCAACTGACCGGCCGCCGCAAAGTCACTGCGGAGTAAAACCATGTTAGGACCGATGGCAGTTACCCTCCGCTTGTTTTTTTTGTTACTGCTGGCGCTTGCTTCCTCGTCGAGCCCGGCGCAGACCGTGTTGCTGGAAGCACCGCTGGACCGGCAGGTCTTTCAGCGCGACGCGCATCAGATGGCGGAAGTGAAGATTGTGGGGACGGCACCGAAAGGTGCCGGTTGGGTGGAAGCACGCGCCACGCTGGCGGAGGGCTTGCGCGGTCGGGCCGTCGGCTGGCAGGTCATCGCGCAAGGTCCGCAACTCGGCAATGGCCGCTTTGCTGGCAGCCTGCGGTTGGCCGCCGGCGGTTGGTATGCTGTGAACGTTCGATGCAGGAGATCGGCGGCCGATCAAGAGATCCTCGGGGAGACCGTGATCGGGCGCGTTGGAGTGGGCGACGTATTTGTGGTGGCCGGCCAGTCGAACGCAGCGAACGGCGGCGAGGAGCGCCAAGTCACGAGGACCGGAATGGTCGTGAACTTCACCGGCACTCAATGGCAGCTTGCGAATGATCCCCAGCCGGGCGCGGACTGCGAAGGAGGCAGCTTCATTCCGGCCTTTGGTGACGCCTTGGTGGAACGATTCGGTATTCCAATCGGTGTCGTCACCTGCGGCATTGGTGGAACCAGTGTCAGGGAATGGTTGCCGGAGCGTGCGACCTTTCCTTCCGCGCCGACCATCAGAACCCGTGTGCGGCAGCTTCCAGACGGCACCTGGACAAGCGACGGTGAAGCGTTCAACTTGTTGGTGGACCGGATGAAACAACTCGGCGCCAACGGAATCCGCGCGGTGCTGTGGCATCAGGGCGAGGCCGATGCCTATGATCGATTGAGCGGCGAGCTCTACAGCCAATACCTTGCGCGGATCATCACCGAATCACGCAAAGAAACCGGCCTCAATACGCCATGGTTTGTGGCGCAGGTCAGTTACATTAAGCCCACCGAACCGTCGGTGCCTGCGATCAGGGCAGGGCAGAAATCCCTGTGGGACCGCAAGATCGCGTTGGAAGGGCCGGATTCCGATGCGCTTGCGGGCGATCTGCGTTCGAACAACGGCCAGGGGATTCACTTCAGCGGCAAAGGTCTGCGCGAACACGGTGTCCGCTGGGCAGACAAGATCGCCTCCTGGTTGATCAATGAGACTGGTTTGGATGATGAGATGGGGATCGATGTCGATCATTTTCAAAAATAAGACCAACGACATGAAAACAGGGTGTTTTACAATATTTGTCTGTTCGATTCTAACGCTTGCCGGGCAAGCCGGAGAACAGGCGCTGCCGGATTCCGTGACGAACAAGCCGTGGACCAAAGCCAAGGCGGCCGAATGGTATGAGAAGCAACCCTGGCCCTGCGGGTTCAACTACATCCCCGCAAACGCGGTCAGTTACACCGCGATGTGGATGCCCGACTGTTTTGATCCGGCCTTGATCGACAAGGAGCTGGCCCTGGCGCAAAGCGTCGGGTTCAATTGTTTGCGCGTGGTGCTGCCGTTCGTGGTTTGGGAACATGACCCTGCGGCATTCAAACAACGGCTGGGTGAATTCCTGTCCGTTTGCGACAAACGCCGCTTCAAGGTGATGTTCTGCCTTTTTGATGATTGTGCGTTCGGAAGCGATGAGAAACTGAAGGACCCATGGTATGGAAAGCAGCCTGAAGTGCTCAAAGGATGGTATGCCAACGGCTGGACTCCATCTCCGGGGCACGCCATGGTTCGTGATCCCAAGTCTTGGCATCGGCTTGAGAAATACGTGACCGACATCGTCAGCTCATTCAAGGATGATCGCAGGGTATGGGTTTGGGATCTTTACAACGAGCCCACCAACGGCGGACTGGGCGATGTTTCCATTCCTCTGGTGGTTGAGGTGTTTGCGTGGGCCCGTGCCGTCGCGCCGTCCCAACCCCTGACCGTCGGCAAGTGGAATGGAAACGACAAGCTGAACGACCTCATCTTCCGCAACAGTGACATCATCACCTTTCATGATTACAATAGCGCCGAGGATCTAACAAAAAACATTGAATCTCTCAAAAGCCACGGCCGGCCGCTGATCAACACGGAATGGCTGAACCGGGCTTCGGTTTCCAAGGTCGAGACCTGCCTGCCCGTTTTCAAGAGTGAAAACGTGGGGTGCATGCACTGGGGATTGGTCAACGGCAAGACGCAGACCCACTTGCACTATGGCTCCCGTCCGGGCTCCGAAACCCCCGCCAGTGCGCCGTGGCAGCACGACCTCTTTCATGGAAGCCACGAGCCCTACGACCGGAATGAACTGCGGCTGTTCCGAAAATATCTTGGTTCGAAGGGTGGCGGGCTCCAGGATTGATTCCAAGTGGAGCGGCGGCCCGGCGGCGATTTCCTGCAACAGATCCCAACGTGACTGGCAAAACCATGTTAAGAGGAAAAACGACGACAGTGATGATGGCGGTGGCGACGTTGCCGCTTGTGGTGTTTTCCGCGGAGATTCCTGTGAAACCTCTCGTTCTCACCACGGTGCCGCTGGAGAAATACGTCGCGCGGTTCAACGCGGACGACGAGGAACTGGTCGCGCACATCCCGAACAAGGAGGCGTTCGCGTTCCTCGCGAAGAACATCCCGCTGTTCGAGTGTCCGGACCAGGATTTCGAGCGGACGTATTACTTCCGCTGGTGGACCTACCGGAAACACGTCAGAAACACGCCGGATGGCCATGTGATCACCGAGTTCCTGCCTGACGTGGTTTGGGCGGGCAAACACAACACCATCAGTTGCCCGGGTGCGCATCATTATTACGAAGGGCGCTGGCTGCACGATCCGAAGTATCTGGACGAATACTCGGTCTTCTGGCTCCGCAAGGGCGGCGAGCCGCGACGATACAGCTTCTGGATCGCCGATGCCTTCCATGCCCGGAATCTGGTGACGCCGGACCGGGAACTGCTCGTGGGTCTGCTTCCCGAACTGGTGGCGAATTACCATGAGTGGGAAAAGGGGTGGGACTGGTACGGGCACCGGCTAGGCCAGCGGGAGAACGGGTTGTTCTACACGGTTGATGACCGGGATGGTGGCGAGGTTTCGATCGGTGGTCACGGTTTCCGACCGACTCTGAACAGCTACATGTATGGCGATGCCAGGGCGATCGCGGAAATTTCCCGGATGGCCGGCAATGTCGAACAGGCCGCAATCTATCAAAAAAAAGCGGACTCGATCAAACGGCTTGTGCAGGACAAGCTGTGGGACAGGCAGGCGAGGTTCTTCAAGGTCCTGAACACGGATGGAAAGCTGGCGGACGTTCGGGAGCTTCATGGATACACGCCATGGTATTTCAACATGCCCGATCCCGGCTACGAGGCTGGCTGGAAGGAGTTGATGGATGACAAGGGATTCCATGCGCCCTACGGGCCTACCACCGCCGAGCGGCGGCATCCGCGTTTCACCGTTTCCTACGAGGGGCACGAGTGCCAATGGAACGGTCCGAGCTGGCCGTTCGCAACGTCCATTGTCCTGACCGCGCTGGCCAATGTGCTCAACCACTACGAACAGGAGGCGGTTGGCCGCGGCGACTATTTCGAAACCTTGCGCATCTATACGAAATCCCACCAGCTCAAACGGGAGGATGGCAAGGTTGTGCCATGGATCGATGAGAACCTCAACCCCATGACCGGCGACTGGATCGCGCGCACCCGCCTGAAGACGTGGCAGAACGGAACCTGGAGCCAGGAGAAGGGCGACAAGGAGCGTGGCAAGGATTACAACCACTCGACCTACAACGACCTGATCATCACCGGCCTGGTCGGGTTGCGGCCGCGCGCGGATGATGTGGTCGAGGTCAATCCGCTGCTGCCCGAGGGTACTTGGGACTGGTTCTGCCTCGACAAGGTTCTCTACCACGGGCGCATCCTCACCATCCTCTGGGACAAGACCGGAGAGAAATACGGAAAGGGCAAGGGTCTCGCGGTATTCGCCGACGGCAGGGAGATCGCGCGGTCGGACAAACTTTCGCGGCTGACCGGAACACTGCCACGCTAGGTGCACCCGATGTCAGGCGACCCGGTGCGGAAGCCGACCGCGCCGCAATATGGCAATAAAAAGAC
This sequence comes from uncultured Luteolibacter sp., assembly GCA_964399305.1. GTDB lineage: Bacteria > Verrucomicrobiota > Verrucomicrobiia > Verrucomicrobiales > Akkermansiaceae > Luteolibacter. Next base: position 25,961 of record CAYNQJ010000044.1, read on the forward strand.
GCAATTGTCATATCGACAGAATCCGGATTCCACAGCTAATATGCAATGGATACCGCGATTCAGGGCGGCTTTCGCTGACGTTGTTGTGCAATGTGTCAGCGGAGCCTATCAGTCGGGAAAAACCGGATACGTGACAAATTCCACTCCATGAAAACCCAACCCTTCAAAAAGACCCTTCTGGCCATCATGGCGCTGGCCTTTGTTATCCAGCAGTCGTCCGCTGCGGTGTTGATATACGATGATTTCAACCGCAACGGACCCTTGGACGGCTCAACGGTGACCACCGGTGGGGTGACGTGGACCTCTAGCTCCCTCAACAGCACCACGACAGCAAATGGTGGCGAGGTTGTCGGCGGATGGAACGCCAAGCTGCCCTTCACGCCCGAGGCGGGCAAGCTATACCAGTTGACCATCACCGCAGGATCTAACATATGGGCGTCCCTGCGCATGGGTTTCGGGCAGCATGCCGGAGGGTTTTCGGATTTCAATTACATTACCCAGGATGTTGCCAACCTTTCATGGGTATTGATCGGTAAAGACTGGGACCCATGGCACTACCAGTATGGCAATACCGTGGCCGGAACAACAACCACTGTTGGGACCTATACTCTCGATCCGAACACCGGCGACGGCTTTCTGACTACTCTCTCGCTTGTGTTGGACACGACCGCAGGGCTTTCGGCTGCCGAGTTGACTTGGAAGATCAACGGTGTGACCAAGGGGACATGGACTAACAATGTCACGGGTTACGATCACATCATCTTTGGACGCGGGGGCGAGAATCCCACAAACACCCAAATCAAGGATCTCACGCTCGCCGTGATTCCCGAGCCTTCATCAATCGGCATGCTCGGCTTGGCTGTTGCTGCGCTGCTCGTGCGCCGCCGCAACAATCGCGTTTGATTTTCATCGCTTCATGCCCGGCCCCGCACGTTCGCATGGCACGCGGGCTCTTATTTGGCTGATCCCTCTTGCGATCCGCTGCTCGACACTGATGTTGCCATGGATTTTGAAATAACTGAACAATCATCCCGTATCACCCTGCCCCATTTACGACCTGCATGATGAATTCTAAGCCTTGTCACCCGCCGCTTTGGCGCTTCGCTTTTGCGATCGCTGGTTTTCCCGGGTGGCGAGGTGAAAACCGTGGACTGGCTTATATTTGTTAGAGAAAAAGCAACCAAACAACCCCAATAGTAAATCAAATGAAGAAGCATGCGATCAAAAGAAGTATCGGCGCCCTGGCGGCGTTCGGTTCACTTGTAGTTTCACTGGCATGTCATTGCCATGCCCAGGAAGCGGCGGTTGAAAACAAAGTGGCGGATGCCGACCGCATGACTTGGTGGCGCGATGCGCGCTTCGGGTTGTTCATTCACTGGGGAATCTACAGTGTTCCCGCCAAGGAGGCATGGCTGATGAACGCGGAAAAGATTCCCGTCGCGACCTATGCCCGGCATGCCGAGCAATTCAATCCGGTCAAATTCAACGCGGATGAATGGGTGCGCATGGCCAAGAATGCCGGCATGAAATACATCGTGATCACGGCCAAGCACCATGATGGCTTTGCAATGTTCAAGTCAGAGGCCAGCCCGTTCAACATTGTGGATGCCACGCCATTCAAGCGGGATCCGCTGAAGGAGTTGGCCGAGGCCTGTGAGAAAGAGGGCATCCAGTTGGGTTTCTATTATTCCCAGGCACAGGACTGGCATCACCCTGGCGGAGCGGTTTACGGAGGGCCCCACGACGAGGCCCAGAAGGGTGACATGACGGAGTACATTCGGAAGATCGCCCAGCCACAGGTGAAGGAACTACTCAGCAACTATGGCAAGGTCGCGATCATCTGGTGGGATACCCCGCAGGACATGAATCAGGAACGGGTGGATCTGATGTTAGAGCCGCTCAAACTGCAGCCTGGGATCATTCAGAACAACCGGATGGGCAATTGGTATCAGGGCGACTTCGACACTCCCGAACAGAACATCCCGGATGCTCCTCCGGGTCGCGACTGGGAGGCCTGCATGACCATGAACGATAGCTGGGGATACAACAAACAGGACCTCAAATGGAAATCGACGAAGGACCTTCTCATCAAACTGGCTGACATCACCAGCAAGGGTGGAAATTTCCTGTTGAACGTCGGCCCGACAGCCGAAGGTGTGATTCCCGACCCGAGTGTCGAGCGTCTGGCAGAAATCGGCAAATGGATGAAAGTGAACGGCGAGTCGATTTATGGAACGACCAAGTCGCCGTTAAAACCCTTGAGTTGGGGGCGTTGCACACAAAAGGATGGGATGCTCTACCTGCACGTTTTTGACTGGCCGAAGGACGGCAAGTTGGTGGTGCCTGGCATGTATGGTGCAGTCAAGAGGGCCTACCTGTTAGCGGATGCCGACAAAGCGCAATTGAAAGCCGATGTCACCCAAGAAGGCACGGTGATTGCAGTTGGGGAAAAAGCGCCTGATGAGAATGTTTCGGTGGTGGCGGTGGAATTCGTGGAAGGCAGGGTAATCACATCGCCGTTGGTTGAGCCTGCGGCAGATGGCACGATTCTTCTAGCTCCCAAAACTGCGCTCATCCATGGCAACGCACAGGTCGAAAACCATTCCGGCATCGACAACATCGGATGGTGGGCGGATCCCGGCTGTTTTGTCACATGGAACTGCAAGGTCACCGAACCCGGCGAATACGCGGTTGAGGTTACCAACTCGTGCATGGGTGCGGGGGGCAGTGATTATACCGTGAGCATTGGCGGGGAAAGCATCCCCGGCGTGGTTGAGGGAACCGCTGATTGGCACACCTACAATACAAAGAAGATCGGTGTGATCGCGGTTCCCAAGGCTGGCATTTATGAAGTGGCGATCAAGCCATTGAACAATAAATCCCCGGCGATCATGAACCTGCGATCAATCCGCCTCACGCCGGTGAAGGCCACGGGTGCTGTCGACCCCGACCCGGCGGCGAAGCTGGCCCGGCCGACGCCGGAACAGATCGCATGGCACGAGTGCGAGATCGGCATGTTCATTTGTCTGGACCCTGCCACCTGGCAGGACGTCGAATACGATACCCTGAAGACACCATTGAACCAGATCAATCCCGAGCAGTTGGACACCGACCAGTGGGTGATGGCCGCCAAGGCGATGGGTGCGAAATACGTCGTTTTCGTTGCCAAGCATACGGGTGGTTTCTGTTGGTGGCAGACAGATACGAGCGACTACGGCGTCAAGCAGATCCCGTGGCGTGATGGCAAGGGCGACGTGATGAAGGATCTGGTGGAGTCCTGTCGGAAACACGGGATCAAGCCGGGGGTTTACTTGAGCCCGCATGACGAACAGTTCGGGGCCACAGGAGGTGGTGGGCGTTGCGCAACCCCGGAGGCCCAGGCGCGGTATGACAAAATCTATCGCGAACAGCTCACGGAGCTCCTGAGCCGCTATGGTGAGATGTTTGAGGTCTGGTTTGACGGCGGGGTCGTCACTGAAGTGGGTGACATCCTGAAAGAGCATGCGCCGAAGGCCATCGTCTTTCAGGGCCCGCATGCGAACATCCGTTGGGTGGGCAACGAGGAGGGAATCGCGCCATATCCGAATTGGAATGCAGTGCCACTGGACCGTGCGAAATCCGGAGTGGCGACGTGGGTCGATGGCCACCCCGAAGGTGATGTCTGGTTGCCCAACGAGTGTGACGCGCGCATCCGCGCGACCTGGTTCTGGAACTCCACCGGCGCCCACACGCTCAAGAGCCTCGATCATCTGATGATGATGTATTATCAATCAGTGGGCCGTGGGGCGGTGCTGCTGTTGAACATGGCCCCTGATACCTCTGGCCGGATGCCCGAGGTGGACATGAGGCGCGCGGCGGAGTTCGGTGAGGAAATCAAGCGCCGCTTTGCCCGCAGTTTGGCCGAGACGACGGGTGAAGGTCGTAGTGTGGAACTTGAGTTTGCCGGGCCGACCAAGGTGGATCATGTCATCACGATGGAGGACATCGTCCATGGCGAGCGAGTGAGGGAATACGTGCTGGAGGGACGGCTCGGCGAGGAGTGGAAGGAGTTGTGCCGAGGTTCGTCGATCGGCCACAAGAAGATCGACGCGTTCAAGCCGGTGGAGGTGAGCCGGATTCGGTGGCGTGCGTTGCAGGCTGCGGCTGAACCACGGATCAGGAAACTGGCGGCGTATCATGTCGGCAAGGTGGCGATGGCGTCTGACTCCGCCCCGGACGAGGCTCAAAGGGTGTGGGAATGGTCTGCAGCTCAGGTTGGGCGCGACTGGACGACAGTGGACATTGGTTTGGCTGGAGTTGTCCTCGACGCCGGACTGTATCAATTGGATTTCGAAACGACCTCCGGAGAGCCGCTGGAAATTCAATCCATGCATTACGTTTTCGATCACTGGGTGGGTGCGGAATATGTGCAAAAAGGCGACCGGGCTAATCGGTACTTGGTGACGATCCCGGGGTTGGGTAAGTCACCGGGGGTGCGCATTGTCGCCCGTATTCGCGAAGGAGCGGAAGCCGCCAAAGGTGTCTTGATGATCCGGAAGAAGACGTCCCCGTGAAACATCGACGGCACGGATGCAAAATTTGAAACACGATGAACCTCCAAAAACCGGTAACGAAATGAAGAAAATTGCGATGGTGATGGTCTCGTCTTTGATGGTGCACTCCGCCACGGGTGCCGAACCTGATGCGCAAGCAAAGCTGGCGCGGCCGACGCCGGAGCAGATCGCATGGCACGAGTGCGAGATCGGCATGTTCATTCACTTTGGTCCGGCGACATGGCAGGATGCCGAGTATGACACGCTGCAGACGCCCGTTGGGAAAATCAACCCGGAGCAACTCGACACCGAGCAGTGGGTGGAAGCCGCCAAGGCGATGGGTGCGAAATACATCGTCTTCGTCGCCAAACACACGGGCGGGTTTTGCTGGTGGCAGACCGACACGACCCAATACGGCGTCAAACAAAGCCCATGGCGTGATGGCAAGGGCGATGTGATGAAGGATCTGGCGGAATCGTGCCGCAAACACGGGATCAAACTGGGCGTTTATCTCAGTCCGCATGACGAGCAATTCGGTGCCAAGGGCGGGGGCCGCTGCGCGGATCCCGAGGCGCAGAAACGATATGACGCGGTTTACCGCGAGCAACTCACCGAGCTCCTGAGCCGCTACGGCGAGATGTTTGAAGTCTGGTTTGACGGCAGTTCTGCCACCGACGTGGGGGATATTCTCAAACAGCACGCGCCCAAGGCCATGGTCTTCCAAGGGCCGCAGGCGACGATCCGCTGGGTCGGCAATGAGGACGGCATCGCGCCGTATCCCAACTGGAACGCGGTGCCGCTGGAGCGGGCGAAATCCGGCATCGCGACCTGGGTGGATGGAAAGCCCGACGGTGACGTTTGGCTTCCCAACGAATGCGACGCACGCATCCGCGCGACCTGGTTCTGGAACTCCACCGGCGCCAACACGCTCAAGAGCCTCGATCACCTGATGATGATGTATTACCAATCGGTGGGGCGCGGCTCGGTGTTGCTGCTGAACATGACTCCTGACACCACCGGACGGATGCCGGAAGCGGATATGAAGCGTGCGGCGGAGTTTGGCGCGGAAATCAAACGCCGCTTCGGCCGCAGCCTCGCGGAAGCGCATGGCAAGGGCGCGGTGGTGGAATTGGAGCTGCCGCAGCCGATGACGGTGGATCATGTGATCACGATGGAGGACATCGCTCACGGCGAACGCGTGCGGGAATACGTGCTGGAGGGGATGTCCGGTGCCGGGTGGAAAGAGCTCTGCCGCGGCACCTCGATCGGCTACAAGAAGATCGATGCGTTCGAACCGGTGGAGGTGAGCCGGATCCGGTGGCGCGCGCTCCAGTCCGCCGCGGAACCGCAAATCCGGAAACTCGCGGTCTATCAGGTCCGTGCGGCGGTGAAGGCGGCGGAGTCCGCAAGGGCGGAGGCTCACAAGGCCTGGGAATGGTCGGAGGGACAGGTCACCAAGGATTGGACGACCGTCAAAATCGATCTGACAAACATCTGCCGGGAGGCCACGGTCTATCAGCTTGATTTTCACGCGGATGCCGGTGCTCCGCTTGAGATCCGGTCGCTGCAGTATGTGTTCGACGGCCGGACAGTGCCGGAATACGTCCAGGCGGGAGACCGGACCGGCCGTTATCTGGTGACGGTACCCGGCTTGGGTAAACCGCTTGGTGTCACGGTGGAGGTCCAGATCGCCGGTGATGCGAAGGGAGCCAAAGGAAGGCTGTTGGTCCGAAAAAACAGCGGATCATGAGACATGACGCTGGGTTGTGACAGATGAAGCTATTCTTGGAACGGAGCAGCCCATGAGGCTCGTCCGTTCCGGGGCAAGGTCCGTTTCCCTCCCGGGCAAACGGTTCATCCGTTTGTGAGGGATCACGCCTGCTGATAGACTTCGGCTCCTTTTTCGACGAACTCCCTTGATTTTTCAGCCATGCCTTTGGCCAGCGCCTCATCTTCGGTGATTGCCTGTTCGGCTGCGTATTTGCGCACGTCCTCGGTGATCTTCATCGAGCAGAAGTGCGGGCCGCACATCGAGCAGAAGTGGGCGGTTTTCGCTCCCTCCTGGGGCAGGGTTTCATCGTGGTAGGAGCGGGCGGTTTCCGGGTCGAGGCTGAGGTTGAACTGGTCCTGCCAGCGGAACTCGAAGCGGGCCTTGCTGAGCGCGTTGTCGCGGTATTGCGCGCCCGGGTGGCCCTTCGCGAGGTCGGCGGCGTGGGCGGCGAGCTTGTAGGTGATCACGCCGGCCTTCACGTCCTCCTTGTTAGGCAGGCCGAGGTGTTCCTTGGG
>CAYNQJ010000045.1:0-32749 GCA_964399305.1 uncultured Luteolibacter sp.
GCCGAAGCGGGAGCGGAAACCGTGACCGTCACGCTTTCCTCGCTGCCTGACACGGGAAACCTGTTCCTGCGCGTCAGGGCGGATTAGACAAGGCGGCCCGGGTTCCGGTGCCAGAGACGGGCTTATAACTGCAGTGGGACCGGGCGGGAGCATGTCTCACTGAGAATGCCCTGCATTCAAGCCAAATGGGCGATGGTCAGGATCTTGCAGAATCCGGTACATGTATGTGGTTGCCTGATTTCAAGAGAACGAATAAGTAGATACAAATCCAATGAAAGCCCCGGATCGCCGCGTTTTTTGGTGGGTCAGTGCCTTGATGGCCCTGGTGATGGTCTTGCCCATGATTGGCTGGACATTGCTGCGGCAGGGGCCGCGTGCGGTCGGCGAGTCACGCCTTGATTCGAGTCAGGCGTTGCGGCCGCAGGATTCAAGGGCTTCTGCCCGGATGGAGGCGCGGGTTTCCGGCCAGACCGGGGATGTTCCGGGCCGGGTGGGGGATGCCGCCACAGGGTCTGGCGGCGGCAATTCCGGACTCGTTCGGCTGCGGCCATCGCAGGTCCAGGGCCAGGTGTTTCCCAAGCCTGACCTCGATGCCCTGGCGTTGCGTCTGCCTGCGGATCAGTATGAAGTCTATGAGCGGATGCGCATGGAATTTCCAGACCTTGATTGGACGGAGATCGAATCCACCCACCAGGCATTCCTTGCGAAACGATCCCGGTTTCCCCTCAATCCGGATGACGGGCAACGCGAGGCTTACGCGGCTTGGCTTGGAGAAACCGGGCCAACGGCCCAGGCGCTCGTCCGCCTGCATGCCGAGGAACTCGGGTTGTCCGCAGGCGGCATGGAGGATGGGCACGGCTATTACATCGACGGATTCCGCGATGGGGTGCCTGTTTATGTGGTCACTGCCAATGTCGGTGCCGCCGAAACCACCGGGGTGAAATACGTGCGCTGGAACCCGGGTTTTGATCCGGCGCTGGGAGACACGGTCAACGGCGGCGAGTTTTACGTCAACGTCAACGACCACGGTGAAATCTACGAGCATGCGGAATTCCAGCTTCCCAATGCCGGTGGTTCGCGGATCATGGTCAAGGAGGTTCCCGGATATGCGGATGGCAACCGCAACCACATGACCCATGTGGCCGGAACGATGACGGCCTGGGGTTACAACTCATCCCTTCAGGGAATGGCTCCGCGGGCGTGGATCCGGGCGCTGATTCAACAATCAACCTGGCACATTACAACCTATGGCATGGCCACTCCCGGCCAGCAGATGGCGGAACTCAATCCCCGAACAGGCAATCCGCAGTTGCGCTCGGTGGTCGGCAACACCTCGCTGGGCACCACGGATCCCTACAATCGTTATGATTCCTCATCCGCTTCCTATGATTCCGTGCTGCGGGATTATCCATACTACATGCATTTCAACTCCACCGGCAACTCCGGCTCGGGGTACGAGACCCTGACCGGCGGATGGAAAATCGCCAAAAACATGATCGGTATCGGCAATGCGACGGCCGCCACCCGCGATGCCAACGGGGTTTACACCGGCGGGGGAAACATTTCTTCAAGCAGTTCCCGCGGTCCGACCTATGATGGACGCATCAACCCCGACTTCGTGGCCAAGGGCAGCAGCGTGTATTCGACGGTGGATACGGCAGGAGCTGCCTATTATTCAGGCACCTCCATGTCATCTCCCAACTCGGCGGGTAGCGTGGCATTGTTGATGGACTATGTCCGTCAGCGCATGCCCCAGCAATACCTGCGGTCACCCACTTACCGCGCCCTGCTCATGAGCACGGCGGATGATCGCGGCAATCCCGGCCCGGATTACATCTATGGCTGGGGCATCCTCAATATCCACGCGGCAGGTAAAATCCTGCGCCAGCAGGCGGAAAACTCGTCGTTGCGCCTCGTGATCGAGGATTCCCTGGCTTCCACCAAAACGTGGACGGAAACCTATGTTTCCGATGGCACCAAGCCGATCCGGGTGAGCATTGCCTGGCTTGATCCGGCAGGGCCTGCTGCCGCCGATGGAGACCGCTCCCCGCGCTTGGTCAATGACCTTGACCTGCGCATCCTCGGCCCCGGCGGCACAGTCCACCTTCCATACGTGATGCCCTTCACCACCGGGCAGGGGGCCACCCCGGCATACGATGCCAGCCTCTACGGTGCCAACGCGGTTGCGGGGGACAATATCACGGATTCGGTGGAGCAGGTCTATGTCGCGGCGCCGCCCGCGGGAACCTACACCATCCAGGTCAGCCACAAGCGGACGCTGAGCGGAAACCAGGCCCAGTTGTTCTCGGTGGCCGTTTCCGGATTGACCAACGCCTTTGGAGTATTCCCCTCCGAGTCGTTCAGCGCGGCCGGCCCGCAGGGCGGACCCTTCACTCCGGACACCAAAACCTACACCATCACCAACAATGGCGTCGAACCCCTTGCATGGAGTGTGGCCGCGAACCCGGCCGCTTCCTGGCTCACCCTCTCGCCCGCAGGAGGGACCATCGCCGGCGGATCATCGACGACATTCACGGCGGGCTTCAATGCCAACGCCAATGCCCTTGCCGCCGGCACGCACACCACCGATCTGGTCATCACCGCAGGTGGAGCGACGGCATCCCGGCAGGTCAGTCTGTTAGTCAGGCCGATGTCGGGCTTCGCATGGGACACGGTTCCTTCCCCGCGTTACCGGCAGACGCCGTTTTCGGTCAACATCCGCGCCGTGGACTCGACTGGCGCGACGGTCCGGGCGTTTGCGGGTGCCGCAGCCTTGACGGTGCCATCGGCTGGAGCCGGGCCTGTGCAGGTGGGAACCGGCACCGGGACATGGGCATACCCGTTGAAAGCCGCAAATCATGATGCGCGGACGCAAACCATCTATTTGTCATCCAATCTCGGATCTGCCAACCGGTTTTCGGGGCTTGCGCTCGATATCGCCGGAGCCCCCGGCCAGACCCTGGACAACTTCACCATCCGGATGAAGCATACCGCGACCAGCAAATACAACAATGACAACCAGGCGGTCTGGGAGAGCACCGGATGGACGACCGTTTTCCAACAAAATGTGACTCTCAATTCAACGGGATGGGTCGAGTTTCCGTTTAGCACGCCGTTCGATTACAATGGCACGGACAACGTGATCGTCGATTTCAGCTTCAACAATGCCAGCGGTTCTTCGGACGGGACGGTGCGAATGACAAGCACCGGCAGCAACAATCAATCCATTGTTTTTGCTTCGGACAGTGCCAACGGCGATCCTCTGACATGGTCCGCCCGCACCCCTGCCGGTGTGCGCTCAACCACCATTCCCAACGTCAAGCTGCTGGCACCAGGGGGAATCACGATCACTCCGACCACCACCGCCAATTTTGCGAGCGGGGTGTGGACGGGTCTGGTGACGGTGAATGAAGCCGCCGCGAGCGTCACGCTGCGCGCCACAAGCGGCGGTCTCAGCGGGGATTCCAACGCCTTCGCGGTCGAAGCCAAGTCCGTGCCGTCAGTGACCACTTGGCCGACCGCGAGTTCGATTGCCTACGGCCAGCCGGCATCCGCATCGGTTCTCAGCGGTGGCTCGGCCTCGGTGGACGGCAGTTTCTCGTTTGCCAACCCCGGCGCGATCCTGCAGGCCGGCGCGCATAGTGTGGCGGTGGTTTTCAATCCGACGGATTCCGCCAATTATGGCACGGTGGATGGCATTGTTTCCCTGGTGGTGACCCAGGCGGTTCCGGTGGTAAGCGCTTGGCCGACCGCAAGCTCCATCACTTACGGCCAGGCACTGGGCGCGTCGTTGTTGAGCGGAGGCTCGGCATCGACGGCCGGCGGATTCACCTTTGTAACTCCGGCGACCACTCCCGACGCGGGAAGTTACAACGCCGCCATCCGTTTCACCCCGAATGATGCCACCAATTACACCGTTGTGGATGGCAGCGTGACGGTCAGCGTGGCCAAGCAAACGCCGGTCGTAACCGCATGGCCGACGGCCGGCGCACTGGCATATGGCCAGTCACTGTCGTCATCGGCGTTGAGCGGAGGTGCCGCCTCGGTTGCGGGCACCTTTGCCTTCGACGCGCCGGCCACCGCGCCAAATGCGGGGAATTACAGTGCGGCGGTCACTTTCACGCCCACCCAGACCGCAAACTACCATACCGTGGGCGGCAATGTCACCGTGGCCGTGTCCAAGGCGGTGCCCATCGTCCACACATGGCCAAGCGCCGGGCCGATCGAATACGGGCAGGTCGTTGCGGATTCGGTGCTGAGCGGCGGGTCCGCCTCCGTGCCGGGTGTTTTTGTTTTTGCCGAAGCCGGCAGCGGATTCACCGGCTCGGATTCCTTCACGTTCAAGGTGAATGATGGAACGGTGGACTCGGCTCCGGCGACGGTGACCATTTCGGGAGGTGGCTTGGGTCAATCCGAAGCGGAAGCCCCGGCTGATCCGCAGTCCGATGCGGCGATTGACTCCACCCAGACGACCGCCGACCGGATCACCGACATCTACGTCACTTGCGACAACGGCTACGAGCTGTATGTCAATGGCGCGCTCCTCGGAACGGGCAACAATTGGAATGCGGCGCAGCGCTATCAGAACACGCCGCTTCAGGTGGGCCGGAACGTGGTCGCCATCAAGGGCACCGATGCGGGAGGAATCGCGGCGCTGCTCGCCGAAATGGTGATTGATGGACAGAGGATCGGCAGCGGGACCTCATGGAAATGTTCTCTAACGGCCCCGGCGGATTGGAAGGATGCCGGCTTCGATGACAGCGCCTGGGTTCCGGCCACCGACTACGGGGCCTACGGCATCAGCCCGTGGAACAAGAATGCCTCCGGCATGCCCTCCGACTCGCCGGGCAGGTGGATCTGGTCTTCCAACAGTGATTTGCACGACACGGTCTATTTCCGGTATGTCATTGACGTCATGTCGCCCAATTCGCCGCCGGTGGCGAACGCGCAGAGCGTGACGGTGGAGCGGAACACGCCCAAGCCGGTCACGCTGACGGCCAGCGATCCGGACAACGACCCGCTGACCTATGCGATCGTGAATCCGCCGTCTTACGGCTCGCTCTCCGGCACTGCACCGGATCTGACTTACACGCCGCCCAGCATGCTTGATCCGGGAGTTCATGCGGTGGCCGTCATTTTCATCCCAACGGATGAGGTGAACTATCAGACGGTCAGCAACACGGTGGAGTTGGAAGTGCTCCAGGGAAGCAGTGTGGTTGTGACCGAATGGCCGGCAGCAAGCCCGATCATCTATGGCCAGGCGATCTCGGCATCGACCCTGGCCGGCGGTTCGGCACCGGTGCCGGGCAGCTTCGCTTTCAGTGCGCCTGACACCATGCTCAATGCCGGAACCCACAGCGTTGCGGTCATCTTCACGCCGACGGATACGGAGACTTACAATCCGGTGGCCGGCAGCGTTCAGGTGGTTGTGGGCAAGGCAACGCCCGTCATCACGGCCTGGCCGGCGGCGAGTGCGATCCACTTCGGCCAATACCTCAGCGCATCCACGCTGGACGGTGGTGCCGCTTCGGTGGCGGGCGGATTTTCGTTCGATGATCCGGACCTGCTGGTTGACGGCCACGACTCATTCACCTTCCGCGTGAGCGATGGCAGCGTGTGGTCGTCTCCAGCCACGGTTGCCATCAACGGTGGCTTGCCTGCGGGTGGTGTGGATGCCGGGATTTCCGGTGAGCCGGCATCGACAAGAGCCGACGGCTATACCGTCGTGACCTTCACCGAGAGTGGCGAATGGACGGTTCCCGGCGGTGTCAGCTCCGTGGAGGTGCTGGTGGTTGGCGGCGGTGGCGGCGGTGCCGGTTTCAACAAGAACTGGGGTGGCGGGGGAGCCGGTGGATTTATCAGTTCTAGCAGCTATTCCGTGACATCAGGAGCGTCCATGGCCGTGACTGTCGGGGCCGGAGGCACCGGTGGTTCTCCCTCGGCTGACAATGCGGCGGACGGGGGCTTGTCGCGATTTGGCCAATTGATCGCTTATGGTGGCAAGGCCGGTCGCGATGTGGGCGGCAATTCGGGAGGCAACAGTGCTGATGGAGGTGCTACGATCAATCCGGGCTACACCGGAGGGATCACGGGTGGGAGTGGTGCCGGCGCAGGGCAAAACGGTGCCAACAATTGGTTCAGTGGCGGACAAGGCGGAGCCGGCAGGCAGTCAAGTATCGTTGACGGAACCACGGCGGTGTATTACGGCGGCGGTGGTGGCCTGACCTACGGTTCCGCCCTCGGTGGCCTCGGCGGCGGTGGTAATGGATCAACCGGCGCGGGTAATGGATCGCCTGGTGTGAACGGGCTCGGCGGTGGCGGAGGTGCCAGCCGGCAAGGCACGGGGGGCAATGGTGGTTCCGGCGTGGTGATCGTGGCCTACCTGGTGACCAACCTGCCGCCGGTCGCCAACGCACAGGGCGTGACCGTCGAACCGGGAGTCTCCACCGCCATCACACTCACCGGCAGCGATCCGGATGGCGATCCGTTGACATTTGAAATCGTCACGCCGCCGGTCCATGGCTCGCTCGTCGGCACCGCCCCGGATCTAACATACAATCCGGCGCCCCTGCCGGCGGTGGGCACGCACGACGTGACGGTCACCTTCACTCCGGACGATACGGCAAATTATCACAGTGTCACAGGTGCGGTGAGCGTGACCGTGGGCGGCGGCGTTTCTATCTATCAGAACTGGGCCGGGCAATATACGGGTCATGATTTGAGCGATGCATCCGGCGACAACGATGGCGACGGACTGAGCAACTTCCACGAGTTCGCCTTCGGCCTGGATCCGACCAGCGGGAGTTCGTCCAACCCGATTGTGGCGCCCTTCGACAAGGCGAGCCGCAGTTTCAGCTACACGCGCCGTGCGGGCAGCGGCTTGGCCTACACGGTTTGTGTTTCACCGGATCTCCGCGAGTGGCAGGATCTGCCGCCGGCCCAGGTGGCTGAAAGTGTTGTGGAGAGCGCCGAAGCGGGAGCGGAAACCGTGACCGTCACGCTTTCCTCGCTGCCTGACACGGGAAACCTGTTCCTGCGCGTCAGGGCGGATTAGACAAGGCGGCCCGGGTCTGATCCCGGTGCGGTGGTGTGGGGCCTGAATGGGATTGAATCACACCGGAAAGCTGCATGTTTCCCAAATGGCGTGCCTGTGTCCTTGGGGGCGTTCGTCCCATGGCATGGGAATGTTGGTCAGGATCCTCCGATATCGGGTACTAGTCTTTGCAAAACAAAAATCGTTGAATTGAGATAACAAAAATAATGAGAGAAACGCCGTCAAAGGATTTGTTGCTCCTGGTGGACAGGCTGCTGAACGATGGCAGGCTGCGCCGTTCCGAAGTCAGGCGTCTGGAGGACCTCCTGCGGGAAGACGGGGCGGCGCTTGCCCATTACGCCGAAACCATGGCGCAGGAGGGGTTGATGGTCTTGGCTTTGACCGGGCTTGCCGGCCCGCATGCAATCCCTTCGCGCGTTCCAAACCGGCGGGCGGTGGTTGCTGCGGTTCTAACCGCGGCGGCTGCCTGTGTCGCGGTCTGGTTGAGCCTTTCGGGAGGTTTCGTCCGGGTTGCCCCCGGCTCCTCTTCATTCGCCGGAACTGGTGTCAGGGTGACTGCCCTTGCGTCCGTGGAATGGGAGGGCGGGCGCTCTGCCGTGCTGCCGGACGGCAGCCTGGCATCGAGGCATGTGGCATTGCGCGGGGGTTTTGCGGAATTGACTTATCCAAGCGGTGTCCGGCTGGTGCTGGAGGGACCATCGGATTTCGCGGTGGGTGGTCCTGATTCGGGTTTTTTGACCCGGGGCAGGCTGGTGGCCCATGTGCCCCACGGGGCGGAGGGTTTCACCATCGGTTACAGTGGCGGCCGCGTGGTCGATTTGGGCACGGAGTTCGGATTGGGGGTGGAGGAAGGAAAAATGCAGCTTTCCGTTTTCGATGGAGCGGTCGAACTCGATATGCCTGACAGCTCGCCAAAGGCATTGAGTGAAGGACAGGCAGTGAGGCATGACGGCGGAGTGGATGATCGATTGCATGACATCGCCCGGAACGAGGTTCATTTCGTCCGCGACCTGTCCGGTGGGGATCTGCCATGGCGGGTGGACCCGCGGGCGGCGCAATCCGTCGAATTCGACGTGAGCAGGTTCATCACCAAACCCTCGGACTATCTGGTGCTCTTCAAGTGGACAAGCGGCAGCATACCCGTGGCGATGGGTGGGGTGCGGTTGCTGCTGGACGGCCGGCTTGTGGCGGGGAAAACCGGTTCAGGATCGACAGGCAACCTGGTCCAAGTGTGTGGCAACGCATTCAGGCTCAGGGTTTCCGCGGGCGATTTCAACCGTGGCCGCTGGATATTGCAGGCCTTGGCGGCTCCGGAGCGGGGTGGAAACGTTATTGGCAGTCCGGAAATAACGGGAGGCGTGCTTCTGTTTGAGGATGGTTTTGCCCTGAGGGCGTCTGAGGCGGATTTCCTCGGGCGCTGGAGCTATCATTTCAATGGCAGGAACTATGTGCGGGAGTTTCACGAAAACGGCAGGGCAAGTCTCGAAATCAATGGCAATGACAATCAGGTTTTTCATGAGGATAGCCGTTGGAGTTATGAAAACGGAGTGCTCAATCTTTGGTACGGGAATCATTTGCTTGCCGAGCGCCACATCCTCCGTGATCCGGAAACACTGGTCTTCATCAGCAATCGCTATCCGGATGCGGTGAGGATTCCGGAGAAATGATTTTTTCCAGGTTTTTTGTCAGGAATCATTCCCGGCGGGTACTTGTGAATGCCGGATGGTAGCGATCCCCCCGCGGGATTGCTTTTTCCGTCAAAACCCAAACCCATATGAAAAACCCAAAGCGTGTCCAGAGGGCTCGGTTCCTTGCCCTGTTTTTTGTGATTGCCGCATTATCCATGATCGGATGGACCGTGTTGCGGCAGGATCCGGTTGCCGATGCCGGGTTGTCCCGTGATGCACAGCCATCGGCGAAACGGGTTCACACGAGGCCAAGCTCCCAGGCAACTCAAGCTCACAAGCCCGATTCCGATCGACCTGAGGACCCGCCATCCCCGGTTGCCACGTCGGAACCGGCGGCTGACATGTTGCCTCCATCGCAGGTGGCGGACCGGGGATTTCACGAGGCGGATCTGGACGCACTCGCCTTGCGCCTGCCGCAGGAACAATTCGCGGTGTATGAACGCATGAGGGAGGAGTTTCCCAATGTCGACTGGACGGAAATCGAGCCCACCCATCAGGCGTTCCTCGACAAACGCAGCCTGTTTCCACTCAACCTGAATGATGAGCAGCGTGAGGCTTATGCCGCCTGGCTGGGCAGTGCCGGCCCGGTGAGCGAGGCGCTGGTGCGGCTGCGTGCGGAGGAACTCGGGCTCTCCGCAACTGGCGTGGAGGAAGGGCGCGGCTACTACATCGACGGCTTTCGGGACGGCGTGCCCGTTTACGTGATCACCTCCAATGTGGGTGCCGCTGAAACCACAGGGGTGAAGTTCGTGCGCATGAATCCGGGTTTTGATCCTGCGCTGGGCGATACTGTCAATGGCGGAGAACTTTATGTGAACATCAACGACCATGGCACCATTTACGAACACACCGAGTTCCAACTCCCCAATCTGGGCGGATCCCGCATTCTTTACAAGGAGGTCAATGATGCGGGAAGCCGCGACCACATGACCCATGTGGCGGGCACGGTTGCGGCATGGGGGTATAACTCAGGTCTCCAAGGCATGGCTCCGCGTGCCTGGATCAGGTCATTCATCCAACAGTCCACCTGGGATATCACCACCTATGGCATGGCCACTCCGGGCCAGCAAATGGCCGAGGCCAACCCGCGCACCGGCAGGCAGCAGTTGCGCTCGGTGGCCGGAAACACCTCGCTCGGAACATCAACGCCCTACAACCGCTACGATTCCTCATCCGCATCCTATGACTCGGTCATGCGGGATTATCCCTATTACATGCATTTCAACTCCTCCGGGAATTCCGGATCGGGATATGAAACCCTGACCGGCGGCTGGAAAATCGCCAAGAACATGATCAGCCTCGGAAACGCCTCCGGCGTCAGTCGCAATGCCGATGGCGCCTATACCGGTGGTGGTGACATTTCCTCCAGCAGCTCGCGGGGGCCGACTTACGATGGGCGGATCAACCCGGACTTTGCGGCCAAGGGCAGCAGCGTCAATTCCACGACCGGCGAGACCGGTTCGGCTTATTATTCCGGCACCTCGATGGCGTCGCCCAATGCCACGGGCAGCGTGACACTGCTGATGGACTACGTCCGCCAGCGCTTGCCGCAGCAATACCTGCGTTCCTCGACCTACCGGGCGCTGCTGGCCATCACTGCGGACGACCGCGGCAATCCCGGGCCGGACTACATTTACGGATGGGGCATTCTCAACATGCACGCCGCCGCCAAGATCGTCCGGCAACAGGCGGAAAACACGTCACAGCGATTGATCCTGGAGGAATCACTGGCTCCCAACCAGACCTGGCGCGAGCCTTATGACAGCGACGGCACAAGGCCGATCCGGGTCAGCATCGCCTGGCTGGATCCGGCCGGCGCAGCGTCCGCCGATGGCGACCGTTCCTCGCGACTTGTGAACGATCTTGATCTGCGCCTCATCGGACCAGGCGGAACGGAATACAAACCCTACGTCATGCCCTTCACCACCGGCCAGGGCTCAACACCGGCTTTTGATGGCAGCCTCTATGGAGCCAATGCGGTCCAGGGCGACAACATCACCGATCCCATCGAACAGGTTTACATCGCCGCTCCGACGGCTGGTGCCTACATCGTCCAGGTCAAACACAAGGGAACCCTCAAGGACAACCAGGCGCAGCCATTCTCGGTCGCCGTATCGGGGCTGTCCACGTCTTCCGGCGTCGTGCCTGCCAGCCCGGTGGCCTTCGCCGAGGTTGTGACCCAGAACGGCTTGCTCAGCCCCGGGGAGGATGTGGCCGCCACGCTCTCGCTGATCAACCACTCGAAGACCACCGCCAACAATGTGGTCGCGCGCATCACCAGCAGTGATCCGGATCTGACGATTGTTTCGGACACGGTCTCCTATGGAAACCTGGCGACCGGGCAATCGTCGAATGGCAACGGGGTCCTCCGCATCCGACTTGCCGCAGGGGCGTCACCCCGTGTGGTTCCACTGACGCTGACGGTCACCACCTCGTCCACCGGTGGCCCGTGGGTTTATCCCGTCACCTGCGCCTTCGTGAATCCCACGGCGATTTCAGGATATGTCAAAACCGCGTTGGGCAGCCCGATTGCCGGTGCGACGGTGTCCTGGACCGGAACCCGTTCCGGCAAGGTGACCAGCGGAGCGAATGGGTATTATGCCATACCGGAGATCGATGGAACCTATCAGGTCACGGCCGCCGCCACGGGTTATATCAGCAGGCCCGCGGTCTCTCTAACGGTTCCGCCTTACCGAACCCAGGATCTCCTTTTGGACTTCTACGACCTTGCGGTTTCCCCAACCACATTGTCGCTTCAGGCAGCCGGCGGGCAATCGGTCACCACGCCGCTCCGCCTCACCAATACCGGCTCCCTGCCTGTGAACTGGTCGATTGCCAACAATGCCTACCGGTTCACGACCTCGGCCCAGGCCGGCGGCCCCGCCTATGTCTGGAACGACATTTCCACCACCGGCACCCTGGTCACCGGAGTGGCTGATGACACCAGCCACGGTCCATTCCCGCTTGGCTTCACCATTCCGTTCTACGGCCAGAACTTCACCGAAATCCGTGTCTGTTCGAACGGATGGCTCAGCTTCACTTCCACGGCAACCACCTATTCCACCGGCGCGCTGCCCAACAGCTCCATGCCTGAGAACCTGATCGCGCCGCTGATGCGCGACCTCAAGCTGACCACGGCCGGCACGGTGCACTACCAGCAGACCGATGCCGATACCTTCGTGGTCCAATTCACCAATGCCCCGCGCTACAGCAATGCCGCGTCGCTCTGCACGTTCCAGGTTGTCCTGAAACGTGACGGAACCATCACGTTTTATTATCAACGGGCGGACGATCCGACCACGGGATTGGTGGGCGTCCAGAATGCCGCGAAAACCGCTGGACTCACGGTGGTTCACAACCAGGCCCTGATCCAGCCCAACATGGCCATCCGCATCCAGCCGGCATGGCTGAGCGTGTCACCTGCGTCGGGAACCGTTGCTGTGGGAGCCGTCACAAACGTGACCGTGACCGGCAATGCCACGGGCTTGTCGGATGGAACATACCAGGCAAACCTGGTGGTGAACTCCAACGACAGCAACAGCCCGGCGCAGAATGTGCCGGTATCCCTGGTTGTCAGCAACTCGCCGGTTCTTGTCACGGTATGGCCGACAGCCAGCAGCATTGTCCAAGGACAGCCGTTGTCGGCATCCACCTTGAGCGGTGGATCCACCACCGTGCCGGGCACGTTCGCGTTCAACTCACCGTCCACCGTTCTCGCTGTGGGCACGCACAGTGTGCCGGTCACCTTCACTCCCACGGACACGGCCACCTATGCCCCGGTCCAGGGGTCGGTTTCCGTCACTGTGACTCCGGCAAACGTCGCGCCTGTGGCCAATGCCCAGAGCGTGAGCACGCCACAGGGGACGGCGAAGGCGATCACGCTCACCGGCAGCGATGCCAATGGCGACCCTCTGACGTATGCGATTGTGAGCCAGCCGACGAGGGGAACACTCAGCGGTACGCCGCCGAACGTGACCTACACGCCATCGGCCGGTTACAGCGGCAGCGATTCGTTCACTTTCAAAGTGAACGACGGCAAGGTGGACTCGGCACCGGCCACCGTCTCGATCACGGTGACGCCCGTCAACGCCGCGCCCGTGGCCAATGCCCAGAGCGTGAGCACGCCGCAGGGCACCGCCAAGGCGATCACTCTCACCGGAAGCGATGCCAATGGCGATCCGTTGACGTATGCGATCGTGAGCCAACCTGCGAACGGCGCTCTCAGCGGCACGCCGCCGAATGTGACCTACACGCCATCCGCAAGTTTCAGCGGCAGCGATTCGTTCACCTTCAAAGTGAACGACGGCAAGGTGGACTCGGCACCGGCCACCGTTTCGATCACGGTGACGCCTGTCAACACCGCGCCGGTCGCGATTGCCCAAAGCGTGAGCGTGCAGCAAGCTACGCCGCGAGCGATCACTTTGTCAGGCAGCGATGCGAATGGCGATCCGTTGACGTATGCGATCGTGAGCCATCCTGCGAACGGCGCGCTCAGCGGCACGCCGCCGAATGTGATCTACACGCCATCGGCAAGCTACAGCGGCAGCGATTCGTTCACCTTCAAGGTCAACGACGGCAAGGTGGATTCGGCTCCGGCCACGGTTTCAATCACGGTTCTGAGCTCGATCCAGACAATCTGGAGCCAGAATTTCGATGCTTCTGTTACCGGATGGACGACCACCTCCAGCGTGGGCAGCAACAGTTGGAGGCTCAGCACGGCGGCCAGCCACACGCCGTCCACTTCCTATTTCGCCCCGTCTCCAGCCGCGCGAAGCGCCACCTATCTGACGTCACCGGCGGTGACCATTCCCGCGGATGCGACGAACCTGAAACTCAGCTTCTGGCATTCCTACAGTCTGGAAAATCCGAAGGAAGGCGGCGTCCTCGAATTTTCGGTTGGCGGCGGCGCATGGTTCGATGTCGTATCCACCGGCTCCGGTGCCTCCTTCGGCAGCAACGGCTACAATGTGACCATCACCGATGGAGGTTCGGCCAGCAAGGCCAACCCGTTGCGCAACCGTCCTGGCTGGTCTGGTAACAGCGGCGGCTTTGTCGAGACAGTTGTCAATCTGACCGACACGGCGAAGTTTGCAGGCAAAAACCTGCGGATGCGCTGGGCTCTCGGCACGAATGCCACAGGCACCAGCCCCGGTTGGTATGTGGACAGCTGCAAGCTCCAGGCCGGCATCCCCGTTGCAAACACGCCCCCGGTGGCGATCGCGCAGAGCGTCAGCACGCCGCAGGGAACGGCAAAGGCCATCACTCTGGCCGGAAACGATGCGGAAGGTGATCCGTTGACCTACACGATTGTCAGCCAGCCCGCGAACGGCACGCTCGGCGGCACGCCACCGAATGTGACCTACGCGCCTGCCGCGGGCTTCAGTGGCAACGATTCGTTCACTTTCAAGGTGAATGACGGCAAAGCGGATTCGCCTGCGGCCACGGTCGCCATCAATGTCACCTCCTCTCTAACCGGAAGCATTGCGATCACCTGTGACAACGGTTATGAACTCTATCTCAACGGCGCGCTCGTCGGAACGGGCAGCAACTGGCAGTCGGCCGGGCAGTACGCGAACCTGCCGTTTGTCGCCGGCCCCAACGTCATCGCCGTCAAGGGGACGGATGCCGGTGGCATCGCCGCGCTGCTTGCCGAACTGGTGGTTGATGGCCAGCGCAGCGGCACCAGCAGCGCATGGAAGGTCTCACTCAGCGCGCCTGCAAACTGGAAAGATGCCTCCTTCGATGACAGCGGCTGGGTTGCGGCGAATGACTACGGCGCTTATGGCGTCAGCCCATGGAACAAGAGTGCCTCAGGCATGCCTGCGGACACTCCGGCCCGCTGGATCTGGTCTTCCAACAATGACGCGGACAACACGGTTTATTTCCGCCATGTCGTCAACGTGGGGCCTGTGGACACCATCATTCCGACCTACACCACCCGCGCGGATGGCAAAACCGTGGCCACCTTCACCTCAGGCAGCGGCACATGGACGGTTCCGCAGGGTGTCACATCGATGGAGGTGCTGGTCGTTGGCGGCGGCGGTGGTGGTGCCGGTTACAACAAAAACTGGGGCGGCGGCGGGGCCGGCGGATTCATCCAGTCTCTGGGCCATGCGGTCACTCCGGGATCCCCGATGACGGTGTCCATAGGGACTGGTGGAATGGGGGGCTCTCCCACCGCTGACAATGCAACGGACGGCAGCCAGTCGCGCTTTGGCCAGTTCATCGCCTATGGCGGTTTGGCCGGTCGTGCGACGGGGGGTGATTCGGGTGGTAGCAGCGCAGACGGCGGGGCCACGGTCACTCCGGGCTATGTTGGAGGAATCACCGGTGGCAGTGGTGCGGGAGCCGGACAAAACGGCGCCAATAACTGGTACAGCGGTGCTCAGGGCGGCAACGGCAGACAGTCAAGCATCGCCAATGGGACAACGGCGGTTTATTACGGAGGTGGTGGTGGCCTGACCTATGGCTCCGCTCTCGGTGGCCTGGGTGGCGGCGGCAATGGGTCTACAGGTGCCGCCAACGGATCGCCCGGTGTGAACGGACTCGGTGGCGGCGGCGGAGCAAGCCGTCAGGCCACGGGGGGCAATGGCGGATCCGGAATCGTCATCGTGGCCTATCAGGTTTCATCCAGCCAATCAACGGTGCAGGACCCCGCTGTGGAACCGGCTCCCGCAGAGCCCTTCGAAACATGGGCGGCCTGCTTTGAAGAAGGCTTCAGCGGATGCCCGGATGCGGATGATGACGGCGACGGCATGAACAACTTCCATGAGTTCGCCTTCGGTCTGGACCCGACGAGTGAGAACTCGGCCAACCCGATTGTCAGCGGGATCGATATCGCCACGCACAGCTTCCGCTACACGCGGTCGGCCACCAGCGGACTGACCTACACGGTGTGGACATCCACGGATTTGGTGAAATGGGATGGCCCTGCGGAAGTGGAGGAAAAGTTGGGTTTGCCGGATGCCAACGGAGTGGTCACTGTGGAGGCCACGCTGAAATCACCTCCGAAAGGCGGCAATCTCTTCGTTCGTGTGAAGGCTGATTGAAGCATCCGGAAAACGAGAATCCCAGGTTTGTCCAATTGTTCATGAAAGATCCCAAAGCTCATCATGCGGGCCGTCGTGCCGCCTGGATTCTGCCCGCTGTTGTTCTTCTTGGCTTGGTTCTGGTCCTGCTGTCCGGGCCCCCATCGGCTGAAACTAAAGCCGACGGGGGCTCCGGAACTGCGGCGCAGCGTTCCGGAGCCCCTTCCGTGGCCATCGGAGATAGGAATGACGAATCCGGAGAGGATGGGGGTGCCTCATTGGATGTTGCCGATGCCGAGTCATGGAAACTGATTGCCGACCGGCGACAAAAGGACGCCCGGGCGGAAGCCGGTGCCGGTGCCATCCTGCCAGTCGATTTCCTCAACCGCGCGGTCACGGGCAAGGCGATAGCCTTCATGCTGCCTGACGGCACCGAGGTGGTTGGCGAGTTGGAAATGATCGGCCATGACGACATGGGCGTGCTTTATGTGCAGGCCAAAATCCACCAACCCGCCGAAGGGGTTTGTTTCATCCAGCGTCAGACCGCACCCGGCGTGGCGGGGCCGTTGGTCGGCCATGTGCGGTTTGCGGATGGCGACACCGCATGGAAGATCGAGCCCACCGCCGATCTCCAGTCGGCCCGGTTTGTTCAGCGCGACATCGACGAGGTGGTGTGCGTGAATTACACGAAGCTGCCTGATCCTGCTGAAAGCGATGGTGCCGAACGCATCCCGCAGAACCATCCGACGGACATTCCGATCCCTCCCTATCAGGATATCATCCCGCTGCAGAGCCTGCCGGGAGCCGTGGGCGTGCTTTACCTCGACTTCGACGGCGAGGAAGGACCGTTTCCGGCATGGGGGGATTTCGATGCGGCGCACTCCGGGGCCAACAACGCGCAGGTGTTCGATGTCTGGAAAATGGTCTGCGAGGATTTCCAGGGATTCAACCTGAACATCACCACCGACCGCAAGGTGTTTGACGCGGCCCCGCCCGGACGCCGCCAGCACATCATCATCACTCCGACGACCGATGCCGCGCCCGGTGCCGGCGGGGTCGCATACGTCGGATCCTACAATTGGACCGATGCTCCGGTATGCTGGGCGTTCTACAGCACGGGGAAAACAGCAACCGAGGTGATTTCCCACGAGCTCGGCCACACGCTCAATCTCTATCACCACGGCACGACGACCGGCAGCGAATACTATGGCGGACACGGCAGCGGCAGCACCGGCTGGGCCCCGATCATGGGTGTCGGCTATTCGCGCAATCTCTCACAGTGGTCGAAGGGTGAATACGCCAATGCGAACCGTCCGGGACAAAATGACCTGCTGGTCATCGCCAACAACAACAACAACGTTGGCTATCGTCCGGACGACTCCGGTCACACGCTGGAAACCGCCCGCTACCTTGATATTTTCTCAGGCGGCGGTGTGAGCAACGAGGGGATTCTTGAAACCACCGGCGATCTGGACGGTTTCCGTTTCCGAACCGCGGGAGGGCAGGCGACGATCAGCGTCAATACGGTCACTTTGAACCCGAATCTCGATCTGTATGCCGAAATCGTCAGGGCCTCGGACCTGGTGGTCGTTGCGTCGGACAATCAGGACCTGCAGATCAACGCATCGCTATCCGCCAGTCTTGCCGCAGGTGAGTATCTGCTGCGTGTCCGCGGGACAGGACGCGGCGACCCGCTCGTCGACGGGTACACGAATTACGGTTGCGTCGGCAGTTATGTCATTTCCGGCACCGTCACCGGCGGGGTGCACGCGGATCATGCGGCGATCGCGGAAAACTCTGCGAATGGAACGACGGTTGCGACGGTGGCGCCGCGCAACAACCACGGTGGAGCCACCCTCGCCTGGGCGATCACCAGTGGCAACACCAACGGGGCCTTCGCCATCAATCCCGCCACCGGCCAGATCAGCGTCGCCAACAGTTCCGCCCTTGATTACGAGGCCTTGTCATCCCGCTGGGATGACCCGGCGGACTTCGAGCTTTTCGTGTCCATCACTTCCGCATCCAATCCCTCGCTCAATGAATCGATTCGTGTGGTGGTTGGGGTCACCGACGTGAACGAGTCCCCATCGATGGCTGATGGGGAAATCGTTTTCTCGGAGGGCGTGTCCGCAGGAACCGTGGTTGGCCAGGTGGCCGCCACCGATCCCGACCGTTTCGACTATCTGACTTTCAGCATCGTTTCCGGTGATCCCGGCGGTTTGTTTGCAATGGACCCTGCAAGTGGAGAGATCCGTACCACGACCCAGATCAACATCCGTGAAAACAAGATCTATCCGCTATTGATCCGTGTCGAGGATCAGGCGGAACCGCCGCATGTGGTCACCGCCACCTACACGATGCGGATCACCAACGTGAACGGTCAGGAGGCGGAAATCATCGTCACCTGTGACAACGGATACGAGTTGTATGTCAACGGCACCCTCAGGGGCAGCGGGAGCAATTGGCAGCAGGCGGGACGTCATACGGTGCCGCTTGTGGATGGCGCGAATGCCATCGCGGTCAAGGGGACTGACGCCGGAGGAATTGCCTCGATGATCGCCCAAATCACCACCGGCGGGGTCCGCAGTGGAACTTCCAACCTGTGGAAAGCCTCGCTCACCGGGCCTGCGGGGTGGACACAGGCGGGCTTCGACGACAGCGCATGGGGCGCGGCCACCGAGACCGGGGCTTATGGGATTTCCCCATGGGGCACCGGAGTGGCCAACATGCCCTCCGACACGCCCGCCCGCTGGATTTGGTCGTCTGACACGGACGCCCACAACCTGGTTTATTTCCGGAATGTCATCAACGTCGAGCCGCAACCGGACAACAACCCGCCGGTGATCGCGCAAGGGGATGTCGCGCATGTGACGATGAGCAAGGACGCCAACCCTGTGCCATTCGTGCTGACACTCAACGCCAGCGATGCCAACGGCGATGCCCTGTCGTGGTCGGTGTCATCTCCGGCGAGCCATGGTGCGGCGGTGGCCACCGGCACGGGCTCCAGCAAGTCCATCGGATACACTCCGTCTGCGGGATATGCCGGAAGCGACAGTTTTGTTGTGAGCGTATCTGACGGTAACGGCGGCGTGGACACGATCCTTGTGTCGGTCGTGATCCAGGACAAGGTTCCCGGGTTGCTGGCGGAGTTTTTCGATTACACCACCTCCTTGTCTTCATTGCCGGATCTGACTTCGAAAACCCCTGATGTGACACGCATCGACGCGAAGATCGAATATCCGAGCACCTCGTCCGCATGGACCGGCCTGCCGGCCAGCATGGCGGAAACCTTCGCGTCCCGGCACACCGGATTCGTGCAGGTCACGACGCCGGGAACCTATACGTTCTATCTGGAATCGGATGATGGATCGAAGCTTTGGCTCAACGGCCAATTGCTCGTCAACAACGACGGCCTGCACGGGATGCAGGAAGCATCCGGCGGTGTTTCGCTGGCAGCGGGCCTGCACGCCATCCGTGTGGAGTTTTTTGAAAATGGTGGCGGAGCCGGCCTGGTCATGCGCTGGTCGGGTCCCGGCATCGCCAAGCAGGTGGTCCCGACAAACGTCTTGTTCACCCCGGGTGAGGGGAACCGGAAACCGGTGGCTATCGCCCAGAATGTCACGGCGACACAGGGTGTTGCCAAAAACATCACGTTGGCGGGAAGTGATGCGGATGGCGATTCTCTTTCATTCACGATCGTGAGCCAGCCCGCGCATGGCACGCTAGGGGGCACGCCACCCAACGTGACCTACACGCCATCCGTCGGTTACTCGGGCGGTGATTCGTTCGTTTTCAAGGCGAATGACGGCACCACGGATTCCGATCCCGCCACGGTGTCGATCACGGTTTCTCCCAATACCGCTCCTGTGGCGATCGCGCAGAGTGTGGCCACGGCCTACGAGGTGGCCAGGCTTGTCACGCTGGCTGGCAGCGACGCCGACGGCAACCCGCTGACGTTTTCAATCGTGTCACAACCCCAGCACGGCTCCCTGACCGGGACTCCTCCGAGTGTGACTTACACCCCGGCGGCGGGCTACATCGGCAACGACGCGTTCACCTTCAAGGTGAATGACGGACTCGCCGATTCCGCACCTGCTGCGGTGACGATATCGGTCGAGGAGCCCGGCATGATCGTGCCGGTCTATGCCACAAGGGATGATGGCAAGACGGTGGCCACCTTCACCTCCGGCAGCGGGATGTGGCGGGTGCCTAACGGAGTGACCTCGGTGGAGGTCCTGGTGGTGGGTGGCGGCGGTGCGGGCGGCGGACAATCCAGCGGTGGCGGCGCGGGAGGTCTCTATCAGAATACAAACCATGCCGTGACGTCCGGCGTGCTGGTTTCTGTAAGCGTCGGAGCGGGAGGGACCGGAGGAAACGGCGGACCGAATGCGGGCTACAGTTATCACCCCGGCAACTCGGGCAACCGGTCGGAGTTCGGCAGTCTGATCGCCTATGGCGGAGTCTTCGGCGGATCCTACGGTGCCGGGGGTGCGCAGGGCGGTCACAGCACGGACGGAGGGACCACCATCGTTCCCGGTAAATCCGGTGGCGGCGGGGTTGCCGGAAACTACGGTGCGGGCGGCGGGGCCGGGGCACCCGGAGGAAACACCAACAGCTCCGCAGGCGGGGTGGGCGTCCAGAATGCGATCACCGGCACGCTGAAATATTATGCCGGTGGCGGCGGCGCAAACCCGGGCGGTCTCGGCGGTCTCGGCGGTGGCGGATCCGGTGTCGCATACACGTCTTCGGATCCATCCGACATGGATGGGGTCGACGGGCTTGGCGGCGGTGGCGGTGGCGGCTGGGGCGGTGTCAACAACGGCGCGGACGGCGGTGGTGACGGCGGCGACGGCGTGGTGATCATCGCCTATCAGCAGCCGGATCCCGGCACTCCTTACGAAAGCTGGGCCGATCAGTACCCGGGACACGATCTCTCCGATCCGCTGGCGGACATCGATGGCGATGGTGTGGACAATTTCCACGAATTCGCCTTCGGTCTGAATCCGACCAGCGGAGGGTCGTCCAACCCGATCGTCTCTGGTCCGGACAAGGCCACCCACCGGTTCAGCTACACGCGGTTGGCATCCAGCGGCCTGGACTATACGGTCCTGAGTTCCGGAAGTCTATCAGACTGGGGGCCGGCATCCGTCAGGCAGGAGGTGGTTGGGGATCCGGATGCCAACGGTGTGGTCACCGTCGAGGTCACGCTGGATCCGCCAGCGGAAGGCGACAGCCTGTTCATCCGGGTGAAGGCGGATTGATCCAGAAGCCTGCCTGAAAAATCATTTTCGGGATCGCGCGCTCCACGGGGAAAAATCCTTGGAGCATGATGCTTGCGCTCCCTTTTTCAAGAGAGAATCTAACGGATTTTTTCCGGCGGCGAGAGAGGAAGCTCCAGCCATGCCAGGCCGAGGTCGCGTTTCATGTGGCTTTTGCTGTCGCCGCCGGGCGCGTCGTAGAACACGGCGAGGCGGTCGCCGGCCGCGATCACCGAGGGCATGCCGATGCACTTCTTCGACCAGTTGCAGTTTTTGCCGTCGAGCACGACGGCCTTGTCCGCCGGGTTCCACTGGTTGAGGTCCTTCGTCCAATAAACCCAGATCGCATCAGTGTATTCCCCGTCTTCCAACCCGATGTGATTGGTGAACAAAAACCAGGTCCTGTCGGATTTCTGATAGTAGATCGATGAGTTTTCGATCTGTTCCTCGACAGGAACCATGGGCTTTTCATCGATGGACCATGCGCCGTTGAGGTCCTTGGTGCGGGCGATGCCAAGGGTCCTCTGGACCGACGGGTTGCCTGGTTTGTTCATCGTCGAGCTGAAAAACTGGAGATATTCGTCACCGTGGCGCACGATGTCCCCGGGGCTGGCGGTCAGGGAATAGTAGGTTCCAGGCCGGGTCCGGAAGGGCACCACCTCCGGCTGTTTGATCCATGGGCCGGCGAGGGATTTGCTTTTCGCCTTGAGCGTGAGATAGGGGAACATCGGGATGCGGTCGGGCGGTGGTGAGGCATTGGGTGTGCCGAGATAGAACATGTGCCATTCCTTGCCGTCGAAGTGCACCCATGGCGAGCAGGCGGCGGCCGAGTCTTCGTTGCCCGGAGCGCCCAACCCGAGGATCGGGCCTTTTTTTTCCCAGGTCTTGAGGTCCTTGCTGGTGGCGAGGCAGGCCCTCCAACCATCCGGGCCGGCACCGTCATAGAACAGGTGATAGATGTCGTTCTCCCTGAAGACCAGGGCCTCGCGCGCGCCGTGGATGTCACAATCACCGGGGCCGCCGCCGTGCTTGAGAATCACTCCCTGGTCCTTGGCCTCCATACGCAGGTGCGCGGCCGGCCGGCCGTCGGGATAGGGGCTGGCTTTGTCGCCGGACGCCTGTGCGGCGTTTGAAGCGGGATTTGCGGCGAGAAATCCGGAGGCGAGAATGGACACGTTGGTGATGATGCGGAGGCGCATGATGGTGATGATGGGTTGGAAATTGCTGCGGAAGATCATGGGGATGCGACCACCAGGGTGTCACCGGTTTCCTTCAGGTTGAGGATATTCGGCCGTTCGAGGGCGCCGCCGTTCGGTTGGTGGAAGGTGAGGCGCAGGTTGCCGGAAAAGTCGCGGAAAATCATGCCGTGACCGCCGTCCTGGCCTTGATTGCCGTAGAGAACTTCCGGCTGGTGTTTCCACGGGCCTTTCACGGTTCCGCTTTCCGATCGCACCAGTCCGATGGCGTAACCGCCCTTTTTCGTGAAGCTCGACCAGATCATCAGCAGGGTGCGGTCTTTTGTGCGGTAGAGGAATGGGCCGTCGGTGACGTATTGGCCTTCTTTCGGGTACGCACCGACCCATGGGGCATGGGATGCGGTGAAAAGAAGGATGGGCTCGCCGATCCGCCTGCTCCAATCCCCGGACATGCGGACCGCGCGCACGACTCCATCGCCGAGTTGCGTCCACTCCTGGCAATAGACCATCCAGTGGCTGCCATCCGCCTCGATCCACGGAGTGGCATCGAGGCATCGCTGTTGCGGCGGCGTGTTCGCTTCGTCGCCATGCACGACAAACGGGCCGCCGGGTTGTTCCGCGCGCATGATCTGTGATCCCATCAATCCTTCCCGGCCACGCAGGGTGGCGAACATGTAGTAGGCATCCCCCAGCTTGTGGACTTCCGGAGCCCAGATCGGCGGTGTTCCCCAGAAACCGGACTTCGGCCGTTCGAATACCTGCGTGGGCTTCGACCAGCGCACCAGGTCCTTGCTGCGGTAGGCCTCCACCCCGAGGTCGGCGTTGTCATTGTTAGGCCGGTTGCCGCCCTGGGCGTAGAGGAAATAGGTTTTTGTGGATGCGTCCGCCACGATGAACGGGTCCCTGACGCGCATCTGCGGCAGGGTCAGGGGGTATGCTTCGGATTCGGGCACGGGCTTGTCTCTGGCAGGTGAGGTTCCGGTCAGCGCCGCGGCCGTCACGATGGCAAACAGGAATGGGTTTGCTTGGAGCATGCCGGTGATTACGGTACGGAATCCGCTTTCCTTCAGGTGGACAGGATGTAACTCGCGCCCGGCTTCGGATTAAAGCGGTATTTTTCACCGGATTTCTCCGCAGCCAGTGGCGGGCCTCCGCCCTCGGGGAGGATGCGCAGCGTCTTGCCGGGCCACGGGTTCATGACCGTGCAGGGACCGCTTCTGCGGGACTTGATGCGCGCGTAAACCACCTTGCCGCTCTTGATCTCTCCGGAAACAAGGAAGCTTCCCCGCGCCTGGAAATCCCTGAAGGCGATGTCCAGCCCGGTGGGAACACAGGGAAAGAAGAAGATCGTCCCGCTGCGCGAGTTGCAAAGGCGCTCCGGTTCCAGCCAGCAGGCGATGGTTTTCTGCTGCGCCGTCCTGAGTTCCAGGTTTCTGGAAAAGTCACCGGCTCCCAGCTTCTGGGCGTAATAGAGGATCCAGGGCGAGTGGCCGAAGGCGCAGATCCACGGGTAACCGGATCCCATGAACAGGGTGTCCGGCTGATGACCTAACAGGTATTCCACCTGCCGGTTCATCGGTTGCTCGTGCGCGTGGCTGTTCGAACGGATGGCGGTTTGTTTTTCCCCGTCGGTGGATTCCAGGTGGATCTCATCCGCCACGTTGACCAGGAAGTGCGAGGTGCCGTGTCCGGCGACCACCGGCTTCCCATCCTTGACGATCGAGGCAAAGACGGATTCGCCATTGCCATTCCTGATGATGTGGTAAGGCGCCATCTTCGCCAGGCGCTCCTGCCAGATTTCGCGCTTGTCGGCGTCCGTCTTCAGCAGGACCGATGCCTGGCTGGCGATGCGGAACGACCATTTGGCGGCGGCGATGCAATCGATGGCGTCCTTGCCCTGGTCTTCCTCGCGGATCTGCGAGGGGTCGATGTGATAGAATCCGTCGTCCCCGGCCACCGACTTGCCGGCGAAGAAATCGGCGATGCCGCGCAGGCAGGGATAGACCTTTTCCCTGAGGAATTCCATGTCCTGATCGCCATAGTCCCACGCGTCCCAAACGTTCTTGAAGGCGAAGACCATCGATGCCCAGTCGGTCGCCTGCGGATTGTTGGCCGGTCCGTCGGGAGACCAGTACACATCCGGCTTGATCGGGGGCACGTATCCGCGCAGCAGCAGCATGCCTTGGAATCCGCGTGCCTTCGCCACGTCCTCGCAGGCCTTGCGCCAGAAGCTGAAGAGCTTCACGTAGTAGGGGGCCACGGACTCGTCGCGGAAGGCGACGAAGTCCGGCGTGTAAAGCTCCTCATTGAAACACGGCAGGCCGCACCACAGCACCTTGTCGCTTTCCAGGATGCTGTAGTTGGCGTCCCCCTCGAATCTCTCCGGGTCCGGACTGCTGTTGTAGGTATGCCGGAACTGCCAGCTTCCCTGATGAAAAAACGGCATGACCACGTCTTTTGCGTCATCAAAATTGCCGGTGAAAATCCGTCCGCGCTCCCTGCGGGCATAGAGGGCCTGGTATTTCTTTTCGTTGCGGGCCAGGAGCGCGGCGTAGCCCTTTTTTTCCGCGGCGGCCAGGCGGCGCTTGGCTTCCGCGAGCGGGTCGTCGGACTCGGCGCGCGTCACCACGGTGAAATAGGCGGCGAGGTTTTTTTTCGCGGCTTGGGGCAGGGTGATGGTGACTGCCGATCCGGGCACCGCGTTGTCGCGGGTTGGCACCGGGGCTCCGAGGCCGGGTTGTAGCTGGGCCAACTCCGGCTTGCCGGCCGGCCCGGCGATTTTTCCAACGAGGTAGTATTCGAATCCTTCCGGGAAGGTTTTCTCGGCGGCAAAAGTCTGATGGATCCAGAAATAGCCGCCGTCTGCCCCACTCGTCGGGTCGGGAATGACCTTGCCCGTGTCCTGATGCCGGTAGAGCCGCACGGATACCGGCTTTGCCAGACCGGTGTATGCGGCGCGGACGGCGATGACATTCGTTTTGCAGTCGGTGATTTGGAATTGGACGATGGCTTCGGTGCTTCCTTTGCGGGCTTTCAACTCATGGTTGCCGTTATGGATGCGGGTGATGACCTGCGGTGCTTCGGCTCCCGCGAAATCCTCCGCCAGGATCAGGATCTGGCCGACCGGTTTTTTCCCCTGCTCATGATTCATGTGTGCGCGGTTCCACACATCCGTCTTTGCGAGGCTCAGGACCAGCCGGTCGGGGGTTCCCCACAGCGAGGACTCCAGGCGTTCGTTGCTGATATTGACTCCGTTTTTGCCCGGGCCAGTGAATTCCGGACCGGGTCCGGGGACGGCGCCGCGTCCGCCGCGCGGCCCCTCCCAGCCAAACTCCGGTGACAGCGGGCGGGTGAGTTGGTATTTCCGGGCCACATCCCAGAGCGCCGGTTCCTTGTCCCACAGCCGGGTTCCTCCACTTGCGGGCTTGCCACGCGATTGGGCCGAGGCCGATCCGCAGGGTGACCATGCGCCCAAGGCGCTGGCTGCGATGCTGCCGGTGGAGATGCCCAGCCAGCGCCTGCGGCTCAGGCCGGTGGAATGGGTGGGCTGGGAGTCCGGGCTGTTCTGGTGATCGGGCATGGCGGTGTTCGGGTTGGTGCAGTGGCAGGACTTTTTTCACAAAACGATCCGGGCATGCTTGTGGCAATCATGCCGGGGAATGGGCGGTGCGGCGATGGCGATGGATGATCGGGTTTTACCACAGGTGGAAAACCACCGACACCTGCCGATACGCGGGGGTTCACAGGCTCATTACGGAAAATCAGCTATAAAAGATGGATGCCGATGCGCTGATGAGGGCCGCTCACGCGCGGACCCGGCTGACAGGCCTGCTGCGCGGCCGGTGCTTTGACCTGCTGGTGCCGTGCGCTGCGGTCGCGTGCAGCGGTCGTCTCCATGGCTGAAGGATAAAATGACAAAATCCAACAATCCTGTGCCGCCAGTTGTGCGGGCAATGACCGGGTCTCTTCCTGGGTAAACCGAGACTTTTGGTCATGCTCAAATCCCCATCTTCTCCGTGTAACCCGTAAATCCGTGGTGCAAAACCGTTATGCCGCGCTTTCAACTGCGGATTCCCGTTTCACGGCTGCGATGGCAGATGGATGGCCTTGAGGGCGATGAAGACGGGGATTTCTTCGGCGGCGCGGTGTTCGGCCTTGCTGAAGGGGCCGGAACCCTGGGAGCGGCGGTGGCTGCAGAGTTCCTCGCAGTTCGTGACGGCGAGTCCGGAGTTGCCGAGGGCGGTGAGCAGCGGGGCCAGCGGGCGGTGGTGGAAGGTGGTTTGTTCCCCGGTATTCTTGCCGGGGTGCGTGGTGATCGGGATTTGCTGCGGCGCGAGGTAGGCGTCGATCCTGCGGTATTGGATTTTCTGGTCGTTGTCCCAACCCCAGTGGGTGCTGCGCGGGATGCGGAAACACGGGTGCATGAACACCAGCACGGCACGGCCGCCGGGTTTCAAGGCAAGCGCCATGTTGCCAAACATGGCGGCGACATCGGCGACATCGTGGACCGCCATCAGGCAGGTGGCGGCGTCGTAACTGCCGTCGGCCCAGGTACCGGGGGTGCAGACATCGGCCACCTTGAAGCCGACGCGCGGGTTGCCGCCGTGGTGTTTCCGGGCGGCGGCGATCAGTCGCGGGCTGGCATCCACGCCGGTGAAGGCCGCGACGCCCGATTCCAACAACGACCGGGCGAGCACGCCCTGGCCGCAGCAGACATCGATGATCCGCTCGCCGGGTTGCGGGTCGAGCATGCGGAGAGTGGCGGGCAGGATGACCTGGCGGTGGTAATCCGATCCCGATTCGCCAACCAGTTTGTCGTACCACGCGGCGACCGGGTCCCAGCCGCTTTCTTTGTTAGAGCGCGTGGTTGGCGGCGGGCCCTTGGGCGCGTGCGCTCCGGGAGTGGCCTGCCCGTTTTTTTTCCCCTTGGGAGGCTGGAAAGGTCGGCGCGGCGGCGTTGGCATGCCAGTTGGGGTTGTGGCGGATGGCGGCCTTACGGCTGTTTGCGGATCTGCCAGATCTCGACGATCTGGTTTTGCTCCGGGGTCTTGGCGCTGAAACGGTCGGTCTGTCCCAGATAGACCGCC
Organism: uncultured Luteolibacter sp.; assembly: GCA_964399305.1. Lineage (GTDB taxonomy): Bacteria > Verrucomicrobiota > Verrucomicrobiia > Verrucomicrobiales > Akkermansiaceae > Luteolibacter. The sequence continues at coordinate 27,312 of CAYNQJ010000045.1, forward strand.
TGCACCTGTTGTTCCGGGCGTTTGAGCGAGGCATAGAGTTCGGCGGCGGCGGTTGCGCGCTGTGACGAGAGCGTCTGGTTTTGCTCCACATTTCCGGTTTCCGACGCGTAACCGATCGCGAGGACGAGGTCGCCGTCCGGGACTTCGTCCACGAGTTTCCGGATGGCCTCCTGATCCCCGGGTGTGAGTTCGTCTGATCCGGTTTTGAACTTCAGTGTATGGCGGACATCCGCGCCCGTTTCCGCGCCGAGCGAGGCGTAGGCGGCGGTGAGTTCCGATGATGGCTTGCCTTCCAGCGTGCGGAGTTTGCGGACCAGGCTGACGGCGGCGGGCAGCAGTTCGTTTTCCGATTTGGCAAACAAGCGTGCTTTGGCGAGCTCCGCTTCCAGTTGTTTCACGCGGGCTTCGAAGAAATCCTTGGCGCGGAGTGCTTCTTCCAACTGGCGTTCCTGTTCGGGGGAGGGGGTGGCCGGCTCGGCGGGCGGTTGCTCGCGCAGTGTTTTCAGTTCAGCGGCCAACGCATCGCGTTGGGTCTGGGCGGCAGCCAGTTCACCGCGCAATGCTTCCGCGCTCGATCCGCCTGCGAGGGCCTGCTGCAATTCCGTTCTCAGCCGCTGGGTTTCCATGGCGAGCGTCTGGCGTTGTTCCTCCGAGCGGAGCAGGCTGCTGTTGGCCGCGATCAACTCCGCGTTTTTTTCCGCGAGCAGGGTTTGGAAACTGCCGCTCAGGGAAACCAGGGTATCGGCGTCCTTTTTCAAGCGGGCGGCGATTTCCTCACTGGATACCGACGGCTCCTCGATCGGTTGCAAGCCCTGGGACATCAGTTCCTGGTTCAACTTCTTGCGCAGAGCGGTCGCTTCGGCTTCCAGCTTGGCGAACTCCTCGCCCGAATGCGTGGCCGAGCCGACGGTCTTTGCACGGCCGCCGATGACCCATGCCGCCAACAGCACGGCGATGATCAAAAATCCCATCACCACCGCCGTGGGGACCGACGGCTTGGCTGCCGTGACTTCAGGGTGGGCTCCCTCGGTCAGGAATTCCGAGGCGCTTGGATTTTTCTCAGTGGCTGGCTTCTCATCCGACATGCGTGGAGCTTGCCCGGCCCCGGCCATGGCTGTCAATCCGCCGTGATCATGCAGTATGAAAACGTGGAAAATCAGCGGTGGCCTGAAATCCGCCATGGTCCGTGAGGCGTTGAACCGTGCCAAACCGCTCCAGCAAGCCGCAAGGGAGCATCAATCCGCCCGCCGGGTTCATCGTGGATCACCACGGATGTGCCGCCAGAAGAGCAGGATCCATCCACGGGCCCGCATCGCTGCCGCAGAGTCTGTCTTAAAAAGGGGAGCGCGCGCAGCTTGCGTGCTTCCTTGTGCGTCTTGCGCAAGGTTTTCTCCCCTTGGTGCGCAAACAAACTTTCGATGGAAATTCCGGCTTCTGGAATCCCAAATCTCCTCATTCTGCGAACTTCTTGAAATTCGTGGTCAATTCGCGACCTTTAACAAGCTGACTTTTTTGAGCCATGTTTTCTCCTCTTCGGTTAAAGAGCCCTCTTTGTAATTTGGATCAGGCATGTACCACGGCTGGTCTTCAAAAAACGCTTTGAGTTCCGCGTTTTTGAAAACGTGGCCGCGACGGGCGTAGGGGATGTTTTCCAGCACCTTGCGGGTGAATTCGTCTTTGAGATTATTGTCATCAAGGATCAGGGGCAGACACTGAAGGGACATTTTCATGGTTTTGGAATCCAGGGTGTCCCCGTAGTTCAACAAGCCGTTTGCAAAAAGAGAGAGTTCTCCCTGCGGTTTGAAATTTTTTGCGTGAAATGTGATGCTGCCCTTCTGTTGCCACACCGTCATGACCCGCGATGCTTGATCGGTCCTTAGATCCACCACATCTTCCATTCCGACTTTGACGCGACCTTGTGTCTTCCATGGGTTGGTATTTTCGAAAAATGTCGAGCAGATGTGATATTGCTGAAGCTCGCCCAGATCGATGATGAGGGTGAAATCGTCAATCTGCTTGTTTGCCCAACGAAGGGCTGGAGTGAGCAGGTAGTCAATGGATGCCGGTGTGACAACTCCCTTGGAAATGGCATAATCGTAGGTGTGGATCACGCGGGTATCGCCCGTTGGGAATGTGGCGGGAAAGTGATAGACATAGCAAAAATTACTGATGACGCTCCTATCTGTAATCCCGGATAAGGACTTCCTTTTTCACGGAAATATCCGTTTCCTGCAGGGGGATGATTTGGTTGCCGCTGGCGAGGTAGGCCGAGTCGTTTGCAAACGACGGAGCGATGAAGCAGAGTGAGAAAATGGATGCGAAATGGGCGCGAAAGGAATTCATCAAACTAAACTAGCCATAGCGGATATTTTGTCAAATACTCAACCTTCGGGTCAAGCTGTGTATGAGAAAAGCCTGCGGATGCCGAATCCTCTGCTTTCAACCTGCCCCATGACAAGGAAAGCTTACACTGGCGGTCGTCGGCAGATCCACCGTGGAGTCCGCAATGACCGAGCAGACCACCTTCACCGGGCGTGTAAAATTTCTTCTGTAAAAGCGAGAAGCTGATTTCACCTGCGATTCACCGGGCGCGAGCCCGATGGAGCGTAGCGGAATCGGGCTCGCGCCCGGTGCCGCCGCCCCCTCCCGGGTGGCTTGCGGCGTCCGTTCAAGGCCTTTAGTCTGAAGCTGCTAAGACAAAACAGACCAAGACCATGAACGAACAAACCAACGATACCCTCCAAGACCAACTCCTCAAGATTCTTTTCGCCGGAGGCCTCGGCGAGGGACTCGCAAACATCGCCCAACTCCTCATGAACGCCGCCATGCTCATCGAACGAGAGAATCACATCGGTGTCGGCCCTTACCAACGCGGCGTCGAGCGCAACGGCCACGCCAACGGATTCAAACCGCGAACCTTCCAGACTGCCGTCGGTGCCCTGCAACTGACCGTTCCTCAGGTGCGCAATAGCGAGACGCCTTTCCGCACCTCGCTTCTTGAAAAAGGCTCCCGCAGCGACCGTGCGCTCAAGTCCGCCATCGCCACCCTTTACGTCCAAGGTGTCAGCACCCGCCGCGTCACCAAGGTCATGGAGGAACTCTGTGGCTTCGAGGTCTCCTCCGGACAAGTCTCCAACCTCAACAAGCAGCTCGACGAGGAATTCGCCAAATGGCGCTCACGCCCACTCCCCGAAATCCAATCCCTCATCCTCGACGCCACCTATTACAAAGTCCGCATCGACGGCACCGTCCGCGACTGTGCCACGCTCAAAGCCATCGGCATCCGCCGCGACGACGGCAAACGCATGATCCTCGGTGTCAGTTGCGCCCTCTCCGAAGCCGAAGTCCACTGGCGCGAATTCCTCGTCTCGCTTAAGGAGCGCGGCATCGGCATTCCTGACCTCATCGTCTCCGACGCCCACACCGGCCTCAAAGCTGCTCTGCGCGCCGCCTGCAACGCCAGCCCCTGGCAGCGCTGCCAGTTCCACCTCCAGCAGAACGCCGGCCACCTCGTCACTAAGCAGGAACTCAAGTCCCTCATCGCCTCCCAGATCGCCGCCATCTTCAACGCCGAATCCCGCCCCCACGCCGAGGAGCGACTCCGCGTCTTCCTCCAAACCTGGCGCGAGAAACAACCCAAGCTCGTCGCCTGGGCCGAAGAAAACCTCCCCGAAGGCTTCACCGTCTTCGATCTGCCCGAGACGCACCGCCGAAAGCTGAGAACCTCCAACGCCTGCGAAACCCTCAACAGCCAGATCAAACGCCGCACCCGCGTCGTCGGCCTCTTCCCCAGCGAGGAATCATTGCAACGACTCGTCACCGCCGTCCTTGTCGAAATCTCCGAAGCCTGGGAATCCGGAAAATCCTACCTGAACCCAAAAAACTAACCGAAAACAATAACCACACCCACCTGCTTCAACTAAACGCATTGAAGAATTTTACAGAAAAAAATTTACGCGGCCCACGGATTCCGTCGCTGTGGAGAAAATGAGGAAGCTGGCAACGAACCAGCAGATGAGTGTTCGTGGACCTGGCAGCCGTGGAGGACATGAATTGTTGTCAACATTCTCAAATCAGGCAGTAATTTGTTACAAAACAAAGGAGCCGACAAAAGCTTATCGAATTTTTGACAGCAATGAGACAGAATTTATACAAAGTAATTTTTTGACGCTTGAGCCGCCAATCAGCAAATCGCAGGTAGAGGCTGATTATGCACTTGGAACCGTCGCAAATGGACCTTTCCAACCAAACTATGACAGTTGGATTGAGATCGAAATCCCGGCAGGAAGCTATGTGTTTACTGGAGTGGCCGGCCCCATGGATGGAAAATACATAGGCGGCGGCAGACAAGTGTGGATTGATGATGATGTAGTCAATGGCGGAGGCATTGATTGGGTTGCTCCGGTTGTCAACATTCTTCCTCCAAACTAACTATTTTTATGAATGATAGTCAGATAAAAATCCAAAGCATGGTGCACGAGCTAATGCGAGCAGCGGAACGCGATGAATTTCGACCCAATTTAGTCAAGGATATTCTGGATTGCTTGCCCGGAATTGAGGACGGAAGCTTTTTTCAACTTCCATGTGATGTGCAGCGTGGCAAGCTTGGTTGGATCAATGGGGCATTCTTCGGAAAAGGTGAGCGAGCCTTTGCTCTATTCAATAAAGGTTTGCTTCGAGAGGATTTTGATTCGGAGTTCGATCAAGAAATCAAACGCTATTTACACCCTTCGGATCAATCGAACTCATGAATGACAAATAGGAAAGAATCCAAAGCATGGTGCTTGAAATGATGCAAGCGATGCAACGTTATCCATACCAACCCAGTGAGGTAAGGGAGATTCTTGATTGCTTGCCAGGCATTGAAGATGGAAGCTTTTTCAAGCTTCCATTTGATGTGCAGCGGGGCAAGCTGGGTTGGGCAAATGGTGCATTTTTTGGGAGGGGAGAGCGGGCGCTTCCTCTGTTCAAGTCGAGCTTGTTGCGTGCCGAATTTGATCGCGATTTTAGTGCGATTCTTCATCAAAATTGGAGTTCTAAGTAAATTATGAGTCATTTCCATCTCAATTATGATCGTCCGACATTTTAATAGAAAAGTTGCGCATTGCGCCCCGTCTGAAGCCGAGCCGATAAATTCTTATGTGTTCAGATGCCCTATTCATCCGCAAGTTTGGAAATTTTATTTCGAATCATCGCGACGCTGTCAAAAATTGCGCCGCGCCCAATCACAATGATTCAATGGCCAGACTCTCGCGCATAGCAGCAAATACTAGCATGCAATGAATGATTCTCTCCATAGACTTACTCATATTCCGGAGGCTTTTCATTCCGAAGAATCCGGACTTCCCTTTTGCCGTTGCAACGACTGCGGGCAAGCTTTGGCTGTAAGCGCTCCGCAGGCGGCCCCTTTTGGGGTTTCTCATAAACAGCATACATAG
>CAYNQJ010000046.1:0-32536 GCA_964399305.1 uncultured Luteolibacter sp.
CGTCCCTCCCACATAGCGGACGGAACGTCCGCGCTCCTGACCATACGGAGCGTCGTCATGTGGCCAGTTGCCTGCTGCGGCTGTATGGGATTACGGTGACTCAGCGGCTCATGCGCCAGGCCTCCATCAGCGTGCGGTATTTGCTGAGCGTATTCGGAACTTCCCAAGCCGGCACTGGTTTGCCTTTGAGGTATTCCAGGAATTTGGCCGTGACTTGGCCGAAATGGGCTTCGTGTCCGACCTTGTATTTGTCAGGTATCACCAGTTGGAAAGTCCCCTTCTCTTCCTTCGCCGATACCCCCGGCCATTTTGTGGCGATCTCCGCGACGGCTTTATCGAGCGCTGCACGCCACGCTTCGGTGGCTTTCCCGGCGGGTTCGATATAAAGCACGGGCTTGTATCCCTGCTCGGCGCCCTGACGGATGTGAAGCGATGCCTTGGTGCCGCGCAGCAGCGAATCGTGGGTATCGCCGGCACCTGCCGGGGCCTCGAAATTCCACTTCACCGAGACCTTGGCGTGCACGCCCCGGAGCGTGTAGACAAACTCACCGTTGGCCGGGGTTTGCAGCACCTTATCCTTATCCAGCATTGCTTTCAGGTAATCCGGCCATGCGTCGATTTTGGTGGATTTCGTGAACTGTTCCAAAGTGATCGCCGTGGGCCAACTGCGGGCCGAGAGCACTTTCACGTCCCCTTTATTGATGATCTCGTCGGGAAAACACTCCCATTGCACCAGGTCGGCGAGATGGGTCGTGACATCGACAATCGCCTCACCCTGTTGGGCCGGGTCGTAGAACCACGGCGGCCGTTGGAGCGGTGCGTTGTTCACCAGCTTCGAAAAGTGGTGCACACTTTCCTTCGTAACCGATGGTTTTTCCGGACTGCCCTTGTCGAGCTCGCCGAACACATCGGGAAAGCGCGAGAGTTCCTTCTGGAGCATCGTCGTGATTTCATGGCGTTCGGTCATGATATCGAGCAGCAGGAGTTTCTTCTCGGCTGCCACTTCGTAGGCTTCCTCGATCAGCGCGAGGCCCTCGGGGTTGATGGCCATCGGTTTGTCCGCCAGCACGTTAAGCCCGGCCTTCACGCATTCCAGGATGTAGCGGGATTTTTTCGCATTGTTGCCGGCGATGACCACGACGTTGCCAGGCCGCTCCTTGAGCATTTTTTCGAGGTAATCGGGGCCTGAATGGACGGTGGTTTTCCATTGGGTTGGATTTTCATCGCGGGTGTTGAACCCCTCGATCAATGCCAGATGGCGGTCGAGCTCAGGTCCGGCGGGTGCGTAAACATGCACTTCCGGAGAAACGCCATCGACCATGGTTTTCTGGACCAGCCCGGCGTGGAAATGGCCCGGATCCAGAGTGATGATCCTGACGGGTTCTGCCATCGCGGAAATGGCGGTCAAGCCGGCGGCCAGCAAGCCCAGTTGGGTGGATTTGAGTTTCATCATATTGCCAAGCCAGATTGCGGAATATCGGGAAACGAGGCAACGCTTAATTCCCGGCTTTCGCCATTTCCATCGGCGCTTCGGATAGGACGGCATGACGTCAAGCGCGGTCAAATCCGGTAGGCATGGCGGTTGCGGAGCGCCTGTTCAAAGACCGGCGGAGGGTGGCAGATGCGGTGGATCATGTCGTCCCAGATTTCCCTGCCCTTCAGGATTTCCACCTCGATGCGGAGGAAATAAACCGGCACGTCGATGGATCCCGGCCGCGGAAACCTGACGGCATCCTTTTCAGTGGTGACTATCAGTTCCATGTCGCGCTCGACGCAGCGCTGCATGAATTTTTCGACCTCCTTGCGGGAAAACCGGTAGTGATCGGCGAAGCGGCGGCGGATTTCCACCCGTGCGCCGAGTTTTTCCAGGGATCCTTCGAACGCCTCGGGGACAGCGATCGCACTGATGGCGCCCACCCACTTGTCTTTGAGAAACTCGAGCGGCTGGCGTTCGCGGGTGAATACATTTTCCAGATGAATGGGGCCGTGGGTGCACTCGATGATGTCAGCGGTCCGGTTGTAACGGCGGATTCGGGCGATGAGTGCGTCGTTTGGTCGTCCGTCGCACTTCGTGAGCAGGATGTAACTCGCGCGACGCAGATTTTTCGGCGGTTCGCGCAGTGTTCCGCGCGGCAACAATGCTTCCGTGCCGAAAGGAGAACCGGCATCCACCAACACCACATCGATGCTGTGCGCCAGATCGAGGTATTGCATGCCGTCGTCGAGCAGCAAAGTATCCGCACCAAGATGTTCGATGGCGAATCGTCCGCTTTTCACCCGGTTTTTATCAACCACCACCGAGACCCGGTCGAGATTGCGTGCCAGCATGAACGGTTCGTCACCCGCGAATTTCGAGTCGAGCAGCAACTGGCGGCCGGTGGAGACCACTTTTGGCATGCGTTCGGAGGGAATGCGCCTGCCGCGTGCGTCGCTCCAGTTCTGGGGTTTGTCGAGTTTCCGGCTTTTGTATCCGCGTGAGAGGATGGCCACTTGGCGGCCGCGGTTGCGGAGCGAGGCGGCAAGCAGTTCGACGACCGGGGTTTTTCCAGTGCCGCCCACTGTGATATTTCCGACGGCGACCACGGCGCATCCCAGGTGGTGCTGGGGTTTCCAGCCGTTGCGGTAGCGCCAGAGCCGGAGTTGCACCAGCAGACGGAAAACTCCGGAGAGGGCCCGCATCAGGAAGCGCATCAGGGCGGCGCGGAACCCTTTGGCGCGACCAAAGATCACATCCGCTCCCCAGCGTTCGAGTTCTTCGATCAGTTCCTTCATCGTGCCCAGCGAGCATGAGCGGCAGGACCGGGATCAATCAAGCGCGAAGCGGAACCCCTGGGCATGCCCCTGCCCGCCTGCGTTCCCACGATGGAGCAGCCGGTATCTCAGAGCCTTTCCGAAAAGTCATTTTGCAGGTCGCGCATCGTGCTGCAAATGGGGGAAATCCTTGCACAAGGAAGCACGCAAGATGCGCACGCTCCCCTTATTAAGACAATTTCCCGGACAGACAGCCACTCAGGCTGTGTTTTTCCCGGCGACAAGCCGCTGGGCTGCCCAGACCGCGGCGAAGGTGACCATCAGCAGCAGGGTACTGAGCGCGTTGATCACCGGAAACTCGCGGCTTTTTTTGATCATGCTGTAAACGACCACCGGCAGGGTGTCCGCACCGGGGCCTTTGACGAAAAAGGTCACCACGAAGTCGTCGATCGACAGCGTGAACGCCAGCAAGCCGCCCGCGAGAATGCCCGGAGCCAGCATTGGCAGCAACACCTTGCGGAATGCCTGAAAGCGGGAAGCCCCGAGGTCGCGCGCCGCATCGACAATCTGGAAGTCGAAATCCTGCAGGCGTGATTGCACCACCAGCGCGACATAGCTCAGGCAAAACGTCACATGGGCGATCGCCACCGTGGTCAAGCCGAGCGGGACACCAAGCGATACAAACAGCAGCAACAGGCTCATGCCCATCAGGATTTCCGGCAGGACCAGCGGCAGAGTGATCAGCAACTCGTGGGTGGTTTGCAAACGCGAGCGGTGGCGATGCAGGGCGAATGCCGCGCAGGTGCCCAGCACCATTGCGCCGATGCTGGCCATGGCGGCGATTTTCAGCGAGTTGACCAGCGCCAGCCATAAGTCCTCGCGCCCGAACAGACGGTCATACCAATCCAGAGTAAATCCCTGCCACGTTGTGCCGAAACGCGAGGCGTTGAATGAATTGAGCACCAGGCCTCCGATCGGCAGATAAAAGAATGCCAGCACCAAAAGCGTGGTGACGAGTGGCAGGCGGCTGGATTTCATTGGATGACGGCAGAGTGTGAAAATCAGGATGGTTCCCGGCCGTTTTCCCGCCTGCGGAACAAGACCGGCAAAAGAACCGCCAGCGTGAGCACCGCCGACATCGCGGAGGCCGAGGGAAAATCACGGTCGGAGAAATTGCGCTGTGCGATCCGGTTGCCGATCATTTGGCCGTCGGTTCCGCCGACCAGGTCCGGCACCACGTAGGAGCCGAGCATTGGCACAAACACAATCACCAGCGCGGTGCTGATCCCCTTGCGGATGCCGGGAACAAACACCGAGAAAAACGCGCGGAACGCACCCGCTCCAAGGTCACGTGCGGCATCCAGCAATCCGAAATCAAATTTTTCCGCAGCCGCATACAAGGGCAGGATGGCAAATGGCAGATAAGTATAAACACTCACCAGCACCACCGCACCGGAACTGAACAGCAGCGATTCGTTTTCCCCAAGCAGATGCAGCGCACGCAGGGATCTCGCAAGCCAGCCCTCGGAGTGCAGGATCTGGTTCCATGCGAAAACCCGGATCAGGAAATTTGTCCAAAACGGCACGATCACCATCAGCAGCAACCGCGCCCGCCAGACCGGTGACACCCGCGCCATGAACCACGCCACCGGCAAGGCCAGCAGCAGACACAGCCCGGTGGTGAGCCCGCTGATCCACACGGTGCGCCAGAGGACCTCCTGCATCGCGGGAGTCGCGAAAATCCGGAACTGATCGAGCGTCCAGCCCCCGTCGATTCCACCCGCCGGATCGGTCGGGCGGAATGCGGTCACCAGCACCAGTATCGATGGCAGCAACATGAAAACCGCCAACCAGCCGAGGCTGGGAAGCGTGGTGCCGAGTTCATGACGCGAACGTTTCAATGGGATGCGCGGGCAAATTAAGCCGCTGCCTCGGGAAATGGCGATGGTTTTTCCATGGATTTGGCACATCCACCCGCGTTGGGGGTTGCGTTTCCCGATCAAGCGGCTAAGAAGCGCGCGATGAAACTTTTTTCCCTGCTTGTCGTCGCCGTCTCGGTCCTGGGCATCTCCTGCGAACGCCATGAATTCGAAGGCAAGGACGGTACGAAGCAACTGCACGAACATCACGGCAGCCACGACAAGGACAAGGATGGCGGGCACGCTGAGCCACCGGCCCATTGAGGTCTTGATCTGACTTTTGCGCAACAGAGCTGTGTTCCTCACTTCCCGCATTCTGGTGGAATGCTTGCATTGCCGCGCCGACATCGCTTGATTGGCTCTGCAAATCCAATGCGGCCCGCCGGCCCGCCATTTCTCCATGAATGCCACACCTGCCCAAAGAATCGCCGTTTGCTCATGGTCGCTGATGCCGACCGACCCGCATGATCTTGTTGCCCAACTGGAATCCACCGGCATCGACCGCGTGCAGCTCGCGCTCGATCCGCTCCGCGAAAACCCGGAGCTCTGGGGGCAAGCCCGGGATTCACTGCAGCAAGCGGGCATTTCCATCATCTCCGGCATGTTCGGCACCGTCGGAGAGGACTACTCGACGCTCGACTCGATCCGCGTGACCGGCGGCATCGCGCCCGACGCCACATGGCCGCAAAATCTGGCAAACATCCGTGCCACGGCTGAAATCGCCGCAGAATTGAAACTACCGCTCGTCACGTTTCACGCCGGCTTTGTCCCGCATGATCCGGCTGATCCGGATTTCAGCAAGATGGTGGAAAGACTTGCGGCCGTCGCGGATGTTTTCGCCGGCCGAGGAATCAGGCTCGCGTTGGAAACCGGACAGGAAACCGCCGAGGGACTCAAGATATTGTTAGAAACGCTCGATCACCCCGCCGTGGGAGTCAATTTCGATCCCGCCAACATGTTGTTATATGGCAAGGGAGACCCGGTTGAGGCACTGCATGTGCTTGGTCCCTGGATCCGGCAGGTGCACATCAAGGATGCCATTCCCAGCAGCGTTTCCGGCCAATGGGGCGAGGAGGTCGCCGCAGGACATGGCCGTGTCGATTGGCCGGCGTTTTTCACCGGGCTTGATCATGCCGGATTTGCCGGCGATCTTGTCATTGAACGCGAGGCGGGTAGCCAGCGTGTGGCGGACATCCGCCTGGCCCGCGATCTCATTCTGAAAACCCTCTTCTGATCCTGCCCAACATGTCTGACTCATCTTCCCCCACCCCATCCCGACCCGTGAACGTGGCGGTTGTTGGTCTCGGCTTCATGGGGGTGACCCATCTGCTCGCCTATCTCGCCAATCCGCTGGCGCGCGTCGTCGCCGTTTGCGATGCCGTCCGCGTGCCGGTCAACGGCGTGCTGCCCGGTGTTTCCGGAAACATAAAAAAGTCCGATGATATCCATCTTGATCCTGCGGTGAAGGTTTTCCGCACCTTGGATGAATTGCTGGCCGACCCGGAAGTCGAGTTGGTGGACCTGTGCACTCCGACACCCATGCATGCCGTGCAAGTCATCGCGGCACTGAACGCCGGCAAGCACGTTCTCTGCGAAAAACCGCTCGCCCGCACTTCGGCGGAGGCCCGCGAAATTCTCGAAGTCGCTGAAAAATCCTCCGGCATGTTGATGCCCGCGATGTGCATGCGCTTCTGGCCCGGTTGGAGCTGGCTCAAGCAAGCCGTCGATGACCAAACCTTCGGTGCTGTCCTTGCCGCGCGGTTCCTTCGGGATTCGGCAATGCCGGCCTGGAGCCAGCAGGGCACATATTCCGGCGGCACGGATCTGGGCGGCGCGTTGTTCGATCTGCACATTCACGACACCGATTTTGTGAACCACCTTTTCGGACGTCCGGCGGCGGTCGTTTCCTCGGGGGTGCTCGGTGCCGGGGGCTCGATTCACCATGTGGTCACCCAGTATGAATATCCCGGCGGTCCGTCAGTCGTTGCCGAAGGAAGCTGGCTGCTCAACCAGGGTTTCAACATGGCCTACACGCTGTTCTGTGAACGCGCCACGATCGATTTCGATCTTGCGCGTGGACCGGAGTCTCTGCGGATAAGCGAAACCGGACAGTCGCCGCGCACCGTGCCGCTGCAGGCGGGCGACGGTTATGCGATGGAAATCCACTACATCCTCGATTGCGTTGCAAACCGCAGGACACCGCGCGTCTCAAGCCCGCTCGACGGCGTGACGGCACTGGAAATCTGCGAGGCCGAGGAAAAATCAATCCGACTGGGCACCCCGGTGGCGGTCTAGCGAAAAAACCCCTGCGGAATCCCCTTCCCCGTACCATGAAACTCCACCATCCCGGCGCAGCGATTTTCATTCCCGACTCACGCCCGGTGGCCGACGCGCTGCGGCGGGTGACCCACCTTGGTATTGGCGCGCACCAGGACGACCTCGAGTTCATGGCGTTCCATGGCATCATCGAGTGCTTCAACCGCGATGACCGCTGGTTCGGCGGAGTAACCTGCACCAACGGTGCTGGAAGCTCGCGCACGGGCCGCTATGCCGGAATGTCCGATGACGAACTGATGGCTGTGAGGAAAAAGGAACAGGATGCCGCAGCCGCGATCGGCAATTACGCCGCAATGATCCAACTCGATTACCCGAGCCACTCGGTCAAGGACCCATCCGATCTCCATCTGCAAAATGATCTCTCGGGCATTCTCGACGCCACATGTCCGGACGTCGTTTACACCCACAATCCGGCCGACAAGCACGAGACGCATGTCGGCGTGACCATCTCCGCCCTGTTGGCGATGCGCTCGCTCCCCCGCGACCAGCGACCAGGGAAAGTCATCGGCTGCGAAGTCTGGCGCAACCTCGACTGGCTGCCCGACGATTGCAAGGTGCTGATGGATGTCAGCGGCCATGATGCGCTTGCCGCAGCTCTAAACGGCGTTTTCGACTCACAGATTTCCGGAGGAAAACGTTACGATCTTGGTGTCCTCGGCCGGCGTTCCGCCAACGCGACGTTTTTTGATTCCCACACCACGGACGCCTCCACCCAACTCGTTTTCGGCATGGACCTCACCCCGCTCATCGTCAATGATTCGATGGACATCACCGATTATGTCTGCGGTCTTGTCGATCGTTTCCGCGACGACGTGAGCACCAAACTCGGACGCCGTCTCCGCCAACGCTAATGGAAATCATCATCCAACCCGACCCGCAGGCCGCCGCCGATATCGCAGCCCGCATCATCGCAGGACTTCTGACCCGCAAGCCCGACGCGGTGCTCGGCCTCGCCACCGGCGGCACGCCACTGCCGCTTTATCAGAAGCTCGTCGCCATGAACCTCGATTGGAGCCGCGTGACGACCTTCAACCTGGACGAATACATCGGCATCCCCCGCGAGCACCCGCAATCCTACCACAGCTTCATGTGGCAAAACCTCTTCCAGCACACCAATATCAACCGGGAAAACGTCCACATCCCCGATGGCAACGCGCCCGGTATTCCGGCGTTCTGTGATGAATACGAGTCGCGCATCCGGAAAGCCGGCGGCATCGACCTGCAACTGCTCGGCATTGGCGGCGACGGCCACATCGGTTTCAACGAACCGACGTCCTCGCTTGCGTCGCGCACCCGGATCAAAACCCTTACCCGCCAAACGTGCCAGGACAATGCCCGCTTCTTCGGCAGCGAGGAGGCGGTTCCTCGCCACGTCATCACCATGGGCATCGGAACCATCATGGACGCCCGCCAGGTCGTCATGCTCGCCTTTGGCCAGCACAAGGCCCGTGCCATCGCAGGAGCCGTGGAAGGCCCGGTCACCTCGATGAACCCCGCCTCCGCCCTCCAGCTTCACCCATCGGTCAAGGTCTGCCTCGACGAAGAGGCCGCCAGCCAACTCCAAAAATCCGACTATTACCGCTGGGTTTACGCCAACAAACCCGCCTGGCAGACGTGCTGAGTAAGCAGGTTTTTTACGGATTGCCAAATATTTGATATATCAAAAAAATAAGCATAAAATTTTGATTATCAATAAATTAAAGTGCCGCCGGGGGGACTCGAACCCCCACGAGGGTTGCCCCTCAACGGATTTTAAGTCCGTGGCGTCTACCATTCCGCCACGGCGGCCTTGCCAACACCCATGTGCTGGGCGCTGGTCACCTTTTTTGCTGCGAATCCGCGCGATTCGACAGGCTTTGGCGGGCGATAACTAGCCCATGGAAGAGTCAAGCAGCAAGCGGATTCGGATCAACCTGGGCGATCCGCCCATTGATCTTCGAAAAGCCATTCTGTCCGGATCGCAGCAGGGTGATTTGGGTGCGACTGGCATGAATGGAGGCGCAGACGGTTTTTTGTGGAGTTTTTCATTGATTTCACAGAAGAGATGGTAGAGAATCTCAATAATTAACAACCACTGAATCCAGCGCTTCGAAGCGTTTGGGAACCTATCGCTAAAAACCAATTTTTGGGCCGTGCACTCTGGCGTTATGCCTGAATTTCATCGATTGATCCGCTATGGTTTACCCTCAAGTGGTTTCAAAAATGGCACATTTGATTTTAGAATAACCACAAACTTAACCGATGAATTCACAATAAATAGCGGTTTAATTGACTTTTCAGGTAGGTTTTCCTTATTGATTTCAAAAATATTCTTGGCAAGAATCATCCTGCCGCTAGATTCCCGGCGTTAACCAGCCAGTCCCATGAACAAAAGACCTTACAAAAATCAGCCTCCCACTGATCAGCAAGCCACCCGACACGGCGGCAACAAGGGCGTAAAGTCCACGCTCAGGATGTTCATGGACGGGCCACGTTGCCTCTTCCGCTCACGCATTGAGGTCAAAACGGCGATTTTGATGGCCATGATGTGCGCCCCGGCGTTGATTTTTTGCTCTATCCTGACGCTGCCAGGCATCATTTTTCGTTCACCTGACCAGCACGCATACTATTACTTTTCCCAAGTGATTAACAACGATCCCATCCGCTGGGTGGTTCTTGGGCTTTCTGCAATCTGCGTGATCATGTCGATTGCCGTGCCTGCCATGGAAGCCGAGTCGGAGGAGTCGACCCAGCCATAAGCATGGCGCAGGCGGATCGGGGCGCTTGCGTCTCATCCGTTCACATGAGTTGCCAGCGTGTGGTGCCACGCTCCGGATGCTTGCACAATGAGCAGCGTGTGCGTGATGGTGGGCTTCTTCCGGCTGGATGGTTGCGCTTGCCCTGCCCTGCCTGAGACGCTTGTCTGCGGCCGTGATGATCGATTGGATCCGCAATAACGTGCCGCTTGCGCTGTGGATTACCGGCGCGACCATTCTCATGGCCGAACCTTCCGCTCATGTCGAGCGACCCGAAGGCGCCAGCGAATTAAGCATGGTTTCCCATCCGTCATTGTCTGCGGATGGAAAAACGATGGTTTTCTGCTGGCTGGGTGACCTGTGGACTGCGGATACGGCCACTGGCGAGGCCTCGCCCGTTGACAGACATCCCGCACGGGAGGCGCATCCACAATTTACTCCCGATGGCAGCCGCATCG
The DNA here is from genome assembly GCA_964399305.1 of uncultured Luteolibacter sp. Classification (GTDB taxonomy): domain Bacteria; phylum Verrucomicrobiota; class Verrucomicrobiia; order Verrucomicrobiales; family Akkermansiaceae; genus Luteolibacter. Next base: position 10,201 of record CAYNQJ010000046.1, read on the forward strand.
TTTTTTCATCCGATCGCACCGGCAGCTATCAGGTTTTCTCCATGCCAAGCCACGGTGGAGATTGCATCCAGCACACGTTTCACAGCGAGGGAAACCTGCTGGAAGACATTTCGCCTGATGGAACCCGGGCGCTGGTGCGCGGATTACGTGACAGATCCGGCGTCCGCAACGAGCGGCTTATGGTCATCGATCTGCAAAGGGACTCCCGTGAACTGATGATTTTCGACGCCGCCGGGCACTCGGCGCAGTGGTCTCCGGATGGCAAGCGGCTGTTGTTCTGCCGGGGGGGCGAATCCTTTTACCGCAAGGGATACCGCGGATCACGGGCCGCACAGATCTGGGAATACAACATCGAAGAACGGAAATTCACGCCGCTGGTCCGTGAGGAAACCGAGTCGCTCTGGCCACTCTGGCTGCCGGACGGCAAGGGATTCTATCATGTCTGCGGTGCCGATGGCGTGTTCAACCTGTGGCTGAGAAAATCGGGAAGGCAGCCCGAACGGCTGACTTTCTATCAGGATGACGGCGTGGTCACGCCGGCGATTTCGGCGGACGGATCGACGATCGTTTTCCGCCGTGGTTTTGGCGTGATGATTTGCCACCCGGGCAGCAATCAGGCGGCGCATCCGCTGGAGCTGTGGACGCGTGAGACACTGCCTGAAAATGCGGCGATGACCCGTACGTTCAAGGGGTGCGACTCGGCCGATTTCACCACCTCTCTTCAGCCTGTCTTCAGCGTGGCGGGTGACCTGTGGCGGATGGAATCCCCGGAAGGTGGTCCCGTTAACATCACATGCACAGCCGAGGCTGAAGAGTCTCCGAGGTTTTCACCGGATGGGGAATGGCTCTACTTCCTGCGCGATAATGGCATGGATTCACGGTTTTTCCGTGCCCGCCTGGTGGGCGGAGAATTGCATGACGAGCAGCCAGTGACTTCTGGTGGCCGCACCAAGAGCCAGTTCTTGCCAAGTCCGGATGGCTCGAAAATTGCGTGGGTCGAGGGAACCGGCGATGTCTTCGTGGCGGAGGCTAATGGGGGGAATCCACGCCGTGTTCTCAGGGGATGGAGCAAACCCACCTACGACTGGTCGCCCGATGGCAAATGGCTGGCCATTGCCGCCGAAGACCGCAACAGCAACCGCGACATCCAACTTGTCCGGTCGTCAGGAAAATCCCCCGCCCTCAACCTCACACGCCACCCGGCGTTCGAAGGGTCGCCCCGCTGGTCGCCCGACGGCCGCTGGCTGGTTTTTTCCGCACGCCGTTCCGCGTCGGGCAAGCTGGAGTTCTGGCGGATCGATTTCGGTAAACAAGGCCTGCCGGATTCACTCGCTGAGGATGATGCGGCCCGTCTCGGCGGGCGCGCCGTCGTCATTTCGACCAAAGGCATCGAACCGACCCGCCCGTTTTGGTCTCCGGACTCCAGGGAAATCTGGTTTCACAGCCGCAAGAGCGCCAACCCGGTTCTTTATGCCGTAACGGTCCGCGACGGGAAACTTCGCACGGTCATCAGGCGTCGCGGCGTCCCCATACGTCATGCGGCCAACGGTGCGCTGATCTGGCGGGTCAATCGCGACCCGGAGATTTTCGATGAATCAGGCCGAACCACCTATCCCATCTCCATGGATGTGACCCGTCCGCGCGAGGAGGTGTTGACCTTGGGCTTTCGCCGGATCTGGCGCACGATTGGCGAAAGGTTTTACGACCCTTCGCTGAACGGGGTCGATTGGCAAAAGCTTCGCTTGAAATACGAGCCGGTGGCAGCGGGTTCTCTCGACTCGCACCAGTTCTACCGGGTCATCCGTCAGTTGTTAGGCGAACTGAATGCATCCCACCTGTCGTTTCACCGGAGGCCATGGCCGGGAGAAAACGAACCCCGCGCCATGAAGGACCGCACCGCCCATTCCGGCCTGCGCTTTGATGACCACGCACCGGCTGATGGTCCGCTGGTCATCAGGGATGTCATTCCAGGCTCACCCGTCGCCGGGCTCCCCGACGCACCCGTGCCAGGTGATGTCATCATCCGCATCGCCGGAGCCCCCGTGACCAACCGCACTCCGCTGCATGTTTATTTCAATGGTTCGGAAAACCGCAATCTACCGGTTACACTTCGCGATGCGTCAGGCAGGACTCGGGTGATTGAACTGCGATGCATCCCCTACCGCAAAGCCCGCGCGCTCGACCTCCGGAACCAGCGGGTCTCCGCCCGCAACGCGGTGACCTCCGCAAATCCGAAAGCCGCCTACATCGCCGTGCCCAACATGAACTTGGAAACCTTCAGGAAACTCGCGGTTTCGATCTATCAGGCATCCCTCGAAGCGGATGGCCTGATTCTCGATTTCAGAAACAATGGCGGCGGACGTGAGGCGGACCGCATGCTAGGCATGCTCTGTCAACCGCTCCATTGCCACACCATCCCGCGCGATGGCCCCAAGGGATACCCGGTCGAACGGCTCCCCGCCCCACTTTGGGACAAACCTCTGGTCGTACTCTGCAACCAGGACACCTACTCCAACGCGGAAATCTTCTGCCATACCATCAAACAGTCAGGCCGAGCCCCATTGGTCGGAACCGCAACCGCAGGCGGGGTCATCTCGGCCGTAAGCAGGACCATCCCGGCCATCGGCAAGGTCCAAGTGCCGTTCCGCGGATGGTTTCTTGCCGAAAACGGACTCAATCTCGACCTCAACGGTGCCCAGCCGGATTATCTGGTTCCCGTGTCTCCCGGTGATGAATCCTCCGCGCGGGATCCCCAGTTGGAAAAAGCCGTCGAGGTTTTGTCAAAACAGCTTTGACCCACGCACCATGCCGACCCCATTTCACCCATCGTGGCCGGAATGAACGGTTTAAGGCATGTTCTCACATGTTATTAACAATCCGATGCGGTTCTCTGTCTCCGTCTCATATGGAACCCCGTGGAACAATTTCGACCCTTCCAGTGTCCGGATTGTGAACAACCTGTGAGCATGTGCGAACGGTCATGAGCGTAATTTGCAATTCACTGATAATCATCTAATTGGGTCAAAATCGGTCGTTTGAAACTTCCGCGGAGGGTTTGTGAAGTGGACGAAAATCAGAAAATCCGCGTATCATTGGGGAGTCATGCTGGATGTGTGCCCCAAGGCGGAAAAATGGTGGATGATTCGGTTTTTTTGCAGGGAGGGTGTTTTTCCCACAAGTTATTAACAATGGTGCTGTGTGAGGGCGAAGAGGAGCAAATTTTCCCCATGCGATGGTTGCCCGGACAAGGGAGATTGGACATCATTCGGCCATGTCTTTGCCGCCGCCCACCATGGAAACCCGTGAAGAAGTGATGTTTTTCGACACCGACTGCGGTGGTGTCGTCCACAACATCGCCTATCTGCGGATGATTGAAACCTGCCGCACCCGGCTTGCCGCGCTGATGGGCATGGACCTGCCGGCGATGACGGAAACCCGGACCTTCCCGGTCGTGACACGTTCCGAGATCGATTACAAGCTGCCCGCCAAGCTCGGTGACTGGCTGGTGATTCGTGGCCGGCTTGAGGAGATGTCGCGCGCGCGATTCTGGTGTGGATTCGAGATGATCCGTGATTCCGATCAGGCTCTGCTGGTCACTGCCCGTCAATCGCTCGCGTTGGTCTTGATGCCGGAAGGCAAGCCGGTTCGCCTGCCTGCCGACTGGGCCGGACGCTGGAATCTTTGATGGAGAACGCGGAAAGTGGATTTTCGGCCTCCAATTTCTTGCCAAATCTCCGGGATTCCCCTTCACTGCGCCCCGCTCACCCATGGCCCTCATCGTTCAAAAATATGGCGGAACCTCCGTGGGTTCCATTGACCGCATCCGCAACGTCGCCGCCCGCATCAAGCGCACCCGCGACCAGGGAAACCAGGGAAACCAGGGAAACCAGGTGGTCGCCGTGGTCTCCGCCATGTCCGGCGTGACCGACGGCCTGATCAAAATGGCCAGGGAGCTGATGGAAAATCCAAGCGAACGCGAACTCGATGTCCTGCTCGCCACCGGCGAACAACAATCGATCGCGCTGGTCACCATGGCCCTGCTTGAGCTTGGCGTGGACGCCGCGTCCATCACCGGCCGCCAGGCGGGCATCCACACCACCGGTTCCCACACGCGCGGCCGCATCCTCGACATGGACCCTTCGATGATGCGCAAATACCTCAACGAAGGAAAATCCCTGGTGGTTGCCGGATTCCAGGGCGTCACCCCTGACGGCATGATCCACACGCTCGGCCGCGGAGGATCGGACCTCACGGCCATCGCCGTGGCCGCCGCCCTCAAGGCGGATGTCTGCCAGATTCTCACCGACGTCGACGGCGTCTATACCTGCGACCCGCGGATCGTGAAAAACGCCCGCAAACTGCCCGAAATCTCGTATGACGAAATGCTGGAAATGGCCTCGTCCGGCTCCAAGGTCATGCAGTCCCGCTCCGTGGAATTCGCCAAGAAATTCGGCGTTGTTTTCGAAGTCCGCTCATCCCTCAACGACAACCCAGGAACCATCGTGTTAGAAGAACATCCCCACATGGAAAACGTCGTCATCCGCGGCGTATCGATCGAACGCTCCCAGGCCCGCGTCACCATCACCGGCATCCCCGACGAACCCGGCATGTCCGGCCGCATCCTCGAAGCCCTGGGCGAGGCGGAAATCAACCTCGACATGATCATTTCCAACATCGCGCACGACGGCTTCGCCCGTCACTCGTTCACGATGCACTCGTCCGACCTCGGAAAAGCCCAGGCCGCCCTGAAGCATGTGCTCAGCAGCCTCGCCCCCAACTCGAAAATCGAGACCGAGGCCGGCATCGCCAAACTCTCCGCGGTCGGCATCGGCATGCGCTCGCATTCGGGCGTGGCCGCCACGATGTTCAAGGCTCTCGGCAATGCCGGAATCAACATCGGCATGATCTCCACTTCGGAAATCAAGATCGCCGTCACGGTGGACGAGACCCGCATCGAGGATGCCGCACGCGTGGTTCACGACGCATTCGGCCTCGACAAGGTGCCCGCCTGATTGAAAAAGGGCAGCGCACGCATCATGCGTGCATCCTTGTGCATCGTGAGCAAGGGTTTTCCCCTTGGCGCGCAAGGCGTGACCTCCGCAGTCATTTTTAAGACAGCCGCTCAGACCCATGGTGGATTTCACCCTGGCAGGCTCCCATGACGCAGGTCAATGACCCGGATCACAGGATGTTGGTCGGAAGCACGCCGCTGTCCTCGGGATGAGGCACGTATGGGCTCTCGTGCAGCACACTGGGTTTGCGCCTGGTGAGCAGGAGCCAGCACTCGCGGGCGGTGCCAAGCACGATGACGGTGACGAATACCAGGAAAACGATCGTGATGACCACGTCGAGCCGGGCGTTGAACAACGAGGTCTCGGCGGCCTTGAGCGCCTTTCCGGAGAGGCCCGACGCAATCTGGGCCTCCAACGAGCGGATGGCAGGAATGAACCCGGCCGCATCGGCGGAAAACAGTTTCATGAAACCCGCGGTGAAAGTGACGGTGGTGAGCAGCACCATCGGGACCACCGTGACCCAGCAATAGCGCGCCTTCCCCATTTTGATCAGGATCACCGTACCCAGACAGAAGGCGATCACCGCCAGCAACTGGTTGGAAATGCCGAAAATCGGCCAGAGACTCTTGGCGATCCCGGCCGGATCAAGCGCTCCCTGGTAGAGAAAGAAACCCCACGCCGCGACCAACAGTCCGGTTGCCAGGATGTTGCCCACCCATGACCGGGTGTTGCCGAGCCTCGGGGAAAGGTTGCCTAACAGGTCCTGGAGGATGAACCGGCCGACCCGTGTGCCCGCGTCCAGCGTGGTGAGGATGAACAGGGCCTCGAACATGATGGCGAAGTGATACCAGAGCGAGAGCGCGGTGTTTCCCGGAATCACCTTGGCGAACATCTTGGCCATGCCGACGGCGAAGGTGGGTGCCCCGCCGACCTTGCCGATCATGTGCGGTTCGCCGAGATCACTGGCCAGTTGTCTCATGTGCTCCTCGGTGACGGCGTATTCGGGGCCATAAGAGTTGATCTTCGCGATCTGTGCGGTGACGGCGGAGGCGTTGTTCGGATCGACGGGGGAATTGATGGCGAAATACTCGCCCGGCTGGAGCGCGCAGGCGGCGATGATGGCCATCAGCGCCACCAGCATTTCAACGACCATCGAGCCGTAACCAATGAGCCGGATGTCCTTTTCCCGGGCCAGCAGCTTGGGTGTGGTGCCTGAGGCGATGAGTGAGTGGAAACCGCTCACGGCACCGCAGGCAATGGTGATGCACACAAAGGGAAAGACCGGGCCGGGCACCACGAAGCCGCCACCGCTGACAAATGGCGTGATTGCCGGCATGTGCAGCGGTGGGGCGAGAATCACGATGAAAATGCCCAGCACCGCCACCGTGCCGAGCTTCATGAACGTGCTGAGGTAGTCCCGCGGTGCGAGCAGCATCCACACCGGCAGGACGCTGGCGGCGAACCCGTAAATCATGATCGCCCATGCAAGCTGGGTGGAACTGAGGGTGAGCGCGGCGGTCCAGGCGGGTGACAGATACTTCCCTCCCACAACCGCGGCACACAACCCGATCACGCCAAACACCGAGGCGGCGGTGACACTGACCTTTCCGCTCTTGATCATGACACCCATCACGAAGGCCAGGGGAATGGTGGCGGCGATCGTGAACAGCCCCCACGGGCTTTCCGCCAGCGCTTTCACCACCACCAGTCCAAGAACGGCAAGCAGAATGGTCATGATCGCCAGCAGGCTGATCATCGCGATGAGGCCGATGACCGGGTTGAGTTCCTCCTTGAGCATCTGGCCGAGCGATTTGCCGTTGCGCCGCATGGATGCGAAGAGGATGACCGCGTCATGCACACCGCCGCCAAGTGTCGCCCCAACCAGCAGCCAGAGCGTGCCGGGCAGATAGCCGAATTGAGCGGCAAGCACCGGTCCCACCAGCGGCCCCGGGCCGGCGATCGCTGCAAAATGATGGCCGAACACAACCCACTTGGGTGTGGGGACGAAGTCTTTTCCGTCGCTGCATGTGACCGCAGCCGGGGCCCTGAGATCATCGATGGTCAGGACTTTGGCGACCAGCCATGCGGAATAAAACCGGTATGCCACAGCGAATGTACAGCATCCGGCCACCACCAGCCAAAGCGCGTTGATCGGTTCGTTGCGTTGCAAGGCGGCGACCCCAACAGCCAAAACTCCGAGCAGGGAGACGGAAATCCAGAGAAGAATGCGGAAAATGCGGGACATGGGAATTCAGTAGCGGGCTTTTCTAGGCAAGCGCCGGGGAAACTCAATGAAATATCCTCCTCATCGGTTTTTCCGTGGGCAAGCAGCACCGCACTCCGCTACACCGGGGGGCGCTTCTCGAAGAGCGCTGGAAAGCACGCCTGCATCGCCGTGCCGTATCTCCCCGGGATGGAAGGGCTAGCCAGACCCTGTGATTTCCATCAGACCGCGACCCGTGCCCCGAGGCGCGGATGCCTGGCCTGTTCGGCGTTGTCGATGACCTTCTCTGCCTTGGGATCCCACTTGATTTCCTGTTTGGTATCCATGGCGACGATCCCCAATTGGCCGAACGAGGCGGCGCGGTGGCCAGCCTCCGGATGGGCCACCGCAGGTTTGCGTGACCGGACGGAGTTGATGAAGTTCTGATAGTGGCTTGGTGGTTTGGTGTCGAAATCGTCAGGCACCTTGCGCAGAAGCTCCCGGTCGGACGCCTCAAGCTGGCCGCGGTTGACGTGGATCCAGCCGCTTTCTCCGGTGAACTTGACGCCCGAGCCATCACTACGCACCTCAAGCACCCGACCATCGGCGAAGGTGCCCTTGTAGCTGTAGTTTTCGTATGCGTTGAAAAACGCGTGTTCGGCGATCTTTCCGGAGCCCTCCATGCGCACAGGACCAGTATCGTCGAGCCCCGCGCTCCACAATGCGATGTCGACGTGGTGGCCAACCCAATCCATCAGGTTGCCACCGCCAAAGGTGTGGTGCCAGCGCCAGTTCCACGGATGGATCATCGGATGATAGTCGAATCCCTTGACCGGACCGCAGTAGGCTTTCCAATCGAGGTGCGCTGGAGACTTGCCGATCATTTCCGCCCATTTTTCCGGTGGAGCGTGCATTTGAATCTGGATGCCACCCGGTGTGCCGCATTCCATGCGGGTGATCTTGCCAATCACGCCGTTCTCGACCAGCGCCTTGAAGCGCCGGAACTCGCCGGTGGACCTCTGCCAGCATCCGGTCTGCCAGATGCGTTTGTTTTTGGTGAGCGCGTCCACCAGCATGCGCCCTTCCGCGAGCCCCCAGGTGAATGGTTTTTCCCCATAAATATCCATGCCTGCGTTGGCGGCATCGATGCCGATCTTGGCATGGCAATGGTCGGGTGTGGCAATCATCACGGTGTCCAGGCCGGGATGTTGCAGCAAATCCTGATAATGCGTGTATCCCTTGCAGTCCTGGTTTTTGTAGCGGTCGTTCACCACCCCTTTGAGGTGGTTGACGCGGCCGGCATCCGCATCGCAGACGGCGACGACGCGCACGCCGTCGATTCCGAGGAAGTTGATCATGTTGCTCAAGCCCTGGCCGCCGCATCCGATGATGCCCATCGTGATTTCCTCATTGGGAGAGCCGGACTGCGCGCGGAGGTATGCCATTGGCGCAAGCCCCAGGGCTGAAACGCTGGTGGCAAGGAACTTGCGGCGGCTGAATGGATTGGGGGACGTGGAATTCATGGGGTTGAGTGGTTGAAATGACGGAAGCCGGAAACAATCTTGAGATTACAGCATGAAAAACGGAACCCTTTCATTTCACCTTTGTTTCACCCACAGAGCGGCCATGCTATTCGACGGCCAACTCCTGCCATGCCGTGTTTTCACCTTTGTCACTGATCGGAGCGCCTTCCCACACGATCCAGCGGAACTTGCCAAGCCTGGCACCATCCGGCGCACTCAGCATGGTCGCTGTGTAGGCATTCGCAGGAAGTGATTCCGTATCGATGCTGCCAAGCGGGACGAATCGCTTTCGGTCCCTCATGTCCCAGCCGGGGTCGGCATCGGCATCACTGCCATAGAGCGTGACGGACTGGCGCGCGCGGTTGCCGCCCTCGTTGTATGACCATGAACGGATGGCCGTCACCGGCCTGACCGCGCCAAGGTCGATCTTGTAGCAACCGTTTTGGATTCCGTTCGAAAACACCGGGCCGTAGCTTGAAGCCAGCTTGCCGTCGGTGAGGATGGAAAGCGGTTCATTGCTCACCGGATGATTGGTTGTCACCGTGCCGCTGCCAGCTGTCGGTTTCACCCGGCCCAACCCAGCCACATCGTTGGCCGTGGTGGCAGACACGAATGGGATGTCCTGCAGAGTGAGTGCGAGCGGGCGCTGGTTGCGGACGACCACCAGCTTGACGGGGGCTTCCGCCGCAGCGATCAGAGCCGCGAAAAACGCATCCATCGTCGCGACCTTGCGGCCGTTGATCTGCTGGATGAGGTCATTGGCCCTGAGTCCGGCCTTTGCCGCAGGCGATCCTTCCGGCACCTCGACCAGTTGGACCCCGCCATCTTCCTTGCTCACTCCGAATGCGGAAAACTCCTCGCCAGCCAGCGCGTGAAGCGGGGCTCCGAGCCAGAACCTGGAGCGTGCAAGCTCCGGGTTCGCGGGCTTGTCCGCGGGCATCCTCAACTGGGGAATCACCGGGGTTTTGGCGATCGCCTTGAGCGATGGTTTCTTCACTCCGAACCGGTCCATCGGAAAGTTCCTGAAACCGATCTTCAAAGCGGGCGAATCATCCGCAACCCGGAAGTCTCCCGCCGCCGGATCGAGGAACATCGGGTCCCCGGAAACCGAATGGACGTCGCCACCGGAATCCAGGCATTTTTTTCTATCAGAATCAGTGAGGAACAGATTGGAGTCCACCTCCTTCCCCCACCCCGCCGGCTGGCCGATCGGCGCATGCCCGGCCATCACGATGTTGTGGCGGAACTCGCTGGCGCTGTCATCGAACCACACATGCGGATGAAAGCCGTTGTTGATGAGGATGTTGTTGAGCGCCCTGCGGCCGTATCCCTCGCGGAATTTGAGCCCGCCTGCGAGCATCAGGTTGTTGGTGATGAGATAGTTCGAAGACCCGTCGTCGAGGTCGATGTCCCAGCCATGGTCGCAGCGCCAGCGCGAATCGCGGATGACGGTGGGCTCCACGGCATCGAGGTATGGCAGCTTGGGATCCTTTTTCACTTCGGGTTCCGACACGCCGCGGTGGTTGCTCACCCAGTAACGGTCGCGGCCCCATGAATTGAAAGAACCATGGTCGTGTGTCTCCAATACCGTGTCGAACACATCGCAGCGTTCGATCAAATGCCCGCCCCAGGTGCCTTCGCTGATATTGATGCCGGCCCTGGCGCAATCGTAGATCGAGGTGTCGCGCACGGTGATGCGGCTGGCCATCGAGATCTGCACGCCGGCCGGCTGGCGCTCGACCCTGCCGATGCCGTGGATCAGGCAGTCCTCAACGGCGGAATCCGCGGGGTAGTTGCCGGATTCAGGTCCCGGTGTGCGGTCGATCTTCGTCAGGTCGTTGGTCTGCCCGTATTCAAAAAGTGGATTGCGCACGGCCCCGGGGTCGCCCACGAAGCAGACGCCGCTGGCTCCGGCATCCCGGATGTGGCAGCCCTTGATCAGGGCGCGGCGGTTGTATTGGTTCACAAACACGGCATTGCCACCCACTTGATCGAACACGCAGTCGAGAATGCGGATGTTCTCCGTGCCGGTCAGCTTGAACGCACCCCCACGATAAATCGCCCAGTCCGAGCGAAGCAGCGGTTCCCTGGTATCCATGAACGTGCGCGCCGTGTGGCGGCAGTTGAACCCGCGGAGCGTGATGTGTTTCACGGGGGATTCGGCATCGCCGGCAAACTCGACCAGATGGCGCAGTCTCACGATCTCGACCACCGATTTCCTCAAATCCACCCCGGTTTCCGGCATGTGATAGAGAATGCGTTTTTCTGCATCGTGAAACCACTCACCGGGCGCATCGAGTTCTTCGAAGATATTCTCCACCATCCGGAATTCCGGGTGCATGCCCATCTGGCGGTTGTTCTGCCAGCCACCCTCGTAGGCCACGGTTCCGTCAGGATTCTTGCCGGTGATCCGGTAATGGTAGCCGCCCCAGCGCTGGGCATGCATGGCATGGATGTAGCCGCCCATCGGATCCCCCCATTTCGCGGCCCGCTCCTTGGAAATCGCATCCGCCGACGACCCCTGCCAGGCAACGGTCGTCTTGGCGGGATCAAAGTCCGGATAACGCGCCATGCGCTGGCGTTTGCCGTCGATGAACAATTGGTCGATCTCCAGACCTGCGGGAGTCGCGGCCTTGAACACCCCCTTGCCATGCGGATCCCATTTCAATTCCAGTTTCAGCCCACCGCTCAGCACCGCCCTCCCCTCGTTCTCCGCCTGATAGACCACCGGATGCTTTTCCGTGCCGGAATCCCCGGGTGTCAAAACCAGGGTTTCCGGCAGGTAATGAACGCCGTCCGCAAACAGCACGGTCACGGGAACCTTGCCGGCATGCTTGCGGACCGCGTCGCGCGCCGCGGCAAAATGACGCAATGGCGCGTTCTTCGAGCCGGAATTGCCGTCGTTGCCATCAGGCGAAACATGGATTTCCACCGCACTGGCGGTGCCCGCAAGACATAGGAAAGCGGCAACACGAGGAATGAGGATGTTCATGGCCGGATCAAAGATAAAATCCCGGGATGGAGTGACCAACGGATGCCCGCCTGATCCGGATTCAGTTATCGACGAGGGTTTTGGTGACTTCCAGTTGCAGTGGCAGAGTGACCGTCTTGCGCTCGCCGGGGTTGCCCGTGGTGGTGACCAATGTGCCCTTGAGTGTCAGCGACTCGTCGAGCATGGTCTTGAGGTTGACCACGCTCTGGCCGCTCAACTCGATCTTGGCGGACTTGTCATTGCCGTCGGCGGTGAAATCCCCGCCCGTGCCGCGGATGGAGACATCGATGACGGCGGTTTCCCCCGCTGCCGTCTTGCGGATCTGCCGCAGGCGCATCGTGCCGATCATCTGCGCGTCCTTCAAATCCCGCTCGATCACCATGCGCACCCATGCGGGGTCGAACTCCCATGATTCCCCCAGCTTGACCCGGCGCTGCGGGTACCACTTGCGCTTCAAATACAAGGTGAGCTCGGCCATTTCGCTCTCAATCCGCCGCATCGGAACCGATCCATCCAGCTCGAACTTCCAGTCGCCGCCGGTGCTCTTGCTCATCGCGATCATTTTGCCGTTGAGCGGGCTTTCGTCTTTCACTTCCTCCGGCTTGCCGTTGAGCTTCACGCTGCTGCTGGTCGAGATCTTCGCAATGGTGACCATGCCGCGCTGGCTGCCGTCTGCGGCGGGCTCGCGGAATGTCCAGGCAAGCTCGCGATCGCGCGTGATGCCGATCGTTCCGTTAGAAACCTTTCCGTCCTTTTCCAGTTTGATGGTCCCGCCATCGCTCACGGAACGGCTGACCATGCGGACGCTTTTGCCGGGGCCGGCAACAACCGGGCCGAACACGACCTCCGAACAGACATCGGCGGCGGAGATTGCGAGAATGGACATGCAGGCAAGCGCCATGCGGCGGGTGGAACGGGTTGTGTTCATGATGTGGAAGAGTCGTGATGAAAAAAGGGGGCGGCCAGATGCGCCAGGCATGGTTTTCAAGCAGCCATGATGTTGAGAAACTCAGGAAGGCAGCCGCTTGTCAAGCCAGTGGCAGAAGCACGGAAACCACCGCTCCTCCGCCCGCATGGTTGGAAGCACGGATCTTCCCGCCGTGGGCTTCGGCGATCCTCCTGCAGATCGCCAGCCCCATGCCGAGACCGTCCTGCCTCGTGGTGTGGAAAGGCTCGAAAATCCTGTCGTGGTGACCGGCAGGGATTCCGCATCCGAAGTCCTTGACACTCAAGACCACCAGGCCGCCTTCGCAGCGGGTCTCAATGACAACCCGCCGGTCATCCGCCGGTGTCGCGCACATCGCGTGATCGGCATTCTGGACGAGGTTGATCAGCAACTGCTGGATCTCACTCCTCGCAAGCTTCATCCTGGGCAGGGCTGGATCGAGTTCCAGTTGCAACACGATGGCTTCGCCAACCATGTGGCTGGAGAGGAATGTCCTGAACTCGGTGACCAGCTCGTTGAGGCAGCAGTATTCGCGCCTCTGAGGGCTGCCCTCCAGCATCGACCGGAGCGAGCGAACCACCTCCCCCGCCCGCTTGCCGTCGCGGATGATGTCATCGAGTATTGCCACGGTTTCCTTCGGATTGAGTTCCCCCTGGCCGATGAAGCGTCGCGTCGCCTGGGCATTGGCAAGAATCGCGGTGAGCGGCTGGTTGATTTCATGGGCAAGCGCGGCGACGAGTTCTCCCAGCACGGCCGCCCGCGTGGCGCGCTGGATTTCCTGCCGCAATTGTTCCGCACGCTCCTCAGCCTGCCGCCTGCTGATGACATGACCGAAAATCTGCGCGGTGAGCCTGAGACTTGCGATTTCATAATCGCTCCACGAATGCTCCGTGGTGGTCATCGCGAATGCCAGTGCGCCGAACACCACACCGTCGCAGAACAACGGGAACGTGGCGTTGGATCGGGTACCATAAAGCCGCAGGGTTTCCACATCGCACGTCGCCTCCGGCGGCAGATCCTCCAACCGGGTGAACTGAAACGCCTCGCCCCTCCGCACCATGCCATCCGCCCATGGCAGATTGCCGCTGGTCACAAAATTCCGCCGCAAAGGCACTCCCCCGGGACGCTGCCAATAATGCGTGAGCGACATGGCCGCGCCATCGGACGTGATCTGCCAAAGAGTGGAGCGATCCAATCCCAGTGTCTCGCAAATCAGCCGCTGGGTCTCCTCGATCGCATCATCCACCTCGGCGGCGGAACGTGTGACAAACCGCGTCGAAATCTCCGCCAACAGGAACTGCAGCCTCAGTGCCTCGGCCAGATTGCCCTCCACCAGATGGGAACCGCACATGTTGCCGTCCTGCGTGTCCGGGGGCGGTCTCATGCAGGCGGTGGGGTCGGTGTGAACATCCCGGTTCCACCCGCGCTCTGGATCAGCTTCATCAGATCCGGCACCGACGCGCTGCGGGTTTTTTTCATCGCCCGCCCGCGATGGATCTTGACGGTCTTTTCGGCGATCCCGAGCTCGGCCGCAATCTGCTTGTTGAGTTTCCCATCCACCACCCGCAGCATCACTTCCGTTTCGCGCCGCGTCAATGTCCGCAGCATCTCCCTCACCGACGCCTGTTTCTCACGCTCCGCACAGAACCCGTGCGCACGCTCAAGCGCCAGGCCGACGGCAGCCAGCAGGATCTCGTCGTCCACCGGTTTGGTCAGGAAATCCACCGCGCCTGACTTCATCGCCTTCGCACACATCGCCACGTCGCCGTGTCCCGTTAGAAAAACCACCTGTTCGCCACTGCCGGACAGCGCATGCTGCAGATCAAACCCGTCAAGCCCTGGCATCCGCACATCGAGCACCACGCAGACCGGACCGGAATGCGGTTCGCGGTCCAGATAGTCGCCGGCGGATGCGTATGTCCGCACGGCGAACCTGGCGGATCGGAACAGGCGGTCGAGGCATTCGCGTATACCCTCGTCATCATCCACAACGCAAACGAGGCCGTCCGGCACCTGTGGGACCGCTGGCGACTGAAAGATTGGAAACTCCGATGTCATGTCACCACGAGGACGACAGAATGATGCTTCTGGAAAACCTCAACCCGGTCAAGCCGCATCGACGGGGGTGATCTCACACCGGATTTGCCAGCGGAGGTCTCCCGCTCATGGGTTTTCAGTGGTTTTTGGTACGTTCTTTTCGAGCCACTCCTTGCGCGCCTTCAGGTTTTCCTTGAGCCCCTCCAGATAGGCGCGGCCGCGGACAAACTGGTCGTAGGTCCGGAACAGGCGCGAAACATCCTCGCGGATGTCGATGCGCGCGTCCTCGATGAGTTTTCCGATGTCATGCGCCTGATCACGGCCGATCGCGCGGCCGCCACCGCCCGGGCTGATGGTTACGTCCTTCATTTGGGATTTGAGATGGTCCTCATAAGCGGTGATTTGTCCGAGTTCGGTGTGATAGAGCGTCCTGGCGGATTCCGTCAGCTTGCGGTTGGCCAACAGGTCTTCGAGAGAGCGCCGGCGCTGGTCGAGACGGTCGAGCGCGGACTTGATCGCCTCGGTGGTGTCGTCGCGCTGCTGGTCGGCGCGGTTGTTGTCACGGCGGTTCTGCCGCCATTCGTCGCTGATCCGGCGGTCCTCCTCGTAGTAACCATTCCAATACGACCCACCGCCGGCTTCGTATTTCTCGACATCCTGATGCGCCGGGATCGACTTGGTGAGTTCCGCGATTTGATCGACACGCTTGATGATCCGCTGGTCGAACTTGCCGAGGTCCGCCAACGCCTCGTCACCACCGGTGCGCACCAATTCCCGAATCTGCTTGCGCTTGTTGGTGTAGATTTCAATGCCCCGCTTGAGTCCCTCGATGGCTTCCTTTTTGAGCTCGTTGACCTGGTTGCGCGATTCCTGTGAGTCACGCAGTCCGGCAAGCAGTTTGACCAGTTCCTCGACATGCTTTTCAATGCGGGCGTCCAGCTCGACAATGTCCCGGGCCCACTCGGCAAGGCGCTGCTCGCGCTGCGCGATGTGGGCTTCCAGATTGACCACCGACTCCTTGCGCGCCTCAATGTCGATCTCGGGTGCGGGGGCGGGTTTTTCCTCGGCGGCATATCCTGCAACAGGCAACACGGCCAACCAACCAACAAAAAACAGGTTTCGAGTCATGGGCTGGATATGACAATTGCCCCGGAGCCCTGCAAGGATGGAATCAGGCCGGCACGGCAGAGTCGCGTGGGACCTTGGTCCTATGGACAAGTCTTTGCGATCCTGATGTAATCCTGGACACCAGTCCCATCCAGTTGAATGCCATGAAAACCATCTGCACATCCCTATCATTCTCCATCGCCCTGGCGTGCGTCAGCATGGGCGAGGAAGCCGGAACCAAAGCCAAGGAAATGACACCGGAAATGGAGGCGATCGCCAAGGACAACCGCGCCTATGAGGCCGCCTTCGCCAAGGCCGATGTCAAGGCGCTGGCGGATTTCTACACCGACGATGTCGTTTACACGGCCGACGATGGCACCGTGTATGCCGGGCGGGAGGCGATCGTGAACTGCCTGACCGCCGCGTTCGCCGCCAACAAGGGTGCCAGGCTCACCATCACCATGGATTCCGTGCGTCCGCTCACCCCGGATGTCCTGGCCGAAAACGGCTCCACCACCGTGGTTTCCAAAGATGGCGGGGTGTCATCCGCAAAGTTCACCGCCATCCACTTGAAAAAGGATGGCAAATGGAAAATCAGCCAGTTGGTCGAAACACCCGCACCCGCCGCAAGCGCCGGTGAAAATCTGTCGGAACTCGCATGGCTCGTCGGTGAATGGAAGGAAGAGGACAAGGATGCGGGAGTGACCATCCAAAGCCGCTATCAATGGGCCAACGGTGGCAACTTCATCACCCGCAACGTGACCGTCTCCCGCCGCGACCAACCGGTCATCGAGGGCTGGCAGATCATCGGTTGGGATCCGGTGGATGAGGAAATCCGTTCATGGACGTTCGACGATGCCGGTGGGTATTCGGAAGGAACATGGACGCGCGACGGCAACCGCTGGCTGGCACGCGAATCCGGCTATGCGCAAGACGGCAGCCGCACCACCGCCGACCACACGATCACCCGCGCCGGTGATGACATCCTCCGCTGGGAATCCACCAACCGCACGCTCGATGGAGACCCACTGCCAGGAATCGGACCTATCGAAATCCATCGCACGAAAGGAAAATAAGGCCATGCGCTCGAAATTCCCAGTATTCCCGATGATCCTCGCGATCATCGCCGTGATCATTCAATCCACACCCTATGCCGACGCCCGCGGCGGTGGCCGTAGCGGCGGTGGTGGTGGCCGTGGCGGTGGCGGCGGTGGTTTTTCCCGCGGTGGCGGTGGTGGTGGCAGTTTCTCGCGAAGCAGCAGCGGCTATTCGCGATCCAGCTACTCGACATCCCGCTCTAGCAGCACCAGATCCTCCAGCCGCCAGACGACCCGGCCCGCGTCACGGCCAAGCACGCAGCCAAGCACACGGCAGGCATCCCGCCCGTCCGCTGGCTCCGTCCCCAAGCCATCAATACGCGAGGCGACCCGTCCAAGCGCCGGACGTGTGCCATCGTCGCCGTCGCAACTTCCGGCAGGTGCCAACCGCCCGTCGCGCGGTGGCAGTGCATCCCAGTTGCCCTCCGGCATGCGGCCCGCTGGCGGCAATCGCCCGGCCCAGCAACCGTCCACCCGCCCCGGCCGCAATGATGTCGGCAACTTCCTCGGTATCAGCGCCGGAGCCGGCGCGGGTGCCGCGCTCGCAAACCGCCCCTCACAACTCCCCGCAAACCGCCCGGGAATGGGTGACCGCGGCGGACTTGCGGGCCGCGACCGCGCGAGCACGCTCCCTGCGGAACGCCCGCAAAACCGTGGCAACTGGGCCGAGCGCTCGGAAGGACGCAATGAGAACTGGAACCAGCGCGTGGACAACCGCCATGAGTCATGGAACCAACGGCAGGAAAACCGTGGCGACCGCCGCAATGATTTCCAACAGAACCGCGATGACCGGTGGAACAATCTCGAAAGCGCCCGTGAAGACCGTCAGGACTGGCGTGATCAAAACCGGGAGGACTGGCAGGAACATCGCGAGGACATGTGGGACTACCGATTCGACCGCGCCGATGAAATCTGGGACAACGCCCGCGACTTCTATGACGATTGTTTTGACGACCATTGGTGGGGTGCCTGCGGCTGGGGCCATATCGGCCATTATCCGGCCAACCCATGGTGGTGGTGGGCACCCGTCACCTGGGGGGCCGTCACGAATTTTTTCTACGCCACCTCGCCACCACCTCCGGTTTACATCGATTACGGCACCACCGTGGTCTACGAGGAGGATACGGTTTACGTGAACAACAAACCCGTTCCCGCGGAGGAATATACGGAGCCCGTGGTTGAACTCGCCACCACGGTCGAGCAACCACCCGCCCCCATGCCGGCCGAGGAAGGAAAACCACAGGAATGGATGCCGCTGGGTGTGTTCGCCCTCGCCCAGGAAAAACAGGGTGATCCGGTCATGTTTTTCCAGATTTCTGTCAGCCGCGACGGAAAAATCAGCGGTGGCTACGAAAGCACGCTGACCGGAGACAAAAAACCGATCGCCGGCCAGGTCGACATGAAAACCCAGAACGTGGCATGGCGGATCGGCGAAAACAAGACGACGGTTCTGACCTCCACCCTCGCCAACCTGACCCAGGATGTGAGCACCGTGGCCGTCCACTTCGGCGAAAACAAAGTGCAGAACTGGCTGCTGGTCCGGATGCCGGAACCCGCTCCCGCCAACCAACCGCCAAAGGCACCGGAATTGAAACGCGAAGTTCCGCCAGCCACTCCGATCCCGGTCAGCACGAAATAACGGCGGTACCGACCACATGCCGGCGCGGCCGCGCCGCCAGCCACAAACACCGGGCCGGCGGCACGGGCTTCGTGTAAACCGGATCCCTCCCCATGCTCCTGAGCCTGTTCATCTGCCTGATGTTCGCCTACAGCCTGGTATCAGGCAGGCTGGAGAAAACCATCATCACCGCGCCCATCATCTTCACGCTGGCGGGTATCATTGCCGTGCCCGTCACGAGCTCCGGCAGCAGCCGGATGGACGCGGGCGCTTTCCTAACACTCTCCGAAATCGGCCTGGTCCTGCTGCTGTTCACCGATGCCAGCCGCACCGATCTGAAAATCCTGCGTGATATCCGGGCGCTTCCGGCACGGCTTCTGAGCACGGGCATGCTGCTGACGATCCTGCTCGGAACCCTCGCCGCGAAGTGGGTGTTCCCTCAGCTCTCGATCTGGGAGGCAGGCATCATCGGAGCCATCCTCGCCCCGACCGATGCCGGGCTCGGCCAGATCATCGTCAACAGCCCGCTGGTGCCGCTGCGGGTGCGGCAGGCACTCAATGTCGAGGCAGGTCTCAACGACGGATTGTCGGTGCCGTTTCTGCTGTTCTTCATTGCCATGGCGGCGTCCGGCGCGGGCGACCCGAGCTTCGCCCGCTTTCTTGGCGAACAACTCGGGCTTGGCGTGGCCGTCGGCGCGGGCATCGGCCTGGCAGGCGGATGGTTGTTGGAAACCGCGCGCCGGATGGAATGGATGGCGGAGTCGTTCCTGCAACTGGCCGTGGTGGCATTGCCCGCGTTCTGCCTGATCCTCTCGGAACATGTCGGCGCGAGCATGTTCATCGCGGCGTTTATCGCGGGCCTCGCAGTGCAGGTGAGATTCAAGTCCGCCGGAAAACACAGCGTCGAGTTCACCGAGAAATGGGGACAGATCCTCAATCTATCGGTATTCTTCCTGTTTGGCATGATGGTCGCCCGCACCGAAGGGATTTTTGCCGCAGGTCCCCTTGTTTACGCGGTGTTGAGCCTGACGGTCATCCGCATGCTCCCGGTATCGGTCGCCCTTGCGGGCAGCGGCCTTGGCAAAGGCACGGTCACCTTCATGGGCTGGTTCGGTCCGCGCGGCCTCGCCTCGATCGTGCTGGGACTCGTTTACCTGGAACAGGAAAAAAACCTTCCCGGAGAGCAAACCACACGTCTCGCGGTGACGGCCACGGTCTTGCTCAGCATCTTCGCCCATGGCCTGACCGCCATCCCGGGAATCCACCTCCTCGCCCGGCTTGCAGGTTCCACCGGTGATCCGGATCCCGACCCGGGCGGCTCCTGAATCACCCGCCATGATTTTCCTGTTGGCTGCGGGATTATCATTCTAGGTTTCACCCAACCCAAAAGCAATACCGCCATGAGCTATGATGACTGGCCAGACAACACGATGGATTCCCGCCGCGAGGCGATCCGCAAAACCATCCGCACCGCCACCCTGCAGGAACTGCGCGAGCTCGGAGAACAGGCCTTTACCGTGGTGACCGACCCGTGGGCGGAGCGATATTCGGAGTTTCTGAAACAGAACGCCTCGATGAAATTCCATATCGCCACCATCCCGGGGGGCGCGAAGATCGTCTATTGCCGCGAAGCCAACAGGGCCGTCTGGTTCCTCCCCGGCACCGGCATGGGCATCGTCCAGCCAAAGGGGCTCGCGGCGCTCGCGGAAATCGTGGACGCGCTCTAACATATCAGCGGAAGGTCCGCCCCCATGCCGCCCGCCTTGCATCCTCAGATCATGAAAACCGCCGCCATCACCACCCTTGGAGAGGCTCTCCACCCGTCTCCGCTGGCCTCCACGGAATCCCCGGTCACCCTTGTTCCCGCCGATATCCAATGGCCCGGCGGCATGGCTCCGCCGGAGGACTTGATCCTGCTGGAACTGGCCGGCCCACGGCCACGCCTGTTCTTCGATCCGGCGTCCACCCGGGCCGCCATCGTCACCTGCGGCGGCCTGTGCCCCGGCCTCAACAATGTGATCCGCTCGGTCACCCGCGAACTCATCCGCGGCTACGGCGTACGCTCGATCATCGGCATCCGCTCGGGCTATCGCGGACTCGACCCCACACTCGGCAGGGAACCCGTCGATCTCACCGAGGACGTTGTCGAACACATCCATAAAACCGGCGGCACGATGCTGGGAACCTCGCGCGGACCGGTGGATGTCACCCGCGCCGTGGATTTCCTGATCGCCCGCAACGTGCGGATTCTTTTCACCGTCGGCGGCGATGGCACCCAGCGCGGCGGTCATGCGCTCTATCAGGAAGCGCTGGGCCGCGGATACCCGCTGTCAGTCGTCGGCATCCCCAAAACCATCGACAACGACGTGAACTTCGTCTCCCGCACCTTCGGCTTCAGCACGGCGGTAAGCGAGGCGGTCCATGTGATCGACAGCGCCCACACCGAGGCACACAGCGTGGACCGCGGTGTCTCCATCGTCAAACTGATGGGCCGCCATGCGGGATACATCGCGGCGGCCGCCACCGTGGCCAGCCAGGACGTGAACTTCTGCCTTGTGCCCGAACAACATTTCGCGCTCGACGGCCCCGGCGGGCTGTTGGCCGCCCTCGAACGACGCCTCGATGATAAGGACCACGCCGTCATCGTGGTGGCGGAGGGGGCCGGACAGGAATATCTCGCCTCCAACCATGAGGTGGACGCCTCGGGAAATGTGAAGCTTGGCGACATCGGGCATTTCCTCAAGGAACGCATCGAGGATCATTTCAAATCCCGCGGCATCGAGATGACCATGCGCTACTTCGATCCCAGCTATCAAATCCGCGGCTGCCCGGCCAATACCGAGGATTCATTGCTGTGCGACCGCATGGGCCGCCACGCCGTGCACGCCGCAATGTCCGGCAGAACCGGCCTCGTGATCAGCTTCCTCAACGGCAAGTTCGTGCACGTGCCGATCGGCCTGATCACCGCCGGCAGCAAACGCCTCGATCTCGATGGCGAACTTTGGCGGGCGGTGATCTCATCCACCGGACAACCCGCTTCGTTTGAGTAACCGGCTCATGCGGGCTAGCCGTAAGCGCTCGATTTTGGGCCCTGCGAAAAAGCTCCACTGCCGGATTGGCAATGTATCACAAGTGTCTCAATCACCCGCGCCCTTGTGGCAGCGGGCGGAAATTCAAGAAGTGCTGCGGGCCGTGATTTTTCTCCTGCTGGGCTGTTCGTCAACCGGCGGCAAGGATGCTTCTATCAAAAAGTCTGACTTTTGGAATGGTGGAAATTGTTGGCACGGAAGAAATAAAATGAGGAACGCAGGAAGACAGGAAAGGGAAAATGGTTCCTGTGATGTTACCCATGCTCCCGCCGCCCCCCGAATGGATCGCGGATTACATTCCGCACCCACACACCACAATCATCGCCTAGCCTCTGGCCCGATTTTCGGGGTCCGGCTCAGAATCGTGACTGTGTTCCCCCTTTGCATTTCTATCGAAAAGACTTGTCAGCCAACAATTCCCCTTTTCGGTAAAGCTCTACAGCTACATAACATTTCTGCGAAACGGTATAGTTCCCAGGTTTCTCTGCCTTATCGCCGATTAAGTAATCGATCGAAGAACTCCGGATCGGCGAAGGGTCCTGACTCACAAGCACAAGTTCTAGTCCTTCCTCCAATAGGCAGGCTTCGCGATGCCCCCGCAATGACCAAGTGATACATCGGCCTGAGTGGCCCGCGCTTCGCCTCACTGCACGGCGTCAATGTAAGCGCTCCGCAGGCGGCCCCTTTTGGGGTTTCTCATAAACAGCATACA
>CAYNQJ010000047.1:0-31942 GCA_964399305.1 uncultured Luteolibacter sp.
ATGTGTCCGCCTGATTTGCCTTCACCTCCAAGGGAAAGTCCGCTAGAAATTGAAGTCATGTGCGTTGCCGATCTCCGCAGATCGTCGCTCCACACCACCAAACACCCCGCTGCGTGCTGATCACGCGTGCTGCTCGCCTGCGGGTCCATGTGACGTGCGAGGTGTAATGCTCCGGTCCAGGACCCTCCTAGCAAGCTGGGCGTTACTGGCCGAATTGGGATCGTAGAAATTCTCACGGATTTCCATGCTGACATCAAAGATTTGCGCCATGGGCATCGCACTTTTTACGAGGTGTGAGGGAATGTTCCACGGGCTTGGTGGGCTCTGCGGTGGTGTTGTGACGCCAGTGGGGCTGCATGAGTACGGCATTGGCCTGCTTCAGGTCGATGGTTTTGACTCGATCGCGCACGGCCTCGATCATGGATCCGATGCAGAGGTTTTTGACGGCGCGCAGCACGCCCTCGGAGCTGCGGGTGATGAGGTTGATGGCTTCTTCCGTGAAGGTGGAGTGCGGCAGGCCGACGCGATCGAGTTGCGAGTACATGTAGGCCTGGCTGCAAGGCAAAGCCTGACTTTTAGTTTGGGCTCGACTCCGCTGGGCGGCTGCGGTTGCTTCGGGAATGACGGCGCAATTCCTGCAAACCCATTTTGCGGTGGCGGTGTGTGCGGTTTCCGGCGTGCTGGCCGGCAGCGGAAAGCGCGTGGATTTGTTCGGCATCATCGTGCTCGGACTGGTGACCGCGCTGGGCGGCGGAACGATCCGTGACATTGTGATGGGCAATCCGGTGTTCTGGCTTGCGGATTCGTATTATGTCATCAACGCCGCGACGACCTCGGCCGTCACATTCTTTGTCGTGCGGTATTGGCCCGTGCCGCATCTGGCGCTATCCTTGGCCGACGCCTTCGGCCTGGCGTTGTTCACCGTCCTGGGTGTGGCCATCGGGTTGGGCGGCGGTGCCGGTCCTGTGAATTCCATGGTGCTGGGTGTCATCACCGGTGTGGCCGGCGGGATCATCCGGGATGTCCTGGTAGGTGAGATCCCGCTGGTTTTCCGCCGCGAAATCTATCTTTACGCCACCGCTGCGGTGGTCGGGGCCACGATTTTCGTCATCCTGGAGCATTTCCACAGCGGCAGCCAGGTGAACCGGATCATCGGCATTGGCACCACGCTCTGCCTGCGTCTCATGGCCATCCGCTGGAAGGTTTCCCTGCCGGTGTTTTCAAAATGACGTTTTCCGAGGGAACCGGAGGAACGGCATCATCGGGGTTGCGCAAGATCCGTTTCGGGAGGATCATGTGAATGGCCTTGTGGGATTATCTTCAAGGCTCAACCCACATCAGGCACATGAAAACCCTGCTTGCCGCCATCACCCCGTTGATCCTGATCGGCTGTGTGTTCGAATCCCCCTTCGAAACCAAGGCCGGCATCGCAGTCGATCCCGCGCTGCTGGGACGCTGGGAACATGTCGCGGAAAACGCCAAATCCGAAGACGAGCGCATGCTGGTCATGCAACACTCGGAAAACGAATATGTGGTCGAGTATCCGAGCGGTTCCAAGGCGATGTTTTTCCGGGCCTTTGCCGTCAGCTTGTCGGGCGCGGAATACATCCAGGTCCAGTTGATCGGCACCGCGAAGGTTGCGGTGAAACCCGGAGACCGCAAATACCACCTGCTTCAGGTGAAGGCGGATGGCGACCTGCTCGAAATCCGCACCATCAGGCACGAATTGCTGGGCCGGGATCTAACGGATACGGAGCGCATGAAGGCGGCCTTCGCGGCGCACAAGGATGATCCGGGCCTGTTTGGCGATCCGATGACATTCCGCAGGATCAGGGAATGAAGGGGGTTGCGGCGTGGTCACGCGGACTTCCGGCGGAACATCAGCGCGGCGAACGACAAGGTGACGGTGCTGATCACCATCAGCGGCCAAACGAGCGCGAACACCCGGCCAAGCGAAGCATCCTTGAGAAACACCCCTTTCACGACCTCCACGAAATGACGGACGGGATTGATCCACGTCAGATGTTGGAGCCATGGCGGCATGTTTTCCACCGGCGCGGTGTAACCGGACAACAGAATCGCCGGCACCATGAAGACGAACGCGCCGAGGAATGCCTGCTGCTGGGTTTTGCTGATCGATGAGATGAACAGCCCGACGCCGACCAGCGCCAGTGAATAGAAAAACATCCCGCCATAGAGCAGGGCCAGGCTGCCTTGGAACGAAACCCCATAGATGAAGACCGTGGCGAAGAGGATCAACGTCGCCTGGAAGAAGCCCACAGCCACCGCGGGGACCGCCTTGCCAATCATGATCATCTCGGGTGACAGCGGGGAAACCAGCACCTGCTCGAAGGTGCCCTGCTCCCGCTCGCGCGCGACCGATAGCGCGGTGACGATCAGCGCGCCAATCGTGGTGATGATGGCCACCAGGCTGGGCAGGATGAAATGCGTGTACTCCAGATTGGGCACGAACCAGTTGCGCACGATGACTTCGGACGGCAGCACGCGGCCCGACGCCTCCGCCCGGTCCTTGAGATAGTCATCCAGCACGGATTGCAGATAACCTGACGCGATTTGGGAGCTGTTAGAGCGGCGGCCGTCGAGGATCACCTGGACCGGCGAGGATTCGCCGGTGGCGAGCTTGCGTGAGAAGTCCGCCGGGATGTGCACCGCGAGCAATGCCTCGCGGGTGCCGATGGCGTCTTCCATCTGCTCCGGGCCCCACACCGGCAGGACGCGGGTGAACGCTCCCGAGGCGACGAATCGCTGCATCATTTCCACCGATGCCCGCCCCCGGTCCTCGTTGAACACCGCCAGCGAGGCGTTGGAAACCTCAAGCGTGGCGGCGAACGGAAACAACGCCGTCTGGAGGATCACCGGCATGACCAGCAGCAGGCGGCCTGACTTGGTGCTGAGCAGCGACTGGAACTCCTTGCGGACCAGGGCGCGGATGCGGCCGATCGATTTCATTCCATCCTCCTTCTTGTCAGTTTGGCGGTAAGGCCGATGAACAAAACCGCGGTGGCGCACAACAACAGGATGTCCGGAAGCAACAACTTCCAGGCCGAGCCCACCTGGAAGATCGTCTGCATCGACGTCACGAAGTACCGTGCCGGAATCACATGCGTCACGCCCCGCAGAAACACCGGCATGCTGGAAATCTCATAGATGAAGCCCGAGAGCATCACCGCCGGCAGGAATGCCGCATTCAACGCCGCCTGGGCCGCATTGAACTGGTTGCGCATCCCGGTGGAGATCGCCAGCCCGATGCCCAGCACACTCAACAGAAACAGCGAGCCGACCAGCCACAGCGCGGTGAACGTCCCGCGGAAGGGAACTTTCAAGCCCCAGTGCGCGACTGCCACGCAGAGCAGCAGTGAAACCATCCCGAGCCCGTAATACGGCAGGATCTTGCACAACAGCAGTTCAGTGCGTGTGACCGGCGAGGCAAGCAGCGCCTCCATGGTGCCGCGCTCCCATTCCCTCGCCACCACCAGCGAGCTGAGCAGCGCGCCGATCACCGTCATGATCACCGTGATCGATCCGGGAATGATGAAGTTGCGGCTTTCCGCCGATGAATTGAACCAAACCCGCGGTTCCAACATGATTTCACGGTGCGGTTTTTCACCGCGGTCCTCGGCCCGCTGCTGCCGCCATGTCCGCCAGACACCGGTGACCGTGGACTTCACGAACTGGGCGATGTTCGGTTCGGATCCGTCCGCGACCACCTGGATCGGCGCGGTCGAATCCTGCTGCTGGATTTTCCGCGAAAAATCCTGCGGGATGACGACGAAGCCGCGGATTTGCGAATCCACCAAGGCCCGTTCCAACGCCGCGTGGGAGTCATAGGAGCGGACTTCCAGCCACGGTGATCCGGTCAGCGCGGCGGCGAATGCGACAGCCTCCGCGCCGGAGTCCTCCACCCGCAGCCCGATCCGCATTCTCGAAAAGTCCAGATTGATGCCGTAACCGAAAATGAACAGCATCAGCAACGGCATGAAGAACGCGATCAGGATGCTGCTGGGATCGCGGAAAATCTGCAGGGTTTCCTTCCAGCAAAGCGCCCTGAGCCGCCGCCATGACAGCCATTTCATGCGTCCTCCTTTCCTTCGATCAGGGAGATGAACGCGTCCTCCATCGTCGGGTCCGGGCGGGTGGCCGTGACCGCGCGCGCCTTGAGATCGTCGGGCGTGCCGGAAGCGATGAGGCGGCCGCGGTAGATCAGTCCGATGCGGTCGCAATACTCGGCCTCATCCATGAAGTGCGTGGTCACCATGATGGTCACACCGCGCCCGACCAGGCCGTTGATGTGCGTCCAGAACTCGCGCCGCGACACCGGATCGACTCCGGATGTCGGCTCGTCGAGAAACAGGATGTCCGGCCCGTGCATCACCGCGCAGGCCAGCGCCAGCCGCTGTTTGAAACCAAGGGAAAGCGAGTCCGTTTTGGAATCGAGAAACGGTTCGAGGTGGAAAATCCCCGCCATCGTCGCGATCTGGCGGCGGCGCTCCGGACCGGAAAGGCCGTAAATCCCGGAAAAGAACTCCAGGTTGTCCCGGACTGATAGATCCGCGTAAAGGGAGAACTTCTGCGCCATGTAGCCGAGCTTCTGCCGCGCCCGCCCTGCGCTCCGGCGCAGGTCGAGCCCGACCACCACCGCCCGCCCGGACGTGGGCTTGAGCAGGCCGCACATCATTTTGAATGTGGTGGACTTCCCGGCGCCGTTGGGGCCTAACAGACCATAGACCTCGCCGCGCCGGACGTCGAAGGTCACCTCGTCGGTGGCGGTGAAGTTTCCGAATTTCCTGGTGAGGCGGTCGGCCTCGATGACGACCTCGCGCTGCCCGGGGATTTCCCGCACATGGCGGGCGAGCACCGAGTCGCCGCCGGGCCCGCCGCCCATCCGGTCGATGAAGGCATCCTCGAAGCGTGGGGCCACCGGAGCCCACATCGTGCCGGGTGGAGCCCCGAACGATTCCGGGGGAAAGTCCGGCGGCGTGGCATCCGCGTTGTTGCGGAAGATCAGCCGGAGGTGATGGCCCTGGATCACTCCGTCGCTGATCGCCGGGTGGGACAGCGCCCGGGCAAGCAACCGGCGCTTGTTGCCCGCAGGGTCCAGCAAATGCCAGCAGCGGCCGACGAGCGGGGCGGTCATTTCGGACGGCGGGCCGGAGAAAACCAGGCGTCCGTTGTTGAGGACCAAAGTGGTGCCGCACATTTCGGCCTCCTCCAGATAGGCCGTGCTCCATACCACGGCGATGCCGTCCTCCACCAGGCGCTCGACCATCCGCCGGAGCTCCTTGCGGGAAATCGGGTCCACGCCGACACCCGGCTCGTCTAACAACAACAGGTCGGGTTTGCCAAGCAATGCGCAGGCAAGACCGAGCTTCTGCTTCATGCCGCCTGAAAGCCGCCCGGCAAAACGTCCGGTGAACGGACGCAGACCGGTGAATTCCAACAACCGGGCGAATGTTTCCTCGCGTTCCGCTCCGGTGACATTCCGCAGGTCCGCATGCAGGGTCAGGTTTTCCAGGACGGACAAATCCTCATACAAACCGAACTTCTGCGGCATGTAGCCGATCTTGTGGTGGAGCGTGGCGGCATCCCGCACCGGATCGTGGCCGAGGGTGGTGAGGCTTCCCGAGCCGGGTGCCAACAACCCGGCGATGAGCCGGAGCAGGGTGGTTTTCCCGGCCCCATCCGGGCCGACCAAACCGGTGATCCGGCCGCTGCGGATCTCCCCGCTGACCGCATCCAGCGCCGGAACGTCCATGCCCGGGAAGGACTTGCCCAGTTCGCGGAAGCTGACGACGACATCCGACACGCTAGTGAGGGTTGGAATCCAGGGTCACGGTCACCGGCATGCCCTGACGCAGCGAGCCGTCCGAATCCTCGATCACGATCCGCAGACGATAGACCAGCGAGGTTCGCAGTTCCGGAGTCTCAACGGATTTCGGTGTGAACTCGGCACGCGGTGAAACGAAGCCAACCTTGCCATGGAAATACCGGCCCGGGTTTCCATCGCTGGACACCCGCACCTTGGTGCCCGGCGGCACCCGTCCAAGATCCGCCTCATGGACATACGCCCTCACCCACACCGGTTGCTCCAGCGACAAGGAAAACACCGTGGCCCCGGCTTGCAGGATGGTCCCGGGCTCGACAGCACGCGTCAGCACGACACCGGCCGCCGGAGATTTGAGCCGGGTGTCCTCGAGGTGCAGCGCGGCGCTGTCGCGCGCCGCCTTGGCCAGCGCGACCCTTGCGGCGGCCGCAGCCTTTTCCTCGGCACGGAAGCCGGCCTCCAACAGCTCAAGCTTTGCCTCGTTTGACCGCACACGTTGTTTGGCCTGGTCCAGCGTGGCTTGGGCACTCTCCAGATTTTGCTTCGAGGTGCTTCCGGTACGGATCAATGCGCTTTGCCGTTCGAAGGATCTCTCCGCGTCCGCGGCAAAAACCCGGCTTTCCTCCAATGACGCACGGGCTTGCTCGATCTCCTCGCTGCGGGTGCCGCTCTCTCTCAGCTGCAGCTCGGCCTTGGCGGCCGCCAACTCGGCCTCGGCGCGGGCAAGCTCGTGTGCATACGGCTGGGGATCGATTTTTGCCAATAACTGGCCTGCCTGCACGGTGTCGCCCTCGTCAGGCAACACTTCAAGCAGCCGCCCGGACACGCGAAATCCGAGATCCACCCCGCGGATGTCGACATTGCCATACAGCGTCAGCGGGGTGTCCGACATGCCGAACCTGGCTCTCCACTGCCAGATCCCGACTCCAGCCAGCACCAGCAGCACCACGATCGGAATGGATTTATTCATGTGCGTGACTTGTGGGTGGGAGCGATGCCATCAAACAGCAAACTTGCCAGACGTGCCGCCATTTGCCCCGGGTGCAGATGGAAGCGGTCAAGGTTTTCGGCCCGCATCAATGCGTTGGCACCGGCCAGAAACACGGTGCAGAAAAATGCCGGGTCAATGTCCTCGCGCACCTTGCCCTCGGCCGCACCCCGCTCCAACAAACGCCCCAGCATCATCGGCAGCAATTCGGCGCGGATCGCCTCCACCCGCACCCTCAGGTTCGGATAGTCGCGGTCGAGATCCTGGAACAACCGCGGCGGCAGCCGGCCTAACGCACCAAACACCGTCGCGAAAAACTCGTCCTTGCGCCGCGCATAGTCGATGTCAGGAACTTCAAGCACCCGCTCGAGCTCCGCCCGAAGACCGGCCACAAACCGCAGGATCATCATCTCCACCAGCGCCTCCTTCGACCGCACCACCGCATATAGCGTCTTCTTGCTCATTCCCAACTCGCCCGCCAAGGCATCCATCGTCAGCGCACGGCACCCGTGACGCCGCATCAACTCGGTCGCCCGCTCCAGAACCCGCGCTTGCCTGGCATGACCGGGTGACTTCATGCCCCAAGCTAGGTTTGAACCTGAGGAAACTCAAATAGTTTTTCGGGTTTCCTTCGACGGGGGTCATGCCAAGGAGCCATTCGGCACCCATCGAGGTCGCTCATAGCGCTCCCCATTTTTAAGTCAGGCGCTCAGAAATTGCGGACGTCGTCGCGGTTGTCCGCATGGCCCAGGCTGGTGGCGTTGTGCTTGCCGTCCTTGCCATAGGACCAGAGGTCGAATGTCGGGTTCTGGGCGTTGGTTCCCTTGCGATAACGGAAGTTGTTTTTCCAGGGATCGGTGATTTTCAGCGAAGCGGGCGGGGTGCTGGCACCGGTTTTGGCCACCCATCCCTGTTTGGACGAGCGGGGGTCCAGTTCCGGCAGGTAGATCTTGGTGGCCTTGGTCCAATTAGCAGGCGGCGTCGCGGAACTGGTGTAGTCGTAGCCGTCCTTGAACAAGGCATTGTAGAGGACCTCCGACTCATCGCCGGACTCCGCGGAGTCGCCTGTGCCCGGGTAATCCCCCATGTCCGCCTTGTATTCCTCGATGGCGTTTTCGAGCAGCGCGAGCTGGACCTTGGCTTTTTCGAGCTTCTGGCGTTCGCCAACGAAGCTCATGCCGCCGACGGTGAGTCCGGCGAGGATGATGATGATGGTGATCACCGCCATGATTTCCATGAGGGTGAAGGCGGCTTTGCCGCGGCGGGTGCAAGTCTTCATGGCTGGATGGATGGTGGGTTTAGAGGGCGCGCGGCCGCAGGGCGTCATTGGCCGCTCATCGTCGATATCATCTTGATCAGCGGGAGGAACAACGCGAACACGACCGAACCAACGACCAGTGCGAGCACCACGATCATCATCGGCTCGAGGATCGAGGTGAGCGCGGTGACCGAATTGTCCACTTCGTCGTCATACACATCGGCCACCTTGAGCAGCATTTCGGGGAGCTGGCCGGTTTCCTCGCCGACGTCGACCATGGAGATGACCATGTTGGGGAAAACACCTGACGCCTGGAGCGGTGTGACGATGGTTTCCCCCTCCTTGACGGCTTCGTGGACTTTTTCAATGGCTTGCGAGATGATGACGTTGCCGGCGGTGTCGCGGGTGATGTTCAGCGCCTGCAGGATCGGCACACCGGAAGTGACCAGGGTGCCGAGAGTACGGGAGAAGCGCGAGACGGCGGACTTGCGCTGGATGTCACCGAGGACCGGCAGCTTGAGTTTCATGGTATCGATGGCGACACGGCCGCCCTTGGTACGCCCCCACATGTTGAAGAGCATGACCATGATTCCGAAGAGGATGAAAAGGAAGGCCACGTTGGGAATCGGGCCGACCGTGCTGCTGAGCAGGAACTCGGAGGTGCCGAAAACAACCTGCGAGATCAGCGGGAGTTCCTGATCGGTGTCGGCGAACATGTCCTTGAATTGCGGAACGATGAAAATCATCAGGAAGATCATGATTGCCACGGCGATGAACATCACGATCACCGGATAGACCATCGCGGATACGATCTTGTTTTTCAGTTTCTGGGCCTTTTCCTGGTATTCCGCGAGGCGGGACAGGACGACTTCGAGCACCCCGCCGAGTTCGCCGGCCTTGACCATGTTCACGTAGAGTTTGTTGAAAATCCTCGGGTGCTGGGCAAGTGATTCGGAAAAGGTGGATCCGCCCTGGACGCTTTCCGCGAGGTTGCCAACCGTGGCCTTGAGGCCGGGATGAGGCTCCTGTTTTTCCAGCACGGTGAGTGAGCGCAACAGCGGCAGGCCGGAATCGATCAGGGTGGCCAGCTGGCGGGTGAAGATCATCAGGTTCTTCGGCTTCACACGGCCGCCGATACGGCCTTTGGGAGTGCCGGAGCCGGCTTTGGCTTTGGTCTTGGCCTTGGACCTTCCCGCCGGGGATTTGCCCTTTTTGCCTTCCTCGTGAATCTGGGTGGTGAAGAGATCCTTGGCACGAAGCTGTTGAACGGCCTCCGTTTCGGAATTGGCAATCACGACACCGGTGACCTGGTCACCTTTGGCATTCACTGCGGTATAATGGAAATTGGCCATGATATAAAATGGGTGGATTCGGGGTTTAGTCAATTATCCCGCTTCTGGGAATCAGAAACTTGCGGGGTCAAGAGGGGGGATCAGGTATACTTGAGAACTTCCTCGATGGTCGTGTGGCCGAGGTAGATGTTGCGCAGTCCGTCCTCGCGCAGCGTGTTCATGCCGAGCTCGATGGCTTTCTGCTTGATCACCACGGTCGGTGCCTTGGCGGTGATCAGGTCACGGATGGGGTCGGTGATGTTGAGCAGCTCATAGAGACCGCGGCGTCCGCGGTAGCCGGTTTTGCCGCAGACCTCGCAGCCGATGCCGGTGTAAAACTGCTTGTCGCCAAGTTCGTGGGCGGAAACGCCGAGCTGGCTGAGGATCGCCTCGTTCGGCTCATAGGGCGACCGGCAATCCTTGCAGATGGTCCGCACCAGCCGCTGGGCAAGAACCCCTTCAAGCGACGCAGCGACCAGGAACGGCTCGCAACCCATGTCAATCAGACGGGTGACCGCTCCGGGGGCGTCGTTGGTGTGGAGGGTGGAAAGGACAAGATGCCCGGTAAGCGCGGCCTGGATCGCGATGGTCGCGGTTTCCTTGTCGCGCATTTCCCCGATCATGATGCGGTCCGGGTCCTGGCGCAGGAAGGCACGCAGGATGCGCGGGAAATCCAACCCGATCGCCTCGTTGATCGGAATCTGGATGATGCCGTCGATGTCGTATTCGACCGGGTCCTCGGCGGTCAGCAGCTTCGAGTCGATCGTGTTGATGCGGCGCAGCGCGGCGTAGAGCGTGGTGGTCTTGCCGGCGCCGGTCGGGCCGGTGACGATGAAGATTCCGTTGGGTTTCTCGATCGTGTCGGTGATGTAGTTGTAGATGTAATCGGTGAGCCCGAGGTTCTCGAGCGAGAGGTTGACCGACGAGCGGTCGAGCACGCGGAGCACGATCGACTCGCCATGGTGGGTGGGCAGCGAGGAAACGCGCATGTCCACCTGCTTGTCGCCGACCTGTTTGACGATCCGGCCGTCCTGCGGGATCCGGCGTTCGGCGATGTTCATGTTGGCCATCACCTTGACCCGCGAGATGATCGGCAGGGCGAGGTGGACGGGTGGCGGTGCCATTTCGTAAAGCGCGCCATCGACCCGGTAGCGGATCTTGAAATCCTTCTCAAACGGCTCGAAGTGGATGTCCGACGCCTTCTCCTTGATCGCCTGATAGAGCACCAGGTCGACGTAACGGATGATGGGCGCGGAGTTCGCCTCCGACTCGATGTCCTGCTCGCCTGAGGATTTCCCGCCGATCTCGAATTGGGCGAGGATATCCTCCATCGCCTTGCCTTCGCCGCCGTAGCATTCGTTGATCTTCGCCTCCACGAGGTAATCCGGGGCGACGGCGATGTGGATTTCGCGGCCAAGGGCGAAGCGCAGGTCCTCGAGCGTCTGCGGATTGAGTGGATCGACCAGCACCACGGTAAGGCCGGTTTCATCGAACTGGATCGGCAGCGCGCCATGGAGGCGTGCGGTGCCGGCGGGCACGAGGTCGAGCAATGCCTGGGGCGGGGTCCAGTCGCGGATATCGACGGTTTGCGCTCCGAGCTCGGAGGCAATCACCGGCCAGATGTCGTCGCGGTGGTTGATGATCTGGAAGTCCGCGAGGATTTCCGCGATTTCCTTCCCGCTGTGTTTGACTTCCGCGAGAATATCCTGGGCGAGGCTCTGGTCCACCAGGCCTCGGGATTGGAGAAGTTCGATGATTTGGAGGTGGTCCATGCGGCGGAAAAATCAGAGCGGGGTCGGGGGAAGGGGAAACGGGGATTCAGTTGGCGTCGGACATTGTGACGTGCACCACCTCGGAGCCGGAGGTCAGGCCGGCGAGCACCTTGCGGATACCATCCTCGCGGAGCGTGCGCATGCCGAGCTCGCGCGCGCGGCGCCGCAACTGGGTGGTGGTGAGGTTGGTGTTGATCATCTGGCGGACTTCGTCGTCGATGAGGAACAGTTCGAAAATACCCATGCGGCCTTTGTAACCGCCACCGCGGCATTTCTCGCAGCCGACCGGTCCGAAAATCCGGGCGTCGGCCATGCGGGTGATGTCCAGTGAGAGGGCCCGCATTTCCTTGGCGGTGAGTTCCGCCGGAGCCTTGCACAGCGGACACAGCTTGCGGACCAGGCGCTGCGCAAGAACGGCGCGCACCGCAGAGGCGATCAGGAACGGCTTGACGCCGATGTCCGCGAGACGGGCGATGGCCGAAGGGGCGTCGTTGGTGTGGAGCGTGGAGAACACCAGGTGGCCGGTGAGCGAGGCGTTGATGGCGATGTTCGCGGTTTCCGCGTCGCGGATTTCCCCGATCATGATGATGTTGGGTGCCTGGCGGAGCATCGCCCGCAGCGCGGCGGCAAAGGTCATGCCGATGTCGGTCTTGACCATCACCTGGTTGATGCCGGGCAGCTCGTATTCGACCGGATCCTCGACGGTGATGATTTTCTTGTCCGGCCGGTTGATGACGTTGAGGCAGGCGTAAAGCGTGGTGGTTTTCCCGGAACCGGTGGGGCCGGTCACTAACAGAATTCCGTCGGGCAGGCCGAGGAGCTGCTCGAAGGCATGCTGGTCGTCGGAGAAGAACCCGAGTTCGGGCAGGCCGAGCAGCAGCGAGGTCTTGTCGAGGATCCGCATCACGATCGACTCGCCGTGGTTGGACGGAACGGAGGAAACGCGCAGGTCCACCTCCTTGTCACCCATTTTGAGCTGGATACGGCCGTCCTGGGGCAGGCGTTTTTCCGCGATCGACATCGTGCCGCTCATCACCTTGATCCGCGCGATCATGGCGGGCAGGAGTTTTTTCGGATGGGTGTCCACGTGGACCAGCTTGCCGTCCAGGCGGTAGCGGACGCGCACCGAGGTTTCGAGGGGTTCGATGTGGATATCCGAGGCGCGCAGGCGGAAGGCGTCCGAGAGGGTTTGCAGGACCAGCCGGATGATGGGCGCGTCGTCGCCGCTGTCGCCGGCTTCCGCATCGCCGGTGGTCACCGTCAGGCGGTCCTTGCTGTCGGCGGCGGGCACAGCGGACTGATAGAGCTGGCGCAGGTGGTCGTTGATGTCCTGCTGGGTGGCGCAGACGAGGTTGAGTTCGCGGCCGACGATGTGGGGCAGGGTGTCCAGGGTTTCGAAATCGAGGGGATCGGCGATGGCGACGGTCAGCGCGATGCCATCGTCCTGCACGGGGATCACCTTGTAGCGGACGGCGGTTTCCGGGCGGATGGCCTCGATGATGCCGGGATCGAACATCACATCGATGAGCCGGATGAACGGGATGCCGGCATTGGCAGCAAGCGTTCGGGCGACATCCTCCTGGGTGAGAGGGGTGTGGGCAAACAGGTGCTCGACAATGGTTTCGGTGCCGGAAAGCGCGTTGCGCGCCCGGTTGACGTCATCCACGCTCACCATACCGGCTTCCGTGAGCAGCTCTGCGAGGTAATCTTCGTTGGAAAACACTGGGCGGGTGGGGTCTTTGAGAGGGTTTAAAAGGGGGGAGTTGACGCAACGAACCCTGTGGCATCTTGCGAAGCTTGTTCAAGCGGCCCCGGCCATGTCAACCTGCCACATGCCGCAAACAGGGGATTTTTGGCAAGGGATCCCGTTTCGTTCGGCAATGTAAACACCATGGCCATTCATTCGGCAGACGGAGCATGTTCTCCATGCTTGCAGTCGTCCGGATCCAAGGCAAGACTGCGCCGCATGTTCAGCCCGAAGTGGAAAAACGAAGCGCTCCATTTGGTCAAAGGCGCGAGGAAATTCGTGAATTACAAACGCGACCTGCTCAAGCCCGAGCAAGTGGCGGAAATCGAATCCCGGCGCAGCGACCTTCTAGCCGCCATCCGTTCCAAGGACCGCGCCAGGGTGGATGAGGCGTCCAAGCAGATCCGCGCCGTTTGTGACAACGCGCTGCCCGCTCAAAAACCCGTGGGTTGGCTGGAAGACAACGTCGAGGTGATGTTCGTCGCGATTGTCATCGCACTCGGTCTTCGCGCCTATTATTTGCAGCCGTTCCGCATTCCAACCGGCTCGATGCAACCCACGCTCAACGGCATCATCGGCACCCCGCTGCCACGCGCCGAATGGCCGTCGTTTCCACAACGCATGCTGGAGAAAATCCTGCGTGGCAGGACCTATGTCCAGGTGGTCAACAACCGCGACCGCCAACTTGCGCTGACTCCGGAGGGTGCTGCGGACATCCGTGACATGCAAGTGAACCATTTTTTCAGTCGTTCGGAGATTCATTTTGCCGACTCCAAGCCGCTACGCCTTCCCGCACCGCATACGCCCTGCGAATCCATCGGCCTCAGGGCAGCGATCCAGCAGGCGTTCCGTGACAACGGCCGGTTGAAGAAGGGGACCGTCGTTTGTGAAGGCACCATCGATTCCGGCGACCTGGTGTTGGTGGACAAGGTTTCCTACCATTTCCGCAAACCCAAACGCGGCGAGGTCTTCGTGTTCGACACGCTCGGAATCCGCGGAATCCACCAGCGCGGCGGCCCGCAAGGGGCGGGCTCGCACTACATCAAGCGCCTCTGCGGCGTGCCGGGGGACACCCTGGGCATCCAACCACCCAACCTGTTGATCGACGGAAAAATCGCCAGGGAACCCGGCATCCAGCGGGTCATCCAGGCACAGGGCCCGTATGCCAAAAACCCGAGCGGCTATGTCTATGCCGACCCAAGCGAGTTGTACCGGCGCGGCAGCAACATCTCGCAATACCTTGCAGGTCCGCAGGACAAGCTGGAGCTGGCGGCGCAAGCCCGGCCCGGGATGCGCGAATATGCGGCCCTTGGCGACAATACCGGCAACTCGCTCGACTCTCGCTACTGGGGCACGGTCAAGGAGTTCAACCTCGTTGGCCCGGCATTGTTCTCGCTCTGGCCGATCACCACCGGGCACTGGGGATTCATCCGCTGAAGCCGTGCCGGACGCATCGCAAATCACCCGCAATGCGAAATCCAATCTGGCATTCGCGCTGTGTATCCTGCCAAGGGACCGGCGCGAGGACATGGTCGGGTTTTATGCCTTCTGCCGTGTTCTTGATGATCTCGCCGACTCTCCCGGCCTTTCGATGGAAGCACGTGCGCAAATGCTTCAAGAGTGGAAGGACGGCCTGATCTCCGGCTTTGAAAACCCCGACCCGCTGCAACGCCAGATCCTCGACATCCGCGACCGCCGCCGGATTCCCAACGAGCTGCTGGCCGCCATCGCGGATGGTTGCCTGATGGACCTGCAACCCCAGCGCTTCCAGACATGGGACGATTTGTCCGGCTACGTCTGGAAAGTCGCCTGTGCGGTCGGCCTGGTATCAATCCGCCTGTTTGGCTGCAAGGACCCCGGTGCGGAAACCTATGCCATCGCGCTCGGCCGCGCCCTGCAACTCACCAACATCCTGCGCGACATCCGCGAAGACTACGACAACGGCGCGCGCATCTATTTGCCGCTCGAAGACCTCGCCCGCTTCGGTTACACCGAGCAGGATCTCGCCAGCCATACCCGCGACGAACGCTTTCTCGCGCTGATGGAGTTCGAGGCCGCCCGCGCCGCCACGTATTTCCGCGAGGCGGATGCCGCCCTGCCCGCCGCCGACCGCCGGGCGCTCGCCCCCGCCCGGATCATGGCGGAAATCTACCAATCCCTGCTCGCCGACATAAAACGCGGGGGATTCGACGTCTTTGAAAAGCGCCACCGCGTGTCCCGCCCGAGAAAACTTGTGATTCTTTTGAAGCATCTGATTGCAGGACGCCTCTCAAGTCCCTAAAGTCCGCCCAAACCCCATCCCTCATCCCATGTCACGCCCATCCATACCTTTTGCCGCCATCGTGATGCTGGTCATCCCGACGATGTTGCTCAGCGCGTGCTTCCCGCCACCGCCGGAACCACCTTCGCGCAATTACCAGTATCCGCCGCGTGACCCCAATCTTCCCGGGAGCGATGCCGACCAGCCCTATGGCCAGCCGCCACCACCACCCACCCGGCCCGGTGAATACCCCACCGCCACCCGCACCGAAAATCCCAACGAGGTGATCAGCCCCTACGAACCTTTCAACCGGATCGACGTCTCGGATTTCACCTCCGGCCAGCTCGCACGCGACCCCCACAACCAGAAAATCTTCCGCGTGCCGTAAAACGTGGAGCGCCTTCAGGCGGTCACGGCTCCGCGGTCGTCGTTGAGGCCGGATTTTTCAAGGAAGTAGTCGTATCCGCCGGTGTAGCGGGTCAGGACGGCCGGGCTGTTGGTGCCGTTGCGGGTGATGTGGAGGGTGGTCTCGGCCAGCGAGCGGATGAAGTGAACGTCGTGGGAGATGAACACCAGCGTGCCTTCGTAGCTTTTGAGCGCGTTGACCAGCGAGTCGATCGAGAGGATGTCGAGGTGGGTGGTGGGCTCGTCCATCAGCAGCAGGTTGGGGGGATCGACGAGGAACTTGACGAGGTTGAGGCGGGATTTCTCGCCGCCTGATAGAACGCCGCAGCGTTTCTCGACGTCGCTGCGGCGGAACAGGAAGGTGCCGAGGATCGAGCGGGCGTCCTCCTCGCGCAGGGTTGTGCATGCGCCCATGACTTCCTCGAGCACGGTGTTGTTTTCGTTGAGCGACTCGATGCGGTGTTGCGAGTAGTAGCCGAGCTTGGTGGCGTATCCTGGCTCGCGTTTTCCGGCGTCGATCGGCAGGATGCCGGCGAGGATTTTGAGCAGGGTGGATTTGCCCGCGCCGTTGGGGCCGACGAGCACGATCCGGTCGCCGCGCTCGATGGTGAGATCGAGATCCTTGTAAATCCGGTTTTCACCGTATGACTGGCCGGCCTTGATGAGCTCCATCACCTTCTGGTTGGATCGCGGCGGCTGCGGGAAAGTGAACTTGAATGGCTTGCGCGGCGGGCGCGGCTTGGGCACACGCTCGAGTTTTTCGAGGAACTTGATGCGCGACTGCACCTGCGCGGCCTTCGAGCCGATCTGGCGGAAGCGGTCGATGAACTCCTGGTGCTGCTCGATTTCCTTCTGCTGGTTCCGATAGGCCTGCGTCTGCTGCTCGAACCGCTTGTCACGCTGTTCGAGGAAGGCGCTGTAGTTGCCGGTGTAGGAAATCAACTGGGCGGCGTCCGGATCGATCTCGACGACGGTCTCGATGATCGAGTCCATGAAATCCCGGTCGTGGGAAATCATCAGGATCGCTCCGGAATAATTGAGCAGATAGCGTTGCAGCCACAGCAGCGAGAGCAGGTCGAGATGGTTGGTCGGCTCGTCGAGCATCAACAGGTCGGGCTCCATGACCAGCAACTGGGCGAGATGCGCGCGCATCACCCAGCCACCGGAAAACGTGCGGGCGGGTTTGTGGAAGTCCTCCTGCTTGAACCCGAGACCCGCGAGGATTTTTTTCGCCTTGGGTTCGAGCTGATAGCCGTTGAGGTGGTTGAACTGGTCCTGGGCCTTGGCGAAGTCCGGGTGCGAATGGTCGCCCTTGGCCTCATACTCGCGCATGGTGCGCAGGATGCCGATCATTTCCGGGGTGATCCCCATCGCGATCTCGATGACCGTCTCGTCGCTGGGTTCGCCGGCTTCCTGCGGCAGGTATCCGGTGATCGCATATTCGTCGCGCTCGATGGTGCCTTCATCGGGTGAATCCTCATCGAGGATCATGCGGAAAAGGGTGGATTTGCCGGCACCGTTCGGGCCGACCAGGGCGACGCGCTCGCCCCAGTTGATCGACATTTCCGCCTCGCGCAGCAAGGTGCGGCCGCCGAGGGTCTTGGTAAGCTTTTTGATCGTGAGCACGTGGCGGATGTAGTGGACACCGCCGCCAGGGGCAAGAAATTCGGGAAAATCCGCATTTTCCCGCCCTGAATCGCCTTTAAATCCCGCTTTGCCAATCCGGGGATTGGCGCTAGGCTTCGCCCCTTCCATGAATACGGCCGAATCTTTCCAGCATCACGTTCTTCCGACTTACGGGCGCTTTCCGCTGGTCCCGGTGCGCGGCGCGGGCTGCCGGATCTGGGATGAGTCGGGGAAAAGCTACCTCGATTTCTGTACCGGTATCGCCGTGTGCTCGATCGGCCACTGCCACCCGCGGCTGGTGGAGGCGATCCGCGAGCAGGCCGGCAACCTGCTGCACTGCTCGAATCTCTATCAGATCCCGCAACAGGCGGAACTCGCCGGGGAGATCAACACCCACCACGTGCGCCTTGCCGGAAAGGTGTTCTTTTCCAACTCCGGCGCCGAGGCCAACGACGGCCTGATCAAG
The DNA here is from genome assembly GCA_964399305.1 of uncultured Luteolibacter sp. Taxonomy (GTDB): domain Bacteria; phylum Verrucomicrobiota; class Verrucomicrobiia; order Verrucomicrobiales; family Akkermansiaceae; genus Luteolibacter. The sequence continues at coordinate 17,696 of CAYNQJ010000047.1, forward strand.
TCCGCGCGCCGCTTCGGCCACAAGCACCCGCAGGCGGACGGCTCGCCACGCTTCGAGGTGATCACTTTCCAAAAATCCTTCCACGGCCGCACGCTCGGATCGATGTCCGCCACCGGCCAGGCGAAAATCCAGGAGGGCTTCGACCCGCTGTTGCCCGGGTTCCGCTACCTGCCCTACAACGACATCGCCGCCATTGAAAACGGCATCCGCCCGGAAACCGCCGCCATCCTGCTGGAACCGGTCCAGGGCGAGGGCGGCGTCAACACCGCCACACCGGAGTTCCTGCGCGCCGTGGCCGCCATCTGCAAAAAACACGACCTGCTGCTTTTGTTAGACGAGGTGCAGGCCGGCTTCGGCCGCTGCGGAGACGCGATGGCCTGGCGGATGATCGCTCCGGAAATCCAGCCTGACGGCATCTCATGGGCCAAGGGCATGGGCGGCGGCGTCCCGATCGGCGCGTTCTGGCTCTCCGACCGCGCCATCGACGAAGCGGGCACGCCGCTTTCCTCGCTGATGGGACCGGGCTCGCATGGATCGACCTACGGCGGCAACCCGCTCGTCTGCGCCGCCGCGCTCGCGGTGCTGAGGGAAATCCGCGAGAAGGAGCTTCCCGCCAACGCGATCCTGATGGAGGTCCGCATCCGCGAAACCATCCGCGGCTGGAACCTGCCCGTGATTGCGGAAGTGCGCGGCCAGGGATTGCTGTTAGGCCTGCGCCTCGATCCGGCCCTCATTCCGGCTCCGGAGGGCAAAACCGCCGCTCTCGTCGTGGTCGGCCGCCTGATGGAAAACGGACTGCTTGTCCCGCCCGCCGGGCCGGACACCATCCGCCTGCTGCCCCCGCTCAATGTGACCGGAGCGGAAATCGACGAAGCGCTCGATATCATCCACAAGACCCTGTTGGAACTCGCCCACAGCTGAAGCCCCGGGCCATCCCCCCCACATTTATGAAACACCTGCTTTCCATCGAAGAACTCAGCGGCGCCGAGATCCGCGCGCTGCTGGCATCCGCCGCGCGCCTGAAAGCCGGCCGTGGCTGCGACCAGGAACTGCCGCTCGCCGGCCAGACATGGGCGCTGATCTTCACCAAGTCATCCACCCGCACCCGGGTTTCATTCGAGGTCGGCATCCGCGAGCTCGGCGGGTTCCCGATGTTTCTATCAAAAAACGACATCCAGCTCGGCCGCGGCGAACTGATCAAGGACACCGCCCGCGTGCTGGGCCGCATGGTCCATGGCGCGATCATCCGCACCTTCGCCCAGCAGGATGTCGTGGAATTCGCGGAATACTCGGGAATCCCCACGATCAACGCGCTCACCGACGACGAGCATCCCTGCCAGATCCTCGCCGACCTGCTCACCATCCAGGAAATCCTCGGCGGATGGGAAAACCGCAAAATCGCGTTCATCGGCGACGGGTTTTCCAACATGACCCGCTCGTGGATGTGGGCCGCCAGGCGCCTCGGCTTCGAGCTCGCCATCGCCTCGCCGCCCTCCTGCCAGCCCCCGGCGGATTTTCTAACCAGACTTGCCGCGCCCAACGTCTCGGTCACCACCGACCCCGCCGTCGCAACGCGCGGCGCGCATGTGATCAACACCGATGTCTGGCTGTCGATGGGCCAGGAAGACCAGAAGGACAAGGAACGCGAGTTCGCCGGATTCGAGGTCAACTCCGCGCTGCTGGCCAACGCCGCCGCCGGCCACATCGTGCTCCACTGCCTGCCCGCATACCGCGGCAAGGAAATCAGCGAGGAAATCCTCGAACGGCACGCCGACACGATCTTCCAGGAAGCCGAAAACCGGCTGCACGCCCAAAAGGCGATCCTCGTCGCCATTGGACGGCCGACCTGAGAGGCTGCCTTAAAACGGGGAGCGTATCCATCCTGCGTGCTTCCTTGCGCAGCCTACACAACGACTTCATCCCTGCGGTCCCATTTTTCATTGGCGCAACACGACAGGTTCCGAGCACCGCATTCCGCCACCTGCCTTCTCCGGTTCTCACGCACCGGCCATCTGGCTGCTGATCATGGATTGATAGATCGCGCTGCTTGCGCGGAGTTGTTCGTGGCTGCCATCCGCGACGATCCGGCCGGCCTCAAAGACGAGGATGCGGTCGGCAATGGTGATCGTGCTGAAGCGGTGGGCGATGATGAAGGTGGTGCGGCCCTTGACCAGCTCCGCAAGCGCCTGCTGGACCATCGCCTCGCTTTCGGAATCCAGCGCGCTGGTCGCCTCGTCGAGGATCAGGATCGGCGCATCACGGAGGAACGCGCGGGCTACCGCGATCCGCTGGCGCTGGCCGCCGGAAAGCTGGTCGCCGCGCTCGCCGACCTGTGTTTCATATCCATTCGGCAACGCGCGGATGAAGCTGTCGGCGTTGGCCTTGCGCGCGGCCGCGAGGATCTGCTCCTCGGTGGCATCCAGTCTGCCGATGCGGATGTTGTCCATGATCGTACCGCAGAACAAACACGGGCTTTGGGGAACCACGGCGATGTGGTTGCGCAGATCCTGTTTGGCAAACGCGCGGAGGTCGGTACCGTCCACTGTGATCGCCCCGGAGACCGGATCGTAAAACCTTGGAATCAGGTTGGCGAATGTGGACTTGCCCGCACCGCTGGGACCCACCAGGGCGACGACCTGGCCTATCGGAATCTCCACACTGAGGTCGCGCAGCACCGGCTCCTCCTCGTAGGCGAAGGAAAGGTTTTCAAAACGGATGCTGCGCTTCGGCGGAGCGAATGGCACAGCAACCGCAGGATCCGGCTGGCTGTCCGGTTCGTGCAGGACGTATTCCAGACGCGCGATCGCCGCCTCGCCCTGGCGGAAAAGTGAATGAATGGCCCCGAGCTTCTTGATCGGCTCATAAGACATGTAGAGCGCCATGCCGAGCGTCATGAATGCCTCCAGCGTCATGCCATTGCTGGCACCGACATACAGCGCGGCCGCAAAACCGGTGGCCGCAACCACTTCGATCGACGGAGAGATCGCCTGGCGGTATTTGACCACCTTGAGCGAGAGGCTCAGAATCTCCCGGATGCGCTTGCGGAACTGGGAGATCTGCCGGTTTTCCAGATTGTAGGCGCGGATTTCCAGTGGCGACTGAAGGCTCTCGGTGAGCGTGGCCGTCAGATCCCCGCCACGTGCCTGAAGCTGGCGCGCACGGGCCGCCAGACGACGCCCTGCCGAGCGGATCAATGTGACGCAGATCGGCACGGTGACCAGCGAAATCAAGGCGATGAAAAAGCTGCGGTCCTTCACCGCCAGCCAGCCAAGCACACTCAGCGCCGCGATCAGGGTGGCAGGTTGTTTGATCAGGTCGCTCGATGCCTGCGCGATCACCTGCCGCAGGATCTCCGTGTCACTCATCAGGCGCGCAAGCAGGTCGCCGGACCGGTTTTTTTTGAAAAACGACAGCGGCAGCGTCTGCAGCTTGATGAACAAATCCGTGCGGATGGACTCCAGCACCCGCAGCCCGGTAAACTGAATGAGATAGCTGTTGCTGAATCCGGCAATCGCGCGAATCAGGAAAATGAAGGGAATCCACAAACAGGTGATCAGCAACAAACGGTTGCGTGAAATCTCGCCCAGCATACCACGCAGCCAGGTTTGGTAACCCTCACCGCCGCTGGTTTCGTTGAACAGCACGGGGAAAACCACCTTGGTCATCAGTGGCAAGCCCGCTCCGCTGGCCAGCGCATAAATCAGGCCGCAGCCAACACCGGCAAGAAAAGGCCACTTCACGGCCCGAAGGTGGCGGTAATAGGGGAAGTATTGTTTCACAGAACCAGCGGCAGGCTCGCCACCCGAATGCCCAACGGCAAGCCCGAATCGATAACCCGCGCAGCCAGCCACCTCCCGGAATTTGATCCACAACCGTTTTGAGGATTGCCGGATAATCAGGAAACCCGTAGGATCGGCCGGAGAGATGTGGAATCGTTGTTTCACAGCTCCGGTTCCGGCTATTCCCCTGATCGAGCGTGTCCAAATCCCTGAAAATACTGATCGCCTGCGGTGGCACCGGCGGCCACCTGTTTCCCGGCATCGCCGTGGCGGAAGCCCTGCGCGGGCGCGGCCACGAGGTGCTGTTGCTGATTTCCGAAAAAAAAATCGATGCCGAGGCATCCGCCAAATACTCGCATCTCCGCTTTGTCACGGTGCCGGCCGTGGCGAAACCACCGACGTTGTCGCTGCGGATGCTGCCGTTTTTGTTCAAAACCTGGCGCTCGATCGGCCAATGCCGGAAAATCCTGACCGACTTCGGCGCGGATGCGGTGCTCGGCATGGGCGGCTTTACCTCGCTGCCGCCGGTCTACGCCGGACACAAGCTCGGGTTGAAAACCTTTGTCCATGACTCCAACGCCCGGCCGGGCCGGGCCAACGTGCTGACCAGCCGATTTTGCACCCAGGTGTTCCTCGGCCTGGACGCGGCGCGGTCCTATTTCCCCAACTGCGACTGCGTGACCACCGGCACACCAGTCCGTCCGGAAATCATCGACCTGCCGGATCGTGAGTCGGCGGCGGGTGTTTTCGGCCTGGACCCGAAAAAAACGACCATCCTCATCACCGGTGGCAGCCAGGGAGCCCGCCGGCTCAACGAACTCAGCGCCGAAGCCGCCGCGATGCTGCCAGCGGAATTCCAAATCCTGCACATCGCCGGAGCGCAGGACTACGAACGCGTCGCAACCATTTCCCAAGACCGTCCCAACCACAAGGTCCTGGGTTTCTGCGATCAAATGCCTGCCGCGATGGCGGTTGCCGACCTGGTGATCGCGCGCTCCGGGGCCTCCTGCCTCAATGAAATCGCCATTTCCGGCCATCCCTCGATCCTCGTTCCCTACCCGTTCGCCGCAGACGACCACCAAACCCACAACGCCGAAGTCTTCGCCGCCGCCGGAGCCGCAAAACTGGTCCAGGAACGCGACCTGACACCAAACGCCCTCGCCACCCTCGCCGTTTCGATCCTCCAGGACCTGCCGGCCTACAAGGCGATGTCCAAGTCCGCATCCGCACTTGCCATTCCCGACGCGGCGGCACACGTCTGCTCCGCGATCGAAGCCTCCTTTTCCCCGACATGAACGTCCTCAGCCAGCGCCTCACTGATTCCAGCAAGCCCCTGCAGATCCATCTGATAGGCGTCGCCGGATCGGGCATGAGCGGACTCGCGCTGCTGCTGATGGGGATGGGCCACAAGGTCAGCGGCTCGGACCGCGTCACCACCGCGGAAACCGAACGCATGCAACGCGACGGCCTGCGCTTCTCCTCACCCCACACCGCCGATGCGGTCCAAGGCGCGGACCTCGTTGTTTTCTCATCCGCCATCCGACCGGACAATCCGGCCTACGCCGCCGCCGTGGCCGCCAAAATCCCGCTCTACCGCCGCGCCGAATGCCTCGGAGCCATCCTCCACACCCGCAAGGGCGTCCTCATTTCCGGAACCCACGGGAAAACCACCACCTCGGCCATGACCGCTCACGTCCTGCGCGAGGCGGGGCTGAAACCCAGCCACTACGTCGGCGCGGAAATCCCCATCCTCGGATCCAACGCCAAATGGTCCGGCGACGGCCAGTTCATGGTCGCCGAAGGCGATGAAAGCGACGGCACGCTCGCGCTCTATCACCCGCAACACTCGGTGATCCTCAATATCGAGGCCGAACACCTCGATTTCTACCGCGACCTCGACCACATCCGCGAGGTCTTCGGCACCCTCGCCGATCAAACGCTCGGCCACCTCGTCTATTGCGCCGAGGACCCGGTCGCCCACGAGCTCTGCGCCAGCCGTGAAAATGCGATCTCCTACGGCTGGGAGGACGCCGATTACACCGCCACCGACATCCGCGATCTCAAGGGCAGCTCCGCCTTCACCGTGATGAAAAACGGCGAACCCCTCGGCGGCATCGAACTCGGCATCCCCGGCAACCACAATATCCTCAACGCCCTCGCCGCCATCGCCCTCGCCGATTGCTGCGGCGCGGACTTCCCGCACATCGCACGCGCGCTCTCGACTTTCGCCGGCGCCAAACGCCGCTTCGAAACGAAATACCTCTCCGCCAACCACCGCATCGTCGATGACTACGGCCACCACCCGACCGAACTCGCCGCCACCCTGCAGACCGCCAGATCGCTGAAACCAAAGCGCATCGTGGTGCTCTTCCAGCCACACCGCTACAGCCGCACCCGGGCGCTCGCCAATGACTTCGGCAAGGTCCTCCAGCAGGCCGATCTCGTCTTCGTCACCGATGTCTATCCGGCCTCCGAAACCCCGATCGAGGGGATCAGCGGCCAGACGATCGTCGATGCCGTCCACGCCAACGGCGATGTGCCCGCCGTGTTTCTAACGGATTTCAACCACGCCCACCACACGGTCGGCAACGCGCTGCGTCCCGGCGACCTGCTGATCACCCTCGGTGCCGGAAACGTCCACGAAATCGGCACCCGCATAGCCGCGGACCTGAAGGTGCTTGAGGAAATGTGCGGCCTGATGCCCGCCGGGGAAATCGTCGGAAAACTCTACGAGCCGATGGCGAAACACACCACCCTGCTGGTCGGCGGCCCCGCCCAATACTGGATGGAGCCCCACAGTTTCTACGGCTTCGCGTTCCTCGTCGCCTACTGCCGCGAACGCGGCATCCCGGTGCGCGTCGTCGGCCGCGGATCCAATCTGTTGGTCCGCGACGGCGGCATCCGCGGCGCGGTCATCCACCCGGCGGGCGGGGTGTTCAACGAGGTCTCCCTCGGCCCGCGCGGCGAGATCACCGCCGGTGCCGGTGTGCGCTTGAAAAAACTCGCCAGCTTCGCCGCCGCCAGCGGCATCGGCGGCTTTGAGTGGATGGAAGGCATCCCCGGAAACGTCGGCGGCGCCCTGCGCATGAATGCCGGTGCCATGGGCGTGGAAACCTTCGACCAGGTCGTGCGCGTGACCTTCCTCGATGAAGACGGTGTCATCCGCACCCGCGAACGCGCGGAAATCACCGCCCAATACCGCAACGTCGCCGAGCTCCGCCGCAACTTCGCCTTGCAGGCGGTCTTCAAAGGCAAACCCGACACCCCCGCCAACATCAAGCAACGCTGGGACGAATCACGGGAAAAACGCAAGGCCTCCCAACCGGTCATGGCCTCCGCCGGCTGCACGTTCCGCAACCCGGAGGAAATCCCGGCCGGCCGCCTCATCGATTCACTCGGCCTCAAGGGCAGCTCGGTCGGCCACGCCGCCGTATCGGACATCCACGGAAATTTTGTCGTGAACCAAGGCGGCGCCACCGCCACGGAAATCCTCCAACTCATCGATTCCATCCGCAATAAAGCCAAATCCGAAAGCGGCATCGACCTCGAAACCGAAATCAAAATCCTGGGCGACGACGAACCCCAGTTCTAACACACACATCCCCTCCCATCTTCTGTCTTCTGTCTCTGATAACCGATTCCCGATCACTCCCCATGCTTGAATCCATCAAAATCGCCGTCCTGATGGGCGGCCCCGGCTCGGAACGCGAGGTCTCGCTGGCGTCGGGCAAGGCCGTGCTCAACGCCCTGCGCGGACTCGGACTCGATGCGGTGGCGGTCGATGTCACCCGCGCCTCAATCGACCTGCCGCCCGGCACCGGACTCGCGTTCAATGTGATCCACGGCACCTTCGGCGAGGACGGGCAGCTCCAACAGTTGTTAGAAAACCTCGGCGTCCCCTACACCGGCGCGGGCGTCGCCAGCAGCCGCCGCGCCTTCGATAAAAATCTGGCCAAGGCCGCCTTCGTCGACGCAGGCGTCCCAACGCCGCAGGCGGAAATCGTCGATGTCTCCTCAGGACCGCGCCTTCCTTCGTTTGCCGCACCCTTTGTCGTCAAGCCGCCGCGCGAGGGATCCAGCGTGGGCGTCCACATCGTGCGCGAACCGTCCGCCGCCACCACCGCCATGGCCGATGCCGCGAAATACGGCAGCGACATCCTGGTCGAGCAATTCATCGATGGCTTGGAGCTCACGGTCGGCATTCTCAACGACCAGGCCCTGCCGGTCGTCCACATTATTCCGCCCGACGGCGTCTATGACATGGCCAGCAAGTACCCGTGGCTCTCAGGCGCCAAGGGGTCGCAATACATCTGCCCCGCCGGGCTCGATGAGGAAACCACTCGCGCCGTGTCGCAAGCCGCCCTGGCCGCCCACCGCTCGCTCGGCGTGGAAATCTACTCGCGAGTCGATGTCCTGCTGGATTCATCAGGAAGACCCTTCGTGCTCGAAGCCAACACCATCCCCGGAATGACGGAAACCAGCCTGTTGCCGAAGGCCGCCGCCGCCGCCGGAATTTCCTTCCCCGAACTCTGCCGGACGATCGCCGAGCAATCCTATCAGCTCCGCAAACCCGCCGCCCGCTGACACCCCGCCCAATCCCATGAAACGCACCACCACCAAAAACCGCCGCCCGTCCCGCCAGAACGTGCTGCAGGTGCGCGTGATGTCGCCGCGCATCGCATGGTTCGGATTTCTCTCGCTCCTCGGCCGGCTCACCCGCGTCGCCTGCCTGCTCGCCCTGCTCGCCGCCGCCGGCTGGGGCGTCTGGCGCGGCATCGACCACGCGTTCTATCAGAATCCCGATTTCAGCCTGAAGGTGCTCGACCTCAATACCAACGATGTGGTGGATGAATTCGCCGTCGCGAATGCCGCCGGCATCGATCTGACCGCACCGAGGAATCTGTTCGATATCGATGTGACAGCCGCCGCAGGAAAGCTCGAACAAATCCCCGGGATTCTGAAAGCACGCGTCGAACGCCACCTGCCAGCCACCCTGGTCGTGCGCGTCGAAACCCGCCAGCCAAAGGCATGGATCCAAAGCCCCGGCGATTCACCCGACAAGACACGCCAGCCAGGCGCGATGCTGGTGGACGGCCTCGGCGTCGCCTACCCCTGTCCCGAGCGCCAGTTTGAATCGGCGAAATTGCTGCCCGTGATCGAGTTGTCCGCATCCGATGAGTTCCCGGTTGCCGCCGGGAAACAGATTGCCCACCCCGAGCTTGAGCGCTGCTTCATGCTGCTCGATTCGGCCTGCGAAGCGGACACCGAGGCCCCGCAATGGATCGAAACCATCCGCCAGCGCAATGAATGGTCACTGGAACTCAAAACCCGCCAGGGCACGCTCGCCACCTTCAGCCTCGGTGAACATGCCCGGCAAATCCAGAATTTGCGCGCCGCTCTCGACCACGCCGGCGAAAAGGGCTACCTCATCGACACCATCAACCTGATCCCCAAATACAATATCCCCATCACCGTCACCGTCACCGATGCCGCCGGGCCGCCCAAGGCGATCCCGGTCAAGGAAGCATCCGCCCCACCGGCGGATGCCGATCCCGGCACCACACGCCGCGCCCGCGACGTTGGCTCCCTTCTTCACCGCAATTGATTCCCACTGACCCACCCACATGGCCCGCCGCACCAAAATTCATGTCGGACTCGAGATCGGCACCAGCAAGACCTGCATCGTCGTCGGCGAGGTCAAGGAGGACAGCGCGGTCAAAATCCTCGGCATTGGCGAAACGAAAAGCGCGGGAGTCCGCAAGGGGGAAATCTTCGATTATTCACAAGCCCGCGCCTGCCTCAAGGACGCGCTCGCCAAGGCGGAGGACGCCAGCGATGTGGACATCGGCAGCGTGTTTCTATCGATCACCGGCTCCCACATCCAGGGCGTCAACCACCGCGGCACCTACCGCCTCCCCGATGGCGAGCCGGTCGTGACCTCGGAACACGTCGAGGAAGCACGTGCCATCGCACGCGATGTCCACATCCCGCAGGACCACGTTTACGTCCACCCGATCATCCGCAACTACTGGCTCGACGGCCTGGAACACTCGACTTCACCCGTCGGACTGTTCGGTAAAACGGTCGAGGCGGATTTCCACGTGGTCCACGGCATCGGCACCCGCATCCAGAACAGCATCAAACTGGTCCGCGAAATGCCGCTCGAGGTCGACGACATCGTCTTCGCCCCGATCGCCACGGCACAAATGGCTCTCGACCGCGAACAACGCGAGCGCGGGGCGCTGGTCATCGACATCGGAGGCGGCACTACCGATTACGCGCTCTACCTCGGCGGCGTGATCACCGCCTCCGGCTGCATTCCGGTCGGCGGCGACCACATCACCAACGATATCCACCTCGTCACAGGCATGCCGTTCTCAAAGGCGGAACGGATGAAAGTCACCGAAGGCGACGCCTCCGCGGATCCACTGCGCTCGGTCGGCAAGGCCCGGCTCAACGACGAAAGCGGATTCGCCGATGTCGAGGTCAGCCGCAGCGTGCTCAACGAGGTGATCCGCCAGCGGCTCGAGGAAACCCTGCGGCTCGTCTGGCAACGCCTGCCCAAGGGATCGGTCGAAGCCATCGGCGCCGGGATTTTCCTAACAGGAGGAACCAGCCTGATGCGCGGTTTCAGCGAGCTCGCCTTCGACGTGTTCGGCCGCGACATCTACCGCCCCGAGCTGCCGGAAATCAGCGGCATCCAGGCCTCGTTCAAGGACCCCCGCTACGCAACCTCCATCGGATTGATCCGCTACGCCCAGATTCTCGAAACCGAACGCGCCCGCCCCCCGGGCCTGCTGGGAAAAGTCGGCCGTCTGTTCTGGCCCTTCGGCCGCTGAGATCATTCTGATAGAAACCACCGCCAACCTCCACTTCCATCCGCCATGATCCCCTACTCACGCGGCCCCGGCCAATCCATCCCGCCCTCCTCTGTGAAAATCATCGGCCTGGGAGGAGCCGGAGCCAACATGCTGGAACGCATCGCACTCGATGGCATCGACGGCGCGGAGCTGCTCGCCCTCAACTCCGACATCCGCACCCTCGGCTCCTGCATCGCCAAGGAAAAGATCCAACTCGGTGCGAACCTTACCAAGGGACTCGGCACCGGCGGCGATCCCGCGCTCGGCCAACAGGCGGTGTTGGAGGCGGAAAGCGCGATCCGCGAATCCCTCAAGGGTTGCCGGATCGTGTTCCTCTGCACCGGCCTCGGTGGCGGCACGGGCTCCGGCGCTGCGGCTATCGTCACCCGCATCGCCCGCGAGGAAGGCGCGTTTGTCGTCGTTTTCGCCACCATGCCTTTCTCCTTTGAAGGCTCCCGCCGCCGCGAACAGGCGGAAACCGCACTCAACGAACTCGCGGTCCTTTCCAACGCCCTCGTGACTTTCGATAACAACCGCATGGGGGAACTGGTCCTCGCCAAGCAAGGAATCCACGATGCCTTCCTCGCCGCGGACCGCATGATCTGCGAATCGATCAAGGCGGTGATCCGCCTGGTCGTCCGCCCGGGCTTGATCAACGTCGGCCTCGACGACCTGATGAGCGCGCTGCGCACCAACCGCTCGCGCTGTCTCTTCGGCTCCGGCATCGCCGAGGGCTCGGACCGCGCCGCCAAGGCGCTGCGCAACGCCCTGGCCAGCCCGCTGCTCGACCAAGGCAGCCTGCTCAAACAAGCTCAAACGGTCCTCGTCCACCTTTGTGGGGGCGAGGATCTGACGCTGTTCGAAATCGAGCTGTTGATGCAGCGCCTCCAAAAATTCATTCCCGAACATGCCCACGTTCTTTTCGGAGCCGCCGTCGATCCCGCCATGGGCAACAGCCTTTCACTGACGTTGATCAGTGCGCTGCCCGAGGATTCTCTCATGATGGCCCGTCGCGAGACGATCAGCCACGCCGCTCCGGAACCCCCGATGATGGAACCCAGCCACGGATATTCCCCTGAGCCTGACACTGATGAGGCTCCAAAAGTGGAAAAGGATCCACCGGCTCCCGCCCGTGTGAAACCAGTCTTGGAACCAAGACCGCTTCCCGGCACCCAACGGCCGGCCACGGAAATCCAGGCACCTAGCCTGTTTGACGAAAACCCTTCTGCGCCGCCCGCCAAGGAAAGTCCCGTCGTCGCAAGCTTCAGCCTGACCAGTGAACCAGCCGAATCCGAAGTGCCAATCGAGCCGCAATTCCCGGATACAGTGATGGCTGCCTTGCCAGCAGACCCGATCCCGCCCGCTCAAGTCGCCTTCGCGGATGTGGTGACGGAACCTGAAATCGAACCCGAATTGCAATCCGACCTGGACGCCGACCCGGATGAACCGGTCACGCATCTGCCCGTTCAATCCGGCACTCGCACAGCCATCCCGCCATGGCGAAAGCCGCCCCAGCCACCGGCTGAGGCGCCTCTGACGGAATCGCCCGCTTCGGAAACGGAGGATCCCTCCGAACCCCAGCGAGCCGCCACGGAACCCGATGCGCCACGCCTCAAACTCGGCATCAAATCCGCCACTCCCCAAAGCGAACTTTCCCTGGATTCCGTGCCGCGCGGACGCTTTGAAGGCGAAAACCCAAACGTCTTTGAAGGCGAGGACCTCGATCTTCCTCCATTCCTCCGCAAGAAAAAATGAACCACTCCCCGGGAAGCGAAGGCACGCCCTCACATCCACCCCTCACATCATGCTGCGCAAAACCAAACTCATCTGCACCCTGGGCCCCGCCACCGAATCCGAGGAGGTCATCGGCAAACTCATTGATTCCGGCGCCAATGTGTTCCGCCTCAACATGAGCCATGCAAAGCACGAATGGGCCACCGAAATGACACGCCGCGTCCGCAAACAGGCCCAACAGCGCGGATTGCATATTGCCGTTCTTTTCGACCTGACCGGACCGTCCATCCGTACCGGCGATCTCGCCCAGCCGTTCACCCTGCAGGAAGGCGACGTCGTGGAGTTCCGCAAAACCGGAACCGACGCCTCGGTCGAGTTTTCCACCACCGTCAACTATGAAGGCCTGATGGGCGATGTCTCGGTCGGCAATACCCTGGTCGTGGACAATGGCGCGCTGCTGATGCGCATCGATGTGGTCGAGGCTGATCGCATCCTTTGCCATGTCACCACCCCCGGCACCATGGGCTCCCGCCGTCACATCAACCTCCCCGGTGTGCGCCTCAACCTGCCGGCACTTACCGAAAAAGACCACCGGGATCTCGCACTCGCCGTCGAGTGCGAGGCCGACTTCATCGCAGGCTCTTTTGTCCGCGACGCCGCTCACGTCCGCGAGCTTCGCACGGCCATGACCGCCCTCGAAGGCGACGCCCAACTTGTCGCCAAAATCGAAGACCAGGAGGCCGTTCGCAACATCGACTCGATCATTCAGGAAGCCGATGTCATCATGATTGCCCGCGGCGACCTCGGCACGGAAGTCGAGTTTGAGGAACTGCCGATCCTCCAGCGCCGCATCGTCAAACGCTGCCACGACCTCGGCACCCGCGTGATTGTCGCCACCCAACTGCTGGAATCGATGATCACCAACCCCACTCCCACCCGCGCGGAAGTCACCGACGTGATGAACGCCGCCCACGAGGAGGCGGACGCCCTGATGCTCTCCGGCGAAACATCCGTCGGACGCTATCCCGAACGCTGCGTTGATGCCCTCGTGCGCATCACCACCCGCATCGAACGCACCGGCGGCCAAGGCTTCGGCCAGGGCATGCTGCTGCGCGACGAACGCCAGAAAACCGCACGTGCCGCCGTCAATCTGGCGGATTCTCTGCCAGATGCCTGCCTCGTCGTGCTCACCCGCCGCGGCGTGCTGGCCAACCAGGTCGCCATGCTCCGCCCGCGCACCGCCGCGTTTTTCGCCATTACCCCGAAGGAGTCCGTCTGCCGCAAACTCGCCCTCACCCGCGGCATCCGCGCCATCAAACTCGCTTTCGCCACCAATGTGGAGGAAACGATCCAGCGCGTCACCCAGGAATTGCTCAAACAGGAATTCGTCCGCTCTGGAACCCCGATGGTCATCGTCTCCGACATTCTCTCCGACCACTTCGCCGCCAATTCAATCCTGCTCCATCACGCGTGATCATCCACGTGAAAATCCGCGGCACTGCTGACAATTGCAAGAATGCGTGACGGCAACCGGAGCAGTCTCAGAAAAGCTACGGTCGTTTGGCCGAGGGGTTTTTACCGGTAGCATTACCGGTGGCAATGGAACATCTCCCCTCAAAAGATGGACAGGTGATAGACCTGTTGGCCAAAAATAATTTCCGAACCCGCGAAACCGGCACAAAAGACCGGCACGGCCGTTTGAATCGCCCAGCATGCATCATGGGCGCATGTGCCGCCCGCCCACGTCAGCTGCCTGATCCTGAAGTCTGTTCGCGCTCCGAACTGGAACTGGCGATGCCCTGCGATCTCTGCGATCCAAAATTAAAAGAGACAGAAACAATCAAGATTGTGCTTGCGGTGGGGCGGCGGTGGAT